>NZ_BAAGRP010000007.1:0-931454 GCF_054782895.1 Promicromonospora xylanilytica
GACCGCACGCCGCATCTGCCCGGTCACGGTCCGTTGCGCGCGGCCGACGTCCAGTACCGCACCATCGGGACCGAACACGATCCGCGTGACCGCACTGTCACACGCCAACCGCCGCAACAACGCACGTGGCGCACGACCACCGGTCTCCGTGAACACCGCACCACCACCCGAGAGCAACCCGGACAGCGACGTTGTACCGGCCGTGCCCGTGGCGCCGACCGCGCCCGTGCTGGTGGTGCCAGTCGTGCTGGTCGTGCCAGTCGTGCCGGCTGTGCTGGTGGTGCTGGTGGTACCGGCTTGGTTTCCGCGCGTGGTCGGGTTTCCGCAGGTCAGGCAGAGTCCGTCTCGGGTGCGGGTGACCTGGGTCTCCAGCTCGGTCCAGGACACCGTGACATGCAGGTGCGGCGCGATCGCCGCGCCCGGAGAGGCCTGGTTCGTGTCCAGCACGACCCGCGCCACATCAGCCAACCCTTGCGCCCGCCGCTGCCCCGGTGTGCGGGTGTCCTCCGCGGCCGGGGCACCCATCACCGCGGTCAGCGCGCTCTGGACCAGCAGGCCGTGCTCGTCAGTGAGGAACCCGGCCACGTGATACCCACCCAACGTCTTGGACAGGTCCAGGAACTCACCCCGGGCCGCCTTGTCGTCGTCGATGTCGTCGGTATCCGGGTCGGTCACCGACGCGAACCGGCGCGCCACCACCCGGAACTGATCCGCGTTGAGCACGTTCGCCTCCCGCAGGACCAGGCCCTCACCCGTGACCAGCGTCCCGTCGGTGACCGCGTCCTGCAGCACCCGGGTGACCACCTCACGGGTGCGGGACCCGTCCGGGTCATCCACCGGGTCCGGGACGTCCACCGCGACGCTCTGCACGAACTGTTCCGGTGTCGTCGTCTCACCCGTACGGGTATCGATCAACCACGCCAACGCATCCGTACGCGTCTCACTGGTCGGCGCGACCTCCGTCAACACCCGCACATGATCCACACCCACGGTTCCCGCGACCAACCGTTCCCGCGTCACCGGCAGTGCGGTGACCAAACGACGGGCCATCAGCATGTCCTTACGCGCCGTCCCAGCCGAGACACCCTCACGCACCCGCAGCCAGGACGCGAACGTACGCGCCACACCACCCGACCGCCACGAACCTTCCGCCTCGATCCGAGGCAGCACCGTGTATCGGACACCGTCCAACCGGCCGGTCACCCGACGAATCCGGGCATGCGCCTCGACCAACCGGCCCACACTGGGTGCGTCCCACCCCTCCAACACCCCCGGGTCCGTCAGGACCGCGAGGTCAGCTACCGCGTCCTCGATCCGCGCCAACGCGTCCTCGACCGACCGAGCAGAAGGCAGACCACCAGGAGGCAGACCACCAGGCGCCGTCCCGTTCGTCGACTGCACCACCAGCACCCACCCCCTAGCCCGTCGTCGCCTGTTCGCCGATCCCATTATCTCGAACACTCGTACGGCCTGCAGGGCCAAACTGAAATCTGTGGATAACTCTTCATGAGGCAATTCAGGACCTCGGACGTCTGGAGATCCTGCGGACCAGCGGCCATCCCACCGCCGCATGCCAGGCGGCCTACAAGCTGGCCTGCCCCCATATCCACCGATGGCGCTGCCACCGCCCTGGGACCGACCTGGTCCGCCGGCCTTCGCCGACGCCGCCGCCCCCTCGAAAGACGTTGCCGACAGCCCCGATCATCGTCACGCTGGAGCACCATGCCTACAGCTGAAGTCGTCCTGGACTGGCGCCGGCCGGTATCGGACGAGGAGATCGTCGACCTCACCGAGTCCCACGGCGGCGTTGCTGATCCTGGATGGTGGGACCGGATCCGAGGTCATTCGCTGGGGTGGGTCACTGCCCGGAGCGACAGCGGTCTGCTGGTGGGGTTCGTGAACGTGGCGTGGGACGGCGGAGACCACGCCTTCCTGATCGACACCAAGACGCGTCCCACTCACCAGCGGCACGGAATCGGCTCAGCGGTCGTGCGTCGTGCGGCCGAGGAAGCCAGGGCAGCAGGCTGTGAGTGGATGTTCGTCGACTTCGAGCCGCACCTCGAGAAGTTCTATCTCGAGTCCTGTGGTTTCCGCCCGACGCTCGCCGGGCTCATCCACCTCACCGACGCCTGACCAGGCCCTGCTGCCCCACCCCTGCTCCAACCCAGCTCAGTCCCTGCTCAGCCCCGCAACTCAGCCCCGCAACCGCTCCGCCAGCCCGGTCGCCCGCCGCGCACGGCGGTCGACGGCGGCGCGCACCGCCTTCGGTGTGCCGACCACCCGCACCTGCCGTCGCGCGCGCGTGACCGCCGTGTAGAAGAGCTCGCGCGTCAGCAGCGGCGAGGTCTCGTCCGGCAGCAGCACGGTCACCGTCTCCGCCTGGCTGCCCTGGCTCTTGTGCACCGTCATGGCGTGCAGCGTCTCGACGTCGCCGAGCCGCGAGACCGCGAACGAGGAGCCGCCGCTGATGTGGGCGCGCAGGTCCTCACCCTCGGCGACCACCACGCCGGTGTCCCCGTTGAACAGGCCGAGGCCGTAGTCGTTGGCCGTGATCAGCACCGGCCGCCCCGGGTACCACCGGGTGCCGACCGCGGCCCCGAGGTAGGTGCCGGAGGCCTCGCCGAGCCAGCGCTCGACCTGCCGGTTCCAGTGCGCCACGCCCCACGCGCCTTCCCGGTGCGCGCACAGCAGCCGGTGCCGCTCGGCCGCGGCCAGCGCGCCTGCCGCGTCGCCGGCCAGCGCCAGGCCGCGCACGTCGACGGCGTGCCGGGTCAGGTCGTCCTCGAGCCCGGCGAGCCCGGCCGCGTCGTCGGGGTGCACGAGCCGCACGGCGCCGTAGCCCGCCGCCAGCTCGGCGAGCACCGTGTCCGGGTCGCCTGCCTGGATCGCGGCGGCCAGCCGGGTGATCGCCGCGGTCTCCGAACGGTGGTCCGTGACCAGGGCGGCCACGGCGTCGGCGTCCCGCTCGCCGAGCCCGGTGACCAGGTCGGCGAGGACCGCACCGGCCTCGACGGAGGCGAGCTGGTCGGGGTCGCCCACGAGCACGAGCCGCGCGTCGGGCCGCACGGCCTCCAGCAGCCGCGCCATGAGCGTGAGCGAGACCATGGACGTCTCGTCCACCACGACCACGTCGTGGGGCAGCCGGTTGGCGCGGTCGTGCCGGAACCGGGTGTCCGAACCGGGCCGCCTGCCCAGCAGCCGGTGCAACGTGCCCGCCTGGAGACCGGCGAGCCGGCGCCGGTCGTCGGGGGTGAACCCGGGCCGTCCGGCCTCCGGGGGGGCATCGAGTGCCTCGGCCACCGCCTCCTGCAGCCGCGCGGCGGCCTTGCCGGTGGGCGCGGCGAGCGCGATGCGTGGCCGCCGCCCGCCCGCGTGCTCCGCCTGCTCGGCCAGCAGCGCGAGCAGGCCGGTCACCGTCGTGGTCTTGCCGCGCCCGGGACCACCGGTGAGCACGGTGGTGCGCCGGCGCGCGATGGACAGCGCGGCGGCGCGCTGCTCGGCGTACGCGGCACCGGGGAACAGCCGCGCGGCGCTCCGTTCCAGCAGCGGTTCGTCGACCACGGGGGCCGGGACCGCCAGCCGCGCGACGACGTCGTCGCGCACCCGCCGTTCCTCGCGCCAGTACCGGTCGAGGTAGAGCAGGCCCAGGTCGGCCCGCACCACCGAGCGCCGAGCGAGCGGACTGGCCGCGACGCGGTCCAGCCAGCCCTCGACCGCGGGCCAGGGCAAGGGATCGCTCTCGGGTTCGCCAGGTCCGTCGGGCCCAGCGGCGTCGCCGAACGAGCCCAGGTCCACGCAGACGGACCCCTGCCGCACCGCCCGCACCGCGAGCGCGACGGCGAGCCGCACGCTGTCGTCGTCCTCGCCCACGATGTCGGCGGTGCGGCGAGCGACATGGACGTCGGCGGCCGTGAGCACCCCGGCGGCGTTGAAGGTACGCAGCAGCCCGGTGGCGCCCAGCGCCAGCCGCGCGTCGTGCAGGTCGTCGCCGGTCCAGCGCTCGATCACGGGCATCATGCGACCTCCTTCCCCGACTCCCCCGCCGACCCGTCGAGCAGGTCGGACAGCGCGAGCACGAGCGCCGTCGGCGTCCGCCACGAGAACACGCCGGCAGGGCTGCCGTCGACTGAGGGCGTGTCCGGCCCGGCCATGCCGCGCACGAACAGGTAGAGCGCCCCGCCCAGGTGGGTGTCGGGGTCGTAGCCGCGCAGCCGCCAGCGCAGATAGCGGTGCAGCACCGCGCCGTAGAGAAGGGCCTGCAGGGGATAGTGCGAGTGCAGCATGGCCTCCGCCATCCGGGGCCGCGCGTAGTCGGCCACGGCGGGGCCGAGGAAGTTCGTCTTGTAGTCGACCACCACGAAGCGACCGGCGGGCAGCCGCAGGACGGCGTCGATCGATCCGGTGAGGTAGCCGCGCAGCGGCTGGTCGCCCAGCTCGGGCTGCTCGAGCCGGTCGGCGTAGGCGGCGAGCGGGTCCCCGGCGGGCAGGTGGGCGCGCAGCAGCGGGGCCAGGTCGCCGAGCCTCGCCGCCTCAGCGCCGCGGCCGCGCAGGTCGCCGCCACCGAGCGGCAGCTCGAACGTCAGCTCGCGCAGTCGGTCCGGCAGGCCGATCTGGCCGAGCGTCAGGCCGTCGGCCAGCGGTCCGAGCGGCGTGCGGTGCAGGGGCACGAGCGCGTCGGCGAGCTGCGCCGGGTCGACAGGGACCGGCCACCAGCGCAGCTGCTCGGTGACGTGGTCCAGCAGCTCGGCGCCCAGGTCGGGAGCGAACGGGTCGGCGTGCTCCAGCACGGCGTGCACCAGCGAGCCGAAGGTGGCGCCCCTGGGCAGGTCGGCCAGGGGCGACGCGCCGACATCGGGCACGAGGGCGTCGGGCACGAGGGCGTCGAGCACGAGGGCCTCGTCGGTGTCGGCCTCCGGCGCGGCCGGCTCGTCGTCCGTACCAGAGGCCTCCGGCTCGCTGCCCACGGCCGGCTCGTCGGCGGCGGAGCTGATGAGGCCGCTGTAGGACGTGCGGCGCCACGCCGTGTCGACCTCACGGCCGAACGTGCGCACCTCGAACGGCGCGTGCCGGGCCACCGGGGCGGGTGCTGACGCGACCGCGGGCACCGCGAGCTCGGCCGCGGGGCCACCCAGCTCCTCGAGCAGCCGCAGCACCCGGGTCACGTACTCGTCGTCCTTGACCGGCTGCGTGCCCGGCACCGCTCGCGTGCCGGGCACGCGGCCGAACACGAGGCGGTGCAGCCCGCTCGTGGGTGTGCTCGACGTCGGCGCCCACCAGGCCACCACCTGTGACTGCGCGCGAGTCAGGGCCACGTAGAGCTTGCGCAGCTCCTCGCCGTCCTCCTCGGCGCGGTGCAGAGCGCAGCGCGCGGCCCACTGCGCACCGGCCCCGGAGACGTCGATCGTGCGTGCGCCGTGGTCGTCGTGGTAGAGCGCCGTGTCGACGGGGCGCGCGTAGTTGTCGTAGGCGAACGGCAGGTAGACCACTGGATACTGGAGCCCCTTGCTGCCGTGCACGGTGACGATCTGCACGGCAGCGGCGTCGGAGTCCAGGCGCCTGGGCCGCTCGGTGGCGCCCGTGCGCCGGCGCTCGTCGCGGAACCAGGCCAGCAGGGCGGTCAGACCGAGCGACTCGGTGACGGCCAGCTCGTGCAGGAGCTGGCCGAGGTGGCGCACGTCGGTCAGCAGGCGCTCGCCCTCCGACCGGGCGAGCAGGCGGCCGCTCAGGCCGCGCTCCTCCGCGGCCTCCAGGAGCGCCGCGACGCCCCGGTGGCGCACCAGGAGTGCCCAGCCGTGCAGTGTGTCGGCGTCGCGGGCTGTGGCGTCCTCGCCGCGGGCGTCGAGGTCGGCGGCGGTCCGGCCGAGAAAGCAGGTCAGGGCCGCCGCGCGCACGAGTCCCGAGCGGTGGGGCGCCTCCAGCGCCTCCAGGAGGGTCAGCCACTCGTCCGCGGCGGGTGTCGCGAACACGTCCCCGCCGGACATCACGGCGGGGACTCCGCGCGCGGCGAGCGCGTCCTGCACCAGGCGGCCGTGCGCCCGCGCGGAGACGAGGACGGCGACGTCGCCCGCCACCAGGGGGCGGCCGTCCCACGTCGCGCCGGAGGCGAGCAGCCCGGCGACGTCGGCGGCGAGGTCGCTCGCCACGTGCTCCCGTGCAGGGACCGCCTTGACGAGCCCTTTGTACTGGGGCAGGCCGTCACGCGGCACCTGCCGCAGCCGGAACGGCGCAGGGTGGGGAGCGCCGGCCAGCCGGCTCCCGGCGCTCTCGGCCGTCACCGGGTGCACCACGATCTCGTCGTGGCCGAGCGCCGCGTTGCCCAGCAGCACGCCGAGGGTGTCGACCAGCGGTGCGTCCGAGCGCCAGTTGCTCCCCAGCGTCGCACGCGTGCCGGCACCGCGGGCGGCGTCGAGGTAGGCGACCACGTCGCCGCCGCGGAACGCGTAGATCGCCTGCTTGGGGTCGCCGACCAGCACCATCGCCTCGGCCTGCGCGTCGGCCCGCGAGCGTCCGCCGCCGAAGGCCCGCTCCAGCACCTGCCACTGCACGGGGTCGGTGTCCTGGAACTCGTCCACGAGCACGACCTTCCAGCGGTCGCGCATGCGCGCGCCGACAGCGCTCCCGCCGTCGGCGGACGGGTCGAGGGCGTCGGCGAGCCGGCCCAGCAGGTCGTCGTAGGACAGGATGCCGAGGCGCCGCTTGCGGCGCTCCATCTCGGCGCGCACCTCCTCGGCGAAGGCGACACGGGCGGAGCCCACGGCGTCGGCCGGGTCGGCGTCGGCGAGCGCGGCACGCGGGTCCTCGACGGCGGCGGTGGCGACCCGGAGCGCGCAGGCCCGGTCGAACAGTGGCGGCTGCTCGGCGTTGCCGTACCGGCGCAGGTACACGTCGTCGACCACCTCGACGGTGAGCTCCGCCAGGGACTCGACGAGCTCCGCGCCGGGCTCGGTGTCCCCGGCGACGCCCAGGGAGCGCAGCACGAGCTGGCAGAACTGGTGGATGGTCGCGATGGTGGCGTGGTCGAACGCCGCGAGGGCGTCGGCCAGCCGCCGGTGCCGGGCGGCCCGTTCTGCGGCGTCGACGTCGAGCAGCGCGGTCAGGACGGCGTCGACCGGGCCGGTGTCGCGACCCGCCAGCGCGGCGGCGAACGTGCGCTCGGCCCGCAGCAGGGCGCCGCGCACACGGTCGCGCAGCTCCTGGGTCGCGGCGCGGCCGAAGGTCACCACGAGCATCTGGTCGAGGGGTACCACGCCCTCGGCGACGTACCGGGTCACGAGCGCGCCGATCGCGAAGGTCTTGCCGGTGCCCGCGCTCGCCTCCAGCAGCGCCGTGCCCCGGGGCAGCGGCCCGGCCAGGTCGAAGACACGGTCGAAGCCCCCGTCGAGGACGTCCATCAGTCGCTGAACCTCTCGTTCTGAAGGAGCGGGTTCCACACGCGCATCGCCAGCGCGCCGAACCGGGTCGTCTCCCCCGGGTACTCCTCGCCGGGCCGCGGTTCCTCGCCGGTCGCGGGCAGCGGGGCGCCGGGGCCGTGGACGCGCACGTGCTCGGGTCGGGCGCCCTCGCCCTCCGGGCGTCCGTCGACCCACTTCTGCCCCGCCCACCGCTGGCCCGCGCGGAACCGCGCGTCAGCGGGGTCGGCGCCGGTCCGGCGCGCCTCCGCGTAGGCGAGCGACGCCCCCACCGGCAGCGGCAGCGGCTCGGTCAGGCCGCGGTCCCGCAGTGCGACCAGGTCGCGGAGCAGGTCCACGGCCGTGTGGTCGAGCGGTCCCAGGCGCGAGCCCTGCCAGGTCCCACGCGAGCGGGGGTTCGCGGGTCGACCGAGCGTGTAGGCGACCCAGGGGCGGTCGTCGTCCGACGCCGCGAGCGCCAGCAGCCGGATCCACGACTGCAGGCGGTTCCTGCCGGCGAGCCTGCTGTACGACACGGAGACCAGGCGGTCGCCGTGCAGCCCTGGCACGGTGCCGCGCAGGATGCGTCCGTCGGCCAGGTCCACGTCGACGTCCACGGCTCGTGCTGGGCTCGCGCGCAGCCCTCCGGCGGCCTCGGCGAGCGGGCCCACCTCGTCCGCGATACCGCGCAGGAGGCGCCAGCCCAGGCGTCCGGGCGGGAGCTGCCCGCGCCGCCACTCCTTCTGGACGGCGTCGGCGAGCGGGGTGCCGGACAGCACGTCGTGCAGCACCCGCTCGCCCACGGCCCAGCGGCCCAGCCCGTCGAGCTCGACCGGCAGGCCGTCGTCGAGCGGTTCCTCGTCCCAGGCCCTGCCGACGTCGAGGCGCTGCGTGAGGAACCCGCGTGCCGGGGATCGGTAGAGGGCGAGCAGGTCGTCGAGCGCGACCACGCCGTCGTCCGAGGGCGCGGGCTCCGGGAGCGGCGAGGCCAGGAACGGCACCGGCGGTGTGCGAGGGCCGGCCGCGGCGCGGGCGCCGGTCAGGGCGGCGCGGTCGAACGTGAAGGCCGACCCGGGCACGAGGGCTCCGGGCTCGACGGTGCGCCGGTCGAAGGGCTGCAGCGGGTGCCGCACGGTCACCGCCTGGGACACGGGGCGGCCGTCGGGCGTGTGCGCCGTCTCGTCGAGCGCGTCGAGCAGCTCGCCGAGCGGCACGGCGGGCGGGCGGGCCTGACCCGAGTACTCGTCGGCGCCGGTGCAGGTCACCACGAGGGTCTCGGTGGCAGCGAGGATCGCGTCGAGGAAGAGCTGGCGGTCCTCGCTGCGGGGGTCGCGCTCCCCGGTGCGCGGCTCGCGCGCGAGCACGTCGTCGCCGTCGGTGACGCCGACGCGTGGGAACACGCCGTCGTCGAGCCCCAGCAGGGCGACGACGCGGTGCGGCACCGAGCGCATCGGCACGAGGGTGGCGACCGTGAGCGTGCCGGTGCGGAAGTTCGCGCGGGTGGGACGGCCCGCCATCCGGTCGGTGAGCAGCGCGCGCACGTCCGGCAGCCGCAGGGTCACTGCCGGGTCGGGCGCGTCGGCGCGCACGCGGGCGAGCTCGCGCCGCACCTGCGCGAGCTGCCAGGCGTCGGCGTCCGGGACCGCGGTGAGTGCCCCGACGCCGTCCTCGAGCACGGTGAGCCAGTGCGCGAGCGGGTGCCCGCCCGTGAGCGCGTCGGTGACGTCGCGCAGCCGCTCCACGAGCTCAGCCGTCCGGCCGGCCAGCTCGGCCTGCCCGCTGCCGACGTCGTCGAGCGGCAGGGTGCGGTCCAGCCAGGTGCCGGTGTCGTCGGACATCGCGACGCCGGCCAGCAGCCGGTCCAGGCCCGCCCGCCAGGTGCCGGCCCCGTAGTCGGCCAGGCCGAAGTCGGCGCGGTGCTCGGCGTCGAAGCCCCACCGCACCCCGGTCTCCCGTGCCCAGCGGGCGAGCTGGTCCAGGTCGTCGTCGCGGAACCCGAAGCGGCGGCGCACGGGCTCGGCGTGGGCGAGGTCCACGACGTCGCCGACGCCGGCCCGCCCGCCCGCGAGATCGAGGAGCCGGGAGACGACGGCGAGCAGGGGGTTGGTCCGGTCCAGCGCCCGGTCCGCGAGGCGCACGCGCAGGCCGTGCGCGGGGTGGCCCTGCGGCCCGACGACGTCGGCGAGCCCGAAGGCCGCGGTGACCAGGGGCGCGTAGGTCTCGATGTCGGGGCACATGACGAGCACGTCGCGCGGCTCCAGCGACGGGTCGTCGGCCAGCAGGCCGACCAGCACGTCGCGCAGCACCTCGACCTGCCGGACCGGGCCGTGGCAGGCGTGCACCTGGACCGACCGGTCGGCGGGGTCCAGCGGGCGGGCTGCCGCGTCGCCGACGGCGTCGGCCCGCAGGTCGTGCTGCAGCATCCCCAGGAGGGTGGACGGGCGCGCCTCGTCGTGGGCCGGCTCGTCGTGGGCCGGCTCGTCGGGGACCGGCTCGTCGTGCGCCTCGACCACCGAGAGGGTGCGCTGGAGCTCGCGCGTGTCCCGGCTGAGCGTGGCCAGGAGCCGGTGCCCGACGCGTTCGTGGGAGCGGTCCGCGGCCCGGTCGACGGGCCCGCCGAGGTCCTTGAGCGCCGCCCAGAGCCGCGCCGAGGGGTGCGGCAGCCACAGGTGCACGTCGCGGTGCCCGCCGAGTGCGCCCAGCAGCTCGACCTCGCTCGAGGCCAGGCGCGTGTGGCCGAACAGGGACAGCCGCCCCGGCAGGTCGAAGGCACCCGGGTCGGTGCGCAGCCGCTCCACCACGGCGGCCTGCCGAGCATGCGGCGGCTCGGCGCCGACCCGCTCGGCCAGCGCACGCCACAGCGGCGGCTGCCAGGCGAGGTCGGCGGGGACCGGGCGCCCGCACCCGTCGGTGTCCCGGCCCGCGGCCCAGTCGGCGACGAGCGCCGGACGCTGGGTCGCGTACCCGGCGAAGAGGCGGGCCAGGCGGCCCGCGACGGCGAGCCGCCGACCGCGGCGCAGGTCGCCCTCCTCCCCCGGCACGCCATGGCCCAGGTGCTGGGCGAGCAGTGCCGCCCACGGCTCGTCGAGACTCTCGTCGACCGCCGTCAGCAGCGGCCACGTCAAGGCCTGGGGTGCCCACGGGTCCTCGTCCCGGGTGCCCGTGACGTCGGCGAACAGCGACGCCGGCGAGCGCAGGTCAACGCCGGCGCACACCCCGTCGTCCTGCCCGGGGGCGGCGCCGAGCCGGTGGCTGAGGCGCTGCGCGAGCCAGCGCTCGACGCCGCGCGCCGGCACGACCACGACCTCCGTGGCGAACGGGTCCTCCAGGGGCTCCGCGAGCAGGTCCCCCAGCCCTCGCACAAGGAGGTCCGTGCGCGACGCACGGTGGAGGACGACTGGCATGGCGCCAACGTATCGCGCACGGTGGCGATCTACGCGGTGGTCGGTCCGAGGGCCTCGACCTGGAGCTCCACGACGCGCGGGGCGCCGGCCGACCACGTCGCGAGGGTCGACGTGGTGCCCGGCGGACCCGCGAGCGCGGTCAGCCGCCATCTGCCCACCTCGGGCCAACGCTCGAACGACACCACCCGTGGCCCGCCGGGCCCTTCCTCGACGACGACCTCCGTCGGGGCCACCCGCAGCCCGTGGCCCGTCGCCTTCAGCACTGCCTCCTTGCGGGTCCAGCGGGTGAGCAGGCCGGACGGCGCGCACACCTCGCCCGGCGCGAGGATCTCGCCCGCCAGGTCGGCCAGGTCGCCGCGCCCGACCTCTTCGATGTCGAGACCCACCAGGCCACCGGTGCCGCACGCCAGCCCCACCCACGAGCCGGAGTGCGTCACGGAGATCTCGTACCCGGGGATCCCGGGCGGCCCGTGGTCGCCACCGCACCCGCCGCACCGCCTGTGCACCACTGCCGCCTCTGGTGAGGTGCCCGAGGCCGCACCGGCGAGGATGCGTACCGCTGCCGCGCCGACCACGAAACGGTCCCGGTCCTCCTGGCGTACCAGGGCCGCCTCCCGCGTTCGTTCCGCCGTGGAGAGCAGACCACGGTCCACCGCCGACGCCGTCGCGGCGGGGATCCACCACACGTGCAGCATGCCGGTCCGGGGCAGGGACAGCTCGTCCAGGCCGCGTGGCGGTGCCGGGGCCACGGGCCTCACCGGATCCTGGCTCACCAGATCATCAGGAGCACGGCCACGATGGTGAGGTCCGCCAGGACGTGGGCCACCCACGGCAGCAGCAGCCCGTGCGATACGTGGCGCAGCGCGCTCAGGACCAGCCCGTACCCCGCCGCGAGGAACACACCCCACCAGCCGCTCGGAAACCCGTACCAGTGGGACGCGCCGAACATCACGGCGGCGAGCACCACCGCGGCCGCGCCACGCATGTCGCGCCCGAACGCCCGCTGCGCCACCCCGTTGTACGCGCACTCCTCGGCGGCGGCGTTCACGAACGAGAACCCGAGCGCCCCCAGCACGACCATGACGGGGCCCTGGTCGGCGAGGAGCTGACGGTAGGCGTCGTGCCCGCTGCCGTCCTCGCCCACCGCCTGGGACCACACCACCAGCGCCAGCGCGGAGACCGGCACGATCGCGGCGGTCAGCCACAGGCCCGCCCGGTTCGTCGTACCCCGGCGGAACCAGTCGTCCACCAGCCCGAGCCTGCGCACGCGGCTCGCCGGCACGTACAGCGCGACGGCGGCGACGAGCGGGAGCGGCCACAGGGCCACCGAGGCAGCCCCCGGCACGCCGGCGGCCCCCAGCACGGTCCCGGCACCGCGCAGCAGCCAGATCGCGGCCACGAGGCACACCGCGAGCGCAGCGACGCTCGGAGCGCCGGACGGCGCGCTGCCCCGCGGCCCGGTCTTCGCGGCCCGCACGGCGATCAGAGCGGCCGCGACCACCATGACGACCGGGCCGACGACCGGGTGCCCGCCGGCCACGACCGCCGCGACCAGGCACCCGGCGGCGACCAGCCCCGGCAGCCACGTCCACCACGTGGTCGTCGAGGGAACGGCCCGGCGGTCGGCGCCCCCGGTCGCCGGGCTCGGCTCGGCATCGCTCATCGATATCCCATCGGCTAGTGTCGAAGGTCGGCGCTCGTTCGTCGGGCGGTACGCCGGACCACCTCGACGACCTGTGCGGCGTGCTGCTCCAGGAAGAAGTGTCCACCAGGCAGCTCGGTCAGGCCCTGCCAGTCCTCCGCATGCTCTGCCCAGGCCGCTACCTGGGACGCGGGCGCGGCGACGTCGTCGGTCCCGGCCAGGGCCAGCAGCGGCGCTCGGACCCTCCCGGCCGGGCGGAGCGCGGCGGCCAGGAGCAGGTCGGCACGCAGGGCGGGCAGGATGATCTCGAGCAGCTCGGGGTAGGCCAGGACCTCCGGTGGTGTGCCACCGAGGTCCGTGAGCTGGGCGATCAGCGTGCGGTCGTCCAGGTCGCCGGTCCCGCCGCGGCCGTCCGGCGGCGTGGCGGCCGACACCGCGACGAGGCCGATCTCACGCCCGGCCCGTTCTGCCGCGTACGCGACCGCGTGGGCGAGCGAGCCGCCCAGGCTGTGACCGAACAGCACCGGCCGCCCGGGAACGTCGTCCAGCGCGCCGACGAGCTCGGCGACCACCCGCACCGGGTCGGTCTCGGCGTGGTCCAGCGGCCGCCGGGCGCGGCCGGGCAGGTTGACCGTCCAGATCCCGTCGCCGGGCGGCAGGAGCCGCAGCCACGGGTAGTACCAGTCCCCGTTGCCGCCGGCGAACGGCAGGAAGACCCAGGCCGTGCCGTCGTCGACCGGACGGAGGCAGGTCATGGCGGTCACGCGAGCTCCCCCGCGGTCACGACCACCGTGGTCTCGGTCGGTCCGTAGGAGTTCATCAGCCGCGCCCCGCCGCCCACGTCACGCCAGCGGTCGAGGGCGCCGGCGGGGACCGCCTCGCCGCCGACGACGACCAGCCGGACCGCGGCGGGCAGCCCGCGGCCGGTCCCGGCGAGGTGGCCGACGACCTCGGCCCAGAACGCCGTGGGCAGGTCGAGCACCGTGCAACCGGTCGCGACGACCCTGTCGAGGAAGGCGTCGACGGAGTCGGTCCAGGACTCGTCGCGCACGACGACGCTCGCCCCGGCGGCCAGTCCGCACCACACCTCCTCGACCGCCGTGTCGAACTCCGGCGTGGCGAAGTGCAGCAGCCGGTCCTCCGGTCGCAGGCCGTAGCGTCGCACCGCGGCACCTACGAACGCCCCGAACGCGTCGTCCGGGACGACGACGCCGCGCGGCGCCCCCGTCGACCCGGAGGTGTGCACCACATACGCCGCAGATCCCGCCGCCCGTGGCACCGGGCCGTCGAGGGGCCGTGGCGCACCGGGCTCGTCCGCCGACGCCGTGGCCACGATCCCCACCGTGCCGTGCGGCAGGTCGAGGCGAGCGAGCGTCGCGGTGTCCGGCACCAGGACGTGCTCCTCCACGACTCGAGGCCGGCGCGGCGTGCTCGGCGCGTACGCGGCGCCCGCCGCGAGGACGCCCAGCTGCAGCACGACGCCACGCACCGAGCGGGGAGCGACCACGGAGACGACACACTCGGGGCCGACCCCGACGTCCCGGAGCCGTGCCGCCACGACGAGCGCGGCGTCCACGAGCTCCGCGTAGGTCAGCATGCCGTCGGTGCCCTCCAGCGCGACACGGTCAGGGTGCTCCTCGGCGGCGGCGAACACGCGCCGCACCACGTCGTCCGGCGGGGAGGCGGCGTCGGGGCCGACGAGACCCTCCGGGACACCCGCCGGGCGCGGCCCGGAACGCAGGACCTGCCCGAGCGACGAGCCTGGGCGGGCACCCGCGAGCGCCCGCAGCGTCCGGCGCAGCTCGCCGAGCAGCTCCGCCGCCCACTGCCGGTCCCAGCCGGACCCGTCGTACGCGAGCCGCAGCGTGAGCGTACGGCCGGGAAAGGCGTAGAGGGCCAGCGGCATCCCGATGACCTCGGTGAACCGCAGCGACCCCGGGACGATCCCGCCGCCTCCCGTACCGAGCTCGTCGAGCGGAAGGTTCTCGAACACGACGAGGGAGTCGAAGAGGTCGCCGCTGCGGCCGTCGTGCGCCACCGACCGCTCCAGCTCGGCGAGCTGGACGTCGGCGTGGTCCGACGCCGCGAACGCGGTCTCCTGGAGCCGGCGCAACCAGTCGTGCACCGGCACGTACGGGTCGACGTCCACCCCCACCGGGACCGTGTTGACCAGCATCGCCACGGCGTCGTCGAGCCCGTCGGAGTCGCTGTCGCGGCCGGACAGGGTCAGCCCGAACATGGCCCGCCGCTCGCCGGTCCGCGCGGCGAGCACCGCCGCCCACGCACCCTGCACCAGGGTCGACGCCGTGACCCGCGCGTCGGCGGCGAGGCCGAGCAGCGCCCCGTACTCGTCCTCGTCGAGGGTGACCTCGGTCTCGGCGTGCCGGAACGCACCCGTGGCGGCGCGCGGCACCGGGGCGTCCGGCACGCCGTCAGCGAGCGCGTCCTCCCAGTACGCCGTGACGCTCTCGTGGCGTTCCTTGGCGGACCGGTCCCGCTGCCGCAGCAGGGAGCCCAGCGCCGACCCGCGGGCGGCGGTCGCCGCACCGGGCATGACGTCTTCCGCGTAGGCACGCAGGACCGCGCGCAGCACGAGGGGAAGGCTCCATCCGTCGAGGAGCAGGTGGTGGTGCGTCCACACGAGGACGGCGCGGTCCTCGTCGGCGCGGCGGACGAGCCGCCACCACGTCAGCGGCCCCGCCGCGAGGTCGAAGCCCCGTGCGCGGTCCTCGTCGACGAGACGGTCGACCACCGCACCGACGCTGTCGGCCCCTTCCGAGGTGCTCGCCGTGCCGGCGTGGACCTCCTGGACCCGGACCTGGACCGGACCGGCCCGCTGGACCAGGCGGCCGTCGTCGGCCTGATGTACCCGCATGCGCAGGCCGGGCTCGCGGTCGACCACGTGCTGCCAGGCTCGCTCGAGCCGTGGGACGTCGACACCCCCGTGCAGGTCGAGCAGCACGTGCTCGCAGTACAGGCCCGGGATCCGTGACGTCATCGCATGGAGGTACATCGTGGTCTGCATCGGCGTCAGGGGCAGGTCCTCGCCGGGCGCGTCGGTGCCGCCCGGTGCGGCCACGTCGGTGGTGACCGGCCGGGGCGCCACCGCCGCGAGGGTGTCGGCCAGGAGGAGCCGGCTCGCGCCGACCGTCAGGCCCTGCTTGCGCAGGGCCATCGCCACCCGGATCGCCGCGACGGAGTCGCCGCCCAGCCCGAGGAACGAGTCCCCGGGTGCGGCGTCGATCCCGAGCACGTCGCGGACCGCCTGGACCACCTCGTGCCCGGCCCGGGCCTCCGCGTGAGGTGCCGCGGGCGGCGCGGTCCCCGCCGCGTCCGTCCGCACGGGCTCCGTCCGCGGCCCTCCGCCCTCGCCCGCCGCCGTGAGCAGCGCCGCGTGGTCCACCTTGCCGTTGGCCGTGAGCGGCCAGGCCGCGAGCACGTGGATCGTCGCGGGCAGCATGTAGCCGGGCAGCCGCGCGGCCGCCCCGTCGCGGACGCGGCCCGGATCGGCCGCTGGCCCCACGACGAACGCGACGAGCCGCCGTCCGCCCAGGGCGTCGGTGGCGACGACGTGCACGTCGTCGACCCCCGGCTGCTCCCGCAGCGCTGCCTCGACCTCACCGATCTCGACGCGGAAGCCGTTGACCTTGACCTGCCGGTCGCTCCGCCCGAGGAACTCGATCACCCCGTCGGGCAGGTGCCGGCCCAGGTCGCCGGTGCGGTAGAGCCGCCCGTGCGCGGCGGACTCCACGAAGCTCTGCGCGGTGCGCTCCGGGTCCCCGACGTATCCACGCGCCACGCCGTGACCGCCGATGCACAGCTCGCCCACCACGCCCGGCGGGACGTCGCGACCTCGATCGTCCAGGACGTGGAACGACTGGTTCGTCAGCGGACGCCCGTACGGGATCGAGGCCCACGCGGGACCCACCTCGCCGACCTCGTACGCGATCGACCAGATCGACGCCTCCGTGGCCCCGCCCATGCCGAGGACGCGAGCGCCTGGCGAGCACGCACGGGCCATGTCGGGCAAGGACAGCGGGATCCAGTCGCCGCTCAGGAGGTACCACCGCACGGTCGCCAGCGCATCCGTCCCGGCCGCCTGCTCGGCGGCGAGCTGCGCGAGCGCCGGCACGGTGTTCCAGACGGTCACGCGCTCCGCGCGCACGAGCTGGCACCACCGTTCGGGGTCGCGGACGTCGCCCTCCTCGGGGACGACGACGGTGCCACCGGCGCCCAGGACCCCGAAGACGTCGAAGACCGACAGGTCGAAGCTGAGCGACGACAGGGCGAGCACCCGGCTCCAGGGGCCGAGCCCGAGTCGTCTCGCGAGGTCGTCGAGTGTCGTGCAGGCCGCGCCGTGCTCGATCATCACACCCTTGGGCACCCCCGTGGACCCGGAGGTGAAGATGATGTACGCCAGCGCGTCGGACGGCACCCGCGGCAGGTCCGTACCGTCACCAGTCGCACCGTCACCAGGCACGGCTGCGTCGCCGGGGACCGGCCGGACCACCTGGCTCCACCCGGTGACACAGGGCGGCGGCCACAGGTCGGGCGCGCCGTCGCGGACCAGTACGTGGCGCACGTCGGCCTGCTCGAGCACCGTCGTGCGCCGGGCGCTCGGCAGGTCGGGGTCCACGGGCACGTACGCGGCGCCGCACAGCACGACACCGAGCACACCGACGACCTGCTCCCAGCCCCGCGGCACGTGCACGGCGACCCGGTCGCCCGGACGCACGCCGTGCTCGCGCAGCGCCGCCGCCTGCCGTCGGGCGAGCGCCTCCAGCTCGCCGTAGGTGAACCGCACCCCGCCACAGACGAGGGCCTCCGCGGCGGGCGTGCGCGCCGCGTGGTCGAGAAAGCCTGCGTGCACGGTGCGGTCGTCCGGGCGCTCCAGCGGCTCGGGGTTCCACGCCGCCAGGTCCGCCTCGTCCGGCGCGGCGAGCGCGGTCAGCGCCGCGACCGGTACCTCGGCGTCCGCGGTCGCGCGGGTGAGCACGGCGACGAACCGCTCCGCCAGGCGCGCGACGGTCCCCTCCCGGAACCGGTGCGGCTGGAAGTCCCAGCCGGCCTCGAGGCGCCCGTCGACGTCGCCGAGGGACAGCGCGAGCGGGTGCCCGACATCGCGCCGGGGCAGACCACGCGACCTGGCGGTGGCGTGGTCGTCGAGGGCGATCACGCCACCGCCGTCGCCGAGGCTCATCCCCGCCACCGCGCTGAGCTCCTCGACCGGGTTCCCGCGCAGCACCAGCAGGGTGTCGAAGACCGGGCCGGTGTCCGTGCTGCCCGCCTCGTCGCGCAGCAGCTCGACCAGGCGGGGGTACGGCAGCGTGCCGTGCTCGAACGCCCCGAGGAACGCGTCCCTCGCGCGGGTCACCAGGTCGGCGAACGGCACGTCCTCGTCGACCCGCAGACGGACGGGCACCGTGTTGATGAGGTAGCCGGCGACGTCACGCCACCGCTGCTCCCCCCGCTGGGTCATCGGCACGCCGATCACGACGTCCGGATTGCCGGTGTGCCGGGCGAGGAAGACCGCGTACGCCGCGAGCAGCACGTGATAGCGCGTCGCGCCGAGGCGACCGGCCACGGTCCGCAGCGCGTCCGCCGTCTCAGCGGGGACCGGGATCCGATAGAGGGACGAGGGGGCCGGGTCGTGCGCGGCGGCCGGGTCCGGCGGCAGCTGCAGCGGCCCGGGCGGGTCACGCAGGATCTGCCGCCAGTAGGCGGCGTGCTCCGCACCCCGGTCGCCCGCGGCCTCCAGCCTTTCGAGCCGCGCGAAGTCGGCGAAGTCGGCGACCACCGGCGGCAGGTCGGGCGCTCGCCCCTCGCACTCGGCGCGGTAGAGCTCGATCAGGTCGCGGACCAGGACCACGAGCGTCCAGAAGTCCCCGGCGAGATGGTGCAGCACGAACAGCAGCACGCACTTGTCGGGACCCGCCGGGTACACGGTCAGCCGCAGCGGGCGGTCATCCCCGAGGTCGAAGGGGCGGTCGATCTCGTCGGCGAGGCGTGCGTCGAGCTCGGCGTCGGGCACTGCGGCGGCCCCGGCACGAACGATCAGCGGCGAGACCGCCGGCCGCACCTCCTGCACGAGGTCGCCCTCGTCGTCCGGCACGACGACCGACGCGAGGATCGGGTGGCGCTCGTGCAGCCGCACGGCGGCCCGGTCCAGCGCGTCGAGGTTCACCGTCCCCTCGATGGTCAGGGCCTCACCCATGCGCAGGTCCGCCGTCGGGCTGACGCTCTCCAGGAGGTACATCGCCTCCTGGCCGATCGACAGCCGCCAGCGTCGGGGCTCGTCGCCGGCGGCCCGCTCCCGCAGCAGTCGGGCCAGCCGGGCTCGGCGTTCGTCGTTCATCGTGCTCCCTCCTGGCCGCTCGCCAACGCCGCGAGCGCCGCCTCGACCTCCGCGTCGGACATGTCGTCCAGGCGCGCGAGCACCGCCTCCGGGTCGTCGGTGGCCGCCGGGAGCGGGTGCTCGCCAGGCGCCTCCCCGCGCGAGGCCGTCGAGCCGCCCACCGCGGACACCACGTGCTCGGCGATCGCACGCAGCGTGGCCCCGCCGAGCAGCATCGGGACGGGCACCTGGACACCGGTCGCCGTAGCCAACTGCGAACGCAGGTCGATGGCCGCGATGGAGTCGACACCGAGGCTCGCCAGGGGGCCGTCGATGTCGACGGTGTCGGCCGGCGCCCGGGTCGCCGACGCCACGGCGTCGGTCAGGAGGACGAGCACCGTGGCTTCGTCCACCGGCCCGGAGGCCAAGGCCGCAGGCGCGTCGGCGGTGGCGTCGACCAGACCGGTGACGACGGGCCCGCCGAGGGCCCTCGCGACAGCCGCCCAGCCGGCGTCCGCCACGACCTGGTGGGCCGTGCCGGCGCTCCGTACCGAGTCGAGCCCGGCCAGCGCGGCGGCCGGGGCGAGCGGGCGCAGCCCGAGGCGCTCGACCACCTCGGCCGAGCTGCCCGTCGCGACCATGCCGTCGCCGGCCCACGGCCCCCACGCCACCGACGAGACCGGCCGTCCCGCCGCGCGGGCCGCGACGGCGAACGCGTCGAGGCTTGCGTTCGCCGCGGCGTAGACCCCCTGCAACGGGGTACCGAGCGTGCCGGCGACCGACGAGTACAGCAGCAGCTCTGCGTCGCGTTCGAGCGTCGCGAGCAGGTTCGCGGCACCGGCGACCTTGGGGCGCAGCACCGTGGCGAGGTCCGCGCGGCGAACGTCGAGCAACGGACCGTCGGCGAGCACGCCGGCCGCGTGCACGGCTCCGCGCAGGGGGCCGTGGTCGGCACGGACCGCGTCGAGCGCGGCGGCGAGGGTGGCCTCGTCGCTCACGTCGGCGACATGATGGCTGACCCGGCCGGGGCCGGCGGCCTCGGCCAGCGCGGCGAGAGCCGCCGGGTCGGGCGCGCCGCGGGACAGCAGCGCCACGTGCGCCGCCCCGCGCTCCAGGAGATGTCCGGCCGTGTGCCGGGCCAGGGCACCGGACCCACCGGTGATGACCCAGGTCCCCTCGGCGGCGAGCGACGAGCGGTGGGCGCCGGCGGCACGCAGGACGGGCCGCAGCACCACTCCGTCACGCACCCGGACCTGTGGCTCGGGCCGCTCGGCCAGCACGGTCCGGCGCAGGGCGCGCGCGACGGAGACCGCGTCGCCGGGCCCGACGTCGAGGACCGCGCCGAAGACACCCGGGTGCTCCGACGCGACCGTGCGCGCCAGGCCGACGGCGGCGGACGCCACGGGGTCGCCGTCCGCGTCGCTCACGAGGAGCCACGCGCGGGTCCCGTGCTCGGCCGCGTGCCGGACCACGTCGGTCAGCCGGGCGCACGCGTCGACGGCCGCGGACAGGAGCCCGTCGGCGTCGGTGTGCGCCCCTGCCCAGGGCACGACGGCCAGGACCAGGTCGGTCGTGTCGGTCGGCAGCGCGGCTGACGTGCCGGCGGAGTCGACCACCGCTGCGGCTCCGGCGTCGGTCAGCACGGTGACGACGTCCGGCGACCAGGCGCCGCCGTCGAGCAGGCCGACACGACGGCCGGCCGCCGGCCGGGCCGGCTCGTCCCCCTCGAGCGGCACCCAGACCACCTCGCGCTCCGGCCCGTCACCGGTGGGCGCGAGACCGAGCAGCGCCGGGCTGATCTCGCCCAGCACCACACCCCGCAGGCTCGCCTCGTCGCCCACGCCGATGTCGGCGCGCACGCGACGGCCGCCGTCGTGGACCTCGGTGACGTCGACCGCGACAGGGCCACCTCGCAGCCCGTCGAGCGTCACGGTGATCTCCTCCGCGCCGACCGGCACGACGACGCTGCCCCGGTCGCGCAGGGCGTCCGTGACGGCGTCGGGCAGGGCGGCGGCCACGAGCTGGAACCAGGCGTCCATCAGCCCCGGGTGGAACGGCGACCGTCCGGACGCCGGCCGGTCGAGCACACCCGCTGCGTGTCCCGGCTCGGTGCGGCCCACCGTGGTCACGGCCTGGAAGCCCGTGCCCAGCTCGATGCCTCGCTCACGCATCCGGGCGTAGAACTCCGCACGGGACAGCGAAGCCTCCGGCACGGCAGTCTCCGTCCGCGCCGGCGCCGGGCTCTGCGCGTCCACCCGCACGGTGCCGCGCGCGTGCCGGACCTCGGTGTGCCCCCTGCGCGGCCTGGACAGCACGTCGAACGTCCAGCCCGGCCCCTGCCCCACGGGCCGGAGGCGCACCGTCACGTCGTAGGTGGCACCGGCCGGGACCAGCGGGTGCTCGAACAGGACGTCCGTGAGCACGGCACGGCCCGCGGCGGCCTCGCCGACGCCGGGTGCGTGGGCGCCGGCCTCACGGGCGAGCTGCCGGGCAGCGTCGGTCACCTGGCTCAGCCAGAACGCACCGGGCACGACCACCTCACCGAACAGCGCGTGGTCGGCCAGCAGCGTGTCGTCGGGGCCGACGACGGAGCCGAAGGCCCAGCCGCCCTCGGGCAGCGCGACCCGTCCCCCCGCGGTGCGGGAGCCACCCCCGGAGCGCTCGGCGAGCCGGGCGAGGTTGTCGCGGACGGCCGGCGAGAGCAGCGGGACACCGCCGAACGGGTATCGCGGTGCCCGTACCAGCCGCGCACCCTCCGGCGACGCGTCGTGCTCCCGCGTCGTGTCGTGCCGGGCCGTCGCGACACCGGGCAGCGCGCCCGCGACGAACAGCGCGGCGCGCAGGTCGTCGGAGCTCTCCGGCCCCCGGTGCCCCAGGGTGACGACCGACGGCGCGCGGCCGGCACCGAGGGCCCGCCGGGCGAGCCCCACCAGCGTTCCCCCGGGACCCACCTCGACGAACACGCTGCGGCCTCCGCCCGAGGCCGCGCGCACGGCATCCTCGAACCGGACGGTGCCGCGCACGTGCCGCGACCAGTGGTCCGCCGGCAGGACCTCCCCTACCCCGACGACCGTGCCGTCGACGTCGGAGACGAACGGGACGCGTCCCCTGCCCCGCGGCTCGGCGACGGCAAGCCGACCCAGCTCCTGGGCCACCGGGTCCATGGCGGCCGAGTGGAACGCGTGCCCCACGGCGAGGCGGTGCGCCGTGGTCGCTCCGTCCTCGTCCAGGAGCGCGACCAGGGCGTCCACGGCCTCGACCGGGCCGGAGAGCGTGACGGCACCCGGCGCGTTCCGTGCCGCCACCTCCACGCCGTCCGGCACGCCGGCCAGCACCTGGTCGACCGCCGCGGGCGTGCCCACCACCGCCACCATGGCGCCCGCCTCCGTGGCCGCCATGAGGCGTCCGCGCGCGGCGACGAGCCGCGCCCCGGCCGCCAGGTCGAGGTGCCCGGCGACGACCGCCGCGGCGAGCGCCCCGATGCTGTGGCCGGTCACGGCGGCGGGGACGACGCCGAGGGACTCGAGCGTCCTGGCGAGTGCCACCTCCAGCGCGAACAGTGCCGGCTGGGTCAGGTCGGTCCGGGCGATCAGCTCGTCCGCCTCGGCGGCCCGGCCGAGCACCACGTCGAGCAGCGTGGGCCCGCCGGTCCCGAGGGCGTCGGCCAGGAGCCCGTCGAATGCGGCGGCCGCCGCGTCGAGCTCCGCGGTGAACGTGCCACCCTCCGCGTAGAGCGCGGCTCCCGCGCCGGCGCGCTGGCTGCCCTGCCCCGAGAAGCACAGCACGACCGGCGCCGACCCGCGCACCCGTCCGGTGTGCACTGCGGGGCCGGAGGAGCCGGTGGCGAGTCCCCGCAGGTGGCCGGCGGCACCCCGGGCGTCGGCGGCGACGACCGCGGCACGGTGCTCCAGGTCGGCGCGGCCCGCGCGGGCCGTGTGCGCGAGGTCCCGCAGCTCGGCGCCCGCCTCCGCGGTGTCCGCCCAGCGCGCGGCGAGCGACCGCAGGCCGTCCTCCGTCCCCGCGCTGAGGGTCAGCACGTGCCGGGCCGGCGCGGCGGGTCCCGGCTCGCGAGCTGGCGGCGCGGCCTCCAGCAGCGCGTGGGCGTTGGTGCCCGACAGCCCGAAGCTGTTCACCCCGACGATCCGTGCGCCGTCCGGCCAGCGTTCCGGCTCCGTGACGATGCGCAGGTTGGCCTGCTCGAGGTCGACGGCGGTCGTCGGGCTGCCCACGAGGAGGTGCGGCGGGATGACGTCGTGCTCGAGGGCGAGCACCGACTTGATCACGCCGGCGACGCCCGAGGCGGCCTCGGTGTGGTTGATGTTCGACTTCACGGACCCGACCAGGAGCCGGCCGGTCGTCCGGGCGCTGCCGTACACGTCGCCGAGCGCACCGAGCTCGATCGGGTCGCCCGTCGGCGTGCCGGTCCCGTGCGCCTCGACGAGCGCGACGTCGGCGGGGTCGACGCCGGCGTCGGCCAGCGCCGCCCGGGCGACGGCGACCTGCGCCCCGCGGCTCGGGGACAACATCGTGGAGCTGCGCCCGTCGTGGTTCATCGCGGTGCCGCGTACGACGGCGCGCACCCGGGCACCCCGTCGGGCGCTGACAGCGGTCCGTTCCAGCACGAGCACGCCGCACCCCTCGCCGCGGCCGTAGCCGTCGGCGTCCGCGCTGAAACCCTTCGACCGCCCGTCCGCCGAGGCCATGCGCGCGTGCGAGAGGTTGACCCAGGAGTCCGGCGTGAGGGCGAGGTTCACCCCGCCGACGAGCGCGAGGTCGCACTCCCCGGCGCGCAGGCTCCGTAGGGCGAGGTGCAGCGCGACGAGGGACGACGAGCAGGCCGTGTCGAGGGTGAGGGCCGGACCGGCGAGGTCGAACGCGTGCGCGACCCGGCCCGACGCCATGCTGTGCAGCGCGTTGGGGCCGGCCTGGGGCGCGAGGTCCTCGGGAAAGCGGGGCCCGACCGCCTGGAGCACCGTGAAGTCGGGGGCGTAGGAGCCGACGAAGACGCCGGTCCGTGACCCGGCCAGTGACATGGGGTCGATCCCGGCGTCCTCGAGCGCGTGCCAGGTCACCTCGAGCAGGATCCGCTGCATGGGGTCCATGAACTGGGCCTCGCGCGGAGAGATGCCGAAGAGCCGCTGGTCGAACCGTTCGACGTCCTGGAGCAGCGCGCCCGCCCGGACCGCCGAGCGGCCGGGCGTGCCGGGCACCGGGTCGTAGAAGCGGGCGGCGAGCCGCTCCGGCGGCAGCGGCCGCACGGCGTGCTCGCCCCGGGAGAGCATGCCCCACATCTCCTCCGGTGACCCCGCGCCGGGGAACCGGCAGCCGATGCCGACGATGCCGACGGGGTCCACGTCGTTCACGCCTGCTCCTCGAGCGCCCGGACGAGGCTCTTCGGGCGCATGTCGGTCCAGGTGCGCTCGATCACGGCGAGCGCGTCGGCGCGGGACGCGGACCCCTGGACGACCCGCCAGCCTGCCGGGACGTCGACGAAGTCGGGCCAGAGGCTCATCTGGCCCTCGTCGTTCTGCAGCACCAGGAAGGTGCCGTTCTCGTCGTCGAAGGGGTTGGTGCTCATCGGTGCGTCTCCTTGTCAGGGGTCGAGGGCCGCAGGGTCTGTACGGCGCGCCGCAGCACGCCGGCGTCCACGTCCCGGCAGGCCAGGCCGGACTCCGGGTGCAGGGTCCTGAGGTTGGTGCGCGCCAGGCGCACCGGGTGCTCCGTCACGGGCCAGCCGCCGGGGACCACCAGCTCAGGAGCCATGCGTGGGTCGGTGGCCGCGAGCTTCCCGAGCTCGGCGGTCCAGTCGTCGTCGGGCAGGGCGGCCAGGTCCACGCCCGCCTGGCGCACAGCGTCGAGCACGACAGCGACGGGCACCGGCCGGGCGGCCGTGAGGTGGAACGTCGCGCTCGGGCCCGAGCCCGGCTCTCCGGCGCGCACGACCTCCGCGGCGATCACCTCGGCGACGGCGTCGACGGCGACGAGGTCGCTGAACAGCTCGTCCGCCCGGTCGAGCCCGCCTGCCGGTACCGCGCCCACCCGCACGACCGCCTCGAGCGCCCGGGCGAACGCGTCGCCGGTGGGCAGGTGCCCCGTCACGGAGTGCGCGGTGATCCGGCTCGGCCGGTAGACGCGCGTGCTGAGGCCTGCGACCCCCGCACGCCGCACGTCTGCCTCGGAGGCCCACTTGGTCAGCACGTAGCCGTTGGCCTCCAGGTCCTCCACGTCCGCGACGTGGTCCTCCGGCACCCCGTCGTCGAACGCCCGGTCCGCGCCGCCGGGCACCACCGAGGACGTGGAGACGTGGTGGAATGCCGCGCCGCACGACGCTGCGAGCTCGAGGAGCTGCCGGGTCGCGACGACGTTGCTGCCCCGCAGCGCCTGGTAACCCTTGACGTGCGTGGTGTCGGCGGCACAGTGCACGATCGCGTCGAGCCCGTCCGCCAGACCGCCGAGCGCCTGCGGCGTGAGACCGAGGCCGGGCTGGTCGAGCCGTGCGGCGACCGCCGTCACGCGAGGCCGTCCCGCGTCAGGACTCGCGAGCACGGCGCCGCCACGGGCCGCCGCGGTGGCACGCAGGCGTTCGGTCGCCGCCGCGTCGTCGGCCGCCCGCACGAGGCACACCACGTCGAGTCCCACCTCGACGAGCGCGTCGAGCAGGTACCCGCCGAGGAACCCGGTGGCACCGGTGAGGAGCACGCGTGCCGGCCGGCCGGCCCGGGGCGGGGCCGCGGCAGGCGGATCCCAGTCCCCGTCGGCTCGGGCCGCGTCCCGGTCGCGGCGCTCGTCGGACGTGCCGAGGGCGGCGAGCAGGCCGCGCGGCGTCGGCGCGGCGAGGAGGGTGGCGAGCGGCACCGGCGCGCCGAGCGTGTCGGCGAGACGCCGCGCGAGCACCATCGCGAGCAGCGAGTGGCCGCCGTGCGCGAAGAAGTCGTCGTCCGGGCCGGCGCCACCTGGGTGCCCCGCCTCGGCGAGCACCTCGCGGAACACCGCACCGACCCGCAGCTCCTGCTCGGTCGCCGGCGTGGCGGCGCCGTCGGGCCGCTCCTGGTCCCGGTCCGGCGCCGCGGCCAGGAGCCCGCGAACGGCGGCGTGGTCGGTCTTCCCGTGCGAGGTGAGGGGCAGAGCCTCGGCGAGCACGACGACGTCGGGGCACACGGCGGACGGGAGGTGCTCCCGGAACCGGTCCCGGAGGGCCTCGGCCGTCACGGTGCCGTCGACCGCGACCACCGCCCCGAGCCGGGCGGTCGCTCCCGCGCCGTCGACCAGCGCCACGGCGCCGTGCACGCCCCGGAGCGCCCGGGCGACGGCCTCGACCTCGTCCAGCTCGATGCGGTGCCCGCGGACCTTGAACTGGCGGTCGGAGCGGCCCGTCATGCGCAGGGTTCCGTCCGGCTCCCAGCGCGCGAGGTCGCCCGTACGGTACATCCGGGCACCCGGCGGCCCGAAGGGGTTGGCGACGAACCGCGCCGCGGTCAGCCCGGCGTGCCCGTACCCGCGGGCCAGCCCGTCACCCCAGACGTACAGCTCGCCCTCGACACCGACGGGCACGAGCCCGAGCCGCGCGTCCAGCACGGCCACCCGGTTCCCTGGCAGCGGGCGGCCGATGGGCACCACCCCGTCGGTGAGCACCTCACCAGGGCCGACCACGTGCTCGACGCAGTTGACTGTCGTCTCGGTGGGGCCGTAGTCGTTCGTCACGGTCGCGCGCGGGAACCGCTCGCGGAAGCGTCGCAGCATGGCGCCGGTGAGCTGCTCGCCACCCACGACGAGGCGGCCCGACGGCGACGCGGCCCGCGGCAGCGCCTCCATCAGGGCGAGATGGCTCGGCGTCACCTTGGTGAAGTCGGGTGCCGGGGCGTCGGCCCACGCGGCGGTGGCGAGGTCGACCACGTGCACGGTCCCGCCCATGAGGAACGGCACCAGCTGGGTGGTGACCGAGAGGTCGAACGTGGGCCGCGTGTGCAGCAGCGTGACCCCTGCGGCCTCCGGGTAGGCACCGATCGCCCACGCGACGTACGCGTCGAGGGCGCGGTGCTCGACCGTGACCGCCTTGGGCTCCCCCGTCGATCCGGAGGTGAACAGCACGTAGGCCGCGAGGCGGTTGTCGAGGCGGGGCGGCTCGGCCGTCCCGGGAGTGCCCGGCACGGCCGTGCTCGCCTCGACGTCCTGCGGGCCGAGCACGGCCTGTGGCCGCGCCGCGCGCAGCACGGCGTCGCGCCGGGCCGCCGGCCAATCGGGGTCGACGGGGACGTAGCAAACCCCGAGCCGCAGTGCCGCGAGCATCACCACGATCGCCTCGTACGACACGGGGAGCACGAACGCGACGGTTCCGCCGGGGCCCAGGCCCCGGTGCCGCAGGTAGGCCGTCATCACGTCGATCCGCGCGGCGAGCCGGGCATAGGTGATCTCCTGACCGTCCGCCACGACCGCCACACGGTGGGCGTGCTCGGCGGCCGCGCGCCGGAACAGTTCCGCGACGGGCGCCCGCCGGCCCAGGTCCGGTCCGGCGCCCGTGGCGACGAGGCGGTCCCGTCCGGGTCCGTCCAGCAGCGGCAGCGCGCCGACGGGGGTGCGCGGGTCGGCGACGGCCGCGGCCAGGAGGTGCGCGAGGGCGCCGGCGAGCTGGTCCACGACGGCGCCGTCGAACAGGTCGGCGTCGTGGTGCACTGCGCCGTGCAGCACGCCGTCGTCGTCGGTCCAGAACCCGAACGACAGCGGGAACCGGGCGCGCGCCGTCCCGGCGGTGACCGCCTCGGCGGTGGTGGCCGACCACAGGCCGGCCGAAGGAGCCGGTGCCAGGTCGATCGTGACGTCCACTCCGCCCGACCGGCCGGAGCTCTCGCCGTCGAGCAGGCGGACGACGTCCTCGTAGGGGGCGGTGTGGTGCGCCAGCGCCGCGGCGTCGGCGCGCCGCGCGCGGACGACGAGGTCGCCGAACCGCAGGTCCGGGTCGAGGCGCAGCCGCAGCAGCACGGTGTCGAGGAACAGGCCGGTCACACCGGCCCACTCGGTCCGGGTCCGGGTGGACGCGTTCGTGCCGACCACGATGTCCTGGCCCGCGCCGTATCGGGACAGCGTCGCGACGACGCCCGCGTGCAGGACCATGAACGGCGTCGCGCCGCACCGCCTGGCGAGCCGCGCGATGCCGGCGGAGACGTCGGCGCCGATCGGCACGCCGATCGTCCGGACCGGACCGGCGGGGGCGTCCGGCCGGTGCCCGCCGCGGGTCGGCAGCCCGAGGGTCGCGGGGGCGCCCGCCAGGGTGCCCCGCCACCAGTCCAGGTCGGCCGGCCGGGCGGCGCGCTCCCGCTGCTGGTGCGCGACCACGTCGGGCCACTGCCACGCAAGCGGCTCCCACGCGGGGGCGGTGCCGCGCAGCCGGGCGGCGCACGCCTGCTCCAGGTCCTGGGCGAGCACCGCGATGGACTCCGCGTCGAAGCCGATGTGGTGCAGCACGAGCACGATCGCGTGCGCGCGGCCGGCCGTGTCCTCGCCCACCGCCACGGCCGCCCGGAACGGCGGGTCGGCCGCGAGGTCGAACGGCTCGTCCGCGAGGGCCCGCGCGCACTCGCCCAGCTCGGACGGCGGGCACGGCACCGTACGGGCGTGCGGTGCGGCAGCGGGTTCGTGCACCACGAGGTGCGCGGTGCCGTCGGCGTCCTGGCGCACGGTGCTCCGCGCGGCGGCGTGCCGAGCTACCACGTCGCGGACCGCCTCCCGCAGCGCCTCCGGGTCCACCTCTTCCGGTAGGCGCACCAGGAAGGGCAGGTTGTACGACGTGCCGCCCTCGAGCTGCTGCAGGAACCAGAGCCGCTCCTGGGCAGGTGACAGCGGGACCCGGTCCGGGCGGGGCGGCGGCACGGCGCCCGCGGTGGTGCGCGGCTGCCCGAGGAGGCCGACCCGCCGGGCGAGCAGGGCGGGGGTCGGCGCCTCGAAGACATCGCGCACGTGCGCGGCCGTGTCGAGCGCCGCGTTCACGCGGGCCACGAGCCGCACGGCGGCGAGCGAGTGCCCGCCGTGGGCGAAGAAGTCGTCGTCCGGACCCACCGGGACGCCCAGCACGTCGGTGAACAGCTCGCACAGCAGCCGGTCGCCGGCGGACCCCGCCGAGGCGGGACCGGCGGTCCGCTGCACCGAGAGTCGCGCCGCCTGCCGTCGCAGTGCGACGCGGTCCACCTTGCCCGACGACGTGCGGGGCAGCTCACCGGTCGCGACGAGACGCGCGGGGACCATCGCGGCGGGCAGCCTGTCCGCCACGTGGTCACGCACGGTGTCCAGCACGAGGTCCGCGCCGTGGTCCGCCACGACGAACGCGACGATGCCGGCGTCCTGGTGCACCACGACGGCCGCCTGACGCACGCCGGGCGCCGCGCCGAGCACGCTCTCGATCTCAGCGGGCTCGACGCGCTGACCGCGGATCTGGACCTGGTCGTCGGCGCGGCCCACGTACCGGAGACCGTCCGGGCCGC
Organism: Promicromonospora xylanilytica; assembly: GCF_054782895.1. Taxonomy (NCBI): domain Bacteria; kingdom Bacillati; phylum Actinomycetota; class Actinomycetes; order Micrococcales; family Promicromonosporaceae; genus Promicromonospora; species Promicromonospora xylanilytica. The sequence goes on from NZ_BAAGRP010000007.1 coordinate 29,241, forward strand.
CCCAGGTGACGAGGTCTCCCGTGCGGTAGCACCGCCGCCCGTCGCCCGAGAACGGGTCGGCGACGAACCGGGCGGCGGTCTCACCGGGCCGGCCGAGGTACCCGACGGCCAGGTGGCCGCCCGCCAGGTAGAGCTCTCCCGGGGTCCCAGGCAGGACGGGGCGCAGGTGCTCGTCGAGGACGTACGCGTGGACACCGTCGATCACGGGGCCGATGGGCGCCGGTCCGTCGCGGCCTGCCAGCGGCGCGCTGACGGTGGCGCACACGGTCGCCTCGGTGGGCCCGTACGCGTCGACCAGCCGCACGTGACCGGGGACGTGCGCCAGGTGGGCCGCTTCGGCGGCCTCGCCTGCGAGCACCAGGCAGCGAAGCTGGTCGAGCGACCCCGCGGGCATCAGCGGTAGCGCGCTGGGCGGGAGCGTCACGTGCGAGACCGCCGAGTCGGTCAGCGTGCGGGCGAGGTCGTCGCCGGGCATCCGGGCGTACCGGTCGCCACGGAGCACGAGGGTCGCCCCCGCACACAGCGTGACGACGATCTCGGCGATCATCCCGTCGAACGAGGGCGCCGCGAACTGCAGCACGCGCGCGCCGGGGCCCAGGTCGAACGCCCGCCGCTGCGCCCGGGCGAGGTCGGCGAGCCCCCGGTGCGGCACCAGGACGCCCTTCGGTGTGCCGGTCGAGCCCGAGGTGAACAGCGTGTAGGCGACGGCGTCGGCGCGCTGCGCCCCGTCGTTCGAAGGTGCTCCGTCGTTCGAAGGTGCTCCGGCCGGCGCCCCGGGCAGACCGTCGCACAGGAGGTCCGGCACCCGGGCGACCCGCTCCGGAGGCACGCCGAGCCCGTCGAGCAGGTCCGCGTCGTCGGGGTGCGCGACCACGCACGCCGGCGTCGCGGCGGAGAGCACGGCCCGCAGCCGGGCCGGGGGCAGTGCGGGGTCGAGCGGGACGACCGACGCCCCGGCGCGCCAGGCGCCGAGCAGGGCGGCGAGAGCCGAACGGTCCGGCCGGTACAGCACCCCGACGGTGCTGCCCGGCCCGTACCCCCCTGCGGCGAGGGAGGCGGCGGCCCGGCCTGCCGCGCCGGCCAGCTCCTCGTACGTCCACCGGCCGTGGTCGTCCTCGACCGCAGGGAGCGCAGGCCCCGCCCGCACCGCCGACTCGACGAGCTGCCACGCGGTGGCCGCCTCGCCCGCCGGGGGCCCGACGAGCTGCCGGCCCGCACGGCGGCGCTCGTCGGGGGTCAGCAGGTCGACGCTCCCGACCGGGGCGTCGGTCCGTGTGACCAGGGCGTCCAGCACCACGGCGAACCGCTCTCCGAGCGCCGTCGCGGTGTCGGCGCCGAGGTCGGTCCGGCTGAACTCGAGGTCGACGCGGAGCGTGTCACCGGGCGTGACGACGAGCGTGAGCGGCAGGCTGGAGCGGTTCGTCGCGCGCACGCCCGCGACCCGCGCCGCTGTCCCTCCGCTGACCGGGTAGTTCTCGTAGACGACGGCCGTGTCGAACCGGGCGGTCTCACCACCCGCCGCGAGGACCTCGTGCAGCGGGAGGTGCGCCTGGGCGTCGAGCGCCGCGTACCGGTGGCCGGCCTCGGTCAGCAGGTCGGCCCCGGTGGTCCGCGGGCCCCAGGCCAGGCGGCGCGGAGCGGTCGTCGCGAGGGGCCCCACCACGTCGGTGACCCCCGGGACCGGCACCGACCGGCCGGAGACGGTGGCGCCGAAGACGACGTCGGACCGGCCGAGCAGCGCGCCGAGCGTGAGACCCCACGCGCACTGCACGACGGTCGCCGGGGTCACCCCCGCCGCCCGGGCGCCGACACGGAGGGCAGCCATGCGCTCCCCTCCGAGGTCGAGCTCGACCGTGTCGTGGTCGAACCCCTCGCCCGGGTCCGGCACAAGGTAGGTCGCGGCGGGCACGCCGGCCAGCTCGGTCGCCCAGGCCGTCCGTGCCGGTGCGGGGTCCAGCGCGCGCAGGCCACGGACGGTGTCCGCCCACCCGGTGGCGGGTCCCGCGCCGAACGTGGGGTCCGAGGCTGCGCGCAGCAGCTCGTCCAGGACGATCGCCGTCGACCAGCCGTCGAGCGCGAGATGGTGGTGGCTGACGGCCAGCCACCAGCGTTCGCCGGGCAGCAGCACCACCCCGAGCGCGACGAGCGGGGGCTCGTCCGCACGGCCGAGCCCCCGCCTCGCCCGGTCGCACCAGGCAGCGGCCGTCGCCTCGGCGGACTCCCCCGACGACCGCAGGTCCAGGACCGCCACCCGGGTCGGGACCGTCGTGACGATCCGCTGCGCGAACCCGTCAGGTGTGCGGACGAGAGCCAGCCGCAGGGCCTCGTGCCGGGCCACGACCCGCGTCCAGGCCCGCTCCAGCGCGTCGGTGTCGCACTCACCGCTCAGGTGCAGGACGGTCTGGTTGCGGTAGACGTCGGCCTCGCCGGAGGCGGCGACGACGTCGAAGGCGAGGCCCTCCTGCGAGGGTGCCAGAGGGACGACCACGTCTCCCGCTGCCGCTTGTGTCATTGCCTGCCTTCCCCAGCCAGGGCCGGACGGTCCGGCTCCTCGGTCCACCAGTCGTCCAGGTCCCCGTCCCCGTCCGCTGCCGGGGCCGCGCCTGTGTCCTCGAGCGCACCGCACAGGTCGTCGAGCGCTCGGGCCCAGGCCTCGGCCACCGGAGCGGCGGCGACGCCCGCCTGACTGCCCCAGGTCACCGCGGCGCGCGTCCCGTCCGCCCCGCGCACGTGCAGGACGTCGAGGGTGAGCGGGTGCGTCACCGGCAACAGGTCGGTGCCCGGCTCGGTCCCGGCCGGACCGGGGGCGGCGACGAGCGGCCGCCAGTACTCGTCGGCGCCCGGCGCCGTGTAGGTGCCGAGGTAGTTCACCAGCACGTGCGCGCCGTGCCGGCCGCGAGCGGCCCGGAGCGCCTCGTGGGTGAGCGCTCCGGCGCTCTCTGCGTCGGCCCTTGCCACGCGGGCGACCAGCTCCACGAGGTCTCCCGGGTGGGACCAGCCCGCCCCGAGACGGAGCCGCGCGAGGTCGACCTGCAGCAGCCGGCTCCGCGTGAACCAGCCGACGGTCCTGCTCACGTCAAGTGGTCGTCCGGACCCGTCCAGGGCATCGGCCAGGAGGTCCCGGCCGTGCCCCTCGACCTCCAGCACGACGGTGCGCAGCGTCCCCCGGCCGTCCGCGAGCGCCACCCGGTGCAGGGCGAGCGCCGTCGCGGCGAGGACGAGCCGTTCCGGCGGGACGTCCTTGGCGAGCATCCGTGCGGCGAGGTCGTCCGGGACGTGCTCGGTCCGCCGTCCCGCGGGCCCGTCCTGGTGCGGCAGCGGGTCGGGCAGGGCCGTCGCGTCCGCGGGTGCTCCGGTGGCCGGGCCGGCCGTGGCCTCGGTGACTGCGAGAGCCCAGGTGCGGTAGGAGGTGACGGCGTGCGGCAGCCCGGTGGAGCCTGTCTCGTGCCAGGCCTCGCGCAGGTCGTCCAGGAGCACCCGCATCGAGACGGCGTCGACGGCGAGGTGGTGCACGACGACGGCGAGCAGGGTGTCGGCGCCTGCCCGCACGGCGCAGAGCGCGAGCATGCGCCCCGAGTCGGGGTCCAGCTCCCCGGCCGCCCGTGCGACCTGGGCGGCCACGGCGGCGCCGACGGCGGCGGGTTCCGCGTCGTGCACGGTGACGGGCACCTCGGGACCTGGACCGGGCTCGACCAGGAGATAGGGGGCGCCGACCTGCCGGACGAGGCGTGCGCGGAGCATCGCGTGCGTGGCGGTGAGGGCGCCGCCGACGCGACGCAGGGTGGCGCCGTCGCCGTCGGGCACGCGGACGACGGCGACCTGGAACGATCGGTCGGCTCCGCGCCCGAGCTGCTCGGCGACGAACGGGGTCAGTGGGACCTTGCCGGTGCCGTCGTCGTCGCCGCCGGCGCCTACCGCCCGGGCCACCGCGGCGATGGCGCGCGGCGTGCGAGCGCCGTGGACGTCACGGGGGGCGAGGAGCAGGCCGTCGTGCCGTAGCCGGGCGACCACGCCGAGGGAGGACACGCTGTCGACCCCCAGGGCGAGCACGTCGTCGTCAGGCCCGACCTCCGGCACGCCGAGCACGTGGGCGACGGCGCGGCGTACCGCAGCGACGGTGTCCTGGTCGGCGGCGTCGCCGGCGGCCGTGCCGAACTCGCCCGATGCGCCGGACGCGCCCGGTCCTGCGCGGCGGGCCGCCGCGGCGCCCTCCACCAGGCGTGCGACGGCCACGCCGTCGGGCTTGCCGCTCGGGAGCGTGGGCAGGCCGTCCGTGACGACCACGAGATCGGGGACCAGCGGCCCGGGCAGGGTGCGGGCGAGGGCGGCTCGCACCCCGGCCTCGTCGGGCTCGGCGCCCGGTACCGGACCGGTGGCGAGCGCCGCCACGAGCTGACGGGTCCCTGCGGGTGTGGTCCGGACGAGCGCGTGGCACCGCCGGACCCCGGGGAGTGCCTCGGTGGCGGCCTCCACCTCGGCCAGGTCGACGCGGTAGCCCCGGATCTTGACCTGCCGGTCGCGCCGGCCCACCACGACGAGCCCGCGCGGCCCGCGCCATGCGAGGTCTCCGGTCCGGTAGGCGCGCTCGCCCGGCGCGCCGCCGGGCGCGGCGACGAAAGACGCCGCGGTGCGGCCCGGCTCGCCGAGGTAGCCGACGGCGAGCTGTGCCCCCGTGACCCACAGCTCGCCGAGCACGTGCTCGGGGAGCTCAGCGAGCTCGTCGGAGAGCACGCGCAGCCCGGTGCCCGCCACCGGCACGCCGACCGGGACGGTGGTACCGAGGAGGTCTTCCGGGCCGACGTCGTGTGCGGCGACCTGGACCGTGGTCTCCGCGGGGCCGTAGAGGTTCAGCACACGCGGTCCGCCGGGACGCAGCACGTGCCGGGCGAGGGACCCGGGGAACGGCTCTCCTCCGACGGCGAGCAAGCGCAGGCCAGGGGGCGGTCGCCAGCTCCCGCCGTCGACGACCGGCCCGAGCAGGGTCGGGACCACCTGTGCCACGGTGACCTCACCGAGCAGCCGGCGCAGGGCCAGCGGGTCGGCGCCCTCGCCGGGGCCTGCCGCCACCACCGTCGCCCCGGTCACCAACGGCAGCCACAGCTCCCAGACCGAGGCGTCGAAGGCGACCGACGTGCGCCACAGCACTCGGTCCTCAGGCGTCACCGCCACGTGGTCACCTAGCCAGGCGAGCTGGGCGGCCAGCGCGTCGTCAGGGACGGCGACGCCCTTCGTCGCGCCGCTCGACCCGGACGTGTGCACCACGTAGGCGAGGTCGCCGCCGCCGGCCGACGGCTCGGGCAGCGTCGGCCCCGTGGCGGAAACCTCGCCCGTGCGCAGTACGACGCGGCAGCCGGTGCGGCGCACGAGGTCCTCCCGGCGCTCGTCGGGCTGCTGCGGGTCGAGGGCGAGGTACGCGGCGCCCGCCCACCGGACCGCCAGCACCGCCGCCGCCAGCTCGGCGGACCGGTCCATGCACAGCGCCACGACGTCCCCCGTGCGTATGCCGTCGTCCACCAGGGCGCCCGCGATCCGGGACGCGCGACGGACCAGCTCGCCGTAGGTCGTCGGCCCGTACGCGTCGACGACGGCGGGACGCGACGGATCACGGCGCGCCACCTCCAGCACGCGCCCCAGTGGCGACGGGGCGCTGTCGGGCACCGCCGCGGCCGGGGCGGTGGCCCGGTGCGTCAGCTGCGCCGCACGGCAGGGAGCACCCCCGCGCACGACGTCGGCCAGCGCGTCCGCCATGACCCGCGCGAGCGTCCCGGCCGCCTCGGTCCCCACGGTGGCCCGGTCGTACTGGATCTCCAGGCGGAGGTCCGGGGTCGTCGTCACGTGCAGCACCACGGGGAACGCCGACTGCTGTGTCCCACCACCGCCCACGACCCGCAGGCCGCCGGGCAGGCGAACGTCCTCGAAGAGCCCCGCCTGGTTGTCGACGACCACGAGCGTGTCCGCCGCGACGTCGGCCCCGAGCCGGGCGCCGACCGCCGCGAGCGGGAGCGGTGCGGCCCCCGCCGTCGACGCCACCTCGCGGCCGAGCTCCGCGAGGGCGTCGTCGACGCTGCTGACGGCCCTGATACGGCGGACCGTCGTGACCACGAGCATGCCGACGATCTCGTCGACGCCCTCCACCGGGGCGGACCGGCCGGAGTCGACCACGGCGAACAGCACGTCGGACCGGCCGAATGTCCTGGCCAGCGTCACGCCCCACGCGGCGTGCAGCACGGTGGCGGCGGTCGTCCCCGCACCGCGGGCGACCGTCGTGACGGCCCGGGCGACGTGGTCCGGCACGTCGACGAGCTGCGCCGAACGGCCGGGTAGCGCCACCGGTGGCGGGACGAGCGCCGTGGCCACCGCGGTAGGACGGGCGCCGTCCAGCACGGCCGACCAGGCCTCCTCGTCGGGCCGGTGAGTCGCCTGCCAGCGGAGCAGCCGGGTCACGGGCGGCGGCGCGGGCGTGGCCGGACCAGCGACCAGGCACCGCAGCACGAGCCGGAGCAGGAGGCCCGCCGACCAGCCGTCCAGCAGGAGGTGGTGGAACGTGAGCACGAGGCGGGACACGTCGCCGGGCAGGCGCAGCAGGGCGAACCGGACGAGGTCTCCCTCGGCGACGTCGAACCGGGCGGCGCGCAGCCGCCGCATCTCCTCGTCGGGGTCTGCGCCGTCGCGCAGGTCGGCCACCGCCCACTCACCGGGTCCGGCCGCACCGAGCACCAGCACGGGCGTGCGAGCACTGGTCGCGTCCAGTGCGGCGCGCAGGTTCGGCACCTTGTCGAGCGCGGTACGGCAGGCCGCGGACAGGGCGTCAGGGGCGACCGGGCCCGCGACGTCGACGTGCACCTGAGCGATGTAGGGGTCGTCGCCGTCCAGCGGTGTCTCGGCGAGCAGGCCTGCCTGGGCCGCGGTGAGCGGGAGGATGCGTGGCTCAGCCATGCCTGCCCCCGCTGCGGCGACCGGCCGTGGCCGCCACGGCTGAGCGTTCCTCGTCGGTGAGCTCGACGAGGTCGCCGAGGTCCCACTCGTCGTCGGCCGGGCTCGGCGTACCCGGTGCCGCCGCGGCGGCGCCGCTGGGCGCCGGCGTGACCGGAACGGCCCCCGCCGCGAGGGAGCTGACCGTGCCCGGGTCGAAGAAGAGCCGCAGATCGAGCTCGTAGCCCGCCTCGCGCACGGCCGCGGCGACCGCGATGGAGCGGATGCTGTCCCCGCCGATGTCGAAGAACCGGTCGTCGACACCGAAGTCGTCGTGCCCGACCGCGCGCGCGACGGCCGCGTGCACGGCCCGCTCGGCCTCGCCGAACGGTTCGCGGCGCGCCGCCGCGCCGCCGAACGCGACCTCGGGCAGTGCCGACCGGTCCACCTTGCCGTTCGGCAGCCGGGGCAGCCGGGGGTGGACCGCGACGCGGTCCGGCACCATCGCGGGCGGCAGGACGCGCACGGCCTCACCGCGGAGCCACGTCGCGGCATCGCTGCCCGTCGCGCCCGTGGCACCGGGCCGGTCGGCACCATCCGTCACGACGTGCGCGACGAGGCGGGACGGCCCGCCGGGATCCGGCTGGAGCACCACCGCGGCCTCCCGCACCCCGTCCCGCTCCAGCAGGACCCGTTCGATCTCGCCGAGCTCCACCCGGACGCCGCGCACCTTGACCTGGCTGTCCGTCCGGCCGACGTACTCCAGCAGCCCCTCGTGCGTCCGCCGTACGAGGTCGCCCGTCCGGTACATGCGCTCGCCGGGTGCGCCGTACGGGTCGGCGACGAACCGTTCGGCGGTGGTGCCGGGGCGGCGGTGGTAGCCGTCGGCGAGCTGGACACCGGCGAGGTACAGCTCGCCCGCCACTCCGAACGGGACCCGTCGCAACCGCGCGTCCAGCACGTAGGCCGTCACGTTGCGCAGGGGCGTGCCGATCGGTACGCGTGCCGGCACGACGTCACCGGGGGCCGCGCTCCACGCCGTGGCGTGGACGGCGACCTCCGTGGGGCCGTACCCGTTGTGGAACACGGCATCCATGACGTCGTGCACGTCGGTGACCAGGCCCTGACGGACGGGCTCGCCGGTGACGATCACCTGACGCAGGCCCGCCGGACGCTCCGCGACCGCCCCCAGGTGCTCGGTGAGCATCGACGGGACGAAGAACGCCGTGCCTGCCGCGTGCTGGGTCAGCAGCTCGTGCACATGGCGGGGGTCGCGGTGGCCGCCGGGCTCCGCCTGGACCAGGGTCGCTCCGACGGCGAGCGGCCAGAAGATCTCGGTGACGGACACGTCGAAGCCGGTGGGGGTCTTCTGCAGCACGCCCTCCCCCGGCTCCACGGGGAACGCCTCCTGCATCCACCGGAGCTGGTTCAACGCCGCCGCGTGCGACACGACGACGCCCTTCGGCCGGCCGGTCGAACCGGAGGTGTACAGCACGTAGGCGGAGGCGGCCGACGGCACGGGCGGAGGCGTGGGGCCGTCGACGACACCGTCACGGTCCGGCACGACGACGGCGGGCACGCCCGCGTCCCGCAGCCGCTCACCGAGCGTGTCCACGGTGGGCTCGCCCTGGGCGACGAGCACCGCCGCGGGACCGCTGTCCTGGACCAGGAACGCCAGCCGTTCGGCGGGGTAGGAGAGGTCGAGCGGCACGTAGGCGGCGCCGGCGGCCATCGCACCCAGCATCGCGGCGACCATGTCGCCCGACCGGGGGACCGCGATCGCGACCCTGTCCCCCGGGCGCACGCCGGCGTCGGTCAGCCGGCGTGCGATGTCATCGGCCCAACGCACCAGGGCGCCGAAGGCCACCTTGCCGCGTTCGTCGACGAGCGCCGTCGCGCTGCTCCGCCCGGCCGCGGTGGCCCGGACCCGTCCGTGGATCGTCTCGTCGGGCTCACCGGCGACCACCGGCCCCCGCTCGGTCCGGGCCACCGCTGCGGCGCCGTCGGCCCCGAGCACGTCGAGGTCGCCGACGGCACACACCGGGTCCGCGGCGGCCCCGTCCAGCACCCTGGCGACGGTGTGCCAGACCAGGTCGGCCGTCGGCGGGTCGAACAGGTCGGAGGCGCACTCGACGCGGACGTCGTAGGCCGTGTCCGTACCGTGCGCTCCCCCGTCGGCGGCGTCGGCCTCGAGGTAGACCGACAGGTCGAAGCGAGCGTGCTCCGCGTCGCCGGTGACCGGTCGCACGTCGAGCCCGTCCATCCGCACCGGGCGGTGCGGGGTGTCGTCCAGCGAGAGCAGCACCTGGAAGATGGGGTGGATGGTGGCGCTGCGCCGGGGCCGGATCAGCTCGACCACACGCTCGAAGGGCACGCCCTGGTGCGCCAGGGCACCCCGGACGACCTCCCGCGACCGCTCCAGGACCTCCTCGAAGGTCGACGTGGCGGTGACCGGCGTCCGGAGCACGAGCGTGCTGACGAACATGTCGACCACGTCGGCGTCGGCGGTATCGCGCCCGGCGACCGGGGTGCCGACGACGATGTCCTCACCCGCGCCGAGCCGGTGCAGCGCGGTCGCGAAGGCCGCGTGCACCACCGTGAACGGCGTGGTGCCGTACCTGCGGGCCAGCTCGGCGAGCGCGTGGGCGCGTCCGCCGTCGAGACGGAAGCGGCGGGAGAACCCCGCGAACGTAGCCACGGCCGGCCGGGGCCGGTCCGTCGGCAGCGGCAGCTCGTCCGGCACCTGGTGCAGCGCCGTCCGCCAGTACTGCTCCGCTCGAGCGACGTCGTCCGGACGCTCCGACTCCCCCTCGTGGCGCCGGACCGGTCCCGCCAGAGCCGGGGCCGTACCGCGGCGGCGCGCTGTGTACGCGGCGGCGAGGTCCCCGGCGAGCACCCGGGCCGACCACCCGTCGCACACGATGTGGTGGGTGCGCAGCACGAGCACGGCGGTGCCGCCCGACCGCACGAGGACCACGCCCAGCGGTGGTCCGGCGGTGAGATCGCCACCGCGCAGTGCCGCCTCGCGTGCGAGCCGCTCGACGTCACCGGGAGCGCAGTCCTGGACCTCCAGCGCTGCCGCCGACCGGACCAGAGGATCCTCGGGTGCCAGCTCGCGGCGCACCGGCCGCCCGGACTCCTCGGAGAACGTCACCCGCAGCGCCGGGTGGCGCAGCACGACGTCGTGCACGGCACCCTGCAGCGCGTCCGTGTCGACCGTCCCGGTGAGCCGCTGCGTGATCGCCGCGGTGTAGAGCGAGCCGCCGCCGAGCGTGCGTTCGAGGTACCACATGCCGGCCTGCGCGCGGGTCAGCTCGCGCGGCACCGGGACCACGACGGCGTCGAGGACGTCACCGCCGGACGCAGCGGGCCGGGCCGTCTCGTCGATCCGGGCGAGCAGGTCCCTGGGTGTCCCGGCGCGGAACACGTCGCGTCCGGTGAGGCGTACGCCGAGCTCGGCGTTCGCGCGGGCGACCACGCGCAGCGCGCTGAGGGAATGACCGCCCACCGCGAAGAAGTCCGTGCCCGGGCCCACGTCGGCGCGGCCGAGCACCTCCGCGAACACGTCGACGAGCGTGCGCAGGCGCGGGTCCGTCGCGTCGCCGTCCAGCAGGGGCTCCGGGACGGCAGGCTCGCCGACCAGACCGCGCAGTGCCCGGTGGTCGACCTTGCCGCGGACCGTCAGGGGGATGCGTTCGACCACGGTGACCGAGCCGGGTACGCGGTGGGGCGGCACGGTCGAGCGCAGGTGCGCCCGGACCGCCTCGCCGTCGGGCCCTCCTGGCGCCACGGTAAGCACCACGTGCGGCACCCCGTCGACGACGAGGCCCGCCGCACCCGTCACGCCGGCGACGCCCTGGGCGTCATGCTCCAGCTCGGCGAGATCGACGCGGAAGCCGCGCACCTTGAGCTGACGATCGGCGCGACGCCGGAAGACCAGGCCGCCGTCGTGGGTCCACTCCACGATGTCGCCCGTGCGGTACATCCGTGCCCCTGGCACTCCGGCGGGGTCGGCGACGAACCTGGCGGAGGTCTCGGCCGGCTCGCCCAGGTAGCCACGGGCGAGCTGCGGACCGGCCACGTACAGCTCACCGATACCGCCCTGGGCGACGGGGCGCAGGAACGCGTCGAGCACCCGCACCACCGTCGACGCGAGAGGTGCCCCCAGGGAACGTGTCGCGCGATCGGCCAGGTCCGGCAGCGGCACCACGTCCTGCATCTCAGCTCCTTCGGCACGCGGCCGCCATCCGGGGTGGCGGCTGGCAGCAATGCTGCAGAGGCCCCGGACGGCGCACAACCTTTCGGGCGCACCTAAAAAGGGTGGGTGAACGTGTCGTACTTTCGTTGACAAACAAACGCAGGCGACGTGTCGCCACGCCCTCTTGACACTCTCCGAAGGCATGCCGAAAATTAACCTGCTCTTCATCTGACCGGACACCTGTACATGGGTATGTTCAAGCAAGCCACGACGTTGACCGGTCGGTCACGACGAGCCCACCAGGCGAAGGGAAGGTCCTTGGCAGAAACAGAGGTTTCGTTCCAGAGCTGGCGGTTTCTGCGAGCACTGGCCCGCCACAACAGCATCCGTGAGATCGCCCGGAACGAGCACCATTCAGAAAGCGTCGTCCGGCGACATCTCAAATCACTCGCGAAGGCGTGCGACGCCACGGTGATCGACACCCAGGAGGGCGTCACCCAGGTGACCGCGGCAGGTCTGCTGCTGCTGGAACGGTTCGAGCCCATCGACGACGAGCAGGAACGCGTCAGGGAACGGCTCGACCAGCTCCTGAGGATCCGCGAACCGGAGCTCTTCTCCGACTCGACGCACAGCCTCAACCGCTGACGTGGGCCACGCCACCGCCGTCGCCGCACCGGGTGACCTCCTGCGCACGCCGACCTTCCGCTGGCTGACGACGGGCTGGGTTCTCAGCAACTTCGCCGACTCCGCGCTCACCCTCATCCTCGCGATCTGGGTCGCTGACCTGACCGGCAGCATCACGGCCGGTGGCCTCACGTTCGCGATGATCGGCCTCCCGTCGCTCGGCGCGCCGTTCCTCGGAGCGCTGGCCGACCGGGTGTCCCGCCGCAAGCTGCTCGCGACGTCGTACCTCGTGGGCGCCGCCTGCCTCGTACCGCTCCTCTGGGTGCACCACGGCGGGCAGGTCTGGCTGATCTACGCCGCCACGGTGCTCTACGCCGCCACCGGGTACGTGACCGGCGCCGGGCAGTCCGGGCTGCTGAGGGACCTGCTCCCGGACGCGGCGCTCGGCCACGCGAACTCGCGGCTCAGCACCATCGACCAGGGGTTCAGGATCGCGATGCCGTTCGTCGGTGCCGGGGTGTACGCGGCGTTCGGACCGCACCTCCTGGTCGCGGCCTCGATCATTGCGTTTACCGCGGCGGCGATAGTCTTTCTGGCCCTCCGGATCGACGAGTCCGTCATTCCCGCGACGCAGCGACTGACAATGGCTGAGCTTTCCTCTGGATTTCGGCAGCTTTTCACCCTCAACCCGCTCCGGCCGCTGACCGTCACACTATTGGTTGCTTTTGCATTTACCGGCCTGATCGACGGCGCCGTTTTCGCCATCCTCGACGCGGTCGGTATTCCGCGCGCCTGGCTCCCGCCCTTGTTGGTGCTGCAGGGAGTGGGTGGTTTTGCGGCGGGAATGCTGGCACCCCGCCTGATGGCCCGCTGGGGACGCCCCCGACTCGCGGCAGCGGGGCTGCTGCTGGCCGGCCTCGGCCTCGCGCCGGTACCCCTGGCACTGATCCCCCTGGTGGCCGTCTCGCAGGTCGCGGTAGGCCTGGGCACCACGGCGGCGATCATCGCGTACACCACCGAACGCCACATGGTGACGCCCGCCGCGCTGCAGGGGCGCGCCGCCGCCGCGAGCCAGGTGCTGCTCAGCTTTCCGCACGTGCTGTTCACGGCGGCCGGGGCGGCGCTGCTCGTCGTGCTGGACTGGCGAGTGATCGTGCTGATCAACGTCGCCGCGCTCCTCGTGTGCGGTATCGCGGGCCTGCTGATCCGGAGCGGCCCGGCACGCTCGTGACCGGCACCGGTCCCGGGCATCCGATCTATGCTGACCCCCGACCGAGGGGAACGATCCGGATGGCGGCAGACATGTCGGGGCAGGACCGGCTCCGCGACGAGTGGCCGGCACACCGGCCCGCCGTCTTCGGCGCGGCCTACCGGTTGCTGGGCAGCGTCGCCGACGCCGAGGACGTGGTCCAGGACGTCTGGCTCCGCGCGAGCGCCGCGGACCTCGACGCCGTGGAGAATCTTCGCGCGTGGCTGATCACGGTGTCCGCCCGCCGGTCGTACGACATCCTCAAGAGTGCCCGTCGCCGCAGGGAGACCTATGTCGGGCCGTGGCTGCCCGAACCGCTGCTGACCGGGCCGGACGCGGCGGAGCCGGTGCTCGTCGACGACTCCGTCACCACGGCGATGCTCCTGGTCATGGAGCAGCTCAGCCCGCCGGAACGGGTGGCCTTCGTGCTGCACGACGTCTTCGGTCTGGAGTTCGCCCGGATCGCCGAGATCCTGGACGTCCCGGTGCCCACGGCTCGGCAGCTCGCGTCGCGGGCCCGACGGCGGGTCGCCGCCCGGCGGAGCTCGTCGCCGCACGCCTCGCGCGCGGAGCGCGAGCGGGTGCTGACGGCGTTTCGCGGGGCCTACGAGACCGGGGACCTGGCGGGGCTGGTCAGGCTGCTGGACCCGGACGCCGTCTACACGACGGACGGTGGCGGCAAGATCTCCGCGGCACGCAAGCCCATCTTCGGCGGGCAGCGGGTGGCCGAGGTCATGGTGCGTCTCGGGCGCCGGCTGCGCCCCGACCGCATCGACCTCGTCGAGGTGGGCGGCGAGCTCTCGCTGGTCTTCCACCGGGAGGGCCACGTCTACTCCGTGGACACGGTGCAGATCAGGGACGGGCTGATCACCGACTACCGCAGGGTCATCAACCCCGAGAAGCTCACGCACCTCTGACCCGCTGTCACGTCCGGACGGGCCGCGTCGTCTCCCTGGCGGCCACGGGTACGTCGCGATCGTCGCGCACCGGCGGTGGCCGTCCGACGACTCGAAGGAGCCCCCATGACCACCTCGGAACGTGTCGACCTCGGCCAGCAGCAGCCGACCACCTACCAGGCGCTGATCGCACTGTCCGCGGACGCGGCGAGCCACGCCGTGGCGGCCGGCCTGGACCCGCTTCTCGTCGAGCTCTTGCGGATCCGGGCGTCTCAGATCAACGGGTGCGCGTACTGTCTGCGAATGCACACCCGCGACGCCCTGAAGAAGGGTGAGAATCCCGACCGGATCGCCGTGCTGCCCGCCTGGCGCGAGACGGGCTACTTCTCCGAGACCGACCGCGCCGCCCTCGGCCTCGCCGAGTCGATCACCCAGGTCTTCGACGGGCACGTCAGCGACGACGACTACGCGGCAGCCGCGAAGGTGCTCTCCGACGACCAGATCGCCGCGGTCTCCTGGGTCGTCACCGTGATCAACGCCTTCAACCGCGTCGCGATCACCAGCCGGTACACGGTCGGGTGAGGCGCGGGGGCGCCGGCCTGTCCCCGTCCCGCCCGCGAGAGACGCTAGCCACGCACCAGCTCGCGGAGCGCGGCGTCGGAGGCCGCCTGGGCGTCTCGGTCATAGGTGGAGCTGAACGCCACGAGCTCCTCGGCCCTCGTGGCCTGAACCAGCCGGTCGAGGCGGCGCCGCACGGTGGCGGGAGCGCCGACGGCGCCGTGCGCGACGTGCGCCTCGACCCGCTCGCGCAGCTGGCTGGTCCAGTGCTGGGCACGGATGGACGCGACCGGCTCGAGCGGGCCGAACTCACCGGTCTGGCGGGACCTGGCCATCGCCCACGCCTCCGGCAGGGCCAGGTCCCGCGCCTCCGCGTCCGTGTCCGCCACGAGGACGTCGAGCGAGACCGTCACCGAGGGTTCCGGCGCGCGCGGTGAGGGCCGGAACTCGGCGCGGTACGCCGCGACGAGTTCCGGCAGCGAGGCGCTGCCCAGCACCGGCCCGCCGATGACCACGGGCAGGCCCAGCCTGGCGGCGACGGCGAGGCCGCGCCCGGTGGCGAGCACGAAGACCGGGATCGTGCGTGCGGCGACCGGCCGGGCGGTGACCGCCGCCGTGCCGTCGAGATGATCGCGCAGCTCCGCGACGTCCTCGGCGAAGGTGTCCGGGGCGTCCGACCCGTGCCTCAGCGCCCGGCGTACGGGGGCCGTGAAGCCGAGGGACCGCCCGAGCCCGAGGTCCACCCGGTCCGGGTAGAGGGCATCGAGCATGAGGAACTGCTCGGCCACGACCAGCGGCTGGTGGTGCGGCAGCATCACCCCGCCCGACCCGATCCTGATGGTGGAGGTGCGGGCCCCGAGAGCACCGAGCAGGACCGGTGGCGAGCCCGAGGCGATCCCCGGCACGGCGTGATGCTCGGCGACCCAGAAACGGTGGAAGCCGAGACGTTCCGCCGACACCGCCCGCTCGATCGTGTGGGCCAGCGCGGCGCTCTCGGGGAACCCCGTCCGGGTGCGGGAACGGTCCAGCAGGGAGAGTCTCACACGGTGCCTCAACCGCGTGGGCGCCCGGAGGCTTCCCGGGGCGCCCACGCAGGACCACCTTCCCTATGGCGTGAGTCGTGCGGCGTCGGTCGACACCTCGAACACCCGCTCCCCGTCACGGTTGATCCAGGTGGCGGTCATGCTCGCCGGCTCGACCGTCGTGTCCAGCTCGAGGCGGAGAAAGACGTGCGGTTCGACGGCGCTGTGCACGAGCGCAGGGTTGGGCACGTTGAGGCTCGGGATCACCGAGCTGTGCATGGGGCTGACGATGAACTGCCACAGGTCATACCCGACGCGCGGCCCGTAGTTCAGCGCCCGCGAGACGTGGATGTCACCGCCGAGCAGGAACACCCCGGGGATCCGGTGTTCCCGGACGAGGTCCAGGATCGCCTCGCGCTCGTAGGAGTAGGTGCCCCAGTCGTCGGCCTCGCCGTTCTCCTTGTCGTCCCAGATCATGCCGTTGGCGAGGACCTTGAACGGCGCTGTGCTCGCCAGGAGCCGCTCCTGCAGCCACTCCCACTGCACCCGGCCGAGGGCGGTGGGCTGCGTCTCGTCGGCCCAGCTGGTCTCGGTGCGGCTGAACCAGCGCGGATCGAGCAGGAACACCTCGAGCGGGCCGCGGCGGAACGAGGTGTAGATGCCCTCACCGTCGGTCGTCCGCGCGCGCAGCGGCTCCCCCGCCGCCGTGTGGCCGAAGGTGCGGTTGGCCCGGTAGTCGACGAACGTCGTGCGGTTGTTGCGCTTGCCGGGCAGGTCGCCGTGCACGTCGTTGCCGCCGAAGTCGTGGTCGTCCCACGTCCCCCAGACCGGCATCGTCCGGGTGACCTCCCTGACCTGCGGCTGCTGGAGGAACGCACGGTGCTTGTCACGCGCGGTCCGCAGGTTCGTGGAGTCGATGTACGGGGTGTCGCCCATGAGCACGAACGCCTCGCACCCCTCGGCGCGGATCGTGTCCCAGATGTGGTTCTGCTCCGTCCAGACGCACGAGCCGAAGCCGACCACCATCCGCGTGGCCGCGTCGTCGGCAGGGGCCGTGGTGAACGAGCCGGAGAGGTCGAGCCCGGGGACGGGGCTGCCGTCCGGGGTGATGGTGTACGAGTACGCGGTCGCCGCCGTCAGGCCGGTGAGGTCGAAGAGCACCGTCGCGTCGTTGTCTGCGGAGATCCGTGCGGTGGCCTTCCGGTGCGGTCCGTCCTCGGCCTGGTAGCGCAGCGTCCACCTCTCGCGGTCGTGCAGGTCGCTGCCCGGCCGGACGAGGACCCGTGAGTGGTTGGTCCCGGTGTCGCCGACGAGCGGTCCGGCGATCGGCTGGAGCGTCGGTGTCACCAGCGGCGCCGTCCCGGCCAGGACCTGACGCACGTACGCGGCCAAGGACGTGAAGAACATCTCGCTGTCGGCGATCGCGGCGCTCGGCTGGACCGCCGCCCCCGTCGCATTCCAGATCTTGTCGACCGTGAGGCTCGACACCAGGAACCGGCCGCGGCCGTGCGCGCCCTCGAGCAGCGCCGGCAGGCGGCCCGAGGCGGGACCCGGCAGGCCACCGACGACTGCGGCAGGTTGTCCGGGCAACCTGCCGTCACCGGGTCAACGGACCGAGCCGGACGGAGAGGTCCGCCGTGTCGACACCACATTCGGCGAACCGCCGCGATGCGACGGCGTCCGCGATCTCCTCTGCCACCGCAAGGAGTGCTCTCCCGCTGGCGGTGAGCACGAACACGCCGTCGTCCGTGCGCTCGACCCAGCCAAGCTTCTCCAGCGGGAGAGTGCTGCGAACGGCCTGGGACCGGCTCTCGACCAGGGCCGCGGCGAGGACGTCCCGCGAGGCACCTCCGCTCTCGCGGATCACGCGCAGGCGCCGCAGGTCGCCGAGGCTCACGCCGATCCGCGACAGCTCGCGGTCGATGCCGGCTCGGGTGACGTCGGCCGCACCGGCCAGCAGCAACGCTGTTTCAAGGGTCATCGCCGCGTCCCCTCTCTCATCTTCAGGTCCTCGACGCAGACCAGGCCGACGTCGAGGATCCGGCCCTGCAGCCCTCGCTCACGCATACCGGCCTCGGCCAGCTCCTCGGCCTCCAGGGCGGCGACGAGGTCGGCGTCCTCCGGGCTCTCCTCGTGAACCCCGAGCAGAAAGCGGAACTGGTATCCGACCAGCTCCGGTGTGTAGAGGAACGTGCCTTCTCGCGTGAACCGCGACGCGAACCTGTCGTGCGCCTCCTGCTCGTCGAGCAGTCGCGCACGCTGCGTGGCCCCGAGGTTCTCGAAACGACCGCGGACCGTGATGCGGTACGTGCGGTTCATGCCGGTGCCTCGCTCCTGCGGGTCGCGGCCCCGAAGAGCTCCACGATCTCCGCCGTCAGGCCGGTGGCGCCCGTCCGGTCCGCACGCAGCCGCGCGGCGGCGTTGTCCAGCACGGTCCGGACGGCGAAGGCCATCGTCGGGGCGTCGAAGGCGCGCATCTCACCGGATCGCTGCCCGTCCTCGAAGAGCTCGACCAGATCGCCGAGCGAGTCGGCGGCGCGGCCGCCGTAGTACTGCCGGTCCTGACGCCCGAAGTGCTCGACCACCGCGATCAGGGCAGCCGTCGCGTCCGGGTTCTCCGAGCAGAACTCGAGGAAGGTGCGGATGTACGCCGCCAGCCGCTCACCGCTCGACGTGGACGCCTCGAGAACTCGCCGGAGGCTCGGTGCGAGCTGCGCCGCGACCGCCTCCGCGACGGCCGCGGCGAGCTCGTCCTTGCCGGAGTAGTTGCCGTGCACGGCACCCCTGCTGAAACCCGCGTGCTCCGCGACAGCGTTCAGGGAGGTGGTGCGGACGCCCGCTCGCGCGAAGAGCTCGATGGCGGACGCGACCAGTCGTCTGCGGGTCTCCTGCTGAGCCTCCTTGCGTGTCGGCCTGGCCGCTGGCACGGGCTCGGATCGTGAGTTCATGACCCACTGATATACCGTGCAGTATTCAGATGTCAACCTGTATCTCAATGCGTCGGCAGGGTTGAAGCACCGGCATCAGTAGAGCGCCACTCCACTCCAGGTAGTCGACCTAGAACGGGCAGAGCAGTACGTTTCCCCCATGAGCAGTGACAGCGACGCGCCTCCGAGCGAGGGCGGCGAGAAGACCGAGCGGATGGACCGCCTCCGGGCTCTGTTGACCAAGCCCATCAAGATTCCCGACTCCGCCTCGACCGACAACGAGGACGCCGACTACGCCGCACCCGTGGCAGCCGCCGCGGCACCCAAGGGGGCCAAGACGCCGATGACACCTCAGGGAACGACGCCCAAGGGCGCCAAGGCCCCGGTCGAGACCCCGCCGGCGGTCAAGGCGGCGGCCGAAGCGCTCGACCGCCTGAGCGACGAGGAGAAGGAGGCCGTCGTCGAGAGCACGGGGCAGCCCGGGCGGCCCAGCCGGTCACGGCGCACGTGGGCCGACGCCTATCTCGCCAAGCCGGACAAGCCGCTGACCCCGGAAGAGGTGCGCGCGGAGCTCACCGTCACGCTCAAGGAGCAGGGTACGGAGCTGCGCGAGCTCGTCGCCAAGGAGGGCGCCGCACAGCAGAAGGCGCACGAGCAGGCCCTCACGCAGGCCGTCGAGCGAGTGCGGGAGCAGACCGCCTCCGACCTCGCGACCTCGGTGGAGCAGACCGCTGCGACGGTCGAGCGGACTGCCGCCGCCGCACGCCAGGAGGCGGAGCGCCTGCAGGGGCGGATCGACGAGCTCACCTCCACCGCAGGGGCGCTGCGCACGGACCTCGACGCCGCCCGCTCCGTCGCGGTGGCCGCCCAGGCCGCCGCGGACTCGGCGGCGACGGCGGCGTCAGCAGCTCGCGAGGCCGCTGACGCCGCCGCGAAGAAGGCGGCGACCGCCACCATGTTCGCCTGGGTCGGCATCGCCCTGGCCCTAGTGGCCACCGTGGTCGCCGTGGTGGTGTAGCCCCACGCGCCGCGGGACGGGTTCAGCGTGGATCGTCGAGGTCGACACCGGCGCGCAGCACGAAGCGCCGGTGTCCCGGCCTGCCGTGGCGGTGGCCTCCGTAGTAGGTGGGCGACTCCCGGACCGGCGCGTACGTGACACGGGGGCCGGTGAACAGCTCGTCGAGCAGCGCCGCGAACGCGGCGTCGACCGGTGATCCCAGCGCCTGCACGCCGGCACCCCCGGCCTCCTGACCTTCCGTTGATTCGTACATGTGTTCGACACTACCCCTCGCCCGCCCTGGAGTCCACCGCATGACGTCCACCCGAATGCGCTGGCCACTGCTCCGTCGCCGCGGTTACCGTTCGCGGATGATCCTCAGCCACGACACGACGGGCTCCGGCCCTGCCGTCCTGTTCCTGCACGCCGGCGTCGCCGACTCCCGGATGTGGGGCGCACAGCAGGCGGCACTGGCCCGGACGCACCGCGTGATCCGGTGCGACCTGCGCGGCTACGGCGACACGCCCCTGACGAGCGAGCCGTTCGACAACGCCGGCGACGTGCGCGCACTGCTCAGCTCGCTGGGCGAGCGGCCGGTCGCGATCGTCGGGGCGTCCGCCGGCGGGCACGTGGCTCTCCAGGTCGCGTCCGAGTGGCCGGACCTCGTGTCCCACCTGGTCCTGCTGAACGCCGCCTTCGACCTGCCTGCCACGCGTTCCCTGCAGCGGTTCGCCCGGCGCGAGGACGCGCTGCTCGAGGCGGGGGACATCGACGGGGCCACCGAGCTCAACGTCGCCACGTGGCTCGGGCCCGACGCCGACGACGACGCCCGCGACCTGGTGCGCACCATGCAGCGCCACGCGTTCGACGTCCAGCTCGCCGCCGCGGAGGACGACCACGAGCAGGACGGTCCGGATGTCGACCTGGAGGCCGTCACCGCCCGCACCCTGATCGTCTCCGGTGGCCAGGACCTCGACCACTTCCGCGCCGTCGCGAACCACCTCGCCGGGCATGTCCCCGGGGCCAAGCACGTCCAGCTCGGCTGGGCCGGCCACCTGCCCAACCTCGAGCGCCCGGACGAGATCACGACGCTGCTCACGGACTTCCTGACCGACTGAGCCACCGGCCCAGCCGTACCGAGCTAGCCGTACCGAGCTAGCCGGCCCGGGCCGCGCTCAGATAGCCGCGGGTCACCCGGTCCTGTACGCGATGGGCGATCCGCGGCAGGATCCGGGAGCCCCAGAAGTCGTGGCGGGCCACGGCGTGGATCTCGAAGACCACCCGGTCTCCCTCCCGCAGCACCCGGAACGACTCGACGCCCGTCTCCGGGTGGTGCGGCAGCGTCGCGTAGGTGAAGCCCGACTCGTCGGGCGTCCGGACCGTGTCGACCACCCGGCACGGGGCGGCGAACCAGAGCGCCCCCACGCGCACCGCCTGCACCACCGTCACGCCCACGTCGGCCGGACCGGTCGGCGCGACGACGAGCCCCGCGCCACGGTGGATCCGCCAGCCGAACAGCGCCGCGGCAGTGGCGGAGACCGAGGCGTCCGGGCCGAGCACCACCCGCTCGCGCAACACCCGTGCCCGCGCGGGCGGCGCGTCCAGCCACCCCGGCTCCGCGGTCGGCCGCTCGTCGGCGTAGCGTTCGAGGATCCGCGCGAGGTCGGGCCGGGTCAGCTGCACCCCGGAACCCTATCGGCCCGGGCCGCGCAGCGGTCGGCGCGGCCTGGTACGGCTCGCGCGACCGGGGTACCTGTACCTTTCTCACCCATGGCGACCGAACACGACCCGCGCGCACTCGACGCCCCGATCCAACCGGGCGGCGTCCCCCGGCACGCGTCCGCCCAGGGACGCAGGAGCAAGGGCCTCGGCCCCTTCCTGTCCGACCTCAAGGCCGAGGTGCAGAACCAGCTCTCCCGCGCGGACGCCCCGGCACGATCCCGCGCCGCTCAGGACGAGCAGGCACAGGACCAGCCCACCGAGGTGCTCCGACCTGGCGGGCGGACACCGGGGCTCACGGCGGGCCCGCAGACACCGGCCCCGCTCGCCACCGACCACGCCGACCACGCCATCGGCCAGGCCGCCGGCCAGGCCGCCGACCACGCCGCCGCTCTGGCCTCGGCCGCCCTGGCGGCCGCCGACCACGCGGGAGCGTCAGCCGACGCCGCGCGGACGGAGGCCGCCGCGGCCCGCACCGACGCCGACGCGGCCCGCACCGAGGCGGACGCCGCCCGCGCCGACGCCGTGACCGCCCAGGCAACGGCAGGCAGGGCCGACGCCCACCTCCAGGCCGTCCGGGCCGAGATCGCGGCAGCGCACCAGGAGTTCGAGGCCCTGCGCGCCGAGATCGACGCGGCGCGCGAGCGCACCCGGCGGCACGTGCTGATCGCCTGGATCGGTGCGGGCGCCGCCGCGGTGCTCGCTGGGGTCGCCCTCGTCCTCGGGCTCTGACGCGCCCTACCGATGAGTTCGCGGCGTCCGCGTCGTCGGACAGCCATGACGGAGACCCTGCTCGACGTAGCGGGCGCGCGGCTGTGCGCCGAGACCTTCGGCGACCCCGCCGACCCGGCGATCCTGCTGATCGGAGGTATCGCGAGCGCCATGGACTGGTGGCACGACGACCTGTGCCAGGCGCTGGCCCGTGGTGACGCCCCCGGCGGTCCCGGGCGCTTCGTGGTCCGGTACGACCACCGCGACACCGGACGGTCCCGGACCGACCCGCCCGGGGCGCCGTCGTACACCGGGGACGACCTGGCGCAGGACCCGGTGCGGCTGCTGGACGCACTGGGCGTGCGCCGCGCACACCTGGTCGGCGTGTCGATGGGCGGTGGGATCGCGCAGCAGGCCGCGATCGAGCACCCGGACCGGGTGGCGTCGCTGACGCTGATGTCGACGAGTCCGCTGACGGGCGGCGACACCGCCGGGCTGCCCGGTCCCACGCCAGAGGTGCAGGCCTTGTTCGACGACCCGCCGCCGGATCCTGACTGGGACGACCCGGACGCCGTCGTACAGCACCTCGTCGAGGGCGACCGGGCGTTCGCGGGCCCCGGCTACGACGCGGCGGACACGCTCGCGGCGGCTCGCCGCGTCGTCGAGCGGTCGATCGACCCGGCGGCCGCGGCCAACCACTTCCTCGTGGAGAGCGGTCCGGTGCGCGGCACGCTCGCCGACGTCGCCGCGCCCGCGCTGGTGCTCCACGGTGAGGCCGACCCGCTGTTCCCGCCGGAGCACGGTGTCGCGCTGGCCGAGGCGCTCCAGGACGCGCGGCTGGTGCTGCTGTCCGGGGTGGGCCACCAGTACCCGCCGCGTATCGCGTGGGGTGTGGTGGTACCGGAGATCCTGACCCTCACCGCGCGGGCCGGTGCTCCTCGAACCGCACCGGGAGCTGCTGCGGCACCGACGACCACAGCGTCCCCGTAGCGCGCAGCGAGTCCGGCGGGACGGTGAGCGCGACGCCGCCGAGGCGGCGCAGCGCGGCCCCGACCGCGATCTGCGCGATCACGGTGGCCGGTCGGCGAGCAGGGCACGAGTGCGGGCCTGCGCCCCACGTGAGGTAGGAGAGGTGGCCGGACTCGAGCCAGATGTCGTCACCGGACCCGCGCGACTCGGCGCTCGCCCCGAGGATGCCCGGCACGACGGCGTCGCCCGCCCAGATCTTGCGGCCGCCGAGCGTCGTGTCCGCGAGCGCGAAGCGCGGCCCGGTGTTGGTCGCGGGGGGCGCCGAGCCGAGGGCGGCCTCCAGGGTGTCCGACGCCGAAAGCCTGCCGCCGGTGCGTCCGTCGAACCGGGGGTCGGTGAGCCGGAGGCGGAGCGCCTGGGTGATCCAGGCGACCTCGAACTCGCCGCCCAGGATGAGGGTGGCCGAGACGGCGCTCTGCGCGTCCAGGTCGGTGGGCCGGCTGGGGTGGTTGAGCATGGCGGAGGTCAGGTCGTCCGACGGCGCGGCGCGGCGACTGGCGATCAGGTCGGCGATGAGGCTGCGCTGCGCGTTGAGCGCCTGGCCGCCCGCGGCACCCTTGGCCTGGAACACGCGCTGCGCGTGGCTCAGCATCGCGCGTGACTGTTCGGGCTCGAGCCCGAACAGCGTGGACATGACCAGGAGCGGCACGGCGCGCGCGTAGTCGTTCACGAGGTCGGCCTCGCCCTGGGCCAGCATCCGGTCCAGCGCGAGCCCGCACCACTGCTCGGTGATCGTGGCGAGCCGGTGCTCGTCGATGCTCTCGAACGCGTCGTCGATGAGGCGGCGCAGGTGCCGGTGCCGCAGCCCGTCCACGTAGTAGATGCCGTCGCGCGGGGCGAGGACGCCGCCGACACCGCTGTCCGGACTGACCGTTGCGTCGATGAGCAGGTTCCAGTTGCGCGAGTCCCGCGCGAACAGGCTCTCGTTGCGCAGCACGGTGACCAGCTCGCGGTGCCCGAGCACCAGCCACGCGGGCACGCCGGGCTCCAGCAGCACCGGCGCGACGTTGCCCCACCGGGCGCGCAGCCGTTCGTACACACGCGCGGGATCGGCGCTGGTGGTGGTCTCGGTGAGCGGCGTCAGGTCGTCGGCCAGGTCGACCAGGCGCTCCGACCGGGTGCTCGTCGTGACTGTCATGGCTCCCCGGGGTCCTGGGCGCGACCAGGTCGCGCGCCACGTCGTTTAGGCGGAATGTACCGCATGTCCCATGCACCGTCATGTATCAAGGTCGCCAGAATCGGACAAATGGTTACCCACCTGCTACTCGGCCTTCGTCGGGCGGCCACGCGGTGGGTGAAGTCTTGGCCCGACGATCACTCCAGCCCCTCCGAACGGAACGAGGAAGACATGCCTGGACTCGCACGAGCCTGCAAGCTGGCAGGAGGCACGACGGCGGTCACGGCCGCCCTGAGCGTCGCGGCGGCGGGTTCCGCCGTCGCCGGCCCGACGGCGGCCGCCCCCGAGCAGGTGGCGGCGAGCAGCGCGGAGGTGGCCCAGCGCTGGGCACCCATCCACTACCAGGACGTGGACCAGACCGGCACCAACGCACTCGGCGGACGGTCGGACTACCTCGCCGCGTACGACTTCGACGGCGACCTGGACGCGCGCAACAACTGGGACAACACCGGCAGCCACGCCCTGGCGGCCACCGCCTACTACTCGGTGCTGGAGACGGGCAGCCACTGGTTCGTCACCTACATGTTCTTCCACCCGCGGGACTGGTCCGACTCGATCTTCGACACGGAGCACGAGAACGACGCCGAGGGCGTCATGGTCGCCGTGCAGAAGGACGGCTCCGCGTTCGGCACGCTGCGCGGCGCGGTCACGGTCGCGCACACCGACTTCTTCTCCTACACGCCGTCGGGCAGCACCTGGGGTCCCGGCGCCGAGAACATCGACGGCACCCTGGAGATGGCGACCAGCCCGCACGACGGCCTGGCTCGTCCCGTCACCGCCCAGGAGGCCAAGGGCCACGGTCTCAAGGCCCGCCCGGGCTACGACATCCGGGGCGACGGCGTCGTCTACCACCCGGCCGGGCGCGCCGAGGTGCCCGAGCACCCGGACGACCGCGACGTCTCCTACCGCCTGGTGGACGTCCACGCGCCCGGCGGGCTGTGGGACCAGCGCGCGAACCCCCAGCTCTTCGCGAGCCACGGCACGTTCGCGGGCGACCGCTCGGGCGGCTGCGGCGACGGCGGGATCTCGTGCTCGCAGAACTCCGCGAACGCGCCGTGGGGATGGGACGACGGCGACGACGGCCCGGGCCGCGGTGCCCTAGCGACCGACCCGGCAGGCCTGGCCGCGAACTACTTCAGCATCCCGGAACCCCTGGACCGCACGTACGTCAACAACCCGTACTGAGCCCGGGCCCGCCCAGGATGGTCGGTAGAACGTCAGGTGATCGGCACCTCGAGGTGCCGATCACCTGACGTTCTACCGACCACTCGAGCTCCTGCCCTGGAATCAGCCTCAACCTGAGGTCGAGGGTTGGCCAAGGTTCACGTTCACGTTGAGGGTTAGGGCGTGTGCGTGCACATCTCAGGCCAGGCGCGCGCTCACCACGAGCTCCCTGCCCACGTCGAGCCGCACGTCCGCCAGCCGGATGCCCGCCGGCAGCTTCTCGGCGAGGTCGATGTCCCGGCTCGTCGCCGCGTCCACCCGGCCACGGATGGTCCCCAGCAGCGCGGCCACCAGCGGGTTGCCGCTCGCGAGCTGCACGTCGCGCACGGCGAGCACCATCCTCGCGTCCACGCTGACCGACGCCGTCGCCTGCACCCGTGCCGACAGGAACATGCCCTTCTTGATGCCGGCATCGACCCGGAGCGCGGCAGCGCGGGGACCCTTCGAGACCAGGTCCACGTCGAGCGCGGTCAGGGTGATGCCCTGCTGCTGCAGCACGACGGTCAGCAGCCCACGGGCCGTCGCGACCAGGCCCGCCTTGTCGACGGCGACGCGGGCGTGGCCGGAGACCGGGTGCTCCTCGGTGGGCTCCACCGGCAGGATCCCGACCCGGCCGTCGGCACCCTCGACCCAGTCGAAGCGCAGGCCCTCGAGCTCCGCGGTGACGTCGACCGGCAGGTCGACGGCCACGATGCGGTGCGCGTCCACGCGCAGCCGCCGCAGCGTGCCCGGCTCGCGCCGGACCACGTCGGGCTGCCATTGCTCGGCCGGTCCGGCCGATCCGGCCTGACCGGCCGAGCCTCCGGCGTCCTCCGTGCGGACGACGACGCCGGACAGGTCGACGTCCGCCGAAGCGATGTCCGCGCCGTCGAGCACCGTGGTGATCGACGCCTGGTCCAGCCCCTCGACCCTCCCGCCGGCCTCGTCCGAGAGCGCGGCACGGATCCGGGTGGCCAGTTCGGCGCCGTCGGCGGGCCAGGGCGCGGCCCCGAGCGGGATCGGGTCGGGTGTGCGGGGCTCGTCGGACGGTTGGCCGGGTGCGGGGCGGCCGGGTGCCGGGCGGTCAGGTGCCGGGCGGTCAGGTGCGGGGCGCTGGGCGGCGTCGGTCATGGACGCGAGACTAACCCGCCGGCCACGCCGCGCCGCCCGCTCAGACCGGTACCTCGCTCAGACTCGCCCGTCGTTCAGACCCGCCCGTCGTTCAGGCGCCGCTGCAGCGCCATGACCGCCTGGGACTCGCGGGAGATGACGCCGTCGACCGGCGTCCCGAGGTACCCCTGGAGGGCGCGGATCGTCTGCGGGCCGATCTTGCCGTCCCGCTGCCCGGAGTCCATCCCGATCCGAGCCTGCAGGGCGGCGATCATCCGGGAGCCCTGGGCGTCGGAGACCCACTGCCAGCCGGTCGTCAGGCCGGGGTTGCTGTCCCGCCAGTGCACGCTCTGCGACGACACGACGCCGTCCACCGGCGTGCCGAGCTCCTGCTGCAGCCTGGTGGTCGTGGCGGAGCCCCAGAAGCCGTCCACCGTCAGGCCACCGGGCTCCCCCGGGCTCGGCGGGGTGGAGCCCGAGCCGGTGCGGATGTCGTCGATGCGCGCGTACAGGTGCCGGCCGGGGCACGCGGTCTGCGAGACGTCGCGGTGCCCCCGCAGGGGCGCGCTCGCCGTCCACCAGCGGTCCTTGCCCTCGCGGTAGATGGCGGCGGCCGTCGAGATCTGGGCCGCGGTCGGGGTGTTCGTCTCGTAGTTGCCCGCGAAGCAGATGGACCGCGAGGTGCTGTTGCGGCCGCCGGTGTGGGTGCCCCGCCGGTTCCAGCTCACGCCCTGGTACGCCCTGCCCGACGGGAAGATGACCACGTTGTAGGAGATGCCCGTGCCGAACCGCGACTGGCCGACGCTCTCCAGGGCCCGCATCTGCTCGGCCTCCGCTCCGATGCTCGCGTCCGGCGAGAGCTGCGCGGTGACCGAGTGGTGCACGAACACCTCGACCGCCGGCCCGGTCAGCGTCAGGTCGCCGTCGGGGTAGCGCGCGCCCCACGAGCTCCGCGACGCGATGCTGGGCGCCGCCTGGGTCACGACCTCCGGAGCGGACGTGGTCTCCGCCATCGTCTCCACCGCCGTCTCGCCCTGCGCCTCGTCGTCCGCCGCCAGCACTTCCAGCACGATCCCCGTGTCGTCCTTGATCTCGTACGGCTCAGCCATGGTGCCCCCCATGTTCCAGAAATGTCCTACATGTCTACCATTGGGCGGCGGCCAAGGCGACCCCTGCCGCACATCGGCCGGGGTGCGTCCCGTTCCTCCCCCACGCCGCCCTCGCTTGTAGTGTTGCTGCCGTGATCAGCATCGACGCCGACTCCCCCGTCCCGCCGTTCGAGCAGGTGCGTACGTCGCTCGCCCAGCAGATGGCGGACCGGACCCTTCCCGTCGGCACCCGGCTGCCGACGGTGCGGGCGCTGGCGGCCGACCTGGGCATCGCGGTCAACACCGTGGCCCGCGCGTACCGGGAGCTGGAGGCGGCCGGCCTGGTCGAGACCCGCGGGCGGGCGGGCACCTTCGTGAGCGCCGCCGGCGACCAGCGGCTCTCCCGTGCCCAGGACGCGGCGGCCGTGTACGCGGACACGGTCCGCGGGCTCGGCATCGGCCGGGCCGAGGCGCTGGAGATCGTCTCGGCGGCGCTGCGGTAGCGCTCGTGCGGTAGCGCTCATGCGGTAGTCCGCGGCGGATCGCTGTCGATCAGCGCCGCGCTCGTTCGTCGTAGTGACAGGCGCCCGGCCGATGAGCTTTCGTCCGGTCGGTCGTCAACCCTCCAGGGCACTCCTGCCTTCCTGCGAGGCCAGCGACCGAACGAGGAGAACGTCATGACCGCGACGCACGAGAACCACACCGGCGACCACACCGGCCGGGCCGAGGCGGCCGCCGTACCGCCCGTCGTCGACCGGGAGGTGTGGCAGGCCGCCCGCGACGAGCTGCTGGTGCGCGAGAAGGCGCACACCCGCGAGGGGGACGCGATCGCGGCGGCCCGCCGCCGGCTGCCGATGACGGAGGTCGACGCCGGGGCGACCGTGGTCGGACCGGACGGGCCGACCACGCTGCTGGACCTGTTCGAGGGCCGGGAGGAGCTGGTCGTCTACAAGCACATGTGGCACCCGGGTGAGCCGTTCGAGAACCAGTGCGCTGGATGCACCCTGACGTACTGGGCGGTCCGGGAGCCGGCGTACCTGAACGCGCGCGGCGTCTCGTTCGCGGTGTTCGCCAAGGCGCCCTACGCGGAGCTCGCGCCGTTCGTCGAGTTCATGGGGTACCCCCGGCACTGGCACTCGGTGCTCGACACGCAGGACGAGGTCGTGGGCGGCGGCGACTTCGGCACCTGGGTGTGCTTCCTGCGCCGGGGCGACCGCGTGTTCCTCACCAACTCGGTGACGGGGCGCGGGGCGGAGGCGACCATGCCCGCCCTCGCGCTGCTCGACATGACGGTGCGCGGCCGCGAGGAAGCCTGGCAGGAGTACCCGGAGGGCTGGCCGGAGGGCAAGACCCCTGGCTGGTTCTGGAAGGCCGACGAGAACGGCGTCGGGAACGGCTGGACGGGCGGCCGTCCGACCATCCAGTGGACCCTGCCGGGCGCTGCCCCGGTCGCCCCCGGAACGCACCACCACCACTGAGTCCCCCGGACGGGCCCGTCGGCACCAGGCCCGTCCGGGTCACCGAACCGGTCCGGGTCAACGAGCGCGTCGGCCACGCTCGGACAGGGTGGTGCGCACGTCCGGGTGCAGCATCGTGACGACGCCGGCTGCGACGAGGCCGAGGTGGAGCACGCGTACCACCGGGAAGGCTGCCGAGACGTCGCCGCCCAGCGCGCTGTAGAGGCTCGCACCGCCCATGAGGTCGGAGGCCAGCGGCAGCGCCATCGACGCGGTGCCCAGCAGGCCGAGGCCGAGCAGGAGCGCCCACCACGCCCACCGGCGGCCCTGCGCGAGGAGCCACGCGCACGTGAGCGCCCCGGCGAAGATCGCGCCGCGCAGCACCAGCTGCGCGGCGAGGCCCGGGTCGATGCCCGCCGTGCCCTGGTCCCCCACGATGACTCCGACGGAGAGGACGGCCTCGGCGACCCCGGCCAGGACCGCGAGCGCGAACGCGGCGGCCGACAGCGTCCTGAGCGGTACCGCGCGCTGGGGTGCGGGGCGGTCGCGTGCGGGACCTTCTGCTACGGGGCGGGCCGGCCCGGGCGGTGTCTCCGCCGGGCGGCGCGCGGATCGGGTCGTACGGCTGGCTTCGGTCATGCGTCCATGCTGGCCCGGCGCCGGCCCAGCGGGAATCCGGGTGACCCCCTTCCGGAGCCGTGGGTTGTCCCGACCCGGCCGGTGGTCGGACGCCCGGCTCAGTCCCCCGCCGGCAGCACGCCGGAGAGGTCGAGCCCAGCCAGGCGCGCCGGGTCCGAGAGCACGTCGATCGCCGCGATCCGCCCGTCTGTCACCACGAACGCCAGCACGGACACCGCTCGGCCGTCGACCAGCACGAGCGCCCCGGCGGCCCCGTTGACGAGCACCGGGCGCACGAACGGGGCGAGCCTCGAGTACAGGGGCGCGCTCGAGGCGACGTCGTGCGCCCCGCTGATGACGGTCGGCCGGCCGTGCGCGCCCTGCGACCGCAGCACCACGTCGGGGTGCAGCACGGAGACGAGCCGGTCGAGGTCTCCGTCGCGGGCGGCGGCGAAGAACGCGTCGACCACCGCGCGCTGCCGAGGCACGTCGGTGTCGGGGTCGGTCGTGGAGCCCCTGACCCGGCGCCGCGCCCGGCTCGCGAGCTGGCGCGTGGCCTCGGGCGTGCGTTCGATCATGGGCGCGATGTCCGCGAACGGCACACCGAACGTGTCGTGCAGCACGAAGGCGAGCCGCTCCGCCGGGGCGAGCTGCTCGAGCACCACGAGCAGGGCGAGCCCCACCGAGTCCGCGAGCACCGCCTCGGTCTCCGGGTCGGTACCGGGCTCGGGGGTGACGACCGGGTCGGGGACCCGCACGTCGAGCGGCACCTCCCCGCGCGTGCCGCGGGACCGCAGCATGTTGAGGCACACGCGCGACACGACGGTGGTCAGCCAGCCGCCGATGTTGTCGACCCCCGTGGCGCCGGCCCGCTCGACCCGGAGCCACGCGTCCTGGACCGCGTCGTCCGCCTCGCTCACCGAGCCGAGCATCCGGTAGGCGACCGCGCGCAGGTGCGGCCGGTGTTCCTCGAAGCTGTCCCGCCACCACGTCCGCTCGTCCATCGCTGTCACGTTCCTCCTTCGCCGCGTGTCATGCCAGTACTGACCCGACGTCGCTCGTCCTGGTCCACGACCCGTTGACCCGCGAGCGGCGCCCGATGTGATCAGGAGCCCCGGCTCCTGCCGAAGGAGGAACCATGACTGCGACCATTCTCGTCACCGGCGGCACCGGCACGCTCGGCCGCCATGTCGTGCCGCTGCTGCGCGGTGCGGGCCAGGAGGTACGCGTCCTGAGCCGCACGCCGCACGCGTCACGGCCGGGCATCGAGCACGTCACCGCCGACCTGAGCACGGGCGACGGCGTGGGCGCCGCCGTCACCGGGGTGGACACTATCCTCCACCTGGCCGGCAGCAACAAGGGTGACGCGGCCAAGACCCGCACCCTCGTCGAGGCCGCGAGCGCCGCCGGGGCCCCGCACCTGGTCTACATCTCGGTGGTCGGCGCGGACCGCGTCCCCGTGACCAGCGGCGTGGACCGGGCCGCGTTCGGGTACATCGCCGAGAAGCGGGCGGCCGAGCTGCTCGTGGAGCGGTCCGGGCTGCCGTGGACCACGCTGCGCGCCACGCAGTTCCACGACCTGGTGCTGACGCTCGTGCAGGCCCTGGCGAAGCTGCCGGTCGCGCCGTCGTTCAGCGGGTACCGGATCCAGCCGGTCGAGGCCGCGGAGGTGGCGGACCGCCTGGTCGAGCTCACCCTGTCCGACCCGGCCGGCCTGGTGCCCGACGTGGGCGGCCCGCGCGTCTACGAGATGCGTGACCTGCTGCGCACGTACCTCGACGCGGCGGGCCTGCGTCGCCCGATCCTGTCGATCCGGCAGCCGGGCGGTGCGGCGCGGGCGCTGCGGGCGGGCGCAGGGACCGCGCCGGACCGGGCGGTGGGCCGCCGTACCTGGGAGGAGTTCCTGGCGGAACGGGTGGGCGCCCGGGTCGGGGCGTGACTCCTGCCAGACTGCTCCCATGCGCGACGACCAGTGGGCCAGGCAGCGGGCGGAGGCGGTCCGGCTGCAGGGCGAGCGCCTGCAGGCACGCCAGGACGCCGAGCATGCCCGGGCCGAGGCTCTGCTGCGCGAGTTCGTGACGGCCACCCGTACCGCTGGGCTGGCCCCCGTGCCGCTCCGGGTCCAGGGGTACGGGGGCCGAGGCACCGTCCGCACGCCGCTCGAGGGCTGGTACCTGCGTGTCGACCGGACCGCCGGCGTCGGCACCGACGGCGGCTTCTACGTGCTCACCGCACCGATCGGGCTCCTCGACCGGGTGCGTGGGATCCGGCCGGAGCCGCGGCGTCCGCCGCTGCTGCTCGGGGCGGGAGGCAAGGACGGCGACTCCGTACCGCTGGCCGACGCCCTGGAGCGGCTGCTGCCGGGCTGGAGCTCCGCCTGAGCGGGGCGCCCAGCGTCACCAAACGTGTCGAACGTGCCCAGTTGCCCGCTGTCCAGGTGGGCGGGTCAGGGTAGGACGGCCACGGCACGCACCGGTACGAGAGACGTCGCGGTACGGCAGCACAGGGGCGGCGCCCACCCGGTACCGTCCCGGTGTGACCTCTGAAGGCTCCGGCATGTCGACGTCCGGCCCGTCCGTCCCGCCCGCCTCGGGAGCCGCGGCGACCCGCGAGGTCTTCGTGACGTTCCTGCGCCTGGGACTCACGTCGTTCGGTGGGCCGGTGGCACACCTGGGGTACTTCCGCGACGCGTTCGTGGTGCGGCGGCGGTGGCTCGGCGACCGTGCGTACGCCGACCTGGTGGCGCTCTGCCAGTTCCTGCCCGGGCCCGCGTCCAGCCAGGTCGGTATGGCGATCGGGCTGCACCGGGCGGGCATCGGTGGGCTGCTGGCCGCCTGGGCGGGTTTCACGCTGCCGTCCGCGGTGCTGCTGGTGGCCTTCGCGTACGGCGTCGCGACGTTCGGTGGCGACGCGGGCGCCGGATGGATCGGTGGGCTCAAGGCGGCGGCTGTCGCCGTCGTCGCGCAGGCCGTGCTCGGGATGGCCAGGACGCTCGCCCCGGACGCGCGCCGCGCGACCATCACGGGGGCCGCGGCGGTCGCGACGCTCCTTGCGCCGTCCGTCCTGGGGCTTCCGGTCGTGATGAGCCAGGTCGGTGTGATCGTCCTGTCGGGCGTCGCGGGGCTCCTGTGGCTCGCCCGCGCGTCCGACGACGACGGCAACGACGAGCCGTTCGCGGTGCCCGTCCGGCGCGGCGTCGCCGTGGCCTGTCTCGCCGTGTTCGGCGCGCTGCTCGTGGTGCTGCCGCTGCTGGCGAGCCTCTGGGGCGGCGGGGTGACGCGGCTCGTCGACGTCTTCTACCGCGCCGGGGCGCTCGTCTTCGGTGGCGGGCACGTGGTGCTGCCCCTGCTGCAGGCGGAGCTGGTGCCGTCCGGTCTGGTGGGCAACGACCAGTTCCTCGCCGGGTACGGCGCGGCACAGGCCGTGCCGGGGCCGCTGTTCACGTTCGCGGCCTACCTGGGCGCCGTCACCACGTCGGGGCCCACCGGGGTCGCCGGTGCGGCGATCGCCCTCGTGGCCATCTTCGTGCCGTCGGCTCTCCTCGTCGTCGGCGGGCTGCCGTTCTGGGAGCGCCTGCGGGGCGCGCCGCGCGCCCGGCGTGCGCTCACCGGCGTGAACGCCGGGGTGGTCGGGCTGCTCGCCGCCGCGTTGTACGACCCGGTGTTCACCCAGGGTGTGCTGGCGGCGGGTGAGCCGCTGGTCGCGCTGGCGCTCGCCATCGCGGCGTTCGTCGCGCTGGCCAGGTGGGCGGCGCCGCCGTGGGCGGTCGTGATCACCGCGGGGCTGCTCGGCTGGGCGGTGCTCTGAGCGCTCCGTCCCGGTGCGCCGGACGTCCTGGCGCACGTCCACCCGGAACACGGCCTAGGCTCGGCGACATGCCAGTCGACGACGACAACCGGCCCCTGACCCGGCGCGAACGGCTCCGGCGGCAGACGGTCGACGAGATCGTCCAGACCGCGCTGGAGCTGATCGACGTCGGCGGCGCGCACGGCCTGTCGCTCGCGTCGGTCGGCAAGGCGATGGGTATGACGTCGCCCGCGCTCTACCACTACTTCGCGTCCCGGGAGGCGCTGCTGGACGCCCTGGTGACGGCCGGGTACAGCGACCTCGGCGCGGCCGTCGCGCACACCGCCCGCGCGGCGGCCGACCGGCCGGCGCCCGAGCGCCTGGCCGCCATCGCGCACGCCTGGCGGCGCTGGGCGCTGGACCACCCACGCCGGTACTCGATGCTCTTCACCGGGAGCCGGCGCGAGACGGTGGACCCGCTGGAGAGCGTCGACACGATCAGGCAGAGCATGCTCGCCCTGGTCACGACGCTCCAGGACGTCGCGGCCGACGCCGGTCCGCGGGCCGACACGGGTGCTGACGCCGCGGCCGGGGCCGCAGCGAGCCCGGCGCCGGACCGGTCGGCGCTCGACGACGAGCTCTCCCGGTGGGGCAGGTCCCTCGGCGTCCCGACCGTGGCCGCGGCGCCGGCGCTCCGGCTCGCCCTGTCCACCTGGTACCGCGTCCACGGGCTCGTGTCCCTGGAGATCGTGGGTGCCTTCGACACGATGGGGCTCGACGGCGGGCGCCTGCTGACCGCCGAGATCGAGAGCCTGGTCGTCGAGGCCGGCCTAGCCGACCCGGCCACGGCCCGCAGGGCGCGTCACGGCACCAGCACCACCTTGCCGCCCGCGTGACCGTCGTCGACCAGGCGCTGTGCCTGGGCGGCCTCCGCCAGCGGTAGCACCTTCGCGACCGGCACCGACACCTCTCCGCGCGCCACCAGGCCCATGGTCTCGGCCAGCACCTCGGCCGACGGCTCCGACCGCTCGCTGAAATCGACGCCCAGGGCGAACGCCGCCGGGTCGGCGAGGGTCAGCACGCGCTCGGTGCCGCCGCGCAGCTCGATGCTGTCCGGCAGCACGCCGCTGCCCGCCGCGTCGAGCACGGCGTCGACCGTGGGCGCGAGCGCCCGCACCCGGTCGACCAGCCCCTCCCCGTACGTCGTGGGGGTCGCCCCGTACCCCGCGACTCGTTCCTGGTTGGCAGGGGACGCCGTGCCGATCACGCGCACGCCCGCCGCGACCGCGAGCTGGGCCGCCAGCCCGCCGACCCCGCCGCTCGCGCCGTGCACAAGGAGGGTCTCCCCCGCCTTGACGTCGAGGATGCGCAGCGCGCGCCGGGACGTCTCTGCCACCACGGGCACCGCGGCCGCCTGGGCCGCGTCGAGACCGTCCGGAACCCGGGCCCACAGGCCGAGCACGGCGTACTCCGCGGCGCCGCGGCCCGCCGGTCCCGCGACCCGGTCACCCGTGGTGACCCCGGTGACGCCGGCCCCCACCTGGTCCACGATCCCCGCGACCTCCTGGCCGGGCACCCCGGGCAGCCGCGTGCGGAACGCCGCCTCCATGGCACCCGAGCGCACCTTCCCGTCGAAGGCGTTGACGCCGACGGCCTCGACCCGCACCCGGACCTGGCCAGGGCCTGCCTCCGGCTCCGCGACCTCGCCGAGGTGCAGCACCTCCGGGCCACCGAACTCGTCAAAGACCACTGCTCGCATCGTGCTTCCTCTCCTCGCCACTCTTTGCTGTTCGGGACAGGTAACTGTCGTGAGCACCTCCGCTATTCCCGACCGGTGGTCCGAAGGCGACGAGTTCTATGATGAACCCCATGGCATCTGCCCCGGACAGTGAGTCGAACCCGTTCGCCACCGGGCCGCTCAGCCTCGCGGTGTTCTCGCTCGCGCGAGCGCAC
This sequence comes from Promicromonospora xylanilytica, assembly GCF_054782895.1. Taxonomy (NCBI): domain Bacteria; kingdom Bacillati; phylum Actinomycetota; class Actinomycetes; order Micrococcales; family Promicromonosporaceae; genus Promicromonospora; species Promicromonospora xylanilytica. The sequence continues at coordinate 64,475 of NZ_BAAGRP010000007.1, forward strand.
CGGGCGCTCGCCGCGGACCTGCTGCGTCCCCTCGGGCTGCATCCCGGCCAGGAGCTGCTGCTCATGTTCTTGTGGGAGCACGGGCCCCAGCGACAGACTGACCTGGCCCAGTACGTGGCCACCGACTCCGCGTCGATGACCCGGACGGTCCAGCGGCTCGAGCGCGCCGGTTTCGTGCGCCGGCGCTCCAGCCCCGGCGACCGGCGGGTCACCCTCGTGGAACCCACCCCCGCGAGCCTGGCGCTGCGGCCGCGCGTCGCCGAGATCTGGGCCCAGCTCGAGCGGGCGACGGCCGGCGACCTCAGCGGGGCCGAGCAGGAGGACGCGACGCGGCTCCTGCGCGCGCTCGAGGAGAACGTGGGCGTCACCGCCGCTACGTCGCCGACGCCTCGGACGACGGGCGGGCCGCCCACGCGTCGGACACCGGCGCCATCAGCTCCGGGTCGGAGGCCGGCTCGGACCCCGCAGGACCCTCCTCCGGACCGGCGGGGCCCGGGACGGTGAGCGTGGCGATGGCGGTGGTGACCGGGATGGCGAGCACCAGCCCGATCGACCCGACGAGCGTGCGCACCACCTCCTCCGCGATCTCGCCGGAGCTCAGGGCGGTGGCCGGCGACTGGTCCACGAGCCAGACCATCATCAGCAGGGGCAGGGCCGCGCCGACGTAGGCGAAGGCGATGGTGTAGACGGTCGACGCGATGTGGTCGCGCCCGATGCGCATGGCTCGCGTGAACAGCTCGGCCCGCGACGCGGCGGGCGCGACGCCCCGCAGCTCCCACACCGCGGATGCCTGCGTGATGGTCACGTCGTTCAGCACACCCATCCCGGCAAGGACGATGCCGCACAGGGCGATCCCGCGCAGGTCGGCACCCGGCGCGCTGGACGGCAGGAACGCGGAGGCCTCGTCGGTGGTGCCGGTGATCTGCGCCGCCCCGGAGGCCCAGGCCGCGAGCAGCGCGGTGAGCCCGAGGCCGACCAGGGTGCCGAGCAGCGCCGTCGACGTACGGGCCGACAGTCCGTGCGCCAGGTACAGGGTCACGAACATGACCAGCGACGACGTCACGAGCGCCACACCGATCGCGGACTCCCCCGCCAGCAGCGCGGGCATGGTGAAGCCGAGCAGCACGACGAACGCCATGCCGAGCCCCGCCATGGCCGCCAGCCCTCGCCAGCGTGCGACCAGCAGCACGACGGCGGCGTAGGCGAGGGCCAGCAGCGCGATCGGCACCTCGCGCTGGTAGTCCATGAACACCAGCGGGTCGACGCCGGGCTGGGAGACCTGGGAGATGTCGACGGCGGTGATGCGGTCGCCGTCGGCGAGCGGGACCGACGGGCCGGGCGACTGCATCCGGGAGGTCTCGCCGCCCGGCAGCTCGACGGGGATGCTTCCGGTGGCCGGGTCGGCGGGACCCGTGACGGTGACGTCGACGAACGACGTGCCCTCCGCCTTGGCCGGTACGCGGTCGGGCACGGCACCGGCGTCGGGCCACAGCAGCCACACGCCGACGAGGGTCAGGAGCAGGGCGGAGACCAACGTGATGACCAGCAGGAACGTCGTGCGCGGCGCGGCAGGCCCGGCCGAGCCGTGCGAGTGAGCGTGCGCCATGCGCACATCCTGACCCAACGGCGCGGCGGCGGCGCGGCGAGCGGCGACCCGGTTCTCCACGGCCCGCGGTGCGCCGCGGCTCAGCCGGTCGGCAGCAGCAGCGCGTCGAAGAGCGCCTCGGCCGCGCCGTCCTCCTCCACGGTTCCCGTCACGCGCGCGGCGACGGCACGGACCTCCTCGGGGGCCTGGCCCATGGCTATCGACACGGCGGCCCATGCCAGCATCTCGAGGTCGCCCTCGCCGTCGCCGACGGCCACGGTCCGCGACGGCGCGACCCCCAGCTCGACACGGATGATCTCGAGCGCGGTCGCCTTGGTGACCCCGGGGGCCGTGACGTCGACCCAGTCCACGCGGGCCGCGAGCGCCGTGACTCCCGACGCGCGCAGCGCCGGGACGAGCCGCTGCGCCCACTGCCCGTTGACCACCACCCGCGGCGTCGGCCGCCCCCAGACGCCCTCGATCCCGTGGACCACCTCCTGGGGCCCGCTGACGTGGCGTTCGGGCAGCCGCCGCGTGGCGCGGTACCCCGTGCCGACCACCTCGGCGGCGAGCCGCAGGTCCGGTCGCGTCCGGGCGACGAGCCGGCACACCGGCTCCGCGTCGACGGGGACCACCTGGGTGATGGCGTAGCCGTCCGGCCGCAGCCGCGCGGTCACCGCCCCGTTCGCCGCGACCGCCCAGCCGTCGCGGACGCCGAGCTGCCGCGCCGTCTGCACGGCGTCCGCGAGGGACCCGCCCGTGGCGATCACCAGGTGGTGGCCGGCGGCGCGCACGGCGGCCACCGCGTCGAGGACCGCAGGCGTGGGCCGGCGTCCGGCACGGACGAGCGTCCCCTCGACATCACAGGCGACGAGGGCTGGCGTGGACACGGACGCGTCCGACAGGACGGCGCCCCCGGCGGCGGTCGCGGTCACGATATTCCCCTGGTGATAGGCGATATGACGCATCCTGCCGCATACTGGGACATTTTGAAACTCCCGCCCAGGTCAGCCGCCTTTCAGGGCTATTCACGGCGCGGCGTACCAGGTCGGGCACGCGGGTAGGCTCCCCCGCGTGCTCAGCCCTGCGACACCCGACGATCTCGACGACCTGGCAGTCTTTCTCCGCACCGCCGACCTGACGGTCGCCGCTCTCGCGGAGCCCGCCGTGCACCTGTGGCTCGAACGCGACGACGCCGGCGCCGTGCGCACGACCACCGGGTTCGAGCTCGGCGTGAGCGGCGAGCACGCGCTCGTCCGGAGCGTCGCCGTCCGCCCCGACCTGCGCGGGACCGGCGCCGGCCGGCGGTTGGCCCGGTTCGCGCTCGACCGCGCCGCCGACGCCGGGGCGCGCCGGGCCTGGCTGTTCTCCCGCCGCTCAGGAGGCTTCTGGCAGAAGCTCGGCTTCGCCCGGACGACGACCGGCGACCTCGCCGCCGCGCTGCCGGACGCCCACCAGGTGCTGCTGTTCCGCTCGACGGGCCAGCTCGACCACGAGGTCGCGTGGCAGCGGCCGCTGCCCGCGTCTGATAATTTCGCCGCATGAGGTCTCCAGAAGCATCCAGGTTCGGGCTGCCGGTACTCCGGTAGCCCGAGATGCCCCTGTAGAGACCCGCGCATCCGAAGGGCCCCGTAGTGCCGCCTCCGGCCTACCCGTTCCCCCTCTCCCTTCGGAGTCGCTCATGCCTGTCCTGCTCCATGTGCTTGCCGTCGCCGTCTTCGCGCAAGGCACCTCGGAGTTCGTCCTCGCCGGCCTCGTGCCCGGCATCTCGGTCGACCTCGGCATCACCCTCGCCGAGGCCGGCTACCTGACCTCCGGCTTCGCCGTCGGCATGGTCGTCGGCGCACCGCTGACGGCCGCGCTCGGGCGCCGCCTGCCACCGCGGTGGACCCTGTCGGCCTGCCTGGCGGTCTTCGTCGCCGCGCACGCCGCCGGCGCCCTCACCGACCACTACGCCGTGCTGCTCAGCACCCGGTTCGTGGCCGCGGTGGCCAACGCCGGGTTCCTCGCGGTCGCCCTGTCGACCGTCACCCTGCTCGTCCCGACGGGTCGGCAGGCCCGGGCGCTCGCCGCGCTCCTCGGCGGCACCACGCTCGCCCTGATCGCGGGCGTCCCCGCCGGGGCCCTGCTCGGCGAGGTCTGGGGCTGGCGCTCGGCCCTGTGGGCGATCGCCGCGGTGTCGGCGCTCGCGCTGGTGGCCGTCGCCGTCCTGACGCCGGGCCGACTCGGCCCGCGCGCTCCGCGCGTCCGGGTCGACCTGGCCGCCGAGCTCCGCACGCTCCGGTCCCCGGACCTGCTGCGGTACCTCTCGCTCGGGGTGCTGGTGAACGGCGCGACGTTCTGCGCGTTCACGTACCTGGCGCCGCTGGTCACGGAACGCGCGGGCCTCGGCCCCGCGCTCGTGCCGCTGGTGCTCGCGCTGTTCGGACTGGGGGCCTTCGGCGGGGTCTCGGCAGCGGGCCGCCTGGCCGACCGGCACGGGCACCTGGTCCTCGGGATCGGCCTCCCGCTTCTCGTCGCGGGCTGGACGCTGTGGGCCGCCCTCGCGGCGAGCCCCGCGGCGGTGTGGGTGCTCGCGCCGGTCCTGGGCGCGCTCTCGTTCGCAGCCGGCGGCACGCTGATCGCGCGCAGCATGGCCTCGGCGCACGCGCCCACGATGGGTGGGGCGTTCTCGACGGTCGCGCTGAATCTCGGCGCGCTCGCCGGCCCGGTCCTGGGCGGCCTCACGATCGGTCCGCTGGGACTCGTGGGACCGCTCGCGGTGAGCGCGGGGCTGGCCGTCGTCGCCGTCGTGCTCTGGTCCGCAAGCAGCGTCGCTCGCCGCAGCGCCCGTTGACCACAGCAGTTGCTGCCAGGCTGGACCCGGTCCGGCAGCAACTGCTGTGGTCAACACCTGGGATCCGGGGCGACCGGTCCCGCGGGGCCGGCCTGTCAGGAGCCGTGCTTGGCACACTTTTAAACTCACTGTTCCGTGGGCCAGGGAGCGTCCCGAGGCGTGGACGGTTTTTCGACCACATCCCGGGCATGCCTACGATCCAGTCTCATCATCCAGAGCGGTCGAGAGTCCTGGCTCAACGACACCGCAGCAACCTGCCCCCGAACCGCCACACTCGGGCAAGGTGCTAACGCCAGGTCCGATGGAGCTGATACGCATGGCAGTCGAGCACGCACTCCCCCACCTTCCCCACGCCACGATCCTGGGCTACCCGCGCATCGGCCGGCGGCGCGAGCTCAAGCGCGCCGTCGAGTCCTTCTGGGCCGGGCGCACCACCGCCGACGAGCTGGAGGCCACCGCCGCCGGCCTCCGCCTGGACACCACACGGCATCTGGCCGGGTTGGGCCTGGACGCCGGCGCCGGCGCCGTTCCCGGCTCGTTCTCCTTCTACGACCAGGTGCTCGACGCCGTGGCTCTCCTGGGCGCGGTGCCGGACCGGTTCCGGGACCTGGCCCGCGACGGCGAGGGCTCGCTCACCCTGGAGGGCTACTTCACGCTGGCCCGGGGCGACGGCGACAAGCCGCCGCTCGAGATGACCAAGTGGTTCGACACCAACTACCACTACCTGGTCCCCGAGATCGGTCCGGACACCCCCATCGGGTTCGTGGACGACCGGACGGTGCGCCAGTTCACCGAGCTCACGGCGCCGGCGGACGGCGGCCAGGCCGTCGTGACCCGCCCCGTGCTGGTGGGGCCGGTGACGTTCCTGCTGCTCAGCAAGGCGGCCGACGGCGCCCCCGACGGCTTCCGCCCGCTCGACCGGCTCGACGACGTCGTCGGCGCGTACGCCGAGGCGCTGCGCGCCCTGGCCGCCGCGGGTGCGCCCTGGGCGCAGCTCGACGAGCCCGCCCTGGTCACCGACCTGCTCGACGTCCCCTTCGACGAGGTCGCCGACGCCGTGCGCCGGGCCTACGCGCGGCTGGCCACCGAGCTCTCCTCCGCTCCCGGACCGGACGGCGCGGCCGAGCGTCCCGCGATCCTCGTGACGGCGCCGTACGGGGACCTCCGCGGCGGCCCGGGCGACGGCCTCGCGCTCCTGGCGGGCACGGACGTAGAGGCGATCGCGATCGACCTGGTCAAGGGCGCGGTACCCACCGGGCCCGTTGCCGGACTGCAGACCAAGACGCTCGTCGCGGGCGTCGTCGACGGGCACAACATCTGGCGGGCCGACCTCGACGACCGCCTGACCGCGCTGGAGGGCCTGACCGCGCCGGGCACCGGCCTCGGCGCGGGGGCGGTCGCCGTCGGTACCTCGACATCGCTGCTGCACGTGCCGCACGACGTCGCCGACGAGCCCCGGCTGGACGCCGGCCTGAAGTCCTGGCTCGCGTTCGCGGACCAGAAGGTCGCCGAGGTCGTCACCCTGGCCACGGGCCTGACCGACGGCCGCACGGCAGTCACCGACGCACTGGCGGAGTCAACGGCTGCCCTGCGGTCGCGGGCCGAGGCAGCCGGCGTCGCCGTGCCCGCCGTGCGGGAGCGCACCGCGGCCCTCACCGCCGCGGATGCCGAACGCGCGCCGTACGCGCAGCGCGCCGCCGCCCAGCAGGCGAGGCTCGCCCTGCCGCCGTTGCCGACCACCACGATCGGGTCGTTCCCGCAGACGGCGGAGATCCGCCGCACGCGCGCCTCGTGGGCGCGCGGCGAGCTGTCGGACGCCGACTACACGGCCGCGATGCGCGCCGAGATCGCGAGCACCGTCGCGCTCCAGGAGGAGCTGGGTCTGGACGTGCTGGTGCACGGCGAGCCCGAGCGCAACGACATGGTGCAGTACTTCGCCGAGCAGCTCGACGGATTCGCGACCACCGTGCACGGCTGGGTGCAGTCGTACGGCTCCCGCTGCGTGCGGCCGCCGATCCTGTGGGGTGACGTGTCCCGGCCCGCGCCGCTGACCGTCGAGTGGACCGCGTACGCGGCGTCGCTCACGAACAAGCCGGTCAAGGGCATGCTCACGGGCCCGGTGACGATCCTCGCGTGGTCGTTCGTGCGTGACGACCTGCCGCTGGGCGACACGGCCGACCAGGTGGCGCTGGCGCTGCGGGACGAGGTGACGGACCTGGAGCGGGCGGGCATCGGCGTCGTGCAGGTGGACGAGCCGGCCCTGCGCGAGCTGCTGCCACTGCGCCGTTCGGCGCACGCGGACTATCTCGACTGGTCCGTGCGCTCGTTCCGGCTCTCGACGGCGGGGGCCGACGTGGCCACGCAGGTGCACACGCACCTGTGCTACTCGGAGTTCGGGCAGGTGATCGGCGCGATCGACGGGCTGGACGCCGACGTGACGTCGGTCGAGGCGGCGCGCTCCCGCATGGAGATCGTGCCGGAGCTGGCCGACGCCGGGTACGGGCGCGGCATCGGGCCGGGCGTCTACGACATCCACAGCCCGCGCGTGCCCTCGGTCGAGGAGGTGACCGAGCTCGTGACGCTCGCCGCCAAGTCGATCGACCCACGGCTGGTCTGGGTCAACCCGGACTGCGGTCTGAAGACCCGCGCGTACGCGGAGACGACCCAGTCGCTCCGCAACCTGGTGACGGCGGCAAGGTCGGTCCGCGCCACCCTCTGACCCACCCTCTGACCCACCCCCTTCCCCGAGGTAGTCACCTGGCGAGGTAGTCACCTGGCGAGGTAGTCGCGTACGTGACTACCTCGCCAAGTGACTACCTCGGCGAGGGGGGCGGGCGGGTCAGCCGACGTGCCACTTCTGGGCCGCCGTGCCGTTGCACGTCCAGATCTGCAGCTTCGTGCCGTTGGCGCTGTTGCTGTTCGGCACGTCCACGCACTTGTTGGCGAGGATGGAGACGAGGTCTCCGGCCCCGCTCAGCGTGAACTGCTGGGCCGCGTTGCCGCTGCAGTTCGCGAGCTGCACGGCGGTGCCGTCGGCCGTGTTGGCCCAGGCCACGTCCATGCACATGCCGCCGGCGCGCAGGGTGCCGTCGGCGTGGAAGGTCCACCGCTGCGCGGCGCTGCCGTTGCACGTCCACAGCTGCAGGCGCTTGCCGTCCGTGAACTCGGAGTTCGGCACGTCGATGCACTTGCCCGCCAGCCCGATCAGCGCCTGCCCGCCGCCACCGCCGCTGGTGGTCAGCTGCAGCCCGTAGGTGCTGAGGATCGGGTTCAGGGGCTGGTAGATGAACCGGCCGTTCGAGGAACAGTCGCCGATCCGGCCCGACGTGACGCCCTGCGCCTGGTTGCCCGACAGCACCGAACCACCGGAGTCACCGCCCTCCGCGCACGCGGAGCCCGTCGCCATGCCCGGGATGTCGCCGTCACCGTAGTTGATGGTGACGTTCTTCTCCTGGATGACGCCGCAGCGCCAGCCCGTCGTCCGCCCGGAGCGGCACACCGTGGCGCCGATGCCCTGCTCGGCGGAGCCCGCGACCGTCGCGGTGCCGCCCGCGTAGTTGTTCACCGTCGGGGTGGGTGTCCAGTTGCTGTTGGTCGCCACCCACGCCCAGTCGTGGCCGGGGAAGACCGAGGCCCGGTAGGTGCCGAGCGCTGCGCCGTCCGGCGCGTTGACGGGGTCTCCGGCATTGCCGCAGTGCCCCGCGGTGACGAACCCGCCCTGCACGGCGAACCCGATCGAGCACAGGGTCACGTACCCGTTGCCGAGCGGCTTGTGGAACTCGTCGCCGCCCCGGATGTCGCGCGCGGGCTCGGGCGCCACCGTCGACCTCTCCACGCGGACGGCGTCGGCCGGGATCTCCGCCTCGGCGATCATGGCCTTCGCGGCACCGACGTCGGCGGCCTCGACGACCACCTGGTTGGTGGTCGGGTCCGCGTACCAGGAGTGCACCGACTCGGGCGCGCCCACCGCGTCGAGGGACTCCTTCCACGCGGTCAGGGCGTCGTAGCCGTGCTCGACGACGACGGCGTCCGCCCCCGCGCGCTCGGCCACCGTGGCCGCGGCGGTGCTGGTGACGGCGACGCGCGGAGCGTCGGCGTCCTGGGGCAGCCAGGTGCCCGCGTACGCGTCACCGAGCGTCGCGGCGAGGTGGGCCTCGAGGACGGCCGCCTCGGCGTCGAGGGCGAGACGCTCCGGGATCTCCGCCCGGGTGAGCCCGAGGTCGCGCTCCATCGCGCGGAGCTGGGCCTCGGGCAGCCGGACGTCGGACGGCTGGTCGGCGGACGGCTGGTCGGCGGACGGCTGGGGCGGCGCCGCCCCCGCGACACCGGCGCCGGTGAACGCTGTGCCGACCACGAACGCGGCGGCTGACAGCGCTATCAAAGGACGGGACGCTCTGAAGGATCGTGACATGGTGTGCTCCTCGGTCAGGCCTGGGGAACCTCGTGTGCCACGGAGCGTATTGACGCCACGCCGTCACCAGAACGACCGGACGAACCTCGTGTGGAAAGTACGTAATTCACCGCGTACTACCCCGTACCCCCAGACCCTGTCCCACCGATTTCACCCCCGACCGCCTCACCACACGACCGCCCCACCACACGATCGACCCACCACACGGCACGAGTTCGGTCGGTTGCTTCGAGATCGGTCCGACAATGGACCGATCTCGAACCAACCGACCGAACTCACGGGGTCAGCCGGTCAACCGACCGAACTCACGGGGGTCGCAGGTCAGGTCACGTCAGCCGCAGGTGGCCGCCTGGTACGGGACCGTCAGCGTCTCGGTCGCCTCCTGGCCGTCGACGGTCGCCGTCACGACGGCGGTCACCGCGCCCGTGCCGACCCCCGCCGAACCCGCAGCGAACGTCAGCGTGCCCGTGCCGCGCAGCGTCTTGCTCCCGAAGTCGGAGATGACCCGGACCTTCGCCCCCTCCGCGTCCTCGACGACCACGCGGAGCGCGGAGTCGCCGTCATCGCAGGCAGGGACGGCCCAGACCGTGACCCCGCCGGCCGTGTCCTCGGCCTTCCCTGCGGCCCTGGACTCGGCCTGTGTCGCCGCGTCCGGCGTCGCGGTCGTGCCCGGCGGCAGGCTCTCGGAGCCGGCATCCTGCTCGGCGAGCAGCTCGACCTCGGCCAGCGACAGGTCACCCTCGCCGGCCGACTCCTCGACGACGACCCGCAGCCGGGTGAACGGCCGCGGATCGGCCACCTGGAACGCCCGCGTCTGCAACGCCCAGCGGAACTCCTGGCCGCTCCGCTCGTCGAGCACGGTCCAGCTCTCGCCGTCGGCCGAACCCTCCAACCGCCAGGCCGACGGCGCCGCCGTGCCCGCGACACCCGAGGTGAGCGTGTACGTGCCGACCGTCGCCCCGGAGCCGGAGCCGGAGCCCGACCCGGAGCCCGAGCCGTCCCACGTGATCGTGGGCGTCCGGTCGCCGAACGTGGCGCGCGACGCCGACGTGTCGTCGACCAGGGCGCCCGGCTCGGTGCCGTCGTCCACCGTCACGGTGCCCGTCCCCGTGGTGTCCCTGGCCGGGCTCGGCGGCTCGTCGCCCTCGGTGAGCGACGGCGGGGCGTCGTCCTCGCCGGTGCCCCAGCCCGACGGCTCCGCGCCCATCACGAAGTCCAGCCGGGCGCCGCCCGAGAGGTCCGCCTGGGACAGCGACGTGGAGGTGCGGTCCTCGCCGTCCACCCGCAGCGACTGCACGTAGACGTTCTCCACGGAGCTGTTCCGCGCGTTGATCACGAGGTCGCCGTCGGGCAGGTGCACGGTCGCCTTGTCGAAGAGCGGCGAACCCACGGCGTACTGGTCGGAACCGACCTGCAGCGGGTAGAAGCCGAGCGCGGCGAAGATCCACCACGACGACATCTCGCCGTTGTCCTCGTCGCCCGGGTACCCCTGGCCGATCTCGCTGCCCACGAACAGGCGCCGCGTGACCTCGCGGACGATCTCCTGCGTCTTGTGCGGCGCGCCCGCGGCGTCGTACAGCCACGGGATGTGGTGGGAGACCTGGTTGCTCATGCCCCACTGGCCGAGCCGGACGTCCCGCGCCTCGCGCATCTCGTGGATGACGCCGCCGTAGCCGCCCGTGTGCGTGGCGTCCTCCGGCGTGGCGAAGAACTCGTCGAGCTTGGCCTCCAGCCCTTCCTGGCCGCCGTACAGGTTGGCGAGGCCGTTCGGGTCCTGCGGCGCGTGGAACGAGAAGTTCCAGCCGCTGGTCTCGGTGTAGCCGCCGCCCCACGTACGCGGGTCGTAGTCCTCCGGCGCGTTCAGGAACTCGCCGTCGGCGTGCCGCGGCTGGAAGAAGTCGACCGCCGGGTCGAACAGCGCGCCGTAGTGCGTGGCTCGCTCCAGGAAGTACGCCGACTCGTCGCGCAGCGCCTCGCGGCGCTCGTCGGGCGTGCCCGGGTCCTCGGCCAGGGCGGCCGCCATGTTGCCGATGCCGAAGTCGTTGATCAGCCCTTCCAGGCCCCACGACACCGACTCGTGCGTGCTCTCGGGCGTGAAGCCCAGGAACGGCGACGACTCGAGGCCCTTGCGCCCCACCGCGTCGTTCGGCGGGGAGACCGTGCCGTTCTTCAGCGCGGCGTCGTAGGCGTCCAGCGCCTTGTCCACCGGCAGCGAGCCCTTCAGGTACGCGTCGGCGAAGGCGACGTCGGACGACGTGCCCGTCATCAGGTCGGCGTAGCCCGGCGAGGACCAGCGGGCGACCCAGCCGCCGTCGCGGTACTGCTGCACGAACCCGTCCACCAGCTCCGCCGCGACGTCCGGGTACAGCAGGGAGTACGCGGGCCACGCCGTGCGGTACGTGTCCCAGAACCCGTTGTTCACGTAGATCTTGCCGGCCACGATCCGCGCGTTCGTCTCGGTGTCCGTGGCCTCGCCCGACGGCGCGGTGACCGGGCTCGCGTACTCGTACCGCGGCTCGCGGGCCGTGCCCGTGTTCTCGAACTGCGAGTTCGGGTAGAGGTTGAGCCGGTACAGGTTGGAGTAGAGGGTCACCAGCTCGTCCTCGCTGCCGCCCTCCGTCTCGATCACGCCGAGCCGGTCGTTCCACTGGCGCTGCGCGGCGCGCTGCACCGCCGTGAACGAGCGCCCGGCGACCTCCAGGCCGAGGTTCGCGCGCGCCTGGTCCAGACCGATGAACGACGTCGCCACGCGCAGCTCGACCGTACGGTCGTCGCTCGTGTCGAACGTGGCGTACCGCGCGCCGTCCCGGTCGCCCGCCGCGTCACCGACGGACGACGGCGACCGGTCGAACGTGCCCGCCACGTACATGCGGGTGCGGCCGACGGACAGGCCGCTGCCGTTCTCGACCCAGCCGCTCAGCTCGCCCGACTCCTCGTCGAGGCTGAGCCTCGAGGAACCGAGCACCCGGTCCACCAGCACGTGGCCGGCCTCGTCCGGGGTGTCCCGGGGGAAGCTGAACCGCAGCACGGCGGCGTGGTCGGTGGGGGCGACCTCCGCCTTGACGCCGTCCGCGAAGGTCACGCCGTAGTAGTCGGGACGGGCGGTCTCGTCCGCGTGGCTGAACGGCAGGCCGCGCGCGTCAAGCCCGGCGTCGGGCGTACCCGCCCCGGTCGCGGGCTGGAAGGCGAGCTGGTTGCGGTCGCCCATCCACGGGCTCGGCTCGTGGGAGATGCCGATGCCCTCGAGCACGGTGCGGTTCTGGTCGTCGTTGGCCGCCTGGTACTCGTAGAGCCACCGGTCCGTGGCCGCGTTGGTCATCGGCGTCCAGAAGTTGAAGCCGTTCGGCACCGCGGTGGCCGGGACGTTGTTGCCGCGCGAGAACGAGCCGCTGGACAGCGTGCCGCGACGGGTGTCGACGTAGTTCGTCAGGCTCGACGCGTCGATCCGCTCCGGGATCGCCTCCAGCGCCACGTCGTCGAGCCAGCCCGCGAACCGGGTGCCGACGGCGCCCTCGTCAGCACCGCCGCCGCCGTCGTTGTCGTAGCCGAGCAGCACCTGGTCGATCCGCTTGCCGTGGGCCACCGCGCCGACGTCGACCCGCACGGAGTTCCACTGGTCGGCGTACAGGATCTTGCCCTCGCCCTGGCCGGCCGCCGTCGCGGCGGTCCCGTGGGCGTCGCGCGCGCCGAGGTCGGAGAGGTAGGTGCCGTCGGTGAACCGCAGGTCCACCGCCGCGTACGTCGACGGGTACCGGAGGTCGCCGAGCAGCTCGGGGAAGATCTTCCAGCTCAGCCGGGTGCCGGGCCGCACGCGGACGTCCAGGTCGTCGTACAGGACGTTCGTGGCGTGCGCGGGGCCGGCGCCGAGATGGCCGCCCTCGTACCGCAGCGACCTGGTGCCGGTGAACCCGACCTCCGTCTTGTTGGTGAAGCTCACCGTCTCCGGACCCGAGCCCACGGCGGTGACCATCGGCTGCCGGGCGGGCTGCTCGGCCAGGTCCGCGGACAGGTCCCAGTCGGCGAGCTGCGTGCCGTCCGAACCGTTGTTCCGGGTGATGTCCAGCCGGAAGTGTGTGTACGCCTCCGTGGCCCCGTCCAGCTCGAACACCCGCCGCTGGAACCGCTCGGAGAACCGCTCGTCGCTGCGCTCGTCGAGCGTCTCCCAGGTCTCGCCGTCCGCCGAGCCCTGAAGGGTCCAGGCCTGCGGGTCGCGGTCCGCGAAGTCGTTCGCCGAGGTCAGGGAGTACGCGGTGACAGCGGTGGGCTCGGCGAGCTCATAGGTGATCCAGCCCGTCCGGGCGAACGTGAGCCACTTGGTGGCCGACGACCGGTCCGCGAGGTTCGCCGCACCCTCGTTGGGCGGGTTCTCCCCGCTCGCCGTCACGGCGGCGACCTGCTCCAGCACGCTGCCCGGCAGGCCGGGCACGAACTCCCCGACGTTGTGCTGCCACGGCTCCCCGTCCCGCTCGGCGGGCGTCGACTCGGCCGGGACCTGGTCGCCGTCCTCGAACGACGTGGCGAAGTCACCCCGGGCTGCCGTGCGCGACGTGGTGTCCGCGCGCGACACGGTGTCCGCGCGCGACACGGTGTCGGCGGCGCCGTCGTCCGGGGCCGCGAGCGCCCCGCCGGCCGGCAGGACGAGCAGCAGGGCGAGGGCGCCCGACAGGGCGGCAGCCGCCCGCCGAGGTCGTGGTCGGCCGGTGGCTACGGACATGGTGGGCTCCCTCGTCGGCTGACAGCGCTGTCGAGTGCCGAACGTAGGTGCAGGTCGGCCCGGTGTCAACGGGGTGCGCGCTCGCCGCTCCCCCGGGGCAGCACCCGGGTGGGCAGCACCACGAGCTCGACCGCCCGGTCGGGCTCCGCGGACCGCGCGACGGCGAGCTCCGCGGCGCGCCGGCCCATCTCCACGGCGTCGTAGGCGACGACGGTGATGCCGAGCAGGTCGGCCAGCTCGAAGTCGTCGAAGCCCACCACCGCCACGGCGTCCCCTCCCGGCACGTCCCGCAGCGCCTGCAGGGCGCCGACGGTCGCGCGGTTGTTCGCGGCGAGCACGGCGGTGGGCGGGTCCGGCACCGCGAACAGCTCGGCGACGAGCTCGCGGGCCGCCGCCGCGTCGTGCGCGCCGGAGCGCAGCAGCCGTTCGGCGTCGGGCACCCCGGCGTCGCGCATCACGTCCAGGAACTCGGCGCTGCGCTCCTGGTAGGTCCACAGGTGGGGCTCGTCGCCGACGAACGCGATGCGACGGTGGCCGTGGTCCAGGAGGTGCAGGGTGGCGGCCCGCGTGCCGCCGCGGTTGTCGATGACCACCGTGTCGACGTCGACCCCTGCCGCGGGCCGGTCCACCACGACGACCGTCAGACCACCGGCGATCTCGCCCCGCAGCGCCGAGTGGTCGGCGCCGGCGGGCGTGACGATGAGGGCACCGACGCGTCGCTCGAGCAGCTCCCCCGTCAGCGAGCCCTCACGCTCGGGGTCCTCGTCGGACGACGCCGTGAGCAGCTGCAGCCCGTGCTCCCGCAGCTCCCGCTCGATGCCGCTGGCCAGCGCGGAGTAGAACTCGTTGGCCAGGTCGCCGGTGATGAACCCGACCAGCCGGGAGAACCCGCCGCGCGCGAGGTCGGCGGCCACCGCGTTGCGCCGGAAACCCAGCGAGGTGGCGGCGTCGAGCACGCGCTCGCGCGTGGCGGCGGCGACGTTGGGCTCGCGGTTGAGCACCCGGGAGGCGGTCTTGAGGCTCACGCCTGCGGTCTCTGCGACCACGGCGAGCGTGGGACGACGGATCATGTCAGGCCTCCCGGCGCTTGCGCATCAGCATGTCGATGACGATGGCGAGGAGCAGCACGGCCCCTGTCACCATGTAGCGCGTCGCCTGGTCCACGTTCATCAGCGTGAGCCCGTTGGCGATGGACTGGATGACGAGCACCCCGAGCACCGCCGACCACGCGCTGCCCCGCCCGCCGAACAGGCTGGTGCCCCCGATCACGGCGGCGGCGATCGCGACGAGGTAGGTGTCGGCTCCGCCGGTGCCCTGGTTGGCGGCGCCCAGCCGGCCGGCCGCGAGCACTCCGCCGAGCGCGGCGAGCGTGGAGCAGGCCACGAAGCACAGGACGACGGTGCGCCGCACGGGCACGCCCGCGAGCATCGCGGCTCGCCGGTCGCCGCCGACCGCACGCACCGAGCGGCCCCACCGCGTGCGGCGCAGCAGCACGTCCGTGACCACGACGAGGAATGCGAACAGCACCACGGACCAGCCGATGCCACGGGCGGAGCCCAGGTACAGGTAGGCGACGACCAGCGACAGCACGGCGGCCAGGACGAACGTGCGCACGGCGATCTGCGGCACGCTCGCGCAGGCGAGGTCGGCGCGCCGCCGTCGGGCGCGTGCCGCGAGCTGCACGGCGGCCGAGGCGACCACGACGGCGACCACCACCGCCCACGCGACGCCGGCGGGCAGGAAGCCCTGCTGCACCGACCGGACGAACCACGACTCGAACGGCAGGTTGATCGAGCCGAGCGGGCCCAGCACGCGCAGCTGCACCCCGGCGAGGAACAGCAGCCCGGCCAGGGTGAACACGAAGCTGGGCAGCCCGAGCCGGGTCGAGAGCGCACCGTAGGCCAGCCCCACGACCACGCCGCAGGCCAGGGCGGCGGCGATCGCGAGCACCACCGGCCAGCCGAGCGTCACGGACCCGACGGCGACGACCGCGGCGGCCAGGCCGCTGAGCGACCCGACGGACAGGTCGATCTGCCCCACCAGGAGCACGAGCACCACGCCGAGCGCGATGACGCCGACGGGCGCGCTCTGCAGGGTGAGGTTGACGAGGTTCTCGGGGGCGAGGAACGCGGGGTTGATCGCGCCGAGGACCAGCCAGATACCGATGAGCGCGGCGACGATGGGCAGGAGGCTGTTGCCGCCGCGCATCCGCTGCCAGACGGCGCCGGGCAGACCGGCTCCGGACGGTCCGGCGCCCGTGGCGCCCTGCTGGGCGTTCATCGGCGCACCCGCCGGTTCGGAGATCCGGGCCGTACGGCGCCCGTCATGGCGGCGAGCAGGTCCTCGTACGACGCGTCGCCGTCGAACACGTCGTGCACGCGGCCGAGGCGCAGCACGAGGATGCGGTCGGCCACGGCCTGCAGGTCGCCCGCCTGGTGGCTGACGAGGACCACGGCATGCCCACGCTCGCGCAGCCGGACGATCAGGTTGAGCACCTCAGCGGTCTGGCGCACGCCGAGGGACGCGGTCGGCTCGTCGAGGACGACGACGCGCGGCGACCCGAGCAGCGCCCGCGCCACCGCGACGACCTGGCGCTGCCCGCCCGACAGCGTGCGGACGGGCTCGCGCACGGTGGGCACGCTGCCGGCGAGCTGGTCGAGCAGGCGCCAGGCCTCGCGCTCCATGGCCACCTCGTCGAGGAGGGGTCCGCGCACGGTCTCGTGCCCGAGGAACATGTTCTCGACGACGTCCAGGTCGTCCACGAGCGCCAGCTCCTGGAACACGGCGGCGATCCCGAGCGACCGTGCCACGGCGGGCGAGTCCAGGAGCACGGGGCGGCCGTCGAGCAGCACCTGGCCGGCGTCGGGCCGGTGGGCGCCCGCCAGCAGGCCGGCGAGCGTGGACTTGCCGGCTCCGTTGTCGCCGACGACGGCCAGCACCTCGTGCTCGTGGACGTCCGCGTCGACGTCCACGAGAGCGCGCACGCCGCCGAACCGCTTGGAGACGCCGCGCAGGGACAGCACCGGGTCGCTCATCGTGCCGCCTCCCGTGCGGGCGCGGGGGCCACGACCGGCGCGGGGGCCGGCACGGAGGCCGGCGAGGCGTCGGCGTCCGGCCCGATCAGGCCCGCGCGCTCGCACGCGGCCCGGTACGCGGGCACGCAGATCTCGTCGGTGGAGTAGACCCGGCCGTCGACGATCACGTGCTCGACGTCCGCGGCGCCCACGGCGCGCGGCGCGAGCAGCTGCGTGGGCACGCCGCCGATGACGGCCGTGGAGCGGGGGTCCTCGCCGCGCAGCACACGGACCGCGAGCTCGGCGGCGGTCTGGGCCTGCTGGTCGGTCGCCTTGTAGACGGTCATGTACTGGTCGCCGGCGATGATCCGCTGCACCGCCGCGAGCTCTCCGTCCTGGCCCGTGGTGACCGGTACGGGGTCGAGCCCCGCCGCCTTGGCCGCCGCGATGGCGCCGCCGGCCACGCCGTCGTTGGCGGCGAGGATGCCGTCCACCTGACCGGGGAACCTGGTCAGCATGGCCTCGGTCCACTCGGTCGCCTTGTCCGGGCTCCACTCGGGTGTGTAGTACTCCGCGAGCACGTCGATGTCCTCTCCCTCGAGGGCGCGGCGGGTGCCTGCCGCGATCGCGAGGGCGTTGGGCTCGGTCGCGGAGCCGTGCACCAGCAGTACCCCCGGTCGCCCGTCCTCGTCCTCGTCACCGTCACCGTCGTCGGCCCCGTCCTGCGCCCCGCCCTCCGCACGGGCGGCGATCCCGCCGACCAGGGCCGAACCCAGCAGGAACCCGATGAACTCGTAGTCGTACGACACGTAGTAGTCCGCGCCGTCCAGGAAACGATCGTAGGCGATCACCTGGGCGCCCAGCCGCTCGGCCTGCGCGACGATCCCGGCGGCGGCGACCGTGTCGACGGCGCCGAGCACCAGGACCTCCGCGCCCTGCGCCAGCATCGACTCGGCCTGCTGCAGCTGGGCGGCGGCGTCCTGCCCCGCGTTGGCGTACAGGACCGTGCAGCCGGGGCAGCGGCGGTCGGTCACGGCCATGAACGTCGGGCGGTCCGACGCCTCGTAACGGGCGGTCTGCGACTCGGGCAGCAGCAGCCCGATGGTTCCCTCGTGCACGGCACCCTCGGCATCGGGGATCCCGCCGCCGCCCGCGGCACAGCCCCCGACCCCGAGCACCAGGGCGACCAGGCCCGCCGCCCACGGTCGCGCCACCCGCCGCCCTCGTCGAGTGGTCATGACGTCACGCCCAGCGAGCCGAACATCCTTGCCTGGTCCAGGGCCGCGGCCAGGGCGCCGCGGACGCCGGCGTCCGCGCCGAGCACCGACGGGACCACCTCGACCGGGCCGCGCGACGTCGCCACGACACGCTGGCCGAGCGAGGTCCGCAGCGGCTCGAGCAGCAGCTCGCCGGCCTCCGCGAGCTTGCCGCCGATGACCACGACGTCGGGGTCGACCACGTTGCAGAGGTTGGCGAGGGCGATGCCGAGGTGGCGGCCGGCGTCGAACACGACCCGCCGGCAGCCCGCGTCGCCGTCGAGCGCCCTGCTCACGAGGTCCGCGAGGGTGAGGTGGCCCGCCTCGGGCGGCAGCATCGACAGGAGGCTGGTGGCGCCCACCAGCATCTCCAGGCAGCCCCGGTTGCCGCAGCGGCAGACGGGCCCGTTCTCGTCGACCGACACGTGCCCGATCTCGCCGGCCACGCCCGACCTGCCGTGCACGGCGCGCCCACCGAGCACGAGGCCCCCGCCCACGCCGTGCGAGGCGCGGATGTAGGCGACCGAGTCGTACCCGGCGCCGGCGCCGAACCGCGCCTCCGCGATCGCCGCGAGCGTCGAGTCGTTGTCGGCGGTCACGGGGACGTCGAGCTCGGCGCCGAGGATCTCGTCGACGTGGACCCCGTCCCAGCCCCGCATCATGCCGACGGTGACCACCTGGCCGGTGCGGATGTCGACCGGCGCGGGCACGCCGACGCCGACGGCGAGCAGCTCGGCCGGGTCGGCGTCCACGGCTTCCATCATCTCCCTGACCAGCATCGCGGTGCGCTGGAGCCCGGCGTCGGCGCGGTGGTCGGGGGCCAGCGGCATGCGCTGCTCGGCCAGGACCCGCATCGACGCGTCGGCGAGAGCGACGTTCAGGGAGCGCATGCCGAACCGGATGCCGGCCACGAGCCCGAGGTTGCGGGCGAGCGTGACCTGGAGCGCGCGGCGGCCGTTGCGCGTCGACTGCGCCGTGTGCAGCACGCCCGCCGTCGTCAGCTCCTTGACGATGTTCGAGATGGTGGCCGGGGACAGCCCTGTGACGCCGGCCAGCTCGATCTGCGTGAGGGAACCACGCTGCTGGACGGCGCTCACGATCCTGGCTCGGTTGGCCTCACGCAGTGAGGTCTGCGAGCCCGGGGTCACCCGATCCGCGCGCACAGCGCCCAGGGTAACCGCCTTCCTGTGCCGGATGACGGCTTTGGATACACGAACTGAACCTTCAGGTCACGATCGGGCGACGCTTGCGTTCATTTCTTGACACCAAAGATGTCCGGCCGTTCGATAGGACCCGGGTTCACGGGCGTACAGGCGCGCCCGGCCGGTCCAGCGGAACGACGCCGTCCCCAGTGAAGAGACTTCACCTTCACCGCGCACGACGACGTCCCGGGTCGGTGCTCCAGCGACCGAGGAAGGTTGAGGGACCCCAGATGCGAGTGAACCGGAGGATGACCGCGACGGTGGCGACAGCCGCTGTTCTCGGTCTCACGCTGGCCGCGTGCGGCGGCGGCGACACGGGTGGCGAAGGTGGCGGCGAGGGCGGCGGCAGCCAGGTCGAGGTGTTCACCTGGTGGGCGGCCGGCTCCGAGAAGGCGGGACTCGACGCCCTGGTCGGCGAGTTCGAGAAGCAGCACCCGGACATCGAGTTCGTCAACGGTGCCGTCGCCGGCGGCGCCGGCTCCGCGGCGAAGGACCTGCTGCAGACCCGTCTGCAGGCGCAGGACCCGCCCGACACGTTCCAGGCCCACGCCGGCCTGGAGCTGCAGGACTACATCGACGCCGCGCAGATCGAGGACGTCTCCGACCTGTACGACGAGTTCGGGCTCACCGACGCGTTCCCGGCCGACCTGGTCGACCGGCTCTCCACGGAGGACGGCGCGATCTACTCGGTCCCGTCGAACATCCACCGCGCGAACGTCGTCTGGGCCAACCCGACGGTGCTCGAGGAGAACGACATCGACCCCGCGGCCGAGTACGCGGACCTCGACGCCTGGATCGCCGACCTCGAGAAGCTCGACAAGGCAGGTGTCACGCCGCTGTCGGTCGGCACCACCTGGACGCAGGTGCACCTGCTCGAGACCGTGCTGCTCGCCGGCCTGGGCGCCGAGGCGTACACGGGCCTCTGGGACGGCAGCACCGACTGGGAGGGTCCGGAGGTCACGAGCGCGCTCGAGGACTTCGAGACGCTCATGAGCTTCACCAACGACGACCGTGACGGTCTCGACTGGCCCGAGGCCACCCAGATGGTCATCGACGGCAACGCCGCCTTCAACGTCATGGGCGACTGGGCGGTCGCGGCGTTCGAGGAGCAGGACAAGGAGCTCGGCACGGACTTCACCGCGACCGCGGTGCCCGGCACCGACGGGACGTTCGACTTCCTGGCCGACTCGTTCACCCTGCCGGTCGGCGCGCCCGACGCCGAGGGCGCCAAGGCATGGCTGGAGACGGTCGGCTCCCTGGAGGGCCAGGTCGCGTTCAACAAGGCGAAGGGCTCCATCCCCGCCCGCACGGACGCGGACCCGGCCGACTTCTCCGAGTACCAGCAGGGCGCCATCGAGTCGTTCGCGAACGACACGATCGTCTCCTCGCTGGCCCACGGTGCGGCCACCCCCGTCGCGACGCTCAACGCCGTCTCCGACGCGACGAGCAAGTTCACGACCGGTGCGTCCGACCTCGCCGGGTACCAGTCCGAGCTGGCCGCCGCGGCCGCGGGCTGACACCCGAGTCCGCGCCACGCACACCGCCGTACGCCGCGCGCCGTCGGGCCCCCACCCGGCGGCGCGCGGCCGCGCCCACCACCGAGGTACCCACATGCTCAAGAACCTGCGGCGAGTCGGACCACCGCTCCTCCTGCTCGCCCCGTCCCTGATCCTCGTCGGCGTCTTCGTCTACGGGCTGATCGCCGCCAACTTCTCCACGTCCTTCACGGACAACCACACGGCAGCCCAGGCCACCGGGCAGGAGCCCTCCGCACTGGTGTGGTTCACCAACTACTTCGACCTGCTGGCCAGTGACGACTTCCAGCATTCGCTGATGAACCTGGTCCTGTACACGGTCGTGTTCCTCGCCGGGACCATGGTCATGGGCTTCCTGTGGGCCTGGATGCTCGAGAAGCCCGTCAAGGGCGAGGGACTGTTCCGCTCGGTCTACCTCTTCCCCATGGCGGTGTCGTTCGTCGCCTCCGGTGTGGTGTGGCGCTGGCTGCTCAACTCCAACCAGGACGAGCAGGCCTCCGGCCTGAACCGCCTGTTCCAGATGGTGGGGCTCGACGCCCTGCAGAACAACTGGTGGAACAACGTCACGTTCGGCATCATCGCCATCGCCATCCCCGCGATCTGGCAGCTGTCCGGCTACGTGATGGCGCTGTTCCTCGCCGGCTTCCGCGGCATCCCCGACGAGCTGCGCGAGGCCGCCCGGGTGGACGGCGCCAGCGAGTGGAAGCTGTACCGGCACGTCCTGTTCCCGCAGCTCTCGCCGGTCGCGCTGTCCGCGCTGATCATCATCGGGCACATGTCGCTCAAGGCGTTCGACCTCATCATGTCGATCTCCAAGCCCGCGAACTACCAGACCAAGGTTCCCGCCGTCGACATGTTCGTGTTCAAGTCGAGCTTCGACTACGCGAACTCCGCCGCCGTCGGCTCGATCCTGCTGATCATCGTCGCGCTCGTCATCGTGCCGTACCTGATCCGCACGAACCGCGAGGAGAAGCGATGACCGCCGCCACCGACCAGCTCGCAGCGCCCCGCACCACGGTGCACCGGCCCCGGCCCACCAGCAGGAACCGGTACGCGCTGGGCCGCACCCTCAAGTACGCGGGCCTCATCTTCTTCCTCCTGGTCGTCCTCATCCCGGTCTACGTGCTCCTCGTGACCAGCTTCAAGGGCACCGGCGACGCCGACCCGAGCCGCGCGTGGGCCCTGCCCCAGATCTGGACCCTGGACAACTGGGCGACGGCGTGGACCGCACTGGCCCCCTCCATCATGCGCTCGGTCGCCGTCGTGGTCCCCAGCGCGATCATCGCGGCGTTCCTCGGCTCCCTGAACGGGTTCGTACTGGCCCGGTGGAGCTTCCGCGGCGCGAACATCGTGTTCACGGTGATCCTGTTCGGCATGTTCATCCCGTACCAGGCGGTGATGATCCCGCTCAACCAGCTGGTCCTCGACCTGGGCATCCCGACCGGCGTACCGACGCTGATCATGCTGCACGTGGTCTACGGCATCCCGATCACGACGCTGATCTTCCGCAACTACTACTCCACCGTGCCGCACGAGCTGATCGAGGCCTCGCGCGTCGACGGAGCGGGCATGCTGCGCACGTACTGGTCGATCGTGCTGCCGATCTCGATCCCGAGCTTCGTCGTGGTACTCATCTGGCAGTTCACGTCGGCCTGGAACGACTTCCTGTTCGCCGTGTTCTTCTCGTCGTCGCAGAACGGTCCCGTCACCGTGGCGCTGAACAACCTCGCCAACGGCGCCCTGCTGCAGAACTACGGCGTGTCCATGGCCGGTGCGCTGTTCGCGTCCCTGCCGACGCTGCTGGTCTACATCGTGCTGGGCAAGTACTTCGTCGGCGGCCTGATGTCGGGCTCGGTCAAGGGCTGACGCCCGGTGTCGGCCACGGGTGGTCGGTAGAACGTCAGGAGGTCGGCAGCCCGGGCTGCCGACCTCCTGACGTTCTACCGACCACGTTCTACCCGACCACCGACCACCGACCTACGCTGGCCCGCATGGCAGCGGACACCGGGACCACACGTGACGTCGCACCCGAGGGCGTCGATCTCGACAGCGACTTCGAAGCCGTCGGCATCGACGACGACTCCCGGCTGATCTACCGGTACGTGCTCGCCCAGGGCACCGTCCGGGTGGAGGACGTCGCCCGGGACGTGCCGCTCGACGGGACCGACGCCGCAGGGATGCTGGCCCGGCTCCGGACGGCCGGCCTGATCAACCGCACGAGCGGGCGCGACGGCGAGTACACGGCGGTCGACCCCCGCGTCGCGCTGCGGGCGCTGACCGACCGGACCGCCGCACAGCTGGACCGGGTCCGTGCGACGATCCCGGACCTGGCCGAGCTGTTCGAGCACCCCGGTGACGCGCCGCGTTCGGGCGCCGGGGTGCACGTGATCGACGACCCCGCGCTCATCGGCGCCTGGTACACCCGCCTGGAGCACGAGGTGACCGGCGAGTTCATGGCGTTCGACCGGCCGCCCTACGTCCTGGCCGGCGAGAACCCGGTCGAGCCGCTCGTGCTGGAGCGCGGCGTCCTGTGGCGGGCGGTGTACGCGGCGGAGGTGCTGGAACGTCCCGGCGCGTGGACCGAGATGCGGTACGCCGCGTCCCAGGGCGAGCGGGCGAGGATCGCCCGGACCCTGCCCACCAAGCTGGCGATAGCGGACCGCCGCACGGCGCTGGTCAGCTCCACCCTCGACGCGCACCGCCCCACGGCGGTCGTGGTCGAGGGTGGTCCGCTCGTCGACCTCCTGTGCGCCGCGTTCGAGTCCGTGTGGGCCGACGCCGTGGAGATCCCGCCCACCGACAGCCTGGAGGGCACCGCTCCCCCGGACCGCGGGCCCGGCCAGGGCGACCGCGCCCTGCTCGCCCTGCTCGGTTCGGGCGCGAAGGACGAGACGATCGCCCGTGAGCTCGGCCTGTCCGAGCGCACGCTCCGGCGCCGCACCGCGGACCTCCTGCGCCGCCTCGGCGCGGCCAACCGCTTCCAGGCCGGCGCGCAGGCCGTCCGCCGCGGCTGGATCTGACCCGGCGGACCGACCCGCCGCGCCGGCCCGCCAAGCAGCCCCGCCGAGCTGACCCAGCGTCAGCAGCCGGGTGAAATCAGGCCTCCCGCGTGACAGCCGTGTAAACACTCGCGGCCGGTACCGGCCAGTGGCCGCAACCGGTCAGCCGCGCCATTGCCTCTCCGGTCGGGCGAAGGCTAGACAACCGTCATGCAACCTCTGTCCTCCGGCCGCCGCTGGGGTGCCCTGTTCACGGGCACCCTCGTCTCGGCCTCCGTGATCCTGTCTCCGGGCGCCGCCGTCGCCGCCCCGGACCCCGACCCCGTGCGGGTCATCATCGAGCTCGAGGCACCGACCGCCGCCGACGTCGTCGGCCACGGGGAGGTCGCCGCCGCCCGATCCGACCAGCCCTCCGCGCGCGGCGCGTTCGCCGCCGAGTACCGGGCCGCCGTCGACGCCGTCGAGGAGGCCCAGGGCGGAGTCACCTCCTGGGCGGTCCGCGAGGGCGTGGCGCTCGACGACACCGAGCCGCTCACCGGTCTGCTGGCGGGCCTGGTCGCGACCGTCGACGCCGCCGACCTGGCCGAGCTGCGCACCGCGCCCGGCGTCGCGCGGGTCACCCGCGACGCGCCGGTGCACATCCTCGGCGAGGCCAACATCCCCGCGACCGGCGCGCCGCAGGTCTGGGAGCGCACCGACGGGTCCGGCACGCCCGTCCGGGGCGACGGCCGCACGGTCGCCGTCATCGACACCGGCGTGGACTACACGCTGGCCGATCTCGGCGGCGGGTTCGGCCCGGGCCACCGGGTCGTGGACGGCTACGACTTCGTCAACGACGACGCAGACCCCATGGACGACCACATGCACGGCACCCACGTGGCGGGCATCGTCGGCGCCGGCGGGGACAACCTCACCGGCATGGCGCCGGACGTGTCGCTCACCGCGTGGAAGGCCCTCGACCGGAACGGTGGCGGCACGACGTCCGACCTGGTGCTCGCGCTGGAGGCGGCGACGGACCCGCTGGACGACCACCCGGCCGACGTCGTCAACATGAGCCTCGGCGGGGTCGGGGACGGCACCGACCCGCTGGGGCGTGCCGCCACCGCCGCCGTGCGTCAGGGCGTCGTGGTCGTGGCCGCCGCCGGCAACTCCGGGCCCACCGGGCAGAGCGTCAGCACGCCCGCGGCCGCCGAGGGCGTCATCGCGGTCGGGGCGGGCGTCACCGGCATCGCCGACCCGACGCTCACGCTCGACGGCGCACGGCCGGGCGACCAGCCCCGGCCGCTGGACGTCGACCGCTTCCCGCTGTCCGCCAACCCGCCCGCCGACGGCCTCACCGCGCGGCTCGTCGACGTCGGCGACGGCCTCGACGCCGAGGACTACGAGCAGGCCGGCGACGTCACCGGCGCGATCGTCGTCATGGACAGCCTCGTGGTCTCGGACCTCGGCCAGGTACAGGGCGGGCACCTCGTCCAGGCGGAGCTCGCCGAGGAGCACGGCGCGGTCGGCGCCCTGCTGTACAGCCCGAGCCCGGCGGACCCCGTGGACGACGGCGTCACGCCGCAGAGCGACGCGGCGGTACTCACCGACGGCGGTTTCGACCTGCGCCGGGAGAGCCTCGTCATGATGTCGATCAGCTCCGCCGAGTACCACGAGTTCAAGCGCGAGGTGGCTGCGGGCACCGCGAGCGCCACCATCGGCTCGGTCGACCGCACGGACACGATCGCCGGGTTCAGCTCGCGGGGTCCGAGCGACGCGATGACGCTCAAGCCGGAGATCGTCGCGCCCGGCTACGAGATCCTGTCGGACGTCCCGGCGTCGCTCGGTGTGGAGGGCGACCAGTACCGCTTCTCGGGCACGTCGATGGCCGCCCCGCACGTCGCCGGCGCGGCCGCGCTCCTGGCCCAGGCGCGTCCGGAGCAGACGGCCGCGCAGCTGCGCGCGACCCTGATCGGCAGCGCGCAGCCGCTGGGCTCCGACGAGGCGGGGCTGTCGCCGTCGGACCAGGGCGCGGGCAAGCTCGACGTCGCCGCGGCGGTGGACCAGCGGGTCACGGCGTCGCCCGACGCCGTGTCGCTGGGGCTGGCCGACATGGGTCCCGACCGGGCGAGCACCCGGTCCGTCGTGCTGCACAACGCGGGCGACCGCGCTGTGACCGTCCGGCTGTCCGTCGAGGCGTCCGACGCCAGCACCGGCGAGGCGGCGCTGTCGACCCGCCGGTTGCGGATCCCCGCCGGGCGGGACGCGTCGGCCGAGCTGACCGTCACGCCCGCCGTCGGCGCGGTCGACGCCGAGACGTCCGGCGTGCTCGTCGGCAAGGTCTCGGACGGCACGACGGTCCGGGTGCCGTACGCGGCGTACGTGCGGCCGCTGCAGGTCCAGGCCTCGCCGGCGCCCGCCGTCGGGCAGACCGAGGTCTTCGTGCGCTCCGTGATGACCCCGGAGGCCACCCCGGTGGTGGTCGCGACGGCGCCGTCGGGCGAGGAGTACACGGCGGCGCTGTCCGCCGTCGGCGCGAACGCCGGCTGGTACCGCGGTACGGTGCCGCTCGACGAGCAGGGCACGTACCGCCTGCGGGCGACGGCGACGGTCACGGGACGCACCCTGACCGGTGAGGCGGTGCTGCAGTCCGAGGGCGCCGACCAGCCGGGCGCGTGGGAGCAGGTCGGCCTGTCCGGCGCGGCCCGCGAGCTCGCCGTCTCGCCGACGGCGCCCGGCACGGGCATGGCGATGACGTCGACGGGCGTCCACCCGTTCGTGACGACCGACCGCGGCGAGACGTGGCAGCGGGTGCGCAGCATGCCGGTCGGTGACGGCTGGGGCATCCCGGTGGCGGACAGCACCGCTCCGGGGGCGTTCTACGTGGCGCTCAACGCCAGGGCGGGCACGGTGGTGCTCGACCCGAGCTACGAGGGCCGGATCGTGCACACCCCGGACGCCGGGGCCACGTGGACGGTGCTGCCCTTCCCCGACGTCGCCGTCGACGAGCTCGTCGCGCACGACGACGCGCTCGCCGCGGTCACGTCGGAGGGCCTGTACCTCAGCCGGGACGGCGGCCAGTCGTGGCGCACCGTCCCCGCCATGTGGGACGGCGACGCGACGGGAGCCGTGTTCGCCGGCGACGACCTGCTGATCACGACCTACCAGGGCATCTACCGCATCGCCGACGTCCTCGACGGGGGCAGCGAGGTCACGCGGACCTACGCGGGCACCGACTACCGCACCCGCCCGCAGGGCGTCGCGGCGGACGGGACCACCGCGGTGGCGGTCCGGGGCGACGGCGTGTCCATGGTGTCGACGGACGGCGGCGCCACGTGGGCCGACGCCGCCCACACCGGCCAGTCGTACGTCACCGAGACCACGGTGGTCGAGGGCGTCGCGTACGCGGCGGGCCTGTCCTCGTACAGCACGAGCACGGACGGGGGCGCCACCTGGACCACGCACCCGCTGCCGGTCCGTGGACCGCTGGCCACGGACGTCGACCACTGGCCGGGCACCTCGGCGACGAGCGTGGTCATGGCCATGGGCAACTCCGGCTACTACGCCACGGACGACGGCGAGACCTGGACCCGGTCCGGGGTGTCCGGCACGGACGTGCGCGGGGTGCACGTCGGCACGGGTGGTGACGGCGAGCCCGTGCTGCGGGCCGTCGACGCGGAGGGCCTGCACGTGCGGCCGCTGGCCGACGTCGGACCGGACGAGCAGGACTGGGGCTCGAACCACCCGGGCGCTGTCGGCTACGCGTTCATCCAGGTGACGCAGTCGGAGGTGGGCGAGCGCGCCGTGTGGGCGATCGGCACCAACGCGTTCGGCGGGGCCAAGATCCGCACCGGGCCTGCCGGGGGCACCGACGCCGACCTGGAGCGGGTCGGCCCCTCCGGGGGGCTCACCCCCGGGGCGCTGGCGGTCTCGCCGCACGAGGACTCCGCGGGCGACGGCGACACGGTGGTCGTCTCCTTCGGCTCCCTCGTGGCGCGCGGGATCATGGTGTCGCACGACGGGTTCGAGACCTGGCGCACCCACGACAACGGCCTGCGGGTCGCACAGGTCGCGTTCGACCCGCAGGACCCGCGCCGGCTGTGGCTCGCCACGTCGACGGGGCTCTACCGGTCGGACGACCTCGGAGCCACGCTCACCCGGCTGACCACCACCGACACCCGGTCCGTCTGGGTGGACCCCGCCGACACCGACCACGTGGTGGCCGGTGAGCGGCCGGGCATCCGGGTCAGCACTGACGGCGGTGAGTCGTTCAGCGCCGCCGAGATCCCGGACTCGTCCGCCGACATCGAGGCCGTCGTCGCCGTCGACGTGCCGGACGGCCCTGCCGCCGGGACGCGGCTCCTGGTCGCGGGGGGCGCACGGTGGAACCCGAGCGGCCTCGTCGCGGGCGGTGCCGGAACCTTCGTCTCGGCTGACGGCGGTGCCACGTGGAGCCCGGCGTCGGGCGGCCTGACCGCCATGTCGGTGCGCTCGCTGAGCGTGAGCGCCGACGGTGCCTGGGTCTACGCGGGCACCGACGAGGGTGGCGTGCACCGCACGTCCGCTGCCTCGCTCGTTCCCGCCGACGCGCTGCCCGTGGTCACCACCACGCGGATCGACGCACCGGACGAGGTCCGCCGCGGGGAGCGCCCCCGGGTCCGGGTCTCGGTCGGCGCGGACGGCGCGGACGGCGCGACGCCCGCCGGGTCGGTGACCGTCACGGTCGGCCACGCGGGCGACCGTCACCCGTACGAGCGGACGGTCCGGCTGCGGGACGGCCGCGCCGACCTGCGGCTACCCCCGCTCGTCCGGGCGGGCACCTACGAGGTGACGGCGGCGTACGAGCCGGCCGGCCGCTACGCCCCCTCGACGGCGACCACGACGATCGAGGTGCGCGGCCGCTAGTCCCGGTAGGCGGCCCCGTGTGGTCGGTAGAACGTCAGGAGGTCGGCAGCCCGGGCTGCCGACCTCCTGACGTCCTGCCGACCACGTCGGCGGGACGCCGCCTGCCGACCGGCCTGCCTATGCCGCCGGACGGGGCACGAGGACGTTCGCCAGGTCCGTCGGGTCCACCAGGGGATCGTCCAGGTCCACGGTGACGCGCGAGTGCGCGATCAGCCGGGCCCTGCCGGTGATGGTCGAGTGCAGCGCCGCGTACTCGCCCACGCGGGCGCCGTTCAGTACGGTACCGACGAACCGGCTGCCCCGCGGCGAGATCGTCTCGAGCGACTCCCCCTCACGGATCTCGCCCCTGCGCGCCATCAGCGCAAGGCGCGCCGAGGTACCCGTACCGGTCGGGCTCCGGCAGAGCACGCCCGGGTGGACGTACGTGGCCGACGGCGACTCCATCCGCCCGTCCCCCACCGTGCGCACCGGCCCCATGAAGTGGGCGAACGGCAGCGGCCCGACGGCGCCCAGCTCCGGGTGCTCCTGTCGCAGGCCGGGCCGGGCCGCGCGCACGAAGGCGTCGCCGAACGCCGTGAGCGCGACCTGTTCCTCCGCGCTGAGGCTGAAGCCGTGCAGGGAGGCGTCGATCATCGCGTAGTAGGCGCCGCTCCACACCAGGTCGAACCCCACACGGCCGTAGTAGGGCACGTCCACGCTCAGCCCCTCGTCCGCCACGTACGCGGGCTCTCCCTGCGTGGTGATCGACTCGACCCGGCCGGCGATGACCCGTGCGGTGATCAGGGCCAGACCGGCCGGCGACTCGAGCACCACGTCCTGCAGGCCCTCCTCCATGGGGATGGCGCCGCTCTGCAGCAGGGCCGTCGCGGTGCAGATGGTGTTGGATCCCGAGTACAGCGGGTAACCCATCGCCTCCATGATGATGTAGCCGGCCTGCGCCCCGGGCCGGCTCGGCTCGACGATCAGGTCGACGGACATCGCCGGGTCACCGTACGGCTCGGAGAGCAGCAGCCGGCGCAGACCGTCACCCTCGTTCTGCAGGTAGCGCGCCTTCTCGAGCACGCTGGCGCCCGGCAGCGGCTCGACACCGGCGATGATGATGCGGCTGACGTCCCCGCCGGACTGGGTGTCGATCAGCTCCAGCGTGCACTCACGGTCCAGCATGCGGGGCTCCCACCTGCTCCCAGTGGCGGTCGGGGACGACCACCAGCTTGCCGACGTAGGACTTGGCCAGGAAAGTGGTCTGCGCCTCGTGGAAGTCCGAGAGCCGGAACGTCCGGTCGAGCAGCGGCCGGACGGCGCCGTCCTCGATGTGGCGCACCAGCCGCCGGAACGCGGTGCGCGTCCCCTGGGACGAGCCGTGCAGCTCGAGCTGCTTGAGATACATGGTGCGCAGGTCCAGGTTCACCACCGGGCCGCCGATGGCACCGGCCGTGGTGTAGCGGCCCTCCGGCCGCAGCACGCGGAGCAGGTCGTTGAACATCGGGCCGGCCACGAGGTCGGCCACCACGTCGACCGGGCCGTCGACCACGCGCTCGACCTCGGCGACCAGGTCGGGCGCGTCCCGCAGGACGACGTCCTGCGCGCCGATCTGCCGGAGCGCGTCCTCCTTGCCCGCGCTGGTGACGGCGTACGGCACCGCGCCACGCACCCGTGCGAGCTGGACGACCGCCGACCCCACGCCGCCCGAGGCCCCCGTCACCAGGATCCGCTCGTCCCGGGCGAGCCGGGCGCGGTCGAGCATCTGCTCGGCGGTCAGGTAGGCGCAGCAGAACGTCGCCAGCTCGGCGTCGTCGATCCCGGACGTGACCTCGTAGGCGTTCTCCGACGGCACCGCGACGTACTCCGCGTAGCCGCCGTCGCGCCCGTGGCCGATGTAGTCGATGTCCGCGAGGCTGTCGTCGCCCTCCGGCCGGTTGTAGATGCTGAAGTCGACCATCACGCGCTGCCCGATCCGCTCGGTCGGCACGCCCTCCCCCACGTTGACGACACGGCCCACCGTGTCGGTGCCCTGGATGCGCGGGAACGTCAGCGTGGACCGGCCCCGACGCCACGTCGACACCTCGGCGGCGTCGGTCTCGGTGCCGTAGGCACCCTCGCGCACCCACACGTCGGTGTTGTTCATGCCGCAGGCATGCACGTCGATCAGCACCTCGCCGGCGTCCGGCGTCGGGGTCGGCACGTCGTCCCGGTAGACCAGCTGGTCAAGGCCCCCGTGACCGACGAGCTGGACCGCCTTCATCACCGCAGGAATCGCCGTCATCCTGGGAGTCTAGGGGCGCGAGTTCCTGCGTCGCACCCGCGAGAACTCGGCGCGTCACGCCGCCCGGCGAGCCTGGGCGGGCGCCCTGCCGGCGTCGCCCCGCCGCCAGGTGCAAGGTCCGCTTCGAACATGCGATCCGGCACGCTCTCGGCCGTCCAAGCATGCCTGATCGCATGTTCGAGGCGGACTTCTCAACCGGTGCTCGTCGTGGTTGGCTTCGGCCCGTGGAAATCATCGTGACCAGCGTGATCGCCGTCGTCGGAACGCTGCTCGGCTCCTTGGCGACGCATTACTTCCAGCGGCGGAACCGGGCGGACGCCGAGCGTTTCGAACGCAACGAGCGACTGCGCCAGGAGCGGGTCAGCGCGTACACGTCGTTCGGCGGCGCGCTCGTCAGCCTGCGCCGGGCGCAGGTCGACCGCTGGTACGCGGTCCACGAGGAGCGCCGGAACGCCGACCCCGACGCGATCCGCTACGAGACCTACCGGCTGCGGACGAGCGCGCTCGAGGCGATGTTCCGGGTCCAGCTCGTCACCGAGTCCAGGGAGCTGATCGAGCTGGCGCAGCAGGCGATCGACAGCGTCGACCGCCTGTCCTTGCGCACCCCCGCCGAGGACTTCAAGGACGCCCGCGACGTGTCCCGGCAGGGCATCTTCAGCTTCGTGGAGGCGGCACGGGAGCACGTGGAGGTGGCGTAGTACGCCACGCCATGGACGCCGCCGCCCACGGGTCCCACCAGACACGGGTTCAGGTACGACCGCCGTGCAGGCGTGCTCCGGCCTTTTCGATTGCACGTCTAATTTTCGGGTCCACGATCGACCCGTCTGAAGCAAGTGGATCCAGAATCTCCGACGCCTCGACCGCACGGCCACGCTCAAGGAAAGCCACTGCCACGTCGAGCCGTTGTGGCGGCGCGAGCAGGTAGTTGCGATAATTCTCGAGCAGCAGGTCAACCGAAGAGAACTCACGGAAGAATAATTCTCCCGAACGTTCCAGGTCATCAAACAATTGCTCAATCACCTGGTCGACATGGTCCGCGCCCGAAACCATCCATCGACTCGCCCCTGCGTGATCTTCTTCGCGCCTCACCAGGTGTATGAGGTCGATTCCGACCGTTGCCGTACTCGCCCGACTGTCCCCCGTCAAGCGACCCACTGCTTCACTTATCATCGGAAAGCGAATCCCGATCTTCGGAAGAACGATGGGTCTTTTAGACTGCCGAAGAACGTCCGCGACAACTCGGCGACGGGATTCACCGGCCACCTTCTCGTAGATCACGACGTCTTCCATCGCGACCATCATCCACCCGCGCAGCTTGAATTCCTCGTTCAGCCTCCGGGCCCACGCCTGTTCTAGCAACTTGGGCATGTCCACAACGAAATCTCCAGATCCAGCTTGATCTTCGAACCGTGAGGGAAGCCGATTCCGGCGAGCTTGTCCGTCCGGACCTCGACACCACCCGACAGTTGCGGATACCCAACGGCCTGGTTGGGAGTAAGCCCCCCGCCGTTCGTCTTGACTTCGATCGCCTTCAGCACTCCGTGCGGATCGCGTGCAACGAAATCCGCCCGGAACCTCGTGCCATCCGGGGCGAGAAGGGTAACCTCACTCGCAATATCGGTATAGCCATCGTTCACCAGCCGGTCCAGCTCGGCGGCCTCCCCCAGGTCACCATGTGAATTGCCGGTCACCGGGCACGCATCGTTGTGGACGAGAACCGCGCCGGCATCCTCGGCTGCGGCGACGTAGTAGCTGTGGTCACGGTTCACGGTGACGTTGTGGACCACTGCGTGCTTACGCTCGACCTCGATGTCCGCGACCTGTTCCCAAGTACCAGCACTCGTCTTGAGCCAGTCACCAGACTTCAGATCAATGGCGTCGACCCACGTGCGCTTCTCGGGGTTCCAGAAGGGGTGCTCGTCGGTCGCGACGATCTTCTGCTTGTCGCCGTCGTCGTCCTGGATCGTCACGGTGACCAGGGTCTTCTCGCCGCTGCCGGTGATGTGCGCAGTGACCAGTCGTCCGCCCGAGCGGCGGCCCGTCTCCTCGTCCCCGGCCAGCACCTCATCGCCAGGATCAAGTTCCTCGATCGGCTTGCGATCACCGTTGGCCAGCAGAACCAGGGTGCCAGGCAGGAAACTGTTGCAGCCCTTCCTGGAGGTCGACGTCGTCATGTCCCCGCCGCCGCCCGAGTCGCCCTTACCGGTCGTGTCGGCCTTCTTCTTGGCCGCGTCCGCGCGCGCCTTCGCCTTTGCCTCGGCCGCCAGCCGTTTGATCTTCGCGTCCGCCGCGGCCTTCGCCTTCGCCGCCTTGGCGGCAGCTTCTCGCGCGGCCTTCGCAGCCGCGGCCTTGGCCGCCTCCGCCGCCTGTTTCGCCTTCTTGGCGCCGGACAGGATCTTCTTGGCCCACTTGAGCTCGCTGGAGAAGGTCATCACGGCCTTGCCGGCCTTGTAGATGGCCTCGCCGATCTTCGCCGCCTTG
This sequence comes from Promicromonospora xylanilytica, assembly GCF_054782895.1. Classification (NCBI taxonomy): domain Bacteria; kingdom Bacillati; phylum Actinomycetota; class Actinomycetes; order Micrococcales; family Promicromonosporaceae; genus Promicromonospora; species Promicromonospora xylanilytica. The sequence continues at coordinate 97,655 of NZ_BAAGRP010000007.1, forward strand.
AAGATCTTGCCCCACGGCAGGGCGCCGACCACGAGCATCACGCACGCGCCGAGGTCGCCGTCGAGGCAGTCCATGAGGTCGGTGATCCCCAGGAACTCCATGAGGATCTGCCCGCCGGCCTCCAGGATCACGTCCAGCATCGACTTCGACTGGAGCTGCTGCGCCTGGGCGATCTCCTCGGCGCTCGGGCCCTCGACCTCGCTGCCGGGGTCGTTGGGGTTGGAGGTGGTGCTCCCGCCCGTCGGCCCCTCGAGCTCGCGTTCGCCCGTCGGGTCCGTGTAGACGAGGGGGTTGCCGCCCGCGAACACGTACGGCGACGAGCCCATCGGCTGCGCACCCGCCGGATCCACCGACGAGAACCGCCCCGTGCCCGGGTCGTAGTTCCGGGCCCGCATGGCGTAGTTGCCCTCGCCGGTGGTCGAGTCCTGGTACGCACCCTGGAACTGCATCGGGTTCTTGATGTCGGCGGCCGGTTCGGCCTCCGCGGACGAAGCGTCCGGCGAGGGATCAGCCCCACCGACCGCGGCCTCGCCGTCGGCCGCACCACCGCCGGCCTTCTCGGCAACGGCCCCCGCGAGCGTCTCCCCCTGCCGCGGGTTGCCGAACGGGTCGTAGTCGTAGCCCTCCTCGACCTGCCCGTCCGCCGACAGCATGTTCGCCACGCCGCCCAGCCAGTCGTGGGTGTACGCGTGCGCCCCGCCCTGCGCCTCGAGCAGCGCCAGCGGCTCGTCCGTCGGCCCGTACGCGAACGCCTGCCGGCTCAGCACCGCCCCGCTCGCTCCCGTCACCGTGTCGACGGCGATGTTCTCCAGCGACCCGTTCGTGTCCCAGGCCCAGTGCCGCGTCTTGGCACCGGCGCCGATCCCCGAGATAGCGTCGAGGCGCATGCGCGTCGCGTCGTACGTGTACCGGGTCGAGACACCGTCGACGTTCGCCTCGGCCAGCGTGTTGTCGAGGTTGTACTCGAGCCGGTCGTCGCCCGCGCGCGTCTGGTTGCCCAGCAGGTCGTACTCGTAGTCCTTGCGGTCGACCCCCTTCTTGCCGATCACGATCTCCCGGACGAGCTGGCTCGCGTCGTCGTACGAGTAGCGCGTCACGTCGTGCCCCGCCGAGCCGGACCGCTTCTGCTCGGTCCGGTTGCCCAGCAGGTCGTACTCGTACGAGATCCGGCCGGCGTCCTTGCTGTGCCGGTCGCACTCCTGCGCCGCGTAGCAGGCCGTGGTCACCCGGTTGGCGTCGTCGTACGCGTAGGCGACCGCCTCCGTGACGCCACCGCGCGTCGTGCGCACCTGGGTCGGGTTGCCCACCGGGTCGAGCGTGAGGTCGAACGCCGAGACCGGGTCCTGTACCCCGTCGACCGGCTCGCCGGTGCGTTCTGTGCCGATGAACGTGAGCCGGCCCGCGTCGTCGTACTTCCGCTGCTCCGTGAGGCCCGTCGACGGCGGCAGGGTGGTCGCCGTCCGGCGCCCGGCGACGTCGTACGCGTACTCCCACGTCGCGGTGCTGCCGCCCGTGGAACCGCCGGAGGCCGTCGTGGAGGCGAGCCGCGAGCCGTCGTCGTAGGTCGAGGTGATCTGGGTTCCGTCCGGATACGTCCGCGCGGTGATGTTCCCGCGCTGGTCGTACCCGTAGGTGAAGGTCTCGGTGGGCTGGCCCGGCTCCTCGCGGACCACCTTGGTGATCTGGTCCTCGTCGTCGTACGTCACCGTGCGCACGCCCAGCGGGTCGCCGTACGACGTCGTCCGGTCCTTCGCGTCGTAGCCGTAGGTGTACTCCGGCCCCGTGGAACCGACCTGCTGGCTCGTCAGGCGGCTGCGCAGGTCGTACTCCGAGGTGATCGTTCGCTCGGCACGCTCGGCGTCGGACAGGTCGTCCAGGTCCTCGTGCCGGTCGGTCGTGATGCTCCAGAGCGGGTTCGACTCGGCGTCGTACCCGACGTGCGCGGTGCGGCCCAGCGGGTCCGTGGTGGTCGCGGGCCGGCCGGCGTCGTCGTACGTGATCCGCGAGCGCCCGCCCTGCGGGTCGCGGACGCCGACCACGCGGCCGTCGTCGTCGTAGGTGAGCACCGTCGCGAAGGCCTTGCTGAAGATCGGCAGCGTCGGCGCGTCCGGCTGCCGCACGTGGCTGATCTGGTCGTCGTCGCGGTAGGCGTAGTAGGTGGTCCCGCCGCGTGCGTCGGTCAGCTCGGTGGGCCGGCTGTTCGCGTCGTAGGTGGTCGTCGTCGTGTTGCCGAGCGGGTCGATCTCCTTGGTCCGGTTGCCCGCCAGGTCGTACTCGAAGCGCGTGGTGAAGCGGTCCTTGTCGGCGCCCTCCACGTTGCCGCGCGGTTCCGTCACCGAGGCGAGCAGGCCGTCGTCGGTGTACGCGTAGGTGGTGATCCCGCCCGTCGGCGAGATCTCCTTGATCTTGTTGCCCGCCGCGTCGTACTCGGTGCGGGTCGTCTTGTTCCCCGCGTCCGTGCGCTCGGTCTGCCGCCCGTTCTTGTCGTACCCCATCGTGGTGGTACGGCCCTTGGTGTCCGTGACCGAGTCGACCTGGCCGGTGTTGCTGCGCTCGAAGCTGGAGGTCTTGTTCAGCTCGTTGATCGCCGCCGTCGTGCGGTCCAGGGCGTCGACCTTGATGTCCCGGGTGGTGAACCCGCCGCCCGGGTAGGGCATGCGCATCCGGATCGGGTTGTCGTTCGCGTCGTAGAAGTACTCGGTGGTGAAGTCGGCCTTGTTCGCGCCCGGCACGTTGCCGCGCGGCGACGTCACGGTCTTGACGAGGCCCTTCGCGTCGTACGTGTACGACGTCGTCAGGTCGTCGCCCTTCATCCGCACGCTCTCGGACGCGCGGCGTCCGGCGTCCGTGTAGGCGAACGTCATCACGCGGCCGCCACCCTCGACCCGCGACTGGAGGCCGTTGTCCAGGTAGGTCGTCCTGGTGACGGCGTCCTCGGGCGTGATCTGGTGGGTGAGCCGGCCGACGTCGTCGTAGACGGTGCGCCAGTCGTGGTGCTTGCCCGGCTCCTCGACGCGCACCACGCGGTCCTGCTCGTCGTAGTGCGTCTTCGTCGTGTAGTGCCTGCGCTCGCGCGGGTCCGCGGTACCTCGTGGGTCCGTGGCCGCGACCTGGCGGCCCGTGCGGTCGTAGGCGTACTCGCTGCGGCGACCCTCCGGGGAGACGACGGCGGCCAGCAGCCCCGCGTTCTCCTCGCCGTCCGGCAGGTACTCGTAGGTGGTGACCTTGTCCCGCTGGTCCGTCGTCGAGATCAGCAGGCCCCGGTCGTCATACGCGTGCGTGATGTCGTTGCCCTCGGCGTCGACGCTGCGCACCAGCTCGTTGAACTCGTTGTAGGTGTTCTTCCAGACGTTCCCGTTCGCGTCCGTGTACTCGATCGGGTTGTTCCGGTCGTCGTACTTCGTCTTCTCGTCGAAGCCCTGCGGTGCCTGCGCCCGGGTCGGGTTGCCCCGCTCGTCGAAGTTGACCACGTGCTGGTACTGGTTCCCGTTGACCACGAGGTTGCGGTCGAGGCGCTTGTTGTACCGGTGGTTGTCCGCGTCGCCGGTGCTGCGCTGGCTGTAGATCAGCACGTTGCCGTGGTACCCGTCGTAGACCGTGACGTCGTCCTCGTCGGTGCTGCGTGCCTCCTGCTTGTCGGCGTCCCAGCCGAAGGTCATCTCGGCATCCACGCCGTCGCGCTGCGCGATCACGCGGCCGCCCGGACCGTAGTCGTTGGACACCGCCACGACCTCGTGCGGGTCGACCACCTGAGCCAGCCGGCCCTCGGCGTCGTACCGGTACCGCCACTCGTTGCCGCGCGCGTCCTCCACCTCGGTGAGCAGGCCGTCGGTGTACTCGAAGCGCACCTGGCGGCGGTCCGGGAGGACCATCCGGGTGATCAGCCCGTCCTCGAGCACGGCGACGGCGGTGCGCCCGGAGGCGTCGGTGATCTCGATGGCGTCGTGGCCGTGCCACTGCGCTCCGTACGCGAGGCGCACGCCGTCGTCGCGCGGGCTGAGGACCGCCGCGAGCCGCCCCGCCGCCCCGAACTCGTACGTGACCTGCTGCGGTGTGACCAGCTCCCACCCGTCGCCGGCCCGGTGCAGCTCGGACCGCACGCCCGGCGGGCGGGTGTACCCGTCGCCGTCAGGGGTGTAGAGCGCCTCAGCGCCGTCCTCGGCACGCACGATGACGCCGTCGTCCGTCTCCGTGACGCGCATGTCGTACGACCACGCCCAGCCGATGCCGAGCGGCCCCTGGCGGTTGTTCGCCGACGAGTACGTGCGCGCGCTCGCGAACGGGATGCCGAAGGACGCCATCTGCAGGTCCCGCTCCACGCGCACGAACGCGCCGGTCCCCGTGTTGACGCCCACGCCGCGCTGCGCCTGGCCGACGGCGGTCGGTGCCAGCGCGTTCTCGCACCCGCAGCCGGCGGCCTGGTCGTCGGGGATGTCGGGCGGCAGGATCGTGGCGCGCGGCCGGGAGTCGCCGGACGGTTCCGAGACCACCTCGTCGCCGCCCGGCAGCACCGCGGCGACGGTGACGAAGTAGTCCTTGCCGTTGTCCAGCTCCCAGCCGTCGTCGCGCCCGAAGGACCGGCAGAAGTCCGCGGCACCGCACGCCCGCGGGGCCTCCAGCTCCTCCCGGCTCAGGCGTACCGACTCCTGCTCCGTCTGGTCGTCGCCCTCGTACAGCCGCACGACGGCGTGCGTCCAGTCCGGGTCGACGTCACCCTCGGAGAAGTACAGGACCAGCGACGTGTCGCCCAGCAGGAAGCCCGGTCGCAGGTCGACGTCGGCGAAGCCGGCGGCGGCGGCGGCCGCGGCGGCCCGCGGGGTCGGGGCGGTGAGCGTGCGCCACTCCCGAGCGGTGACCTCGACGGGTTCGCCGCCGGACGGGACGGCCGCCGGCACCACGGGTGGGCGTTCGTCCTCCGGCAACGCGGTGGAGCGGCGCACCCCCTCGGGCATCGGCCGGTCGGTCGGCCCCTGGCCCGCGGTCGCCTGCGGCACGTCCGGAGCCGCCTGGGCGGTCTCCTGCGGTGCGACGGCGATCAGCAGCGATGCCCCGAAGCCGGTGGCGACCGCCGCCGCGAGCCAGCGCCGGTCCAGCCGGGTGATCACAAGATGGTGCGCACGTGCTTCGGACATCGCCAACCCCCGCGTTGGTGTGTTTCCTGAGCAGTTACCCGGTATCGAGTGTGATCAGCCTGTACGGAGCCGACAACCGATTAAGTACGCATTTCTGATCCGTGTGCATTGAGTTGCTATGAAATGCGCAGGTCAGGGCAATCGCGAGGGGACGAAAAATTCATTGCGGGCCGATGCCCGGAAGTGCTGCGGGCAGCGATCCCCCGCTGGATCACCCGCTGCGTGCATGCTGTGAAACATGAACAGCGACTCCCCCGTCCCCACGGGGCCTGCGTCCACCCCCGGGACCACGCCGAGGACCATCGTCATCACCGGCGCCAGCGACGGGATCGGCGCGGCCGGAGCACGCCTGCTCGCCCGGGCCGGCCACCATGTCGCGGTCGTCGGACGCTCCCCCGAGAAGACCGCCCGGGTCGCTGCCGAGCTGGGCGGGGACCACTTCGTCGCCGACTTCACCCGGCTGGCGGACGTGCGACGCCTGGCGGCCGAGCTGGACGACGCCTACCCGCGCATCGACGTGCTGGCCAACAACGCGGGCGGCATCCTCGGCGACCGCACCAAGTCCGTCGACGGCCACGAGCGGACCCTTCAGGTCAACCACCTCGCACCGTTCCTGCTGACCAGCCTCCTGCTCGACAAGCTCCTGGTGAGCCGCGCGACGGTGATCCAGACCTCGAGCGCCGGCGCACGCCTCTTCGGCCACCTCGACCTGGACGACCTCGACCACGACCGCGACTTCACGCCCCACCTCGCGTACGGCACGGCCAAGCTCGAGAACATCCTGTTCACCACCGAGCTGCACCGTCGCTTCCACGAGCAGGGCCTGGCGTCGGCGGCCTTTCACCCGGGCGTGGTGGCGACGAGCTTCGGCGCCGAGAGCACGAGCTTCCTCCGGCCGCTCTACCAGAGCAGGATCGGCAAGATGTTCCTGGCCACGCCGGAGAAGGGCGCCGCCCAGCTGGTCCGGTTCGCCCGGACGGAGCCCGGCGTCGACTGGCAGTCGGGCGCGTACTACGAGGGCGGCCGCGTCGCGTGGCGCGTCAACCCCCAGGCGCGTGACGCCGACCTCGCCCGCCGACTGTGGGACCGCTCGGCGGAGCTCGTCGGGGTCACGGCACGCTGAGCCGCGCTACGCCGTGAACCCCGCGCTCGCGCGCTCGACGGCGTCCCGGATGGCGGGCGCCCGCTCCCCGGGCCGTTCGACGGCGACCGCCGCCGCGGCGGCAGCACCCATGCAGGCCCCGAGGTGCGCGGACAGCGACGGCCAGGCGTCGGGGTCCGGGAACCGCTCACGGAGTGCGGCGCCCAGGTCCGACTGCGCCCGCTGCAACCGCACCACGAGCGAGCCCGGAAGGCCGCGCGAGCCGGCCATGAGCTGCGCCCGGAGATCGGCGAGCTCGTCCGTCCCGGCGCGCGGGTCCTCGAAGAGGTCGACGAGCACGCCCATCACCGCGCGGACGCCCTGCGCGGCGTCGGCCCGCGCGGGCAGGTCGGCGACCACCCGGCCCGCGCGGCCGACATGGTCCTCCAGGTAGTGGAAGAGCACGTCCTCCTTGGACGGGAAGTGCAGGAAGAACGTGCGGCGCGCGATGCCTGCCCCCGCGGCGATGTCGTCGATGGACGTGCCGGTGACGCCCCGCTCGAGGAACAGCCGGGTCGCCGCCCGGACGACGGCACTCCGCGTCTCGGCGCGCTTGCGCTCCCGGATTCCGGCCTGCTCGACCTGCTTGCTCATCGCTCCAGCATAGCGCATCTGATGCACTAGTGTATTCTTGCACTAGTGCATCTTAGCCGGTGCGCGCCAGGCCAGCGCCTCGCCGAACCTGCGCCTCACGAAGGAGTACCCATGCCCGAGCACACCGGCCGGACCTACGTCGTGACCGGCGCCGACTCCGGGATCGGCGCGGCCCTCGCCACCCGCCTCGTGGCGGGCGGCGCGCACGTCGTCCGGTGCGGCATCGGGGCAGACGTCGAGGTCCGCGCCGACCTCACCACGGCCGAGGGACGCGCCGTGGCCGTCGAGAGCATCCGTCGCCATGCCCCGGCAGGCATCGACGGCGCAGCGCTCGTCGCGGGCAGCCCGGAGGGCGAGGTCGCCGTCGCGCTCAACTACTTCGGCACCACGGCACTGCTCACGGCGCTGCGTGACGACCTGGCCGTCGGCCCTCACCCACGGGCCGTCGTGGTGAGCTCGGCGTCCTCGCTCTCGGCCGGCGACACCGATCTGGTCGACGCCTGCCTGGCCGACGACGAGGCGCTCGCCCGTACGGCCGCCGACCGTCTGACGAGTCGCGGGCGCGGCGCGGCAATCTACCGGTCGACCAAGATCGCCCTGAACCGGTGGCTGCGACGCACCGCCGTGCGCGACGAGTGGGCGGGGGCCGGCATCCTGCTCAATGCTGTCGCACCCGGCATCGTCGAGACCGAGACCGCCCGCCGCACCATGCTTTCCGACACCGCGACCGTGCGGGTGCTCCAGGACGCCTTGCCGCAGCCGCTAGGGATGCCCGGCCCGGTCGAACCGGTCGCCGCGGCGATCGCCTGGCTGCTCTCCCCGGACGCGGGGTTCGTCACGGGCCAGGTGCTCTTCGTAGACGGTGGCGCCGAGGCGAGCCTCCGCGGCGAGACTCCGTTCGCGACCGGCGTCCGTTACGGCCCGGTGCGGATGGCGCGCATGATCGGCTGGTCCCTGATCGGCCGGCTGCGCGCGCGCCGGTCTGCGCACCGCGTCAGCTGAGCCGACGGCTCCCCCAGCTCGCCACGACCTCCCGGCAGGCCGCGACGTCCTCGTCGGCGACCAGCAGCACCAGGTTGCCGCTGTGGTCGCTGTACTGGACCAGCACGTTCACTCCTGCGTCGCCCAGCCGTCGCATGAGAACGCCGAGCTGCCCCGGCGCCTCCTGGTCCAGCCTCGCGAGCTCGACGGTGCGCACCACGCAGGGCCCGAGCCCTGCCGCGGTGACGGCCCGGTGGGCGCGGGCGCCGTCGTGCACGAGGTAGTGCGCCACCGCCCGGCCGTCGTGGGTGAAGACGCCGCCGCCCTCCAGGCTCACGCCTGCCTCCCCCAGGGCCTGGCCCAGGTCGGCGAGCGCTCCCGGACGGTCGGGGAGGTGGATCTCGAGGTCCTGCATCGCGTGCTGGCCGGTCGCTCGTGTCGCCGCTCGTGTCGTGGCAGGGCTCGTCGCTCGTCTCATGTCGGGACCGTAGGCCGGGGACGCTTCGGTGGACGCCGAGATGTCCCCGCCGTACGGTCGGCCGCATGAGCAGGGACTCGGCCGCGTGAGCAGGGACAGGGACTTCACCGCCGTGGGGCGGGCACTGTCCACCCCGGCCCGCTCGACGTTCCTGAACCTCCTCATGGACGGCACCCGGCGCCCGGCGGGCGAGCTGGCGCAGGCGGCCGGGGTGAGCGCCTCCACCGCGTCGGAACACCTCGCCGTGCTCCTGGACGCCGGTCTGGTGACCTGCCGGACCCACGGACGGCATCGCTACTACTCCCTGGCGGACGGGGAGGTCGCCGCCGCCCTGGAGTCCCTGGGCATGCTCGCCGACGCCACGCCCGTCTCCGGCTACCGGCACAGCCGGCGGGCCGAGTACCTGGCCGCCGCGCGGTTCTGCTACGACCACCTCGCCGGGCGGCTCGGCACGGGGCTGACGGACGCCTGCGTCCGTTCCGGCTGGCTCGCCGGCCCCGACGAGCTCACCCTGACCGACACCGGCGCCGCGGGCCTGCGCGAGATCGGGGTGGACGTCGACGGCGCCGTCGCCGCCCGGCGCGCCACGACGCGGGCGTGCCTCGACTGGACCGAGCGCCGGCCGCACCTGGCCGGAGCGCTGGGCTCGGCGGTCGGGTCCCGGTTCCTCTCCGCCGGGTGGGTCACCCGGCACCGGCCCGGGCGCGGGCTGGACGTCACGCCTGCGGGGCACGAGCTCCTGCGGGCGACATGGGGAGTCGACCTGGCCGACGCCGAGTGACGATGCGCCTGGGCGCGCTGCCGACGCCGGGCTCAGCGGTCGCCGGGCTCAGCGGTCGGCGCCGCCAGCGCCAGTGCCGTCGGCAGCGGCACCTTCCTGCGCCGGCGCCCAGGCGCCCTCGGCCGCCGTCTCCTCCAGGAGGTCGGCGAGCGCCCGCAGCCGCTGCGCCACCCGTTCGCCGAGCGGCGTCAGCGAGTACTCGACGCGCGGCGGGATGGTGGTGACGACGTCGCGCGTGACCATGCCGTCGCGTTCGAGGGCCTGCAGGGTCTGGGACAGCATCTTCTCGCTGACCCCTTCGACGCGGCGGCGCAGCGCGTTGAAGCGGTAGCCGCCCTCGCCGAGCGCGAGCAGGGCGAGCGACGCCCACTTGGACGTGACCACCTCGAACGCCGCCCGGGAGGTGCAGCCGCGCGCGAAGACGTCGGTCACCAGCTCCTGCGGGGGGCCTGCGGCAGGGCCGTCCTCCGCGGGGCCGTCGGGTTCCAGGTCGGTGATGCTCACGGCACCAGGGTACCGCTACGCCCTCGGAATGTGGTGTACTTTCGATTGGTTAGTGCTAACTGCTCGCAACCACTTCAGTAGTTTCCACTTTGAGCAATGGAGAGTGTCATGACCGTCTACGCCGTCACCGGAGCCACGGGCCGCCTCGGCCGCCTCGTCGTCGAGGACCTCCTGTCCCGCGGTGTCCCCGCGGCCGACCTGGTCGCCGTGGTCCGCACGCCCGCCAAGGCCGCCGACCTCGCCGAGCGCGGGGTACAGGTCCGCGAGGGCGACTACTCGCGCCCCGAGACCCTGCCCGCGGCCCTGGCCGGCGTGCAGCGCCTGCTGCTGATCTCCGGGAGTGAGCCCGGCGGGCGCGTGGCACAGCACGCCGCGGTGATCGACGCCGCGAAGGCGGCCGGCGTGGAGCGCATCACCTACACCAGCATCCTCAAGGCTGACGACACCACCAACCCGCTCGCCGGCGAGCACCAGGCCACGGAGCAAGCGCTGCGCGCGTCCGGCATCCCGGTCACCCTGCTGCGCAACGGCTGGTACACCGAGAACTACACCGACCAGCTGGAGCAGTACCTGCAGCGGGGCGAGGTGGTGGGCGCCACCGGCGACGGCAAGGTCTCGGCCGCCCCGCGGGCCGACTTCGCGGCAGCGGCGGCGGCGGCCCTCCTCGCCGAGTCCGACGGCGACGTGGTCCACGAGCTGGGCGGGCAGTCGTTCACGTTCGAGGAGCTCGCCGCGACGATCAGCGACGTCACGGGCACTCCGGTGGCCTACCGGGACCTCTCGGTCGAGGACTACCAGGCCGAGCTGCAGCAGGCCGGCCTGGACGAGGGCACCGCCGGGTTCGTGGCCGGCATCGACGCCTCGATCGCCGCGGGCGACCTGGAGACCACCAGCGACGACCTGGCCAAGCTCCTGGGCCGCCCGACCACCCCACTGAGGAACGTCCTGCGCCCCTGACCGCAGCCCCAGACAGCAGCCCCTGACCGCAGCCCCTGACCACCAGCTGTGGTCGGCAGTTCGTCAGGTGGTCGGTAGCCCGGGCTACCGACCACCTGACGAACTGCCGACCACACGCACCCGCACCCGTGCCCAGCCCTGTACCCGGAGCGTGTTGAATGGGCGCATGCGAGGAGCGATCATTCATGGCCCCGGGGACGTCCGCTTCGAGGAGCGGCCCGATCCCGTCATCGTGGAGCCCACCGACGCCGTCATCCGTACCGTCGCGTCCTGCGTGTGCGGCTCGGACCTGTGGCGCTACCGGGGTGTCTCACGGGTCAAGCGGCCCACGCCGATCGGGCACGAGTACGTCGGCGTCGTCGAGCAGGTCGGTGACGCGGTCACCACGGTCGCGCCGGGCGACTTCGTCGTCGGCGGGTTCCTGCACAGCGACAACACCTGCGCGGTGTGCCGCAAGGGCATGCAGGCGAACTGCCTGCACGGGGGCGGGTTCGACGGCTGCCAGGCCGAGAAGATCCGCATCCCGAACGCCGACGGCACGCTGCTCGCGACGCCCGGCGAGCCGGACGCCGACCTGATCCCGAGCCTGCTGAGCCTGTCCGACGTGTTGTGCACCGGATGGCACGCGGCGGTCTCGGCCGGCGTGGGGCCGGGGTCGAGCGTCGTGGTGGTGGGTGACGGCGCCGTCGGGCTGAGTGGCGTGCTGGCAGCCGCCCAGCTCGGCGCCGCCACGATCATCGCCATGAGCCGGCACGAGTCGCGGCAGGTCGTGGCCAAGGAGTTCGGCGCCACCCACATCGTCGCCGAGCGCGGTGCGGCGGGCCTGGCACAGGTCCACGAGCTCACGGAGGGCATCGGTGCCGACGCGGTGCTGGAGTGCGTCGGCACCGAGGAAGCCCGGGCGCAGTCGGTGGAGCTGGTCCGCCCCGGCGGCCTGATCGGGCTGGTCGGCGTGCCGCACGGCGACCTCCCCACCGACACGCTGTTCTGGGGCAACAAGGGCCTCCGCGGCGGTGTGGCCCCCGTGCGCGCCTACCTCCCGCACCTGCTGGACCTCGTGTGGAAGCGCGAGATCGACCCGGGCAAGGTCTTCGACCTCACGCTCCCGCTGTCCGAGGTGGCCGACGCCTACCGCGCGATGGACGAGCGGCGCGCGATCAAGGTGCTGCTGACACCCTGACCGGCCCGTCGCGGGATGACCGTCAGAGCGTCAGCACGATCTTCCCCCGCGCGCGCCGGCTCTCGCTGAGCTCGTGCGCCGCGGCGGCGTCCCGCAGCGGGAAGGCCGCGGCGACCGGAACGGTGAACCGGCCCTCCCGGGCGAGCGCCGCAGCCACGGCGAGCCCGTGCCGCCCGTCCTGCTCGGCCGCGCCGGGGCCGCCGGAGCTCGACAGCTCGACGCCGTGCTCGTGGGCGCGCAGGTCGGCGACCGTCACCACCGATGCCGCGCCGCCCGCGATGGCCACCAGGTCAGGCAGCGATCCGGAGCCGGCGCAGTCGAGCACGGCGTCGACGCCGTCGGGCACCAGCGCCGCGACCCGGCCGGCCAGGCCGTCGCCGTAGGTGGTCGGTATGGCGCCGAGGCCGGCGAGGAACTCGTGGTTGGCCTCGCGGGCGGTACCGACGACGGTGGCGCCACGCGCGACGGCGAGCTGGACCGCGACGGTGCCGACGCCGCCCGCCGCGCCCTCGATCAGCAGCGTCGTGCCCGCGCCGACGCCGAGCCGGTCGAGGGTCCTGGTGGCGGTCTCGACGTTCGCGGCCGCGCCGCCCGCCTGCTCCCAGGTGAGCTCGTCGGGCTTGGGCGCCCAGGCCGCCAGCACGGCGAATTCAGCGGCGGCACCGCCGAGGCCCGCGACGTCGACCAGCCCGAGGACCGCGTCACCCGGCTGGACCCCGGTCACCCCCTCGCCGACCTCGTCGACGATGCCCGCGGCGTCGACGCCGGGCGTGTGGGGCAGCGGGACGGGCATCATGTCGCTGAGCATGCCGGAGCGCAGGTACCAGTCGGCGGGCGTGACGCCGACCGCCCGGACGGCGATGCGGATCTGGCCGGGACCGGCATGGGGTTCCGCGACCTCGGCAAGGTGGAGGACGTCGGCGGGTCCGTACTCGGAGAACTGGAGTGCGATCATGGTCGGGACGCTAGTGGAACAGCCCGTCCGTTTCGGCGAAGTGAGAGCGATGACGACCCCGTTGACTCAAGTACCGCCCCCCGAGCTGCCGGAACCGGCCCGGCCGCCGCACACCCTGCGCTCCGACGCCCGGGACAACCGCGACCGCATCCTCGAGGTGGCCCGCAGCACGTTCGCCGAGGAAGGCATCGGCGTATCGATGCGCGAGGTCGCCCGGCGCGCCGGCGTCGGCCCCGCCACGCTCTACCGGCGCTTCCCGACCAAGGAGGCGCTGGTCACCGAGGCGTTCGGCGAACAGATGGTGCGCTGCACCGCTATCGTCGCCGACGGCCTCGAGGACCCCGACGCCTGGCGCGGGCTCCGCACGGTGATCGAGCAGGTGTGCGTCATGCACGCCCTCGACCGCGGCTTCACCGCCGCGTTCATCACCGCGTTCCCGCAGGCCGTCGACTTCGCCCAGGAGCGCACGCGGGTCCTGCGTGCGCTGGCGGACCTGGTCCAGCGCGCCAAGGACACGGGCGACCTGCGCCGCGACTTCGTGCTGGACGACCTGATCATGCTGATCATGGCCAACTCGGGCATCCGCGCCACGTCCCGCGAGGCCGCCGCGGCGGCCTCGCGCCGGTTCGCGGCACTGGTCATCCAGTCGATCAGCGCGCGTCCGGCCGTCGGCCCGCTGCCGCCGGCCGTCCGGCTGCCGCTGATGGCCGCCATGCGCTGACCGGACGGTGTCATCCAGCACTGTGCACTATATTCAGAGAATGGTGAATCTGACCGAGACCCTCCCCCGGCCCGGAGCGACGATCCGGTTCACCGACTTCGGTGGACCGGGCCGCCCCGTGGTGCTCAGCCACGGCGCGGGCGTCGACCACACGATGTTCGAGCCCCAGCTCCCGGCGCTGCGCGACGCCGGCTACCGCGTGATCGTCTGGGACCTGCGCGGGCACGGCGTCTCCCCGCTGCACCCCGGGACCCGGTTCACCGCCGACGACGCGCTCGACGACCTGGCAGCCCTGTTCGACCGGCTCGGGCTGGTCGAGCAGGAGGCCGACGCCCTCGGGACCGGCCCGCGGCCCAACGGGCCGCTGCTCGTCGGGCACTCGCTCGGCGGCAACCTCGCGCAGGAGTTCGCCCGGAGGGCTCCGGAGCGGGCCGGCGGCCTCGTCGTCCTCGACTCGGCCTGGAACGCCGGACCCCTCGGCCGCCTCGAGCGGCTGGCGCTCCACCTCGCGGCACCGCTGCTGTCGACCGTCCCGGCGTCCCGCCTACCCGGGCTGATGGCCCGCGCGTCGGCCGTGCGCCCCACCGCCGTCGCCCGGACCGAGGAACTGTTCGCGCAACTGCCGAAGGAGCGGTTCCTCGACGTCTGGCGGGCCACGGTGAGCCTGGTCGACCCACAACCGGGCTACCGCACGCCCGTGCCGCTCGGCCTGGTGCGGGGCGCGGAGGACCGCACCGGCAACATCGCGACCGCCATGCCACGGTGGGCCGCGGCGGAGGGTATCGCCGAGCACGTCGTCGCGGAGGCGGGACACATGGTCACGCTCGACGCTCCGGACGCCCTGAACGGCACCCTCCTGAAGCTCCTGGGGACGATGGGCACCAGGACCGGCGAGAGCCCGGCGGCACCATGACCGAGGAGCACGCCGACCAGCCCGGTCAGGAGCGCGAGCAGTTCGTCAACGCCATGGGCGACATCCTCGCGTCCTGGAACCTGTCCCGCGCGACCGGGCGCACCTACGGCTACCTGCTGACCCGGGCGACACCGGCGTCGTCCGACGAGATCCGCGCCGAGCTGAGGCTCAGCGCGGGCGCGGTGAGTACCGCCATGCGGGAACTGGTCTCCTGGGGCCTGGCCCGGACCATCCCGCAGGCCGGCAGCCGCCGGCTCCTCATCGAGGCAGCCGGTGGCTTCGAGCAGCTGCTCGCGGCCAGCCAGGAACGTTCCCGTGCGTTCATCCGCACCCTGCGCTCGGGCCGGAACCTGACGGAGGACGCCCGGGCCGCGGACCGTCTGGACGCCGTGACGGACCTGTTCGAGGCCTACGTCGACGCCGGGGAGCGCATGCTCCGCGACCGGCACTCGGCACCGCGCGACGACTAGGCACGGCGCCCTCTCGCTGCTACGGTACCGAGGACATCAGACATCTGACGTCAGGTGCCCTGGTCGACGGAGACCTGGGTGCGCAGACCTGGTCGACGGAGACCTGGGCGACGATGCCCGCACGAGAGAGAGGAACTCGCATGCCCGAGCCGACCCCTTCCTTTGCCCCGAGCCGACGTGGATTCATCTCCGGGGCGCTCACGGCGGCCGCCGCCTCCCCGCTCCCGGTAGCAGCCCGGCCGATGGCGCTGCCGGACCCGAGCAAGCAGCGCAAGTTCTACGCGTTCGACTCCGGCTTCTGGAACGGCCACATCCACACCAACGCGAGCGTGCAGATGGGGACCTTCGTGAAGGACTCCCGCGGGCCGCTCTTCCGCGAGGGCATCTTCGAGGACCCCTACCTCCCGTGGGAGCCGCGCTACGACAACGGCTATCCGAACGTCCTGTGGGACCCGGAGGCCAAGCTGTTCCGTGCGTACTACACCCTGCTGGTCAAGGACCCCGCCTCGCTCGACACACCGCCGGCACGACGCGCCAAGGAGCCCTACGTGATCGCCGGCCGAGAGGCCGGGCTGGCGTACGCCGAGTCGACGGACGGCATCGTCTGGACCAAACCGCACCTCGGCGTCGTCGAGTTCGACGGCAGCACGGACAACAACCTCCTGTACCGCAAGGTCCAGGGCACGTCCGTCCTCCGCGACCCCGCCGACCCGGACCCCGCACGGCGCTACAAGCTGCTGACCCTGCGGGAGGAGGGCGGAGCCCAGCTCTGCGTCGCGTTCTCAGCCGACGGCGTCCACTTCGGCGACCTCATCCCCTGGCCCGCCGCAAGCAAGAGCCCGGTGCCGGGCGGCGACTGCCACAACCAGACCTTCGTCGACCCGAGGACCGGCGAGTACGTCCTGATCACCCGGCTGTGGGACAACAACATCAGAGTCTCGGCGGTGTCGCGGTCGACCGACTTCCTGAACTGGTCGGTTCCGGAGGAGATCCACCGGGGCAACGGGTTCGAGGACCAGATCTACTCGATGCCGGTGTTCGAGCAGCACGGTGTCTACCTCGGGCTCGCCTCCGTCTATCACGACGGGGACTCCGCGCTCGACGACTACGAGAACGTCGACCTCGAGCTGCACTGGTCCTCCAACCTCAGCGAGTTCAACCGGGTCTCGCCCGAGAACAGCGTGCTCATCCCGCACGGCAAGGAGAACGGCGGCTACCCCCACGGCGACTTCGACAGCAACGTGATCTTCTCCGCCGTGCCCCTGGAGATCGACGACCGCCTCTGGTTCTACTACATGGGCGGCAAGGGGCAGCACACCGGATGGCGAGAGACCGCCCTGGGCCGCGGGTACGTCGAGAAGGACAAGCTCGCCTGCTACGGCGCGCGCACGGCGGCCAAGGAGTCGGTGCTGACGACGCAGGGCCTCAACTTCTCCGGCCGCACCGTCCAGATCCTCGCCGACGTCGAACCCGGCGGATGGATCCGGTGCGAGCTGCGGAACACCGGCGGAACCGTGACGCAGAAGGGCTTCGAGCTGGAGAAGAGCGTCGTCACGCCGGCCGGAGGGGGCTGGTTCGACGTGGCGTGGAACGGCGCCGACGTGACGTCGCTCAACCCCGACGGGTTCTTCGCGATGCGGATCGTCATGAAGAACACCAAGCTGTGGGCGGTCCAGGGAGACCTGTACCCGCGCCCGCTGAAGTACACCAAGCACTGACCGGACCCCGGCTCGCCGCACCGGTGCGGCGAGCCGGCGCCCGGCCCGGGCGTCAGGGTGTGCGTGCGGTGCGGCTGCGGACGAGTCCGACGAGGACGTCGAGCACGACGAACCCGGCGAGCGTCCAGCCGACCATCGGCAGCCACCAGCCGACGGCGACCGCCGCCGCGAGCACCGCGGCGATCCCCCACCACGGCGCTCCGCGCAGCACGCCACGCCGCGGCGGGGCCCCACCCAGGGCACGCGGCTCGTTCGTCGGGCGGCGCTTCCACCACATGAGGTAGCCGAGCACGACCATCGTCGCGATGCCGCTCGCGAGGAAGAACAGCACGAGCTGGTTGGGCAGGCCGAACTGCGAGCCCATGTGGAGGTCGATCCCCCAGCGGGCGAGCTTCGCCGCCAGGGGGAACTCGGCGAAGTCCACGCGGTGGAGAACCTGCATCGTCTCAGGGTCGACCGCCACCGCGTCGACCTCGGTCGGGTAGCTGCGCTGGATCTCCTGCACCACCCAGCCGGTACCGGGCTCGGCCGGGGGTGTGATCTCGACCAGGCCCGTGTTGACGTTCACCGCCTGCGCCGTGGCGAGGACGGCGTCGAGCAGAGCGGGATCGGCCGCTGCCGCGGCGTCCCCGGCGCCCCCGGCGCCCGCCGCACCGTGGCCCGCGTGCTCACCCCCGTGCTCGGCGTGCTCCCCGCCGGCTGCCGCCGGCCCCTGCTCCGCGCCGCCGCCCGGCAGCCGCGCGTCGACGCCGGGGGTGCTCCAGTCGAACGTGGCCCGCAGGGTGTCCACGTTGCTGCCGCCGTACTGCGACCAGGTGATGCCCGTCGCCGAGAGGAACAGTGCCCCCAGCAGGACCCAGATACCGACCGACGTGTGCCAGGTGAACAGACGCCGGTATCCGGTGCGCCCGCGGCCCGGCCGCACGAAGTCCTTCTTGGTGCGGGACTTGCGGATGCGCAGGATCCAGAGCCCGAGACCCGCGAGCGCCACGATGCCGAGCCACGACGCGGCGAGCTCGCTGTACAGCCGTCCGGCGTCCCCGAGGTGGAGGTTGCGGTGCAGCTGGTCGAGCCAGGCGCGCAGCGGCAGGGCACCGCTGGTGCCGTAGACGGTGAGGTCGCCCCGGACCTCACCGGTGCCCGGGTCCACGAACACGGCGCGGGACTCGCTCTCGCCGAGCGCCTCGTCGGCGAACATGATGCGGGTGGTGTCCCCGGTTCGGGGGCCGGACGAACGGCCGACGGCATCGCCGCGCCGTCGCCGATGTGGTCCTGGGCGATCGCGGTCTGCTCGGCCAGGGTGAGCCGGGTGTCCGTGACGGGGGCGTGCAGCTCGTGCCGGTAGACGCCCTGCTCGATCGTGGGCGTCAGTGCGTACAGAGCACCGCTCACCGCGGCGACGAGGATGAACGGGCCGACGAGGAGGCCCGCGTAGAAGTGCAGCCGGAGCAGCAGCGCGCCGAACCAGCGGGGCCGGCCGTGGGGGCGGTCGTTCCCCGGCGGGCGGGGACGTTCTTGGTCGGTCTCGGGCGTGACGGAGACGGTAGTGGTCATGAGGGGTCGCTTTCAGGTCCTGAGGGCAGCATCGACGGCCCCTCGCCCGGGCGCGTCCAGGCAGGACGGCGGGCACGGCGAGGCCGCTCGGTACCCGTGAGTGGGCTCGATGCTCGGAAGAAGTCAGATCGCGGGCACGGCCGGCGGTCCGCGCCGCCGCGACTCCGAGACCTCAGGACGAGCGGGGAAGGAACCGGTGAACCAGTCGGGCGCCGTCAGCCGGACGACGGGGAACGGCGCGGCGGCGTCAGCGGGGACCGCGAGGTGGCCGCGCAGCCAGCCAGCGAGGTCGGCGGCCAGCTCACGCAGGCGGGACAGCACCCGTTCACCGCCGTACAGGGCGGCGACGGTCACCGCCGCGCCGACCCCGTGCCAGCACCACATCGTCACATCGGCGCTGATCAGCCCAAAGGGCGAGCCTCCGGACGACGGCGGGAGCTGCTCGTGCATCCCGTGTCCCGGAGCACCCGTGTGTCCCGGAACTGCCTGGGCTGCCGGAGCGCCCAGCACGAACAGCGTGTGGAACAGGACCTGGCTCAGCACGACGGACGTGGTGATGCGCCACAGCGACAGCCGTCGGGCCGCGAGCACCGTGCACAGCGTCAGTGACAGCGCCCATGGCACGACTATCCCGAGCCAGCCGGGCATCGCGCCGCCACCCAGGAGGTGCGACAGCAGGGCGGTCGCTGTCGCAGCCGACGCCACGAGAGGGCCCCGCGCGTCGCGGAGCCGTCGGGGCGAGGTCGGGTGCACGCCGACATTCTGGTGCACGCGAGGCATACCTGCCCAGGACCCACAACGATTAAGGGACTGGGACTGGGGCTGCGGTTCGCGTGCCCGGACCGTCACCTGCGGCTCGGCACCTGCCGTGGCAGGCCGTCAGCCGAGCGCCCCACGCACCTCGCGGACGATCCGTGCCATCGCGTCCTCCGCGGCCGCGCCGTCTCCCTGCGCCACGGCGAGCGCCACCGCCTCGTGGGCATCCAGGGCCTCGGGCTCGGGGTGTGCGGGCATCAGGCCGAGGTGGGTGCGTCCGGAGATGACGACGGAGACGACGTCGGCGAGCGCGCTGAAGAGCTCGTTGCCGCTGGAACGCATGAGGAGCTCGTGCATCCGGATGTCGAGGTCGAGGAACTCCTCGCCGTCGCCCCGCCCGGCCTCGCCGAGCTCGCGCAGCCGCCGTGCGGTGGCCACCAGCTCGTCGCGGACGGCGGCCGAGGCGCCTCGGGCGGCGCACGCGGCGGCGCGGGGCTCGACGGCCTGGCGCAGCTCGGTCAGGGAGCGCAGCTGCGAGGCACGCCCTGGACCGTCGAGCCGCCAGCCGATGACCCGGGGGTCGAGCACGTTCCAGGCCTCGTGGGGCAGCACGACGATGCCCACGCGAGGGCCGGAACGGACCAGGCCGAGCCCTTCGAGCATCCGCATCGCCTCGCGGGCGACCGTGCGGGACACCTCGAACTCGGCGCCGATCCCGTCCAGCGTGAGCACCGCCCCCGCGGGCAGCTCGCCTCCGGTGATGCGGCGGCCCAGGATTTCGAGGACTGGGCTGTGCAGCACTGGGGGCATCGTCCAAGAATAGGGCGGACCTGGTCCTTGCCTGCGCGGGCACCCATTGGTGATATGAATCACGCATTAATGGTGTCACCAATGGGTGAGGATGGGGGGATGGACACAGACGTCACCGAGACAGCGATGTTCTCGACCCAGACCACCGACGGGACGCCCGACGGCCAGGACCGCAGGCCCAGGGCGATCGTCGTCATGGGCGTAGCCGGTTCGGGCAAGACGACCGTCGCCGCCCTCCTGGCCGGCCGGCTCGGCGCGTCGTTCGCGGAGGGAGACGACTTCCACTCCCCCGCCAACGTCGCCAAGATGGCCGCCGGCCACCCCCTGGACGACGACGACCGCTGGCCGTGGCTGCGCGGGATCCGGGACTGGTTCGCGGCGGAGCTCGCCGCGGGGCGCAGCGCGGTGGTGCCGTGCAGCGCTCTGCGCCGCAGCTATCGCGACCTGCTGGAGACCGCGGGCGACGTGCGGTTCGTGCACCTCACCGGCTCCTACGACCTGCTGCGCGAACGCATCCAGGGCCGGGCCGGGCACTTCATGAAGCCCGAGATGCTCGACAGCCAGCTCGCCGCACTCGAGCCCCTCCAGGACGACGAGCCCGGGTTCGCGGTCGACATCGGCCCCCGGCCCGACCAGATCGTCGACGAGGCGCTGCGCCTCCTGGGCGAGCCCGCCACCACCACCCCCGCCATCACCCCCGCCACCACCCCCGCCGCAGAGCCCGAGGCCCGCTGATGTTCCGTTCCGACCTGATCACCCAGGGTGCCGCGCTCGCCCTCCCCCACGCCGGCGACGCCGCTCCGGCGGCCTCGACCCCGCAGCTCGTCGTCGCGGCGGTGGCAGGCATCGCCACCATCATCGTGCTCATCGTGTGGCTCAAGATGCACCCGTTCCTGGCCCTCGTGCTCGGGTCCGGCGTGCTCGCGGTGGCGGCGGGAATCGGCCTGACCGACACGTTCACCAGCTTCTCGGCGGGGCTCGGGTCCACCGTCGCGGGCGTCGGCGTGCTCATCGCGCTCGGCGCGATCATCGGCAAGCTGCTCATCGACTCGGGCGGCGCCGACCGCATCGTCGACACGATCCTCGACCGGACCCCGGCTGCGCGGCTGCCCTGGGCCATGGCCCTGATCGCGTTCGTGGTCGGCATCCCCCTGTTCTTCGAGGTGGGGGTGGTGCTGCTCATCCCGGTCGTGATGATCGTGGCACGCCGCCTGCGCGCCAACCCCGTCCTGGTCGGCATCCCGGCGCTCGCCGGGCTCTCCGCGCTGCACGGGCTCGTACCCCCGCACCCCGGACCGCTGCTCGCCATCGAGGCCCTCGGCGCCGACCTGGGCCTCACGCTCGGGCTCGGCCTGCTCGTCGCCGTCCCGACCGTGATCGTCGCCGGACCGCTGCTGGCCATCCCGCTCACGCGCTGGGTACGGCTCGACCCGCCCACCAGCGTCCTGGGCGTCCCCGGCGACGGCACCTCGTCGAACGCCACGGCCGGGCTGCGCAAGCCCACGTTCGGCATGTCGGTCCTGGTCGTGCTCCTGCCCGTGCTGCTCATGCTGGCGCGGTCCGTCGTCGAGATCGCCGGCGCCACCGAGACGGGCTACGGGACCGTGCTGGAGTTCCTCGGCGAGCCTCTCGTCGCGCTGCTCCTGACCGCGCTGTTCGCGCTGGTCGCCTTCGGCACAGCCGTCGGACGCACCCGTCAGCAGCTCGGCGACCTGGTGGGGTCGTCGTTCGCACCGATCGCGGGAATCCTGCTCATCGTCGGCGCCGGTGGCGGGTTCAAGCAGACGCTCGTGGACTCCGGCGTCGGTGAGGTGATCGCCTCCGGCATCGCGGAGGCCGGGATCACCCCGCTCCTGGCCGGCTGGCTCGTCGCCGCGCTGATCCGCATCGCCACCGGTTCCGCCACCGTCGCGACCATCACGGCGGCCGGCATCATGGCGCCCCTCGCGACCGGGCTCGAGCCCACCCACGCGGCGCTGCTCGTGCTCGCCATCGGCGCGGGCTCCGTGTTCCTCTCCCACGTCAACGACGCCGGATTCTGGCTCGTCAAGGAGTACTTCGGTATGACCGTGGGCCAGACGTTCAAGACCTGGACCCTCATGGAGTCGGTGCTGTCGGTCGTCGCGCTCCTGGTGGTCCTACTCCTCGGGGCGGTCGTCTAGGTAGCCGGCCGTCAGCCCGCCGGCGCCAGGAGGCGGCGCATCGCCGAGTGCGCCGGCGGGCCCCACGACTGCTTGCCGCCCGTACGGCCCGCGGTGCCGGCCTCGCCGATCAGGATGCCGCTCAGCGCGGTCAGCAGCGCCCAGCCACGGGCGCGGCGGAGCATGGCGGCGTCCGGGCCGTCCGCGTCGCCGGGCCGGTACGCGGCGTGGAACCGCTCCGCGGCGCCGTCGGGCAGCAGCGCCCAGACGGCGGCCAGGTCGGTGGCCGGGTCGCCCGCGCACAGGTCGCCGAAGTCGATCACACCGCAGAACGTGCCGTCGGCGGTCAGGATGTTGGCCGCGTGCAGGTCGCCGTGAAGCCACAGCGGCGGGCCGGCCCAGTCCGGTGCGGCCACCGCGTCGTCCCAGGCGGCGCGCACCGCGGCCGGGTCGGCCACCAGCCCCAGCTCGACGGCGGCGGCCAGCCGCTCGGTGAACTCCCCGGCGCGCTCACGGAGCGGCCCACCACGGCTCCGGCCGGCCGGTGCGCCGTCCGGCGCGGGCCGGTGGAGGGCCGACAGGAACGCGGCGAGCGCGTCGGCAGCCTCGGCACCCCGCGTCGCGGGAGCGTGGTCCGCCGGGGTGCCCGGCACCCAGGTGGTCACGATCCAGGAGCGCGGGAACAGCTCGGCCGGCTCGCCCAGCCGCTGCGGCACCGGGACGGGCAGCGGGAGCCGCTGCGCCAGACCGGGCACCCACGCGTGCTCCTTGCGCAGCAGCACGTCGGCCGACTCGGTGGCCCACGGCAGCCGTACGGCGAGATCGTCGCCCAGCCGCCAGAGCTGGTTGTCCCAGCCCTTCGCGCCCAGGCGCACCGGGCGGTCCGCCAGGTCCGGATGCTGCTCGCGCAGCAGGTCCCGGACCAGGTCCGCGGTGATGGTGACGTTGCCGTGGCTCATACGAAGCAACGGTACGTTCGATCTCGGACCGCGGAGACCGGACGGCGGCCGAACCGGAGTCGCGCATCTCTCAGCCGCGCAGGTAAGCCAGCACCGCCCGTACGCGGCGGTGGCCCGCGTCGTCGACGGTGAGCCCGAGCTTGGCGAAGACGTTGCCGATGTGCTTGGCCACGGCCGCGTCGCTCACGACGAGCCGCTCGGCGATCTCGGGGTTCGACCTGCCCTCCGCCATCAGGCCGAGCACCTCGCGCTCGCGTGGCGTCAGGGTGCCGAGCGGCGACGAGCTGCGGTCGAGCAGGGACCGGACGATCTGCGGGTCGATGACGGTACCGCCGGCCGCCACGACCTCAAGCGACGTCATGACGTCGCTCACGCGCCCGATCCGGTCCTTGAGCAGGTAGCCGATCCCGCCCGAGGAGCCCGCGAGGAGGTCGCGCGCGTAGGCGTCGGCGACGTACTGCGACAGGAGGACCACCGGGAGCGCCGGGTAGTGCCGCCGGAGCTCCGCCGCTGCGTCGATCCCGTCGTTCTGCAGCCGCGGTGGCATCCGCACGTCGGTGACCACCAGGTCGGGCAGCTCGCCGTGCGCACCGTCCGCCAACACGAGGCGCACGAGCTCCTCTGCGTCACCCGTCACGTGCACCACCTCGTGCCCCACCCGTTCGAGCAGCCCCACGAGCCCCTCACGCAGCAGGATCGAGTCCTCGGCCAGTACTATCCGCATGTCACACAGTCTCCGGCACGGCCTGCACGGCCGGCGCGGCGTGGGGCCCTCGGGCGGGCAGGAGCAGCGCGACCGTCGTCGGCCCGCCGGGCGGGCTGGTCACCGTCAGGCTGCCCTGTGCGGCCTCGGCACGCTCCTGCAGGCCGACCAGACCGGACCCGGACCGGAGGTCCGCGCCGCCGACGCCGTCGTCACGCACCCGGACCGCCAACAGCTCACCGTCGCGGGCCACGTGCACCTCCGCGGCGTGTGCCTCGCTGTGCCGTGCGATGTTCGTGAGCGCCTCGCTGACCACGAAGTAGGCGCACAGCTCGATCTCCGTGTCGAAGCGCTCGTCGACACCGCCCTCCAGGGTCACCGGTACCGGCATCCGGGAGGTCAGCTCTTGCACGGCCGCCGTCAGCCCGTGATCGGCGAGCACCCGCGGGTGGATGGCGCGCACGGTCGAGCGCAGGTCCTCGAGCGCGGCCTCCGCGAGGTCGTGCGCCCGCTCCAGGTGGCCCCGCAGGCGCCCGACGTCGACCCCCGCCCGCGCCAGCTCCTCCGCGTCGAGGCCCGCAGATCCGAGGGCTATCGCGAGGGTCACCAGCTTCTGCTGGGCGCCGTCGTGCAGGTCGCGCTCGATGCGGCGCAGGTCTCCCTCGAACGACCGCACGAGACGTGTACGCGAGGCGGTGAGCCGCTCGATCTGATGGCGCAGCTCAGCCCGGCGCGGTGCCAGTAGCGCCCGTGCGAGTGCGGCCTGCGCCTCCGCGAGCAGACCGAGCATGTAGCCGAGCACCGGAACCGCCACAGCCACCCCGAAGAGCGCGAGGACCACGCCGACGGGGTTCTCGTCCCAGGCGTTGCCACCGCCGAGGACGTTGCCCGGCAGCGACACGACGAGGATCAGCGACCAGACGCTGAGGACCTGGGCGGCGGCCCCCACCCAGCCGAGCGGGATGGTCACGACGACGTACGCCACCTCGCGCCAGGTCGCCGACTCCCGCAGCCGGAAGACCAACCTGCCCACGCCGCGACGGTCGGTCGGCACGTGTGGGTCGGCGATCGTCTCCCGGCCGATCAGCTTCACGCGGGATCGGTCCAGCCGGGCGATCAGCGGGCTGAGCAGCAGCATGAGGAGGACCAGTGCACCCACCAGGAAGCTCAGCGGCTGGTCCCGGAGGATGCCGTTGAACATGAGGATGGCGAAGGGTCCGGGAAGCAGTGCGCTCACGAGCGTGAACAGCCAGGCTCGCGGCAACCAACGCGACACCAGGTAGCCGGGCCGCCGCAAGGCGAGCGCAAGGCTGTCGGATCGGCTCACCCGGTCACGGTACCGCCGGCGCGTCCGGCCCGGGATAGCAGCCGGTCCACCAGTGGGGTACAGCCCGGTCTACCCCCGACCTGGTCCGCGCTCCAGTGACCGGCCGGCGTGCCACCGGTGGGATAAGGACATGCTGACCACCGGCCCAGAGGAACCCCGTCCGGAGAACTCCCACCCGCTCCCAGAACCCGGCGAGGGCGCCCCGGGGCCACTCTCCGCGCTCGGCCCCGCCGTCGCGCTCGCCCTGGCGTGGGCCGCGCTCGCGGCGCTCGCGTGGCTCGTCCTCGCGGGGACCACCGTTCCGTCGACCCCCACGACGTGGACGACGACGACGCTCGCGGCCGTCGCCATCGCGGCGGCCTGGGTGGTCGGTGCCCGGGCAGCCGTGCTCCTGGCCGCCGGCGCCCGGCGCTCGCACCCGTCGGTCGGGACGCGGGCAAGAGCACCACGCCCGGAGCTCGACGACCTGGTGGTCGCCCTGCTCTGGACCACGGCCGACGACTTCCGCGCCGGCGTCGTGGAGCGCAGCATGCGCCAGACCCACCCGCGTACGCGGACTGTCGTGCTCGACGACTCCCGCAGCACGAAGGGACGGGCCGCCGTGGACGCCTTCGCCGCCACCGCTGCTGCCCCGGCCGCCCCGGGCCGTGTCGAGGTGGTCCGGCGGTCCGACCGTGCTGGGTTCAAGGCCGGCAATCTCAACAACTACCTCCGCCATCACGCATCCGGGGTGGACGCGGTCGTCGTCATTGACGCCGATCAGGAGATCGGCCCCGACTTCGTACGCACGGCGCTGCGCCACCTCCACGCGTACCCCCGGGTGGCGGTGGTCCAGGGCGCCATCAGATCGCGGCAGGGCGACACCCGGTTCGTGCGCGACTTCCGCGGCATGTTCGACGCGCACCTGCGTGCCGTGTCCGCCGGCCGGGCCCGGTTCGGGACGGCGACCTTCGCGGGCCGCGGTGCCCTGCTCGACGTCGGAGCGCTGCACGAGGCCGGCGGGTTCCCCGAGGCCGTGGCGGAGGATGCCGCGCTGACGCTCGAGCTCGCGCGGCACGGACGCACGGTGCGCTACGTGCCGGAGCTCATGTCCGTCGAGGACGCCCCCGCCGACTACACGGCGTTCACGACGCAGCTCGGCAAGTTCACCGAGGGCGCCGTCGAACTGCTCGGCCGTGACCGCGGCCTCCTGTTCGACACGCGTCTGCGCCCCGCACGGCGGCTCGACGTGTTCATCGACCTCGCCTCCCCGCTCGTCGGCGCCGGCATGACCCTTGCCCTGTTCGCCTTCGCCCTGGCGGCGGCTGTCGAACGTATGCCTGGCCTCCCGGTGCCGCTCGCTGCCTCGCTCGGTCTTCTCGGCGCCGTGCCGCTGCTGCCCGAGGCGGTCCGGCGCACCCGTCGGCGCGGCCCGGTGACGGCGTCCCTCTTCCTGTTGCGCGCCGGGATGCTCTACGCCTCCGTCGCGGTCGTCGCGCTGCGCGCCGTCCTGCGGGTGTGCCTGGGCCTGCGGGCCCGGTTCGTGATCACGCCCAAGGTCGCAGACCGTCGAGGCCTGCGGGCCACGGTCGGCCGACGCCGGCCGGAGCTCGCCGCCGCGGCCACCGCCGTCCTGGTAGCGCTCCTGGTGAGCGGAACCGTCGCGCCTGCGGGAGTGTTCTGCGTCGTGGCGGCCACCGCCGTCGGCTACTCCCTGCTGAGCGGGCGCCCTGCCCGGAACGCACGATGAGTGCGGGGTATCTGCTGGGTCCACGTCGCTGACCCGGCAGATTCCCCGCACTCATCGACCGGCCCTGGTCAGCCGCAGTCCACCGGCGGGTAGGTGTGCTCCGTCGTGACGCCGGCCGCCGTCACCGTGACCGATCCGGCCTCGAGCGACGTCGAGCGCGCCGGGAACGTCTGCCGCCAGCTGTCGCCCGGCGCCAGGTCCTCGGTCGACCGCGCACCGAGCGTTCCGGCGACGCGCACGCCGACCGCCTCGTCACCGACGTTCGTGGTGCTGACCACCAGGAAGGCTCGCGCGCCTCGGCAGACGGTCTCGGTCGCCACCTGCGTGCGGATCGGCGCTGCCAGCGGCGACACGGTGATCCGGTCGACGACCGGGGCCCACCGCGAACGCAGCGGGAAGTCGGGCCAGACGTCGGAGGCGTAGGTGACGCCGTCGAAGTTGGGCGCCTCCTGCGACCTCAGCGTGATGGTGTTCGCCCCCTCCTCCAGGTCGAGCACGACGGTCTTCTCCCAGAGGTTGTTCTCGTGGAACGTGTGGGGGAAGAGCACCGGATCCGGGGTGCCGCCGTTCACCGAGATGTCGGCACGTCGGGCGATCGGGTCGGGGTTGTAGTGCGAGGCGGGCGACTGCTCCGGGTTCGAGTACCGAAGGACGACGGCGTGCGGGCCCGTCTCGCCGGCGTCGACCCGGAACGTCAGGGTGCTGTCGTTGCCGGGCTCTCCCCCGACGTCCGTCACGGCCTTGCCGCCCTCCGCGAGCGAGAGGTCGGACACCGCGGCGGAACCGGCGAGCTCGGCGTCCTCCGCCTGGTACTCGGTCGCCGTGAGCGCACCGGCCCCGGGAGACGTCGTCAGCCGGTCGACGACGACGCCGTCCGCGCCGCCTGTCACGACCACCTTGTTCACGCCTCCGGACAGGTGCGCGGCGACCTGCCCCGCCGGCTCGCCCTGGGCGAGCACGTCGCGGCCGTTCACCGAGAGCGTGCCGCTGCCGCCGCCGAGGGTGTCGACGCCGAGCGTCGTCCCCTCGTCGTCGGCCGCGTAGACCCAGAACGTGGCGGTCTCGCCGTCGGCCAGCTCGACGCCGCCCGCGCCGGAGACCGTTGCGGGGTCCACGCCGTCGGGTGCCTCGTACAGCGACCGGCCGCCGTCGAGCGTCGCGTGCTCGGCCTCGTACACGGACGTCGCGGCGTCCGGACCGGGCAGGGCCAGGGTGATGCGGTCGACGATCGCGTCGCCCTGCGTGGCGCCGCTGCCGTCGAGGCTCCGGGCGGCGAGCGAGATGGTGTGTGTGCCCGCCGTGAGGTCGACCGTCGTGTCGGCGTGGTCCCAGACCACCCACTTGTAGCCGAGCGGAAGGTGCAGCTCCTGCTCCGCCTCCCCGTCGACCCGCACGAACACGTTGGTCGGGCCCTGCTCGGCCACGGCCTCGAAGGTGTTCTGGCTGTTGGCGAAGACGGACAGGTCGTACATGCCGTCCTGCGGCACGGTGACCTCGAAGTCCAGCACGAGGTCGGAGCCGGTGCGCAGGCCGCCGACGTCGTACCCGCCGGAGGTGTAGAACTTGCCGACGTCGGCCGGTGAGCCCTCCGGGCCGTTCAGGCTGTAGCCCGACCCGGTGTGCGTGGCGTCCTCCGCCTCGTAGCTGCCTTCCCAGGTCGTCGGTGCCGTGCTGGTGCTCTCGCCGACGCCGGCGGGCGTCACGACGATCTCGTACGCGGAGGACTCCCGCAGCAGCGGCAGCGACTCCCCGTCGAACTCGACGGCGACCTTCCCGTCGGTCACCGGCATGGTGGTCTCGGCGAGGTGGCGCGGCTGCGCGGAGTCGCCGAGCTGGCCGGTCCAGGGGATCTCCCGCACGGTGACGCGCACGTCGTCCCCGAAGACGTCCTCCGGGACGTTCACGAGCTCGACCGGGGCGGCGCCGTCGGTGCCGCCGACGATGGTGCGCGCGGTCGCGCGCTCCTCGTCCAGGGTGGCGACGCCCTGCAGCGTGTAGTTCTCGCCCGGGAAGGGCGGCGTCACCTCGACGGTGTTCCCGCTCATCCGCGCGTACGCGTTGAACAGCCACCACTGCCCGTTGCCGCGGTCGGACTGGACGGCGGAGTCGGACAGGTTGCCGTCGATGTTCCAGTACGCGATGTCGGCGTCGACCTTGGAGTCCTCGATGGCCGAGATCCACTGGATCATCTGGCCGGGGACCGACGTGTGGTAGTTGAACGCGTACTCGTTGATGTTGATCGGCAGCTCGGTGCCCGCCAGGTCGCTGCCGGCGAAGACGTCGGCCTCCCAGTCGCGGTAGGTCGCCACCGACTCGCGGATCTTCTCCGGGTGGGACAGCTCGTGCCACGTCATGACGTCCGGGACGGTGCCGGCCTCCACGGTGTGCTCGAGGAAGCCCTTGACCTGGCCGTAGAGGACGCTCGTGTTCGGCCCGGCGATGCGCGCCCCCGGCATCCGGTCCTTGATGAGCGCGTGGACCCGGTCCCAGGCGGCGAAGTAGTCCGTCGGGTCGTCGAGCCACGACGTGCCGTCGTAGCTCCACCGGCCCGTGCCGAACATGTTGCCCTCGGGCTCGTTGAACGGGACGAAGACGACGTTGTCCTGGTACTCGGCAGGCATCTCGAGCACCTGGTCGACCTGGGTCCCGATCTTCTCGACGAAGCCGTCGAGCTTCTCCTGCGGGGTGTCGCCGGGCCACTCGTACGGGAAGCCGCGGTGGATGTCGGTCATGTAGATGTAGACGTCACCGTCGGTGGCGTCGGCGAGCGGCCGCACCACCTCGAGCGCGTCGGCGCCCGGGTGCTGGGGCCCGTCCTGCGCCTTGGTCGACACGGTGCGGATCCCCATGCCCTCGATGAGGTTGTCGCTCGGCAGCCCGTCGCCGTACAGCCCGTACAGGGTGCCGGACGCCCCACCGTGGAACTCCCCGATCGGCGCGCCGAGGTCGACGCGCAGCTCGCCGCGGTGCACGGTGACCGTAGCGGTCACCGGCGTGCCCGACGCGTCGCCCGCTACCGTGAACTCCCCGGGCTGCGCGTACTGCGCCGGGTCGATCTCGTCCCACGTCACCGGCACGGCGCGGTCGTAGCCGTCGGTGAAGGTGGCTCGCACCGTCTCGGGCAGGTCGGGCGCTGCCGCGACCGTGGTGCGTACCTCGAAGGACTCCTCGGCCAGGTCCACCAGGCCGGGTGTCTCCCCCGCGAGCTGCGCCACCTGGTCCCGCGTCAGCGCGGACCGGTAGAGCCGGAAGTCGTCGACGGCGCCGTCCAGGAGCGGGTCCGGGTAGAACGACCTGCCGATGTAGCCGGCGGACCGCGCGGCATCCGTGAGCAGGTCGCCCGCGGCCACGGCGGACGCCGCCGAGCCGACGGCCACGCCGTCGAGGAAGGTGGTGACCTGGCCGGTCGCGGCGTCGAGCGTGACCGTGAGCGTCACCCAGTCCGCCGCGCGCAGCGGACCGTACCCGCTGACCTGCGCCTCGCCGCCACCGCCGTTCGTCGTCAGGGCGGTACGCAGGCGGCCGTCGCCGTTCGACGGCGTGGCGAACAGGTAGCGCGTGGAGTCGGTGCCGAGGTCGAAGACCCGCTGCCACGCCCCGCCCGCGCCGTCCCAGCGCACACGCGCCGAGACGGTGAGGTCGGTGGCGCCCTCCAGGGCGGCGCGCGGGATGGTCACGTAACCGCCGTCCTGACCGCCGGGGAGGTCGAGCGCCGTGCCGCCGCCCTCGGCGTCGACCAGGCCCGTGGTGCCGGAGATGGTGCCGTCCAGCCCGTTGCCCGAGGCGTCCGGTACGACGTCGCCCGCCACGTCGTCCATCGTGTAGTGCAGGTCGGGCGCGGGCAGCTCCTGGGCCGTGGCCGGGGCCGCGAGCGCCGCCCCGACGGTGCTGCCGGCGAGTGCCAGCGTGGCGAGTGCGGCCGCGACGGTGCGCAGGGGTCTGCGCCGTCCCGGTCCGTCGTGGGCTGCCTGTTCGCGGGCCG
Source organism: Promicromonospora xylanilytica (assembly GCF_054782895.1). Classification (NCBI taxonomy): domain Bacteria; kingdom Bacillati; phylum Actinomycetota; class Actinomycetes; order Micrococcales; family Promicromonosporaceae; genus Promicromonospora; species Promicromonospora xylanilytica. Next base: position 128,141 of record NZ_BAAGRP010000007.1, read on the forward strand.
GCCTGGTGCTCGGCGGTCCGCTACGCGAGCTGCTGTGCCATGAAGGTGTCGTGCTCATCGTTGAGTGCCTTCCTTCTCATCGTGGGTGGAACGGGGATCGTGGGGTGGAACGGGGGTCATCAGCCGGGGTTCGTGGGCCGGGTTCGTGGGCCGGGGTCCGTGGGTCGGGGTTCGTGCGGACGGGACGTGGCTCGGTCACTTGGTCTGCGTCGTCGAGATCGGTCGGTTGCTGGGCGCGGCTCCTTGAGATCGGTCGGTTGCTGGCCCGGATCTTCGAGATCGGTCCTTTGCTTCGAGATCGGTCGTTTGATTGACCGATCTCGAAGCAAAGGACCGATCTCGCGCCGGGCACGGCACGGGGAGGCGAACCGGTTCGACAGTGCTCAGCCCGACGGCTTCCCCGGAGGTGAGACCCGAGGTCGGCAGTCACTGCGGGGCGGCCGACCTCCCGGGACGAGCCCTCGACCGGGCGGCACCGGGCGCACCTAGGCCGCCCCCGTACTGCTCGAGCCCGCACTGCTCGGCCCCGCGCTGGTCAGCCCCGTCCCGGACGATCCAGCACCCGGCTCCGCCGTCGACGCCACGACAGCGGGCGTGCCCGGCACCACCCGACCGGTCGTGCGGCCCACCACCTGAGGCAGGGCGCCGTCGCGCAGGAACACGGGCACGACGTCGAGCGGGGCCGCGGCACGCACCGTCGCCCCGCCGTCGTGCACCTGGCCCGTCGCGGCGTCGGTCCAGCGGGCTCCCGCCGGGAGGTAGACGTCGCGCTCGCGGACGCCTGCCGCGAGGACGGGCGCGACCAGGACGTCGGGGCCGAGCAGGAACTGGTCGTCGACGTCCCACGCTCGGGCGTCGTCCGGGAAGTCGTGGAACAGGCCGCGCATCACGGGCTGGCCGTCGGTGTGCGCGGTGCGCATGGTGTCGCGCACGTAGTCCCGCAGCGTCTCGCGCAGGTGGACGTAGCGCTCCAGCACCCCGTACACCTCGTCGCCGAAGCTCCACAGCTCGTTGGGGCCGCCGGAGGCCAGGCGCGGCGAGCCGTCCGCCGCGACGACGTCCTCGCGCGGCAGCCGGTCGCCGTGCAGCCGCATGACCGGGCTGAACGCGCCGACCTGGAACCACCGCACGAGCAGTTCGTGGAACGCCGGGTCGGTCACGTCGCCCCGGTGGAAGCCACCGATGTCCGTGGTGAACCACGGGATGCCCGCGACCCCCATGTGGATGCCGGCGGTGACCTGGCGGGCGAGGTCCTCGAACGTCGAGGAGATGTCCCCCGACCACGCCAGCGCCCCGTAGCGCTGGCTGCCCGCCCACACGCAGCGGACGAGGTTCACGACCTGATTTTCTCCGGGAGAGTCGCCGTCAGCCGTCTGCCCCTCGTAGAAGGCGCGCGCGAACGCCTGCGGGTAGACGTTGCCCACGCGCAGGGCGGGGCCGAGGTGGTAGCGGTAGGCGTCGTAGTCGTAGACGCCGTACTCCGGCTCGGCCTCGTCCAGCCAGAAGGTGCGGATGCCGTGCTCGCCGTAGTTGTGCCGGCAGGTCTCCCAGAGCCAGCGTCGCGTCTCGGGGTTGGTCACGTCGAGGAACGTGCTGGGCCCCTGGAACGCCATCTGCACGTCGATCCCCCGGTCCGCGCGGACCAGCAGGTTGTTCCGCCGCAGGTACGAGTCGTTCTCCGACTCCAGCGAGACCTGCGGCCAGACCGAGACCATGAGCTCGACGCCGAGCTGCTCCAGCTCGGCGACCATCGCCGCCGGGTCGGGCCAGAACTCGTCCTCGAACCGGTAGTCGCCCATCTTCGGCCAGTGGAAGAAGTCGGCGACGATGACGTCCAGCGGCAGCCCACGCCGGCGGTGCTCGCGCGCCACCTCCAGGAGCTGCTCCTGGTTCCAGTAGCGCAGCTTGCACTGCCAGAACCCGAGCCCGCGCTCGGGCATCATCGGGGCGTGGCCCGTCGCGTCGGCGTAGGCGCGCGAGATCTGTGCGGGCGTGCGACCGGCGGTCACCCAGTAGTCGAGCTGCCTCGTCGACTCGGCGTGCCACTCGGTGCGGTTGCGGGCGAACGTCGCCCGCCCGATCGCCGGGTCGTGCCACAGGAACCCGTACCCGGCGCTCGACATCACGAACGGCACGCTCGCCTGGGAGTTGCGGTGCGCCAGCTCGAACGTGGAACCCTTCAGGTCCAGCACGTGCTGCTGGTACTGGCCCATCCCGTACAGCTTCTCGGCCGGGTCGGACTCGAACGACGCCGTGAGCGTGTGCCCGTCGTCGCCCAGCCGCGGGCGAAAGTTCCGGGCGCGGAGCTGGAGCGAACCACCGCGGTCGATCTCGCGCAGCAGCAGCCGGCCCTCGGCGTCGTAGAAGGCGAGCTCGCAGTGCGACACCTCGTAGCCGAGCACCTCGCTGAACCCGCTCGTCGTGGTGAGCTCGACGCGGAGACCGCCGTTCACGAGCGTCGCGCCGTCGGCTCGCAGCTCGACGCGCGCGGCGTCGTGGGCTGCGTCGTGGGCTGTGTCGTGGGCTGTGTCGTGGGCTGCGTCGTGGGCTGCGTCGTCGGTCGTGCGGGCAGGCGGCAGCAGAGCCCAGTCCGTGTCCTCGACGTCGCCGAGGACCGTCGCACGCACCCGCACGCTGTCGTGGCCCCAGGGCTCGACGACAAGCGTCTCGCCGCCGCCCCGCCAGGTCAGGCGGGTGCCGTCCGCGCGGACGGGCAGGGTCTGGTCTGTCATCGGGGCTCCTCGCCTCGGGCTGTGGGGACGAACACGCGCATGGTCGACGGGCCACGCTCCGCCCAGCGGTGATAGGGCACGAGCGGCAGATCGAGCACGTCGGCAGGCATCGCGTCGGCAGGCTCACGGGAGCCGAACGGCGGCGTCCGCGTTCCGCCGTCGGGCAGCGCGACGGCGAGCGCGCGGACGACGGCGCCGTCGGCGTGCGCGCGCGGCGCCGTGGCGGCGTCGAGCCGCACCTGGTCGAGCGACACCCCGTTCGGCAGGTCGACCGACTCCAGGGCCAGCACGAGCGGCCCGCGCTCGACGGCGACGGCACCGCGGACCGCGTCGACCCGCGGGTCGGGCCAGGTCAGGCGAGGGTCCACGGGCAGGTCGAGCACCACGACGTCGCCGGCGGCGAGACGGGCAGCGGTAGCAGGGCGGGTCGCGGTCACGTCCGCCCAGCCCGGGTCGACGTCGCGAACGGAACCGTCCGGGCCGGTGAGCGTGGCGCCCCCGGCCCAGTGCGGCACGCGCAGCCGCAGGGTCACGGGCCGCTCCGGGGCCGCGACCACCTCGACGCGCACCCGGCCGTCGTGGGGGTAACCCGTGCCGACGCTCAGGACGAGCTCGCCACCGCGCGGTCCGCCGGCGGGCACGTCGTCGAGGACGACACGGAGCTCACCCGCCGCGTACTGGGCGACGGTCACGACGGCAGCGCTCGCGCTCGGGGCCGTGTCCGGGTCCGGGCCCGCGCCCGCAGCCGCAGCCGCAGCCGCGCCCGGCGCCAGGGCGCTCGGCTCGTCGACGAACGCCGCGTACGCCTGCCACGACGCGAGCGTGCGGGCCACGTTGGTGGGGCAGCACGACACGTCGAACCACGGCGCGCGCACCCCACCCTCCGCGCGAGGGTTGACGGCGTCGGGCCGCACGTCCGCGCCGGGCTCGCGCTGCTGCAGGGGGTTCGCGTAGAAGAAGGCGCGCCCGTCCGCGCGCGGCGAGGTCGCCACGACGTTGTACAGCGTGCGCTCGATGAGGTCGGCGTAGCGCACCTCGCCGGTGGCGAGCAGCAGGCGCCAGGACACCATGACCGAGGCGACGCCCGCGCAGGTCTCGCAGTACGCACGGTCGGGCGGCAGCTCCCAGTCGTCCCCGAACCCCTCGTCCTGGTGCCGCGACCCCATGCCGCCGGTCAGGTAGGTACGGCGCTCCACGGAGCGCGTCCACTGCCGCTCGACGGCGGCGCGCAGGTCGGCGTCGTCCGTGTCCACGGCCACGTCGACCGCCCCGGCCGCCAGGTACAGGGCGCGCACGGCGTGCCCGCGCCAGACGTCCGCGTCGCGCACCGGCACGTCGTCCTGGAAGTACGCGGGGCTGAGCAGGGCGATCGGCGCCAGCGTGCCGTGCCCGCGGCGCTCGACGAACAGTCGCGCCTGCTCGGTGTACCGGGGCTCGCCCAGCGCGCGGCCGAGCTCGGCGAGGCCGACCTCGATCTCGGGATGCCCGCAGATGCCGGCCTGACCCGTGGCGCGCTGCCCGTCCGCACCGAACTCCCGGCACACGTGGTCGGCGGCGCGCCGGGCGACGTCCACCAGGGCGTCGTCCGCCGCCGTCGGGCCGACGGTCCGCACCCGCGCGACCGCGGCCTGCAGCAGGTGGCCGGTGCAGTACAGCTCGTGGCCCGTGGAGAGGTCCGTGTACCGGCCGGCCTGCCCCACGTGCCCGAAGCAGGTGTTCAGGTACCCGTCCTCGTCCTGCGCCGCGGCGACCCGGTCGACGATCTTGCGCAGGAGCGCGTCGACGCCTGCGTCGCCGGTGCGGCCGTGCTCCCATGCCAGCGCCTCGAGCAGCTTGTACACCTCGGAGTCCGAGAACTGCCAGCCCGGCCGGTCCCCGCCGGTGGTGCCCCCGGCGACGTGGTCGAAGTTGCCGAGCCAGCCGAGCTGCTCCATCCAGTCGAGGCAGTGCCGCAGCGTGGCCCGTGCGTTCGTCTCCTGGAGCGCTCCCCAGAAGCCGCCGTCGAGGCGCAGCTCGCCCACGCCGAGCCCGCGGCGCGGGCCGCGCGGCGCGACCGGGGACGCCGTCGGCGTCGAGGGGTGATGTGTCACGAAGCTCCTTCAGTCCTTGACCGCACCGGCCGTGACGCCCGCCGCCACGTAGCGCTGGGCCACGACGAGCAGGATCGCGGCGGGCACCGACGCGACGACGGCGGTCGCCATGATGGCGTTCCACTGCGTCGTGTTGTTGCCGATGTAGTTGTAGATGCCGAGCGTGATCGGGATGAGCTCGCCGTTGCGGTTCAGGGTCGAGGCGAAGATGAAGTCCGACCACGCCCAGAGGAATGCGAACAGGGCGACCGTGAGCGTCGAGTTGCGGCTCACGGGCAGCACGATCGAACGGAAGGTGCGCCATGCGCCCGCGCCGTCGACCCGGGCCGCCTGGAGCAGCTCGCGCGGGATGCCCGACATGAACGCCGTGTAGAGCAGCACGCCGAACGGCACGGCGACCGTCGAGTCCGCGACGATCAGCCCGCCGACGGTGTTGAGCAGGCCCAGGCTGTTGTAGACCGCGTAGAACCCCATGGCCATGACCACCGCCGGGATCATCTGGGCGACCAGGAGCAGGAAGTTCAGCGTGCGACCGCCACGGAGGTTGAGCAGAGCGAGCGCGTACCCGGCCGGCGCGGCGATCACGACGGTGAGCGCCACGCAGCCGAGACCCACCAGCAGGCTCGTGCCGAGTGCCGGGAGCTGCTGCTGGAACACCGCGGCGTAGCCCTCGAAGGTCGGTTCCCAGGGGAACCAGTGCGGCGGGTCGGCCCGCAGGTCGCTCGTCTGCGTCAGGGAGACGTTCACCATCCAGTAGACGGGGAACAGCATGAACGCGGTGAGGACGAGGCCGAGCGTGGTCTTCCACCAGGGCTTTCTCCCTGGGGTCCTGCGGGGGCGCGGGCGGCGGCTGGTCATGAGTCCTCCTGTCGGCGCTGGAGCTGGAGGTGCAGGAAGCCGAAGACGAGGGCGATGAGGATCAGCAGGTTGCCCACCGCCGCGGCCGGCGAGAAGTCCGGCTGGCCGGTGCCGAAGGCCTCCCGGTAGGACCAGATGGCGAGCGTGGTCGACGCGTCGCCCGGCCCGCCCGTCGTCATGATCCAGATGACGTCGACGACCTTGAGCGTGTAGATCAGCCCGAGCAGGAGCGTGATGGCCGACACCGGGCGCAGCAGCGGGAACGTGATGCTCCAGAACTGCTTCCACGGACCGGCGCCGTCGAGGGACGCGGCCTCGTACACCTCGCCGGGGATGTTCTGCAGGCCGGAGTACAGGATCACGAGGTTGAACGGGATGCCCAGCCAGATGTTGGCGACCGTCACCGACAGCAGGGCGGTGTCCGGGGAGGTGAGCCAGTTGATCTGCTGCGCGCCGAACGCCGCGAGCACCGAGTTCACGATCCCGTTGTCGCTGTTCAGCATCCACGCCCACGTCGAGGCGGACACGATGAGCGGCAGCAGCCACGGCACGAGGAACATCGCGCGCAGCAGGCCGGACAGGCGGAACCCGGACCGGAAGAACACGGCGAGCGCCAGGCCGAGCGCGTACTGGAACACGATCGAGACGACGGTGAAGACGGCGGTGTTCCACAGCGCCGTCGGGAACGTCGACGAGCTGAACACCTCGACGTACTTCTCGAACCCGACGAACTCGGCGTTGCCCTGGACGAACGCCCGGATGGTGTAGTCGTGGACGCTGAGGTCGATGTTGCGCCAGAGCGGGTAGACGTAGAAGAGGATCAGGTACACGAGCAGCGGAGCGGCGAACCCGACGGCGGCCCACTGGGAGGCCGCTGGGCCGCGGCGCCGGCGGGGTGCCGGCTGCCGGTCCGCGCCGACCGCCGCAGCCGCAACCTCAATGGTGGTCATCACAAAGTCCTCAGGTCTTTCCGTCGAGTGCTGGATATTCGCCCTTCGACGGGCAGTTTCAGGGCGAATATCCAGCACTCAACGACGGTGGGTGGGTCAGCTGGTGGCTGATTCCGCTTCGGTCTGGGCCGTCGTGAGGGCCTCTTCCGGCGTGTCCGCGCCGGAGAGGGAGTTCTGGACCGCCGTCCAGAGGGCCTCGGAGATCACCGGGTAGTCGGCGCCGAGGTCGTCACTCGTGCGCCCCTTCGCGTTGCGCACCGCCTCCACCCACGGCGCGAGCCCCGGCTTCTCCTCGACGAGCGCGGCCTGCCCGTCCGCCGTCGGCGGGACGTAGTAGGCGAACGTGTTCGCCGTCTCGACGAAGCCCTCCGGCGTCGTCATGCACTCCACGATCTGCCGGGTGACGTCGTAGCGCTCGGTGTTCTGCTGGACCGGCGCGAGGATGAACTCACCGCCCGTCGGGGCCTGCGCGACGCCGCCGTCGCGCGCGGGAAGCTGGACCACGCCGGTCTCGAAGTCGGCGCCCGCAGCGCTGTCGACCTGCCAGGTGCCGTTGACGGCGAAGCCGAAGCCGCCGGTGAGGAACTCCTCCCAGGTGGTGTTCTGGGAGTTGTTGATCACCGAGTTGGGCGCGTAGCCCTCCTCCAGCCAGCCGGTCCACAGCTCGAGCGCCGCGACGGCTTCCGGCGAGTCGAGGTCACGCAGGTCGGCCCCGGCGCCCCAGAACCACGGCAGGAACTGGAACGAGCCCTCCTCCGTGCCGATGCCCGCGAACGTGATGCCCTTGTCCCCGTTGTCGGTGACCTCCTTGAGGGCGGCGGTGAGCGAGTCCCAGTCGGTGACGGACGTCGGGTCGACGCCGGCGGCCTTCAGGATGTCCGCGTTGTAGTAGAGCGACAGCGTGTTGGCGCCGATCGGGATGCCGTACGTCTCCCCGTCGACGACGCCGGCCGCGAGCAGGTTCTCGTCGACGGCGGAGGTGTCCAGGCCGAGCTCGTCGACCGTGGTGAGCATGCCGGTGTCCGAGAGGGTGGAGACCGCCGGGTTGTCGAGCAGGATGACGTCCGGCGACGTGCCCTCCTGCGCGGCGAGCAGCGCCTGGTTGGTCAGCGCGGTGGTGTCGTACGCCGTGCGCTCGATGGTGACGCCGGCCTCCTCACCACAGGCCTGTACCCGGCCCGTCCAGTCCGACGCGTCGTCGTGCTGCGGGTACGGGTCCCACCAGGTGTAGGTGCTGTCGTCGCCGCCGGCTCCACCGCCGGACGCGGACTCGCCCGACGAGCAGGCGCCGAGCACACCGACCAGGGCGAGCGCGGCGACCGCCACGAGGCCGGTGGCGGGCTTGCGCCCGGTACGGGGTCGGGTGTGGTGCATGGTTCCTCCTTGAACTGGTCCTGCGCGACGGCGCCGTCGGGCCGGATGCTGGGTGCCTGGTGCTGTGGGTGCCTGGTGCTGTGGGTGCCTGGTGCTGGCTTGCCTGGTGCTGGCTTGCCTGGTGCTGGGCGGGCCGTGGTCAGGCCGGCCGGGGTACGCCGGTGCTGCCGCGGTCGACGAGCTCGGGGGTGACGAACCGGACGACGTGCGGCTCGTCCGCTGCCACCTCGCCCTCGATGCGGCGCACGAGCTGGCGCACGGCCATGCGGCCGAGCCGGTCGGGGGCGCTCTCGATCGAGGAGTAGGGCAGGGAGAAGGTGCGGGCGAACTCGTCCGAGTACCGCCCGACGACGGACAGGTCGCTGGGTGCCGTCAGCCCGCGTTCGTGCAGGACGGTCGGCAGCGCCGCCGCGGCGGCCTCGTTGTTGATCAGCAGCCCGGTGACGCCGGGGTGCGCGTCGAGCAGGGCGTTGAGGTCCCGGCCGACGTCGGGCTGGCTCGACGACCCCGACACGGTGTGCAGCGTCATCCCGCGCGACCGGGCTGCCTCGAGGGCGGCGTTCTGCAGGCGCCACACGTACGCGCCGCCCCGCTCGATCACGTGCTCCGGCTGCGACACCAGGACCACCTCGCGGTGCCCGAGCCGGTGCAGGTGGTCCACCATGAGCCGGCCGGCCTCCTCGAAGTCGAGGTCGAACACGTCCACGCCGCTGCAGTCGGCGGGCAGCCCCACGAGCGCGCCCGGTTGTGTGGCGGACCGCAGGATGGGCAGACGCTCGTCCCGCTCGGCGACGTTGAGCAGCACGATGCCGTCGACCATGCGGGAGTCGGTGATCCGGCGCAGGGCACGCGTACCGTCGGCGTCGGACACGAGCAGGATGTCGTAGCCGAGCTCGCGCGCCGTGTTGGAGACGCCCAGCATGTACTGGAGCATCGCGGGCGCGAACTCGTCCTCGAGGAACTCGGCGAGCAGCCCGATCACCATCGTCTGCGACGTCGCGAGCGCCCGCGCTCCCGCGTTCGGCGTGTAGCCGAGCTGCCGCACGGCGTCCTCGACGCGCCGGCGCACGTCCGCCGAGATGGCCCGCTTGCCCGACAACGCGTACGACGCCGTGCTGCGCGACACCCCCGCCGCCTGGGCGACATCCCCGATGGTGGCCACACTGCCTCCTGTGCTGCTGCTCGTTGCCGCCCGTTGCGACTGGTGCTGTTGCTGCTCTGGCTGTTGCTGCTCTGGCTGTTGCTGCTCTGGCTGTTGCTGCTCTGGCTGTTGCTGCTCTGGCTGTTGCTGCTCTGGGCGTTGCTGTTGTGACTGCTTCTGGTGCGAACCGGTTCGACTGTAGACCCACCTTTCCGAGGACCGCAAGACCGAACTTATTGGACTCTTGCGGCACAAGGTGGCGGGCAGTGGCGTCTCCGCAGGCTGGAAGGTCGAACCGGTTCGCATGTTATCGCGGGGAGACCTCGTGAGTTCTGGCCGGCGTCCGATGAGTTCGGTCAATTGCATCGAGTTCGGTCGCTTGCCTCGAGATCGGTCGATCGTCGGGCCGATCTCGAGGCAACCGACCGAAGTCACCGGGCCGGACCCACCAACGGACCGAAGTCACCCGGCCCAGCCCACCAACCGACCGAACTCACCCAGCCCAGCCCACCAACCGACCTAAGTCACCCGGCCCAGCCCACCAACCGACCGAACTCACCCAGCCCAGCCCGCGAACCTGCACACCTACCGCGCGAACCAACCGACCTCACCACCCTTGACCCCCACCCTTGACCTCACAACCCTTGACCACAGCTCCGCACCCGTGATCTGCTCAAGCACCGTTGACTACGTAGTCAACGCTCAGTGACCGTCAGTGACCGCCGGCGAAGGAGCTGCGCACGTGGGTACCGCACAACGGGTATCGATGACCGACGTCGCCCGCCGCGCCGGCGTCTCGCAGAAGACCGTCTCGCGCGTGGTCAACGGGGAACCGCACGTCACCGAGGAGGTCCGGGCCAAGGTCCGGACAGTGATCGACGAGCTCGGCTTCCGGCCCAACGCCGCGGCGCGCGCCCTGGTGACCCGCCGGAACCAGCGCGTCGGCATGGTCGCCATGGGCACGTCGCTGTACGGGCCGGCGTCGATCCTGGAGGGTGTCGACACCGCCCTGCGGAGGTCGGGCTACTACCTGAGCGTCGCGCGCACGAGGGGCAACCAGGTCGCCGACCTGCAGGCAGCCGTCGACGAGCTCGTCACCCAGGACATCGCGGGCCTGGTGCTCGCCGAGCCGACCGAACGAGGCCGCACCGAACGAGGCCGCACCGAACAGAGCCGCACCGAACAGTGCCACCCCGGCCTGCGCATCCCCAACGGTCTTCCCGTGCTCAGCTTCGGCTCCCCCACCAGCATGGACACCAGCACGCCCACCACGGCCGGCAGCACGGCAGGCAGCAGCACGGCACGCCCCGACGAGCTCATCCTTGGCGCCGACGAGACCGGCGGGGCCACGGCCGCGACCGAGCACCTGCTCGCGCTCGGGCACCGTACGGTGCACCACGTCGGAGGCGCCCAGGGATGGTCGGCGACGGCGCGGCGGATCCACGGCTGGCGGACCGCCCTGGCTGGCGTCGGCGCCGACGTACCGCCCGTGGTGCACGGCGACTGGACCCCACGGTCCGGCTACGAGGCCACGACGGAGCTGTTGCGCCACGGCGGCGTCACCGCGATCTTCACCGCCAACGACCACATGGCCATCGGCGCCGTCCGGGCCGTGGAGAACGCCGGGCTGCGGGTCCCGGGCGACGTCAGCGTCGTCGGCTTCGACGACGCACCCGAAGCCGAGTTCCTCTCGACCGCCCTGACGACGGTGCGCCAGGACTTCGCCGAGGTCACCCGCCTCGCCGTGGATCACCTGGTGCGCACCATCGAGGGCAGGCCGCCGCCGGAACGCCACCGCCTGGTCCCAGCCGAGCTGGTGGTGCGGGAGAGCACGGCGCCGCCGCCCGCCTGAGGATCCCGCAGCCGCCCGCCCACCTCTTGCCGCACCTCTGGGGAGACCAGCATGAACACACTGCAGCACCTGAACGACGGCGTCCTGTTCGGCGCCGCGTACTACTACGAGTACCACCGCCCGGGCGACCTCGGCACCGGCGACCTCGGCACCGGCGTCCTCGGCACCGGCGACCTCAGCGCTGAGAGCCGCAGTGCCAGCGAACGGCGCACGGGGCGGCTCGAGCGGGACCTGGACCTGATGGTGGAGGCGGGCTTCACGGTGATCCGGGTCGGCGAGTCCGTCTGGTCCACCTGGGAGCCGCAGAACGGCCGGTTCGACCTCGACTGGCTCCAGCCGGTGCTCGACGGTGCCCACGCGCGCGGCATCCAGGTCGTGCTCGGTACGCCGACCTACGCCGTACCGATGTGGCTGGCGCGGCTGTATCCGGAGATCAACGTCGTGCGCAAGGACGGCAGCGCTATGGGCTGGGGCGCACGGCAGGAGGTCGACTACACCCACCCCGCGTTCCTGTTCCACGCGGAGCGGATCATCCGCGCGATCGTCGCGCGGTATGCCCGGCACCCCGCCGTCATCGGGTTCCAGGTGGACAACGAGCCGGGCAACGAGATCTTCCACAACCGCCAGGTCTTCGAGCGGTTCGTCGACCACCTCCGTTCCCGCTACGGCACGGTGGAACGCCTGAACGACGAGTGGGGCCTGACCTACTGGTCGCACCGGCTCAGCACCTGGGCGGACCTCTGGACGCCGTCGGGCAACGCGCAGCCGCAGTACGCGCTCGCCTGGCGCCGGTTCCAGGCAGAACTCACGACGGACTTCATCCACTGGCAGGCCGACGTCGTGCGCGAGTACGCCCGCGAGGACCAGTTCGTCACCACCTGCATCTCCTACGAGCGGGCAGGCGTGCAGGACGACGCGCTCACGCGCGAGCTCGACGTGACCGCGGGCAACCCGTACTACCGTATGCGCGACCACCTGACGCTGCCGCCGACGGTCGACGAGAACAACACCTGGATGACGGCGGGCACGTGGTCGCTGTACGCGACGGCGGACCGCATGTACTCGTCGAAGCAGGCGCCGTTCCTGGTCACGGAGACCAACGCGCAGGCGATCGGGCAGCCGTGGCTGAACGAGCCTGCCTACGACGGGCAGTGGCGGCAGGCAGCGTGGGCCCTGATCTCGCGCGGCGCCACGATGATCGAGTACTGGCACTGGCACACGCTGCCCTACGGCACCGAGACGTACTGGGGCGGCGTGCTGCCGCACTCCCTGGAGCCCGGGCGGGTGTACGAGCAGGTAGCTGCCCTCGGCCAGGAGCTGCGTACGGCTGGCTCCACGGTGGCGAACCTGACGCCCGACGCCGACGTCGCCCTCGTCTGGTCCACGGCGAGCAAGTGGTCGTTGGCGGAGTTCCCGCAGATCGGCGGAGGCGCCGGTCCGGACCCGCGCGGCTTCAACCGCATCCTCGACAGCTTCTACCGCGGCGCGTTCGACGCCGGCCTCCAGTCACGGCTGGTGCACGACACCCGGCTCACGGACAGCAGCCCCGAGGAGACGGCGGCCGAGCAGCCCGTGCTGGTCGCCGCGGGCGTCACCGTGGCCGATGACGACCTGCTCCGGTGGCTGGAGCGCTACGCGGCCGCCGGCGGTCACCTCGTGCTGGGCATCCGCACCGGGTACGAGGACGAGGAGGCCCGCGCCCGGCCGGAGCGCAAGCCCGCGCACCTCAGCGCGGCGGCCGGCGTCTGGTACGACGAGTTCGCGACCATCGACACGCCGCTCGCCGTGCACGGGGCGGACGGCTTCGATCTCCCGGCCGGAGCCCGCGCCACCCACTGGGTGGACGGCCTCCAGGTGCTCGACGCCGACGTGCTGGCCACCTACGACCACCCGCACTACGGCCGGTGGCCGGCGGTCACCACCCGCGCGCACGGCTCCGGCAGGGTGACCACCGTCGGCACGATCCCCGACCCTGCGCTCGCCCGCGCGGTGCTGTCCTGGGCGGTGCGGCACGGCGGGCAGGCGGTCGACACCGCACCGTCATGGCGCCCGCAGGCGCCGTCGCAGACGGTCACCGGCGCGACCAACCCGGCAGGCGAGCGAGTCCGCTTCGTGCACTCGTGGTGCTGGGAGCCGAGCACCTTCGTACTGCCCGGCACCATGCGCGACATCGTGCGCGACGTCGTGAGCGGCGAGGAGCTCGCCGGCGGCACCGAGCTCACCCTGGGGCCCTGGGACGTGCGGGTACTCCTCGAGACGTGAGGGGTCGACCCGGTACGGCGACCGTTCCGCCAGGGCCGGATGGTCAGCTCGACGGCACGTCCGGGTCTCCGGCGTCCGCCCCGGCGCCCTCCGCGGTGCCGTCCGCGGTGCCCTCGGCCGTGCCCTCGGCCGTGCCCTCGGTGGTGTCCTCGGCAGTGGCCGCCAGGTCGTTCAGGAACCGGGTGACGATCTCCCTCTCCTGCGTGCTCAGGCGAGCCGCGGCGTCGAACCGGCGGGCGTGGGTGCGCCCGACGGCCTGCCGCGCCACCTTCCGCGTGTCCTCGGTGACCTCGATCGCGAGGCTGCGCCGGTCGGAGGGGTGTGGGAACCTCAGCACGTGGTCGCCGGCCACCAGCCGGTCGATCAGCTTCGTGGTGGACGCCGTCGTGATGCCCAGATGCTCGGCGATCGCGCCAGGGGTCACGACCCGCCCATGGTTCTGCATCGCGAGGATGAAGCGGATCGCCCGCATGTCGGTCTCACCGAGCTTCATGTAGCTCCGCGAGGCCTCGCTCATGCGGCGCTCGGCCTCGCGCCAGCGACGCAACGCCTCCAGCACACCGACCACCTGGTCGACGTCGCCGTCGTCCAGGCCCGTACGGCGCACCAGCTCCTGCTCGGGGTCCAGCACGCGCGGGTCCATCATCGAGGGCTCGTCCTGGTCGGGCGACAGGGGTCGGGGGCTCACGGTCGGATGCTACTCCGCTTCGACTTATTGCGTCCTGTGCTTGAATGTAGCCTGGCTAGCTAAATCCGGCCAGCCCCACATCGGTCCGCTCCCCGGCGACCAGACATGGAGGTCCTGAACATGGAGGTCCTGCCGCATGCGGCTCTGGTCCCTTGACCCTGCCCTGCTCGACCGCCAGGCACTCGTCGCCTGCTGGCGCGAGGCGCTCCTCGCGCAAGCCGTGCTCCTCGGCCGCACCCGCGGCTACACCGCCCACCCGCAGCTCGAACGGTTCCGCGAGCACCCGGAGCCCGCGACCGCGATCTCCGCGTACCTCCACGGGCTGCGCGACGAGGCGACACGACGCGGCTACCGGTTCGACGCGCAGCGGATCTCGCAGGTCCCGGACCGGAGCATCCGCGACACCGCCAGGATCACGGTGACCACCGGGCAGCTCGACCTGGAGTGGCGGCACCTCCTGAACAAGCTCGCCGTGCGCTCCCCCGCGCACCGCGCCCGGCTCGACCGGACCGTGCCGCCGGCAGCGCACCCGCTGTTCGTCGTCGTACCTGGCGACGTGGCGCGCTGGGAGCGTGCCTCATGACCACCGGTTCGCGCGTGCCGCGCTGGCTCCGGGTGACTCTGCCCGCCGTGCTCATCATCGTCTGGTTCGTGGGCGCCGCGATCGGCGGCCCCTACTTCGGTCGCGTGGACGAGGTCTCCTCCAACGACCGCACCGCCTACCTCCCCGCCACCGCCGAGGCGACCGAGGTGCAGGAACGACTCTCCGGCTTCACCGAGGGCGACGCCGTACCGGCGATCGCCGTCTTCGTCGCGACGGACGACGACGGCGAGGGCGCTGCTGGTGAGGGCGCTGCTGGTGAGGGCGCTGCTGGTGAGGGCGCGGGCGCGGCGGGCACGCTCACCGACGACGACCTCACCGCCGTCGCCGAGCGGCTCGACGCGGTCGCCGACCTGGACGTCGTCGACGGCGACGTCTCCCCGCCGCTGCCCGCCGAGGACGGCGCCGCCGCGCAGGCGTTCGTCCCGCTGTCCGGCTCGGTCGACCTCGGCGAGGCGACGGCGGAGCTCCGCAGCACATTGATCAGTGGCCTGCCGGACGGCATCGATCTTTACATCACGGGACCCGCCGGGTTCTCCAGCGACCTGGTGTCCGCGTTCGCGGGGATCGACGGCATCCTGCTCGGTGTCGCGCTCGCGGCGGTGCTGGTCATCCTCGTGGTCGTGTACCGCTCGCTGCTCCTCCCGCTCGCCGTGCTCGCCACCAGCATGTTCGCACTGTGCCTCGCGCTGCTGACGGTCTGGCACCTGGCGCGCTCCGGGGTGCTGCTGCTCAGCGGCCAGACCCAGGGCATCCTGTTCATCCTCGTCATCGGGGCGGCCACCGACTACGCCCTCCTGTACGTGGCCCGCTTCCGCGAGGAACTGGTGCACACGCCGGACCGGTGGACCGCGACCCTGCGCGCGCTGCGCGGCTCCTTCGAACCGATCCTCGCCTCGGGCGGCACCGTGATCGCGGGCCTGCTCTGCCTGCTGCTGAGCGAGCTGCGCTCCAACAGCGCACTGGGCCCGGTCGCCGCCGTCGGCATCCTCTTCGCGATGCTCGCCGCGCTCACCCTGCTACCCGCCCTGCTGCTCACCCTCGGCCGCGCGGCGTTCTGGCCCCGGCGCCCCACGTACGACCCAGCGGCCGCACGAGCCGGTGCCCAGGGCGGTGGCCTGTGGGGCAGGGTCTCCCGCGGCATCCGCGCCAGGCCGCGTACCGTCTGGGTGACGACGGCGGCGGTCCTCGCGCTCGGCTGCGTCGGCGTCACCCAGCTCCAGGCGACCGGTGTGCCACAGTCGGAGCTCGTGCTCGGTACGTCCGAGGCACGCACCGGGCAGGACCGGCTCGCGGAGCACTTCCCGGCGGGCTCGGGCAGCCCGGTCTACGTCGTCGCGCCGGAGGACGAGCTGCAGCGCGCGGCCGACGTCCTGCTGCGGGAGGACGGGATTGCCCAGGTGGCGGTCACCGCGGAGACCCCGAGCGGGACCGCCCCGGTGACCGCCGACGGCATCCAGGCGTTCGGGCCGGCTGGTGGCGCGCCGGGCGGAGCGGCACCGGGCGCCGCCCCGCCGCCGACGCCCGAGCCCGTGGTCTCGGACGGCGCGGTCCTGCTCCAGGGCACGCCGGACGATGCCGCGGACTCCGCGGCCGCGGAGCAGACCGTCCGCGACCTGCGCTCCGCCTACGCCGAGGCGGTACCGGCCGCCCTGGTGGGCGGCGAGTCCGCCACGGACCTCGACACGAACGAGGCCTCGATCCGGGATCGCGCCCTCATCGTGCCGATCGTGCTCGTCGTGATCCTCCTGATCCTCATGCTGCTGCTGCGCGCCGTGCTCGCGCCGGTGCTGCTGATCCTGACGACGGTGCTCTCGTTCGGTACCGCGATGGGGGTGGCGGCCCTGGTGTTCAACGACCTGCTGGGGTTCCCCGGGGCGGACCCGGCGGTGCCGCTGTTCGGCTTCGTCTTCCTCGTCGCGCTCGGGATCGACTACAACATCTTTCTCATGACCCGTGTCCGCGAGGAGTCGCTCACGCACGGCACGCGCGAGGGGGTCCTGCGCGGGCTTCGGCTGACCGGGGGCATCATCACGTCGGCAGGCCTGGTGCTCGCCGCCACCTTCACGGCACTGGCGGTCATCCCGGTGCTGTTCCTCGCACAGCTCGCATTCATCGTCGCCTTCGGCGTCCTGCTCGACACGTTCGCGGTCCGTTCGCTGCTCGTTCCCGCGCTCGGCTACGACATCGGCAGGGCGATCTGGTGGCCGTCGAAGCTGGCCCGGAGGCGACCGTAGAGGGCGACCGTGCCCCTCCGCCTGCCCCGTCCTGCACTCCTTCTGCATTCTGCACCCCTCCTGGTACTCCTCCTGCGCTCCTCCTGTCCTGGTTCTCATCCTGCACCCCTCCGACCCGATCGAACAGTTATCCACAGAATTTTTATCTGTCCATCTGTGCGCACGGTTGTTCGATAGGGTTGAGAGTGCAGGAAGGGCGGTCGATACCAGCCCGCACCGATGACGGACGGATCGAGGGGAGGTGGCCATGGAAGCAGCAGACCAGTACGACGGCGCGGCTCGACGCCCGGTCGAGCACGTCCTCGCCGAGCTGGAGCACCTCCTCGACGAGCTCGCGCACGCAGTCGGTCCGGGGACTGCGGGCGGGCCAGGGACTGCGGATGCGCTGGTGCCGCAGGAACCACCAGTGGCGACCTCGCTTCTGGTGGAGGTGTCGGCCCGGTTGCGGACTGCCGGAGCCCGGATGGACGCGGTGCGCTGGTCGATCCTGCCCCGGATCGAGTCCGCCGGGCTCTGGGCCCAGACCGGTGCGCGCACCTTCGCGGTCTGGCTGGCGCGCGCGGAGGACGTGCAGACAGTCACCGCACGCCGGGAGGTCCGGATCGCGCGGGCACTGCGTGACCACCTGCCCGCGACCCTGACGGCGGCCCTGTCCGGCGCGATCGGCACCGACAAGGTCCGCGCGCTGGTCGAGGTAGCGACCACCAGCACGACGCGCACCGAGGCTCTCGGAGCACCGGCGATCGACCTGGCAACGGTCGACCCAGCCACTACCGACCCGGCTACTTCCGACCCGGCGGCGGACGAGCCGGTCGAGGCTGCCACGGCCGCTGGAGCCGCGCCAGACGCCGAAGAGCCGGACCGCGGCACCGACGAGGGCGAGGGCGAGGGCGACAGCCACACCACGGTCGGGTCTGCCACACCGGCCTCCCCGACGTGGGAGGAGCAGCTGCTGGACTGGTCGAGCGAGAACGGCCCGGACCGGTTCCGCGGCCTGGTGCGCTACTTCGCCCGTCATGCCGACCCGGAGGCCGACGAGCGTGGCTACACCAGGGCCAAGGACCGCGAGTACGTCGCGGTCTCCCCCACGCTCGGCGGGTACCACCTGTCCGGATTCCTCACCGAGGAGCACGGCCACGCCCTGACCACCGCGATCGGGTCGGTCATGGGCGCCCCTGACGCGGGCGACGACCGTACGCCAGGGCAGCGCCGCGCCCAGGCCCTGGCCGACATCGCTCGCGTCGTGCTCGACCACGGGCACACCGGCACGGGGGCGGCCGTGCGGCCCCACCTGTCCGTGACCGTGTCCTGGACCGAGCTCCAGGCACTCGCTGCGAAGAACCGGATCAACGCCCGCCGGCCGATCGGCACCGGCACCAGCACCAGCACCGGAATCACCAACGGAATCACCAGCAGCACCGGTGGCGTGACTGGTGTTGCCGGCGTGGCCGAGCTCGACGGACTCGGGGTGCCCACGATCAAGACCCCAGCCGTGTTCACCGAGACCAACCACCCCGTCCCTGCCAGCCTGCTACGCCGCCTCGCGTGCGACAGCCAGGTCACCCGCATCGTGTTCGGGCCGGATTCCCAGGTCCTTGACGTCGGCCGCACCCAGCGCACCATCACGGGTCAGCTCCGGCGAGCCGTGATCGCCCGCGACAAGCACTGCGTCCTCGGCCAGTGCGACCAACCACCCTCACGATGCGAGGTGCACCATGCGATACGCCACTGGGCCGACGGCGGCGAGACCAGCGTCAACAACGCCGCCCTGCTCTGCTGGCACCATCACGACCTGGTCGACAGCCAGGGCATCACCATGCACTTCGACAACGGCTGGCACTTCACCGATCGCAACGGACACCCCGTCCACGCCTCCAGCCCGAGCACGTGACCGAGCCGCACCACGTTCGCACCGCACGTTCTCGTGCGCGTCCGTGTTGGTGGAGAGCTACGGCTACGGCTACGGCTACGAATCCTCACCGCCCGTCGCCACCAGCCCGACGAGCACGCGGCCAAGCCCGTCCCGGAACCACGCGTCGACGTCGGCGTCGAACGTCTCCGGAAGGCCGCCGGCGCTCGCTGCCTCGAGCCACGGGTGCCGACGACGAAGGCCCGTGCGGTCAAGCCGCCGTGCCTCCTGCGCCCACCAGAGGCGGTAGTCGCTCCCGGAGTGCATCGACTCGTCCCGTTCGGCGACGAGCAGCAGGGCCATACCTTGCACATAGCCGCTCAGTGCGATGTATCTACCGAGAGCCGACGGTGCGTCCAGACCGAGGTCCATGAACACCTCGGTACTCGTCCGTGCGGCCTCCAGGACGGCGGGAACGAGGGGCGGGCGGCTGCTCGCCAGGACCGGGACGAGCCACGGGTGCTCCCGGTAAGCCGCCCATTCCTCCTCGGCAAGGCGAGTGAGCGTCCGGACCGCGCTCTCGGACACGGTGCGGTCGGGCGACGCCGTGCGGCCCTGCGAGGCCGTGCCATCCGGGGGCAGCGTGCGGTTCGGCGACGCCGTGCGGCCCGGCGAGGCAGCGCCGTCCGGGGTTGGCGTGCCGTCCAGCGGCGCCGTGCGGTGGGGCGGCGAGAGAAGGCGCTGAACCATGGCCGCCAGGAGTGTGTCCCTGTTGCGGAGAGTCCGACGCGCCTCGGAGAGGGCGACACCTGCGTGATGCGCGACGGTGCGCAGGGTGACGGCGGCGATACCGTCCGCGTCAGCCAGCGCGACGGCGGTCTGAACCAGGTCACCGAACACCCCGCCGGATCCAGCACCCACTCCGGCGTCTGGACCCGCACCTAGGTCGGACCCCGGGCTCGACCCCGACGGCCTTCCTGGTCCCGGCCCACGTCCCGGCCCAGAGCCGGCACCGCGTCCACGCAAGCGCTCAGGCACACGCTCAGGCGTGCGTTCAGGCACGGCCTGTTGCCCTCGCCGCGGTGGTGACATCGGATCCACGAGACGGCCCTGGTCCCGACGGCGTCGATACGCCCGCGACTGACAAGACCGGGAACAGTAGCGGCGAGGCCGCCCGGTGCCCGCGACGGGGCCGAGGTCCCGCCCGCACTCCACACACGCCATGCTCACCCTTCGTGCCTCGGCGGCGTTACTCCCGTACCCGTGCTCCTAGTTCTCAACTGCTCGGAGTTTCGCCGGCTCGCAGACTCGCCAGATCGCAGACTCGCCAGATCGCAGACTCGTCCGCGACTAGTTTCGTCGCGTCAGCCGGTGCGACGAAACTACTGCACCAGCCCGCCCGAATCCATCAGCCTGGTTTCATGGCGACTTTCCCCGGAACCGTCCGACCGTCCGTGCCCTCGGAGTTCGGCGCGGTCCTGCCCGTGTGCGTCGAAGCATTCGCCGACGAGGAAGTCTCGGCGTGGGTCGAGCCCGAACCCGAGCTCCGGCAGGACCATACCCGCGAGCTCTTCGAGTCGTCCCTGCGGGCTGCCGTCGACGCCGGGCAGCTCGTCGTCGCGTTCCTGTCGACCGGAGAACCCGTCGCCGCCTCCGTCTGGGCCGAGCTGGACGGCGCCCCGCCAGATCCTGAGCTGCCCGATGACGACCGGCTGATCACCCGTCGGCTCGCCGCGGTCCTGTCCGCCACGGGGCCTCGGCACCCTGACGTACCGCACGTCTACCTGTCGGCCATGGCCACGCTGCCTCGGCGACGCAGGCTGGGCGCGGGGTCCGCCATCCTCCGCTACGGCCTCCACCGGGCGCGTGAGCTCGACCTTCCGGTCTACCTGGAGGCGTCGGCCCCGCGAAACCGCAAGCTCTACGCGCGGCACGGCTTCCACGATCACGGCGCACCGATATGCCTGCCCGAGGGCGGCCCGGTCCTGCAGCCCATGTGGCACCCGGTCCAAGCGCCGACGGCGGAGGGTGCTCCCGGCTGACCCCGAGCCCGATCCAGCCCAGCCCAGCCCAGCCCAGCCCAGCCCAGCCCAGCCCAGCAAGCGTGTCTCAGTCCGCCGCGGGTCCGAACCGTTCCGTCCGGACCCTGGCCGGGTCGTGGCCCTGGGCCACCACCATGCGCGTGACCGCCTCGACGAATCCTGTGGGGCCGCAGACGTACACCCGGGGTTCCAGCTCGGGCGGCCAGCCCCAGGCGGCCAGCTCGGAGGCGGTCAACCGTCGCGGACCGCGCAGCTCGGTCAGCGATACGGCGCGGGTGAAGATCGTACGGGCCTCGAACCCGTCGGTGCGGGCCGCGAGCGCCGCCAGCTCTTCGGGGTACAGCTGGTCCTCCGCCGTCCGGACCGAGTAGATGAGGCGGACCGGCGTCCGGTCCCCTGCCTCGTGCCGGGCCCGGACCATGGACATGACCGGGACCAGACCCGATCCTCCGGCGAGGAGCAGCACGGGCGTGCCGGCGTCGAGCACGGGGTCCCAGACGAACCAGCCACCGATGGGCCCGCGCACCTCGATCGCCGAGCCTGGCGGAAACTCGTCGACGAGGTACGGAGACACCTCGCCGTCGTGCACCCGTTGGACGGTGATCTCGACCCGGCCAGGGCCGGCCACCCTCGCTCCCGGTGCCGTCGCCCCAGCAGCCGTCACCCCACCGGCCGTCGCGCCCGCAGCCGTCGGCCCCGCAGCCGTCGGCCCCGAGGCCAGGGAGTATGACCGTTCGGCGGTGTACCCGTCGGGCGCTGTGAGCCGCAGGTCGATGTGCTGACCCGCCTGGTGGCCCGGCCATCCGGGCACGTCGAGCACGAGGGTCACGGCGGAAGGACTCTCCGGTCGCCGGTCCGCCAGGGTGGCGACCTGCCAGCCGGACCGTACGGCGTACCGCTCGCCGAGCCGGGTGCGCTGCGCCTCGCCGGGTCGGGCACCCGTACCCGGCACCTCAGTCATCCCGGCACCTCACTCACCCTGGCACCTCCGTCACCCTGGCACCTCAGTCACCCTGATACCTCTGCTCGCGCCACGGGTCGCCGAGGTCGTGGTAGCCGAGCTTCTCCCAGAACCCGGGCCGGTCCATCGGCATGAGGGTGAGCGAGCGCACCCACTTGGCCGACTTCCAGAAGTACAGGTGCGGTACCAGAAGCCGGGCAGGGCCTCCGTGCTCGGCGTGCAGCGGCTTTCCGTCGAAGGTGTGCGCGATCCACGCCTTGCCGCCCAGCAGGTCCGCCACCGGGAGGTTGGTGGTGTAGCCGCCGTAGGAGCCGACCATCGCGAACTCCGCGGTGGACTCCACCTCCGCGAGCAGCACGTCGAGGGAGATACCGCGCCAGCGGGTGCCGAACTTGGACCAGCGCGTGACGCAGTGGATGTCGACCGTCGGTGTCTCCTGCGGAAGGGCCATCAGCTCCGCCCAGGTCCAGGACTTCGTCGCGCCGGCCTCGTTGGTGACCGTGAAGCTCCAGGTCGCCGTACCGATGTTGGGCGTGGGGCCCGCGGAGAGGACCGGGAACCCCTCCTCCGCGTACTGCCCAGGAGGCAGTGTCACGCCCTCGGGGCGTGACCTACCGCGAAAGCCGGGCGTCAGGGTGGCGCCGCGGCCGGGTGCGAGCCCGCCCGGCTCGAGCCCGCCCGGTTCGAGCCCGCCCGGTTCGAGCCCACGCAGATCCGGGCTGCCCCGTTCGAGGCCGCCAGCATCTGGGCCGTCCGGTGCGGGCGGGGTCGCGCTGGTCATGCCTCAAGATAGTGCGACGGCGGCCGCTCCGTCACGCGTCAGTGCCCGAACGCGCGGGGCTGCGCCTCGCCTACGTGCTAGCCCGCCCCGGCCCCGCGATTGGTCAGGTTCGCAGCCACTGCTCTGGTCGCCGTGCTCGCGCTGGTCGCACCGGCGCGCACGCCGATCCACCACCCAACCTGCCGCAGAACGCCACCGGCATCGAGCAGCCGTTCTCCCCTGCCTTCTCCCCTGCCTGCCCCCCTGCCTACGACTACGACGGGGACGGCTGGTGCGCCGTGATGTACGCGAGCTACTTCGAGAAGGACCAGCCCATGGACGGCCCGATCGACGACGGTTCACCGCGTGGCTGGAGCGGATGATGCAGCCCCGGCCGGCGCCGGATGCCTTCGCTGTGACCACCACCACGTCACGTCTGGTCGTCCTGTGTTGTCGAACTGGTAAGACCACCAGGAGGGTGTGATGGAGAAGATTCTGATCGTCGGCGGCGGCTACGCAGGCTTCTACGCCGCGTGGAAGCTGGAGAAGAAGCTCCGTGACGACGAGGCGGAGGTGACCCTCGTCGACCCGCACGGTTACATGACCTACCAGCCGTTCCTGCCCGAGGTGACGGCCGGCTCGATCGAGGCACGGCACGTCATGGTGTCGCTGCGCAGGCACCTGCGCCGCACCACGATCATCGCCGGACACACGACGTCGATCGACCACACGCACCGCCGGGCCACGGTGCGGACCAACGACGGCGCGCTGCGCGAGATCGCGTACGACACCATCGTCGTCACCGCGGGCGCCGTGACCCGCACGTTCCCGGTCCCGGGCATCGCCGAGGAGGCGATCGGCCTCAAGCACGTGGAGGAAGCCGTCGCGATCCGCGACCAGCTCCTGACCGCCTTCGACCGGGCGGCGCTGGTCCCGCCCGGCCTCGAACGTCGCGCGCTGCTGACGGTTACCGTCGTCGGCGGCGGGTTCACCGGGGTGGAGGCGTTCGGCGAGCTGCTGTCCCTGGCCACGAGCCTGCTGCGTGCCTACCCCGAGCTCAGTGCCGACGATCTCGCCTTCCACCTCGTCGAGGCGAACGACCGCATCCTGCCGGAGGTGACGGACGGGCCGGGCCGCTGGGTCGTGAAGCACCTGCAGGCGCGGGGCGCGCACGTCCACCTCGGCACGCGGGTGGTCTCCGCAGCGGACGGCCGGATCATGCTGTCCACCGGTGAGTCGTACGCCAACGGGCTGCTGATCTGGGCGGCGGGCAACGGCAGCAACCCCGTCGTCGCGCGGAACACCGACCTGCCCGTGGACGAGCGCGGCCTGGTCCGGGTCCGGGCCGACCTGCGGGTCGGCAGCGACGAGGCCCTCGTCGAGCACGCGTGGGCGGCCGGCGACAACGCGGCGGTCCCCGACCTGACCTCGCCGGTCCCCGGCACGCGGACCGTGCCCAACGCGCAGCACGCGGTACGCCAGGGCAAGCTCCTCGCGCGGAACCTGGTCGCCGACCTGCGCGGCAAGCAGGTCCGGCCGTACGTCCACCACAGTCTCGGCACGGTGGCGACCCTCGGCATCGGGCACGGGATCTTCCAGTACCGGCGTCTGGTCATCAAGGGTTTCCTGGCGTGGCTCATGCACCGCGGTTACCACGTGCTCGCCGTCCCGACGTGGGAGCGCAAGATCCGCGTGCTGCTCGTCTGGATGTCCGCGGTGTTCTTCGGCCGGGACATCATCCCGCTGTCCACGGTGCAGCGGCCGCGCGCGGCCTTCCTCGCCGGCGGCGACCCGTTCGCGGGATCCGGCGCCGCCGTCCTCGCCGATGCCACCGCCGACGCCGCAGGGACCGCCCGGCCCGAGCCGAGCTCCCCGCCCGACCTGAGCGTGGTGCGCGATGCCGGCTGACCCGCGCCGTCGGTCGGCGCGGCCCGCTACCCGCACCGCGCGGGCCATCACTACGCCGGCCATCACCGCGCTGGCCCGACGGCGGGTGCACCTGCGCTGGTCGAACCTGTTCGGCGTCGTCACGTTCGCGTGCCTGCTCGTGCTGGCGGTGACGGGCGTGCTGCTGGCGACCTGGTACACACCGTCGAACGAGCTGGTGACCTACGCGGGGCCGTACGGACCGCTCCAGGGCGCGACCGTGACCGAGGCCTTCGCCTCGACCATGCGCATCTCGTTCGAGCAGACCGGCGGGCTCCTGGTACGCCAGACGCACCACTGGGCGGCACTCGTGATGCCCGCGTCGATCATCATGCAGCTTCTCGTCACGTTCTTCAGCGGGGGGTTCCGCCGCCCACGACGGCTGAGCTGGGTCCTGCTGGTCGGGGCCTTCGTGCTGGTCCTGCTCGCCGGCTGGAGCGGCTACGCCCTGCCGGACGACATGCTCTCCGGCACGGGCCTGCGCATCGTGGAGGGTGTGGTCCTGAGCATCCCGGTCATCGGCACGTGGGCGGCGAACCTGATGTTCGGCGGACCGTTCCCCGGCCGGATCATCGAGAACCTGTACCCCGTGCACGCCGTGATCGCCCCCGGTCTGCTCGTCGTGGTGATCGCGGTGCGGGCCGTGCTCGCCGTCCGGCACGGGCAGCCGCAGCCGGCACCGACCGCTCGGCCCACGGCCTCGCTCGGGCTGCGCCTGTGGCCCGACGCCGCGCTCCGCGCCGCCGGCATGGTCGGTCTCACGAGCGCCGTGCTCGTACTGCTCGGGGCCACCTCGACGATCAGTCCTGTCTGGTCCTACGGGCCTGCGTCCGTCGGTGAGGTGGGCGCGGGGAGCCAGCCGGACTGGTACATGGGGTTCCTCGACGGTGCGCTGCGGCTGGTCCCGGTCGGCTGGGAGACCGAGTGGGGCGGGTGGACGTGGACGTTCGCGACGCTGGTCCCGCTCGCCGTCATCGGCGCGTACTTCGCGCTCCTGATCGTCTACCCGTACATCGAGGCGTGGGTGAACCAGGACCGCGCCCCGCACCACGTGCTCGACCGGCCGAGGAACGTCCCGGTACGCACCGGGATCGGCGTCGCCGGCGCGCTCTTCTACGGCATCCTGTGGGGCGCGGCGAGCGCCGACATCGTCTCGACCGAGTTCAGCGTGCCGTTCGAGACGGTCATCACCGTGCTGCAGGTAGCGGTGGTCATCGGTCCGGCGCTGGCGTTCGAGGCGACCCGGCGCATCTGCATCGGCCTGCAGCGCAAGGACCGGGAGATCGCGTTGCACGGACACGAGACGGGCCGGGTCGTCCGCATGCCGAACGGTGGGTACGTCGAGATCCACCAGCCGGTCGGCGACACGGAGCGGGCGCGCCTGGCCGTGACCCCGGTTCCGGCGACGCCGGGCCGGGCGGACGACGACGGACACCTCCCGGCGCGCGAACGGCTCCGCGGGGCGCTGTCCCGGCAGTTCGGCACGGGGCATGTCGTGGCAGCGGACAACGACGGTGGTCCGTCGGGCTCCACGGCGGGCACGATCGAGGCAACCGGAACGACGAGGACGACCGGGACGGCCCAGACGACCGAGACGACCGAGACGACCGAGACGACCGGCGAGTCGACGGGCAGGGACCTGACCCACTCGGGGTGAGCCCGCCCGCCGAGTTCGGTCCGATGCACCGCCGGGTGAGGTGAGTTCGGTCGGTTGGTATGAGATCGGTCAATCGTCCGACCGATCTCATACCAACCGACCGAACTCACGCCGACCGAACTCGCCTGGGCCACCGAGCAACCGGGCGACCGAGCAACCGGGCCACCGACGGGGCACAGTCACAGATCCGCCGTCACCGACCCACCCTCACCGGTCCACCGTCCGGAGCGTCGCCACCACCGCCGGCCACCGGCCCAGGTTCCGCACCAGGACGACGTCAGCCCGTGCCCCCGGGACGAGCGAGCCCCGGTCGGTGAGCCCTGCCGCACGCGCCGGGCCGGAGGTGACGAGGGCTACGGCGCGCGGCAGGTCGGCCAGCCCTTCGCGGACCAGCACCTCGACGGCGGCGAGCAGGGTGGCGGGCACGTAGTCGGACGCGAGCGCATCGACCAGCCCGAGCGCCACGAGCTCGCGCGCCGAGACGTTCGCGGTGTGCGAGCCGCCGCGCACCACGTTGGGAGCGCCGGCCACCACGGACAGCCCCCGCTCGTGCGCGGCTCGGGCTGCCGCGACCGTCGTCGGGAACTCAGCGATGACGCCGCCCCGGGCCGCGAGCGCCTCGATGTCACCGGGCGTCTCGGGGTCGTGGCCCGCCAGCCGGACGCGCCCGGCGGTGGCGAGGTCGCCGAGCCTGGCGAGGGTCGCCGCGGCGACGTCGGCCCGCTCCTCACGTTCGCTGCGCCAGCCCTGGACGTGCGTGCGCGCGGCGGTGGCGGAGAAGCCCTCGCGGCCGACCAGGAGGCGTTCCATGTCCGCGGGGTCGGCGTACTGCCCGATCCCCGGCGTGTGGTCCTCGTGCGAGACGAGCGGCGGGATGTCGTCGGGCGAGGCCTGGGCGAGCGCGGCCTCCAGCGCCGCGAGCCCGGCGGGACTGCGGATGTCGAGCCGGTGCAGCACCCGCGCGCCGGACGCCCGGGCCTCCGGCGCCTGGAGCGCGTGTAGCAGGTCCTCGGGTCCGGGCGCGCCCGCGGGCAGGCCGACCGGCGTGTGCGCGCCGAAGGGCACGCCGTGGAAGGCGGTGAGCACGCCGCAGCCGGCGAGGCGTTCGGTGGCGGTGCGGACGGCGAGGTCGAGCGGGAGGTCGGCCCCCGGTCGCGGACGGCGCTCGTGCGCCAGGACGTCGGTATGCACGTCCACCAGGGCCGGCAGGCACAGCGCTCCGCCGCCGTCGAGGTCTGCGGCCGCGCCGGGCCGGCGCCGGCCCACCTCGACGATGCGGCCGTCGCGGGCGACGACCCGGGCGTCCTCGACCACCTGGTCGGGCAGGACGGCGGTGACGCCGACGAGGGTCCAGTCCTCCGGCGTCGTCCCGATCGGCCAGCCGCCCACCCGCACCGGCTGCACCGGCTGCACCGGCTGCTCCGAAGGCCGGCTCGTCGCATGGTTCACCGCCCCATGTTGTCCGGACGACCTGGCGGGACGGTGAACGACAGTTCACCCGCCGTTCACCACCGCAGGGCCGACGGTTCTCCGCGGCCTCACAGACTCGGCGACGGCGCCCGGACCGGGCACCGCCAGAACGGCTACGACCGGAGAGATGATGAAGAGCACCAAGACCCTCGCCACGGTGGCGCTCGCCGCGGCGACGATGCTGACGATGTCCGCGTGTGCCGGCGGTTCCGGGGCCGCGGCCGGGAGCACCACCGCAGAGGGCTTCCCGTCGGTGATCCGGTTGGCCGCGATCCCGGCTGAGAACTCGACGGACCTCGCCGCGGGGTACGACCCGATCGTCGCGATGCTCGAGGCCGAGACCGGCGCGACCGTCGAGGTGAGTCAGGCGTCCGACTACGCGGGCGTCATCGAGGGGCTCATCGCGGAGAAGGTCGACATCGCGTTCCTCGGCTCGTTCGCGTACGTGATCGCCACGCACAACGACGCGGCGATCACCCCGCTCGGAGCCGCCATCGAGGCGAAGGACGCCGAGCCCGGCTACTACTCGCTCGGCATCGCCCCTGGCGACAGCGACATCGACGGCCTCGAGGACTTCGCGGGGCGCAGCGTGTGCTTCGTCGACCCGGGGTCGACGTCTGGCTTCCTGTACCCGAGCTCCGGCCTGATCGACGCCGGCGTGATCGCCTCCGGCAAGGAGGCCGACGTCGCGGCGGGGGTCCAGCCGGTCTACGCGGGGGCGCACGACGCCTCGGCGCTCGGCGTCGCCGCCGGCGACTGCGAGGCGGGCTTCGCCATGGAGTCCATGGTCACCGAGACGCTTCCCGCCGCGGGAGACCTGGCCGACGGTGACCTGAAGGAGGTGTGGCGCTCCCCCAAGATCTCCGGCTCGCTGTTCGTCGGCAACGACGCCCTCGGCGACGACGTGAACGCCAAGCTCGCGGACCTCATCACCGAGAAGGCCAACTCGGAGCACCTGCTGTCGCAGGGGTACTGCGACGGCGACTGCCTGCTCACCGACGAGGATGCCTGGGGCTTCGCGCCTGCGAAGGACGCCGACTACGACGGGACCCGCGAGGTCTGCGCGCTCACCAAGTCGGACAAGTGCGAGGGCTGACGGTGCGGCCCGGCAGCCCAGCCCCGGACGGCACAGCCCCCGTCGTCCAGGTCCGCGGCCTCACCAAGGAGTTCGACGGCACCACGGCCCTGGCCGGCATCGACCTCGACGTGGCGCGCGGCGAGCTGCTCGTGCTGCTCGGGCTGTCGGGTTCGGGCAAGTCGACGCTGCTGCGCTGCCTCAACGGGCTGCACCGGCCCACGGCCGGTGAGGTCACGGTGGCGGGCACGCGGGTCGACCGTGCGTCGGGGCGCGAGCTGCGCCGGCTGCGCACCGAGGTGGGCTTCGTGTTCCAGCAGTTCAACCTCGTCGGGCGGCTCACCTGCCTGGAGAACGTGCTGATCGGCGGGCTCGGGCGGGTGCGCGGCCCGCGGTACGGCGTCACGACGTACCCGCGAGGGATGCGGGACGAGGCGCTCGCCCACATCGAGCGGGTGGGCCTCGCGGACCACGCCTATCAGCGGGCCGACACCCTCTCGGGCGGTCAGCAGCAGCGCGTCGCCATCGCGAGGACCTTGATGCAGCGCCCCCAGCTCGTGCTGGCCGACGAGCCCGTCGCGTCGCTCGACCCGGAGAACGCGGGCGCGGTGATGGACCTCCTCGTGCGCGTGTGCGCCGAGGAGGGGCTGACCGTCGTGTGCACCCTGCACCAGGTGGACCTGGCGCTCGGGTGGGCGCACCGGCTGGTCGGCCTGCGCAGCGGCAAGAAGGTCCTCGACCGGCCTGCCGCCGGCCTGACCAGGGACGACGCGATGTCGATCTACCGCCGCGTCGAACCGGTCGAGGTCCTGACGTGAGCGCACCCGTCACCCGCGAGGGCCGCGCGCCCGAGCGCCGCGCCACCGAGCACACCCCGGCTGAGCACACCCCCGCCGAGCACACCCCCGCCGAGCACACCCCGGCCGAGCGCCGCCCCGGCGGTCGCTCCCCGCTGCCGCCGACGCCGCAGCAGCGCGTGCTGCGCTGGCTCGCCGGCGGTGCGGTGCTGCTGACGCTCGTCGCGGCGTCGTCGATCGGCCTGGACCTGCCCACGCTGGTCGCCGGCGGGGAGAACGTGGCCTCGCTCGTGGAGCGGATGCTCCCGCCGCGCCTCGACGACCCGGCCCGCATCGCGGCGCTCACCCTCGACACGGTGCTCATGGCGTTCCTCGGGACCGTGCTCGCGACCGTCCTGTCCGTTCCGCTCGCGTTCCTCGCCGCGCGCACGACGACGCCGCACCCCGCCGTGGCCGCCGTCGCCCGCGGCCTCATCACGTTCTGCCGCGCGGTGCCCGACCTCGTGTTCGCGGTGCTGTTCGTCCGCGCGCTCGGGCTCGGCGTGCTGCCGGGCGTGCTCGCGCTCGCGCTGCACTCGGTCGGCATGCTCGGCAAGCTCTTCGCCGACGCGATCGAGGACGCCGACCCGGGCCCCCGTGAGGCGGTGCGCAGCGTCGGCGTCGGCCCGCTGCGCGAGCTGCTCAACGGGGTGGTGCCCCAGGTGGTGCCCGCGTGGATCTCGGCGTTCGTCTACCGGGTCGACATCAACCTGCGCACGTCGGTGGTGCTCGGCTTCGTCGGCGCGGGCGGCATCGGGTTCGCGCTCCAGGACGCCCTGCGCGGCCTCGTGTACCCGAAGGCGCTCGGCATCGTCGGTGTCATCCTCGTGGTCGTCGCCGCCATGGAGCTGCTGTCGATGGCGGTCCGGCGCGCGCTGCTCGCACCCCGCAGCCCTCGCTTCGAGCGCGACCGGGTGGTGCGGTTCCTCTCCGGCGGAGCGGCGGTCGCCCTCACGGTGCTCGCGTTCGTCCGCCTCGGCATCGATCCGGTCGCCCTGGTGACGTCCGTGCCCGACCTGCTCGCGGTCGCCGGGCGCACCTTCCCGCCCGACCTCACGTCGCTCGGCCCGGTGCTCTGGGAGGCCCTGCTCCAGACGCTCGCCATCGGGCTCGTGGCGACGGCGATCGGGGTGGCCCTCTCCCTCCCCCTCGGGCTGCTCGCCGCGCGGAACGTGGCACCGCACCCCGCCGTGCACGCCGCCGCGCGCGCCACCGTCCTCGTGGTCCGGGCAGTCCCGGAGCTCGTCCTCGCGGTGATCCTCGTCGCCGCCGTCGGGCTCGGGCCGGTCGCCGGTGCCATCGCGCTCGGCATCGGCTCGATCGGGTTTCTCGGAAAGCTGGTCGCCGACGCCGTCGAGGAGATTCCCTCGGGACCCGCCGAGGCGGTGCGGTCCGTCGGCGGCGGCTGGTGGAAGGTGCTCTTCGCGGCGGTCCTGCCCCAGAGCCTTCCGTCGGTCGTCGGCTCGGCCCTCTACCTGCTCGACGTCAACATCCGGACCTCGACGATCCTCGGGATCGTCGGCGCCGGCGGGGTCGGATTCCTGCTGTTCGAGGCGGTGCGCACCCTCCGGTTCGAGGTGGTGGGCGGCATCGTGCTGCTCGTGTTCGTCGTCGTCCTGCTCATCGAGAGGCTCTCCGGGTGGATCCGCGCACAACTGACCTGACCTCTGCTGACCTGACCCATCCAGACCTGACCCCTACCACGACGCAGGTCGCGCTGTGGGAGGGCGGCGACGCGGTCCGCCTCGTCGACGTACCGCTCCCCGCACCGGGACCCGGTGAGGTGCTGGTCCGCATCCGGCTCACCACGGTCTGCGGGAGCGACCGGCACACCGTGTCGGGCCGGCGCGCCGCGCCGGTCCCGTCGGTCCTCGGGCACGAGGCGGTGGGCGACGTCGTCGCGACGGGTCCGGACGACACCACCCACGACGAGACCACCCGCAACGCCGACGCCCGCCGCCTCGTGCCCGGCGACCGGGTGGTCTGGGGCGTGACCGTCGCGTGCGGCGCCTGCGACCGGTGCGCCGCCGGCCGTTCCGCCAAGTGCCGGTCGGTCCGCAAGGTGGGGCACGAGGGGTTCGCGTCGGCCTGGCCGCTCAGCGGGACCTACGCCCGGCACATCCTGCTGCCGGCCGGCGCGGCCGTCGTCCGCGTACCGGCCGGCCTGCCCGACGAGCTCGCGTCCCCGGCGGGCTGCGCGACCGCGACGGTCATGGCCACCCTCGAGGCCGCCGGCCCCCTCGCCGGACGCCGCGTCCTGGTCAGCGGCGCCGGGATGCTCGGCATCACCGCCGTCGCGGCCGCGCGCGCGGCGGGTGCCGCCCAGGTCCTGGTCACGGACCCGGACCGCGAGCGCCTCGACCTCGCGCTGCGCTTCGGCGCGACCTCGGCGCACGATGTCGACGGGCCGGACGGCGCCGCACCGCTCGGGCCCGTCGACGTCGCGATCGAGCTCTCCGGGGCAAGCCCCGCGGTGACCCGGTGCCTCGACTCCCTCGACGTCGGCGGGCGACTCGTGCTGGCCGGCTCCGTGGCCCCGGCTGCGCCCGTGCCGCTCGACGCGGAACGCGTGGTGCGTGGCTGGCTCACCGTCACGGGCGTGCACAACTACGAGCCCCGGCACCTCGACGCCGGCCTGGAGCTGCTGGCCCGCACGCGGGACACGGTGCCGTGGCACGAGCTCGTGAGCCCCGCCGTCGGCCTGTCTCAGGTCGGGTCGCTGCTCACGGGCCCGGCGGGTACCGCGCCCCGGGCGGCGGTGGTCCCGTGAGCGACCTGTTCCTGAGCGACCTGTTCCTGATGAGCGACCTGTTCGGGCGCGCCCAGCTCCACGATCACCCGGACGGCGTCCGCGCGCACCCACCGGTGGGTCGAGAGCAGCGGGCGCCCGTCGGTGCCGTCCCGGGCGAGGCTCGCGATCAGCCAGGCGGGGTCGCCCGGCCGGCAGCCGAGCCCGGCGCTCGCGTCGTCGGGGGCGGACTCCATGCTGGCCCGCGTCCAGGCGCGCTCCGGATCCGCCCGGGCGACCTCGCGCAGGATCGCGTCGAGCGACTCCTCGTGGCGCAGGGCGGCAGGCAGCTCGGGCACCAGCGTCACCGTCAGCCACTCGACGCCCCACGCGGCGGGCATGCCGTCGATGAACGACCTGCGCACGAGGCGGAAGCCGGGCTCCCCCGGCTCGACCCCGAGCGCGTGCGCGACGGAGCCGGGCAGCGGGACCTCGTCGCACGCCAGGACGACGGTGCGCGGCGTCGCCCCGGCCTCCCGGACCGTCCGGCTCCAGGACGGGGCACGGCCCGGCGCGACGAGGTAGTCGACGCGCCGCCGCGTGAAGGTTCCGCCGCCCTGGATGCGGCTCACGAGCATGCGGCGCTCCAGCTCACCGAGGGCGGCGCGGGCGGCCGCGCGCCCGACGCCGAACCGCTGGCCGACGTCGGCCTCCGACGCGACCCGGGTACCCGGCGGGACGTTCGCGAGCTCCTCGGCGAGCACCCGGACGATCTCCGTCGACTTGGTCACCCGCGGACCGTAGCCCGGCCAGGTGACTCCCGCGTGAACGACCAGCCGTGCACCCAGCTCTCGCCCCAGCGTCGGAAGGACCCCCAGTGACCAGCTCCCGCCCAGCCGCCAGCAGCACAGCCGTCGCAAGCACAGCCGTCGCAAGCACAGCCCCCACGAGCGCAGCACACGTCGTGGTCGTCGGCGCCGGCATCGTCGGGCTCGGCGCGGCGGCCGAGGCACACCGGCGCGGCTACCGCGTGACCGTCATCGAGCAGGCGGGCTCGGTGGTGGGGGCTTCCGTGCAGAACTTCGGGCACGTCGGCGTCACCGCGCAGGCGGGTCCCGCTCGCGAGTACGCGCTCGCGGCGCGGGAACGCTGGCTGTCGCTCGGCTCTGCCGCGGGGTTCACCGTCGCGACGACGGGCACGCACGTCGTCGCACGGACGAGCACGGAACTGCGGCTGCTCGAGGAGCTGGCCGCCGAGCGCGGCGACCACGAGGTGCGCCTGCTCGACGCCGACCGGACGCGGGCGAGCGCCCCGGTCCGCCCGGAACCCGTCGTCGGGGGCGCGCACCTGCCGCTGGACCTCCAGGTCGACCCGCGAGTCGCGGCCCCCGCACTGGCGGCCTGGCTCGAGAGCCAGGGCGTGACCTTCCGGTGGCGGACGGCGGCCCGCGCGGTCGGCACGGGCCGCGTCGAGACCACGAGGGGCCGCCTGGACGCGGACGTCGTGATCGTCGCCGCCCACCACGACCTCGACCGCCTGCTGCCTGACGTCGCCGCGCAGGCTCAGGTACGTCGCTGCCGCCTGCACATGCTCCGGGTCCGGCCCTCCGCCGCGCGGTTCGCGGGCCCCGTGCTCACGGGCTGGTCGATGGTCCGCTACGCGGCCCTGGCCGCCTGCCCGTCGGCACACCTCGTCGCCGAGGAGCTCGCCGCGGCGGACCCTGCCGCGGCGGCCTGGGACGTCAACCTGATGCTGACGCCTCAGCGCGACGGCACGCTGATCGTCGGCGACACGCACCTCCGCGGGGTCGACGCACCCGTGTTCCAGGACGAGGAGGGCTACGCCGTGCTGCTGCGGCTGCTCACCGACCTGCTCGGTACAGGGCTGCCCGGTACAGGGCTGCCCAACACGGATCGGTCCGGCACGGATCGGCCCGGCACGGAGCTCACCGTGGTCGAGCGCTGGCAGGGCACGTACGCGACCGCGCCCGAGGAGTTCCTGGTCGCCGAGCCCGAACCCGGGGTGCACGTCGCGACGGTCACCACGGGCATCGGGATGACGACGGGCCTCGGCCTCGCCGCCCGGGTGCTCGACCAGGCCGGGCTCACGAGCTGACCGGCTCCGTCAGATCTGGCCAGCCCCGGCTCGCCCACTCCCGCATCTCGTACCACCCCTCTGGAAGGAACCGCTCATGATCGCTCTCGCCGCCCTGGACATCGCCGGCACGACCGTGGAAGAAGGAGGCGCCGTCTACCGCGCGCTGCACGCCGCGGTCCGCCGGCACGGCAGCACGGCTGAGGTCTCCGACGTCGCGCACTGGATGGGCGCCGACAAGCGCACGGCCATCCGCGCCCTCCTCGCGCTGGGCGGTGACCCGACCGCCGTCGAGGAGACGTTCACCGACTTCGAGCGGCTGCTCCGCGAGACGTACGACACGACGCCGCCCGTGGCGATGCCCGGGGTGGTCGACGCGTTCGCCGCGCTCCGCGACCGGGGCGCGAAGATCGCGCTGACGACCGGGTTCTCCGCGGACGTCACCGACCTCCTGCTCGACCGGCTCGGCTGGCGGGACGGCACGGTGGACGCCGTCGTGTGCACAGACGACGTGCCGGCCGGCCGGCCGGCGCCGTACATGGTCCACCGGGCGATGGAGCGCACCGGTGTGCTGCGGACCGCCGACGTGCTCACCGTGGGCGACACCGTGCTCGACCTCGAGGCCGGGTCCAACGCCGGGGCCGGGGTCGTGGTGGGCGTCCTCAGCGGCGGCGTGCCCAGGGAGACGCTCGCGACGGCGCCGCACACCCATGTGATCCCGTCCGTGGCGGCTCTGGTGGACGTGCTGGCGGAGGTCAGCCCACAGCCCTCCTGACGAGCTCGGTGATCGCGGCCGCGCTGGTGTCGTCCAGGCCGGTCAACGCGTACGACGTCGGCCACATGCCGCCCTCCTCGTCGAGGGCGGCGTCTGCGCCGAACCCGAGCGTCGAGTAGCGCTCCTTGTCCGCCTGCCCGCTGCGGAAGAAGCAGATCACCTTGCCGTCCCGGGCGTAGGCGGGCTGCCCGTACATTAGCTTGGGGGCCAGCTCGGGGGCGGCGGCCATCACGATGTCGTGCACGCGGCCCGCCAGCTCGCGGTCCGGCGACGCCATGTCGGCGATCTTCGCCAGTACCGCCGCCTCGTCCCGTGCCGCCTTCTTCGCCCCGCGGCCGCCGCGGGCCTCCGCCCTCAGCTCGGCGGACCGCGCTCTCATCGCCGCGCGCTCCTCCTCCGAGAACGTTCCGGTCGAGGGATCGACGTGCTCGTGCCGGCCTGCCGTGCTGCTCATCGCGATCTGCCCTTCCGTACGGGTGGACCCCGCGCCCACCGGTGCCTTCGACGTTATCCGGGGCGGGCGCTGCGGGCTTCTCGATTCCTGACCGCCTCGACCCGGACGCGGGATCGACCGTCGCGGCGGGTGGCGGCCGTCGCGGCGGGTGGCGGCCGTCGCGGGGGCGACGGAAGTCGCAGCGCGTGAGGGACGGGGTATGGTCCGACGACTGCCCGCGGACGCACTCTGCGACGCCGTGCCGCCGCCCTGATCTGGCCGCCCTGATCTGGCCATCCTGACCCGCCCGAGCTCCGAAGGACGACGGATGCCGTTCACGCTCTCCCATCCCGCAGCGGTGCTGCCCTTCGTGCGACGCCCGTTCAGCGCCGCCGCACTGGTCGCGGGGGCGGTGGCACCCGACATGCCGTACTTCGCTCGGACGGTGCCGGTCCCCGTGACCGCCGAGTCCTGGTACGAGCCGTTCATGAACGCGACGACGTCGCACGGGCCGCTCGGTGCGCTGACCGTCGCCCTCCCCTACGCCCTCGCCCTGTGGGGTCTGTACCTGCTCGCTCGCCGCCCGGTCGGTGCCCTGCTGCCCGCCGGCCCGCCCCCGTCGTCCGAGCCGGGCGACCCGGCCACCGTGCTGCGCCGTGGCGGCTGGGTGCTGCTGTCCCTGCTGATCGGCATCGCCACACACCTGGTCTGGGACTCTTTCACGCACGGCGACGGCTGGGTCGTGCTGCACGTACCGTTCCTGACCGACCAGCTGGTCGAAGGCCTCACGTGGGCGAGGGCGCTGCAGCACGTCAGCACCGTCGTCGGACTGGTGGTGCTCGCCGTGTACCTGTGGCGGCGCAGGTCCCGGACGGTGCGGCGGGCCGCGGCGGACCGCCGGAGCGCCCTCCGGCTCGGCCTGGTCGTCGCGGGCGTGGTCGCCGTCGGCGCGGTCGCCGGCACCGTCGAGCTCTGGGGCGCCACCGGCTTGTCCGCAGGAGAGACGTTCGAGGTAGCGATCGCGTCCGCCGTCACCGGGGCGTGCGCGGCGCTCGTCGCGGCGCTGCTCCTCTACGTCGTGGCCTGGTGGCTCGTGGCCGGGTGGGCCGTGGCCGGGTGCGTCGCGAAGAGCAGGAACGGCTCTCAGAACGCCCGGTAG
The DNA here is from genome assembly GCF_054782895.1 of Promicromonospora xylanilytica. Lineage (NCBI taxonomy): Bacteria > Bacillati > Actinomycetota > Actinomycetes > Micrococcales > Promicromonosporaceae > Promicromonospora > Promicromonospora xylanilytica. Next base: position 164,692 of record NZ_BAAGRP010000007.1, read on the forward strand.
TCCGGGATCGGCAGCTTCGGCCCGCGCCGAGGCGCCTTGTGCCGCCCGTCCAGCATGAGCAGCCGGACCACCCGGTGCCGGTGCGGGGCGTACGGCGCCAGCAGCCGCAGCATGCCGTCGTCGTCGGTACGCTCGCCGGCCAGCGCCCAGCCGACGGCGGCCGGCAGGTGGAAGTCGCCGACGGACACGGCGTCCGCGTCGCCGAAGGCGCGCTGCGCCACCTCCGCCGACGTCCACACGCCCACGCCCTGCACCTTCTCCAGCCGCGCGCGGGCTTCCGCCGGCACCAGCCCGCACGCCTCCTCGAGTCGCGGCGCCACCAGCGCGCACCGTGCCACGGTGCGGGCGCGACCGGGGTCGACGCCCGCCCGGTGCCAGTCCCAGACGGGGATCCTCGCCCACGTGCGCGCGTCAGGCACGACGCGCAGACCACCACCCGGCCCGCTCGGCAGGTCCGCCGGCACGGGGCCGGGCGCCGGCGTACCGTACCGCCGCACGAGCCACCGCCAGGCCCGGTGCGCGGTCACGGTCTGGACGCGCTGCTCCAGTACGGCGGGCACCAGCGCCTCCAGCACCCGGCCGCTGCGCGCCATCCGCATCCCCGCCGCGCGCCGATGGGCGTCGCGCACCTGGGACGGGGGCGCGAACCCCGTGGTGTCGTCGTCCTCGCCGAGCAGCGTGGGCAGGGCCTCAGCGGCCTCCGCGGCGCCGTCGCCCCACAGGTGCACCACCACCTCGTGGGGCCCTGCCGGCACGAACCGCTGCGTCACCGGACCGGTACGCAGCAGCGACGTACGCCAGAGCGTCCCGTCCACGGCGCGGTGGAACGTCGGGTCCGCCGGCCCGTGACCGAGCTGCCCGAGCGTCAGGGCGACGTCGAGCCGGCGCGGCGAGCGGTGGCGCACGGTGAGCACGTCCCAGTGGACCACGCGGAGGCAGGCGGACGGCAACCCCGGCGTCGACCGCATCCTGATCGACCGCATCCTGTTCAGGCGGCCGCCTGCTCCGCCTCGACCCGCGCCACCTCGCGCACGACCGTGTCGACCAGCAGCGGGTGGCCCAGCGGCCGGAAGTGTCCGGACAGCGGGAGCTCGATGTTCCGCGCGCCCGCGAGCCTCCCCGTCTCGGGGATGTGGGGGTCGAACCGTGGGTAGACCGCGGTGATGCGCTCGTTGACGAGCAGCTCACCGGCCAGCGCCAGGAGCACGGGGTCCCGCGGGTCGAACGACCGCAGGGCCCGCGAGAACATGTACCGGGCCCACCGCGATCCGGTGAACGGAGTGGCGATCGCGACCATACCGAGCAGCCGGTCGCTCGCCGGCGACAGCAGCACCCGTTTGCCGATCAGCCCGCCCTTGCTGTGCGCCACAAGGACGGCGCCGCTCAGACCGGTGCGCGAGAGGTGCTCGACCACGACGTCGGCCGACTCGGGGACGGGCCGCGCGTTGTGCCGGAGACCCGGGACCGCGTGGACCGGGTGCCCCGCGCGGGCGAGGGCGGTCGCGACGGCGTCCAGGAACTCCCACGTCTCGTAGATGCCCGGCAGGAGCACGACCGGCGCCCGCGTGCCGGCCCCGCCGCCCGCCCCGCCCGCTGCCACCGGCAGGTCCGGGCGTCGCACGAGGTGGCGCAGCTGGCGGTCCGTGGCCCACGCGTAGTCGGCGGCCCACGCCCCCAGCCGGGCCAGCGTGCCGCCCGGTGAACGACGGCGCCCGGTCACCCGATGCCTCGTCCCGCCGCGCGCCACGCCTCGAGCACGATTCCGGCGACGCCCGCGGGGTCCGTGTCCATGGCGTGGTGACGACCCCGCACAGTGCGGTGGGTGCCGATCGGCGCGCGGGCCGCGAGCAGCTCGACCCACTCCGGCGGCGCGACGGGGTCACGTTCGCCGCGCACCACCACGACCGGTACGACGGACCGTGGCAGGGCATCCTCCAGCCGGTACTCGATGACGTGGCGCAGCTGCCCGAGGTAGTACGGGACACGGCAGCGCACCAGGGCGTCGACGAGCAGCACGCCGACGGTGCGCGGGCGCTCGCCCACCGCGTCGATCGCCAGACGGGCCGCCTGGCCACGCAGGCTGCGCGTGCCGGGTTCCGCCGTCGGGCCGACGAGAACACCCGCCGACGCGACGTCGGAGTGGTCCGCGAGCAGCTGGCCCACCACCTGGGCGCCCATGGAGTGGCCGACGACGACGGGGGCGGTCAGACCCGCGCCGAGCACGTGCTCCCGCACGTACCGCGCCACGGCGGCGGCGTGCTCGGGGATCGAGACGTCGTGGGTCAGGTGCGGGGACGTGCCGAAACCCGGCAGGTCGACCGCGTGCACCTCGCCGTGCGCCACCAGGTGGCCGGCCAGCTTCTGGTAGGCCCGCGACGACGAGCCCACCCCGTGCACGAGCACCACGGCGCGGTCCGCGTCGAGCGGACCGCGCACGTGCCCGACGACCGTGCGGCCGCCGTCGCTGGACCGGTTCACACGGTGCACGGTAGCGCCAGGCATACCGCCAGCATGAGGGCACACCCGCCGACCCGCGAGACGCGCCACGCGGGTCCGTCGCCGGATGCGAACACCTCGAGCCGGTGCGACGGTGGCTCCATGCGCGTCGTCATCGTCGGGGCCACAGGGAATGCCGGGACCGCCCTCCTGCGTGCTCTGCGCGCGGAAGGCCGGGTCACGTCGGTGCTGGGTGTCGCCACCCGACTGCCCGACCGCAACGCCGAGGAGTACCGACACGCCGAGTGGGCGGCGATCGACGTCGCCGCTGAGGGCAGCACAGCGACGACGGTCGAGCGGCTCGCCGAGCAGTTCCGGGGCGCGGACGCCGTGGTGCACCTCGCGTGGCTGGTCCAGCCCAACCGCGAGCGCGACCTGCTGCGCCGCACCAACGTGGAGGGCACGCGCCGGGTCGCCGAGGCGGTGGCGCTCGCGGGGGTGCCGCACCTCGTCGTCGCCTCGTCGGTAGGGGCGTACTCCCCCGTCGAGGACGACGCACCCCGGCACGAGGGCTGGCCCACCCGGGGGATCCCGACGTCGCACTACAGCGTGGACAAGGCGGCGCAGGAGCGGGTGCTCGACGAGTTCGAGGCGGCGCACCCCGACGTCGCGGTGGCGCGCCTGCGCCCGGCGCTCATCTTCCAGGCCGACGCCGCCCAGTCGATCGTGCGCTACTTCCTGGGGCCGCTCGTGCCGGTGCAGCTACTGCGGCGGGGCCGCCCGCCCGTGCTGCCGCTGCCCGCCGGGCTGCGCCTGCAGGCGGTCCATGCGACCGACGTCGCCGACGCGTACCGCCGCGTGGTGGTCGAGCGGGCGAGCGGTGCCTTCAACGTCGCGGCGGACGATCTGCTGCACGGCGCGGACCTCGCGCGGATCGTCGGTCACGGCCGGGTGGTGGAGGTGCCGCCCGCCACCGTCCGTGCGGCGCTGGCCGTCGCGTACGACGCGCGCCTGGTCCGGGCGGACCCTGGCTGGCTCGACATGGCGATGACCGTGCCGGTGCTCGACACGTCCCGGATCAAGGAGGAGCTGGGCTGGGTACCGCGCCGCACCGCCGCACAGGCCGTCGAGGACCTGGTCGGCGGCATGGCGGTCGGCCAGGGTCTGCGCTCGGCTCCCCTGCGGCCGGCGACGCCCCGGCCGGCCGGCGGCTCCGTGCTGCCGCTGCGGCACCGCGGCCCGGTGCGGATCCCTGACTCGATGGACCGGGACCTGTTCGGCCTCTACCTCTCGGACCACTTCACCGGCGCGACGGCGGGTCTGGAGCGCAGCGAGCGCATGACCCGCGGCTACCGGGACACCCCGTTCCACGCCGAGCTGGCCGAGATCACCGAGCAGCTCCGTGGTGAGCGTGAGCTGTACCGCGACCTGCTGGACAGGCTGGGGGCACCGGTCCGCCGGCACCGCCAGGTGGCGGCGTGGCTGGGCGAGAAGGCGGGCAGGCTCAAGCTGAACGGGCGCGTCGTCCAGAGGTCTCCGATGTCCGCGGTGCTCGAGGCGGAGCTCATGCGCTCGGTGGTGGTGGGCAAGATCGGTGGCTGGCGGACGCTGCGCGAGCACGCCGACGAGCTCGGCCTGGACGCCGAACAGGTCGACGACCTGATCGACCAGGGCCTGCGTCAGGTCGAGACGTTCGACCGGTTCCACGCGTACGCGCGTGCGCGGGCCTTCCGGGTGGGGACGCCACCGGACCAGCCATCCGACCAGCCATCCGATCAGCCGCCGGATCAGCCGTCCGTGCGGTAGCCGTTCACCTTGTGCGTCCCGTCGCACCAGGGGGCGATGGCCGTGCCGCCGCAGCGGCACAGCGCGACGGTCGCGCGCGTGCGTGGCACCGGTTCGCCGTCGGGCCCCAGGATCTCCGCCGGGCCGCGCACCAGCAGCGGGCCGTCGGGACAGGCCGTGACGGTCACCTCCTCGGCGCTCGGGGCGGCACCAGGGAACGGGGCGGCTTCAGGGTGCGAGGCATCGTCCCTCGTCGTCATGCATTCCTCCGTCAGGCTCTGTCGTCTGCTCTGTCGTCGGCTCTGTCTTCGGCTCTGTCGTCGGTTCGGCGGGCGGCCGCCACCCGCAGGTCCCTGCCGCGCTCGACCTCCTTCTGCCGCTTCGCCGCACGCTTGTCGCTCGCGCGTGCGTCCTTGGCCGGGAGCTGCACCGACTCCTCGGCGGCGATGCCCGCCTGGAGCTCGCGCCCACGCTCGAGCTCCGCGTCGAGCTCCGCGCCGAAGAGCAGCGCGAGGTTGGTGATCCACAGCCACAGCAGGAACACGATGATCCCGGCAAGTGATCCGTAGGTGGCGTCGTAGCTCGCGAACGTCGCGACGTAGACGCCGAACCCGGCGGACGCCAGCACCCACACGAGGATGGCGACGAACGCGCCCACGCTGAGCCACCGCATCCTGGGCTGGCGCACGTTCGGCGTGACGCGGTAGAGGATCGCGACCAGCACCACGACGAGGAGCAGCACCACTGGCCACTTGGCGATGCTCCAGACCGTCACGGCGGTCGAGCCGAGGCCTACGGCATCGCCCACCGCACGGGCCACCGGCCCGCTGAGCGCGAGCGACGCGACGACCAGCGCGGCGATCACGACCGCCACCAGGGTGACGAGCAGCATCACGGGGCGCAGCTTCCAGACGGGGCGCCCCTCGTCGATCTCGTAGATCCGGTTCATCGCGCGGCCGAACGCGCCGACGTACCCGGACGCCGACCACAGGGCGACCACGACACCGACCACGAGAGCGAGGCCCGCCCCGCCGCCTGCGGCGTTCTGGACGAGCGGCGCGACGACCGACAACGCGTCCGGCGGCACGACGCCCTCCAGCGTGCCGATCACCTGCTCGACGGCCTGGCCGCCGCTGCCCACGAGGCCGAGCACCGACACCAGCGCCAGCAGGGCCGGCGCCGCGGCGAGCACGGCGTAGTAGGTCAGGGCGGCGGCCAGGTCGAGGCACTGGTCCCCCGAGAACTGCCGCACCGTGTTCCGCAGCACGTACGTCCACGTCGTGCGGTGCAGCTCCGGCGGTGCGTCCGGCTTGCGCCGGTCGTCGGGCGCGGGCGCACCGACCCGCTCGGACGCGTCGTCGGTCTCGGTCATGGCATCTCAGCCATTCCCCGTCTGCCGTTCGCGGACGTCAGCGGCGGCCTCACGACCGTGCTCGCCGACCTGCCTCGCGGCATCCTTCGCGGCATCCCGGACGGACTCCATGCTCTCCCGCGCGGGTTGCTTGAGGTCCTCCGCCACCTCGCTCGCCGTCGACCGCACGTCGTCGACGAGCGGTGCGACCTTCTCCTGGGTCGCCGTCGCGGCGCGCTGCTCGGCACGGCTCGACGGGATGAGGGACGCGACCGCGAGGCCGACGCCGAACGCCACCAGGCCGACGGCCAGCGGGCTGCCCTGCGTCTGCTCCCGCATCGCACGCGGTGCGTGGCCGACCGACTCGGCGACGGAGGACGCGGTGTGCCGGGCCGAGTCCGCGACCGACGCCGCCTTCTCGCGCCCGCGGTCCGCGGCGTGGTGCGCCGTCCCGCCGGCCGACTCCCTCGTGTGGTGCGCCGTGCCCATCACCCGGTCCTTGACCCGGGTCATGCGGGACCGCACCTTGTCCGTCTGGCGCCGTGCGACGTTGCTGGGGTTCACACGGCCGCCGAGCGTGTCGACGTCGTAGCTCAGCTCGTCGCGCGTGCGCTCGATGTCCGCGCGGATCTCGTCAGGATCGCTGGTGCTCATGGGTTCCTCTCCTCGTGTCCTCGCAGTGCGTCGGGAATCTTCTTGACCGAGTCGGCCGTCTGCGGCAGTCCCTCCACCGCCTTGATCTCGCTGCGCCCGCGCATCGCGAGGACGGCCGCGACCACCGCCCACACCGCTGCGACGACCAGCGCGGACCAGCCGCCGCCGAGCGCGGACCCGAGCGCCCACCACAGGGCGAGCGACAGGAACAGCAGGACCATGTGCCCCGCCACGCCGGCGCCGCCGAACATCCCGGCGCCCTTCCCTGCCCGCTTGGCCGACTGTGCGGCCTCGGCCTTCGCCAGCGCGACCTCCTGCCGGACCAGCGTCGAGAGGTCTCGGCTCACCTCGCTGAACAGCTCTCCGATGCTCTGCTCGCGGGCCGGTCCCCCGGGCTCCTCGCCCCGGGCGCCGGTCGCGGGCGGCGCCGCGCTGGACGCGGCGAACGGGTCACGGTCGCTCGACATCGTGCTCACCCCCGGTGGTCTGCGGTCGGGGCCCGTCGGGCACCGTGGGCGGGAAGGCCGGCGGCGTCTCCCCCGCTGCCCTCGGCACCCGCGGGTCCTGCGGAAGGTTGTCGTTGGACATCGCCGGGAACGCACCGCTCCGTCCGACGTCCGGCTCACCGCCCTGCGCCCCGGAACCGACAGGTCCCGCGCCCGTGCCGCTCAGGCCGCCGGCGTCGGTACCGCCGGACGTACCGGCGCCCGAGGTACCACCGCCGTACGGGCCGCCGGGCGTGCTCGGTTCCTGCCGTGCGGCCTCGTCATCCTCGCCCGACGCGTCCTTCGCGCCGCGCAGGAACCGCCCGACGAGCAGGCCGGCGCCCGCAGCCGCGAGGACGAACAAGCCCGGCCGGCGCCTGGCGAAGTCCTCCACCTCGTGCAGGACGTCGCCGGGCTGCCGGTCCTCGAACCACCGGGCCGCACGGCCACTGGCCTCGCCCGCCCGCTGCACGAGGTCGGTCGCGTAGCCGGGGTCCTGCGTCCCTTCGGCCATCTGGTGCAGCTCGTCGCCCAGTGCCCGGAGGCCACCCGCGAGGTGCCGCTGCTGGGACTCCATCTGGGTGCTGAGCTCGGTCCGCGTGCGATCCATCAGCCCGCGGGTGCGGTCCTTCGCCTCGTGGGCGACGTCGCGTGCGCGCTCCTTCGCGTCGTGGGCCGTCTCGCGGCCCGCGTCGCCCATCTGCGACGCCGCCTCGCTGACCCGTTCCTTGACACCGGTCGTCTCGTTGCCTGGGTTGGCTTCCGTACGACCGGGGGCCCAGGCTTGCTGCGAACCGCCTCCTGCGCCGTACGGAACATTCGTCTCGCTCATGGTCGCCACTCCTGTCGTCGTACACGCCCGGTACCAGCCGGGCGGGTTCGCAGAGCACGAGCCACGGTGGGCCCTGCTCCACCGGTGCGGCCTCTTCCTGACCTCGGCCCCAACGTAGAACGGCGGGTGGCACTCGCAACCCGGCCGCGTTTCGACGGACCGCAGCCTTGCGAGCCGAACGCTCCCTGCCCACGATGGGCAGGTCGTCGAGAAGTGGCGCGGCAGGGCAGGATCCAGGGCAGGATCCGCAGGATCAGGAGCCTCCAGATGACCTCAACCCCCGTGCGGGACCTCGCGGCGACCGACGGAGCCGCCCGGCCCGTCCCCGACGAAGCGGCCCGCCTCCCGCTACCACGCCCCCGCGGCCCGCTCAGTACCGCACTGCTCGCGGCGCTCACCGCGGGCCCGCCCGACGACGACGCCGGCGACCGCCTCGCCCCGGTGCGTGCGGCAGCCGAGCGCGCGACAGCCGAGCGCGCGGCAGCCGAGCGCGTGCCGCCCGACCACGACGTCCTGGGCGACGGCGACCTGCAGCTCGCGCTCACGATCCTGTACGAGCTGCACCATCGCGGCGTCGAGGGGATCGACGACACGTGGGAGTGGGAGCCGGCCCTGCTGGGCGTGCGGCAGGAGCTCGAGCGCCCGTTCGAGGCAGCGGTCCGCGCGCGGGCGGGCCGGCCGACGTGCGAGGAGACCGACGCCACCGGCGTCGCACGGCGGCTCTTCGAGCTCGCCGAGGCCGATGGTCCGCCCCGCCTCGCGCGGTACGTCGCCAAGCACGCCGACGAGCGGCAGGCGCGCGAGTTCCTGATGCTGCGGTCGGTCTACCAGCTGATGGAGGCCGATCCCCACACCTGGGCCATCCCGCGCCTGCACGGCACGCCCAAGGCGGCGCTGGTCGAGATCCAGGCCGACGAGTACGGCGGTGGGCGGCCGGGGCGCCTGCACTCCGAGCTCTTCGCGCATGCGATGCGCGGCGCCGGACTGGACGACTCGTACGGCCGATACCTCGACGTGGTGCCGACGCCCGTGCTCACCTCCCTGAACACGATGTCGCTGTTCGCGCTGCACCGCCGGCTCCGCGGGGCGATCGTCGGCCACCTGGCCGCGTACGAGATCACGTCGTCGATCCCGAGCAGGCTGTACGGCGACGGGTTCCGCCGGCTCGGGTACGGCACCGGTACGACGCACTACTTCGACGAGCACGTGGAAGCGGACTCGGTGCACGAGCAGATCGCGGCGCGCGACCTGGCGGGGCGGCTCGTGGAACAGCAGCCGGAACTTCGCGACGACGTGCTGCTCGGCGCCGCCGCCTGCCTGGCCATCGACGGCGACGTCGGCACGTACGCGCTCGGCCGCTGGAAGGAGGGCGCGTCCGCGTTGCTCCCTGGACTGTCCGAATCGTCCTGACCGTTCTACACTGAGTCTTCGGAGTCATGAAGCGGCTCCCGGTCCGAACCGGATCTGGGAGGTCCACATGTCATCCATCGCGCAGCCCCAGCAAGCCATCGGATTCTCGGCAGCAGACCTGTCCCGTGCCCTCGGCCTGGGGACCAATCTTCTCGTCGGCCGCTACAGCGTCGAGCTCGCCTCGGGGACCTGGTGGTGGTCCGACGAGGTCTACACGATGCACGGGTGGCGGCGGGACGAGGTCGAGCCCGGTCTTGAGGCGCTCCGGTCGCGCAAGCATCCGGACGACCGCAGCCGCGTGGTCCGCGCCGCCGGCGAGGCGCTGCGGCTCGGCCGCCCGTTCGCCTGCGCACACCGGATTGTCGACCGGCGCGGCCGGACCCGTTCGGTGGTCGTGACCGGGCAGGGATCGCAGGGACCGCGCAGCCGGTCGCCCGAGCTGGTCGGCTACGTCGTCGACGTGACGCCGGTCCAGAAGGAGGCGCTGGACCGCCGGTCCGAAGGCGTGGTGCACCGCGCCTTCGTCAGCCAGGCCATGATCGAGCAGGCCAAGGGCGTGATCGTCGCGGTGCGTGGCGTGGACGAGGCCACGGCGGCCGACGTCCTCGTCACCGCGGCCCAGGAGGCGGGCGTCTCCCTGCGCCTGGCCGCCGACCAGGTGATGGCGGCCCTGCGCGCCGGCGACGACGGCACGGCCGTCACGCAGGACCTGCTCGCGCGTGCCCTGGACTCGGTACGGCCGGTGAGCCGGCCGCGAGGCCACGACCCTCTGCTGACCCGGCGCCCGCGCTCAGCCGCGCCGTCGTGAGATCGTCCGGCCGAGCCAGACCAGGGGGTCGTAACGCCGGTCGGCCACGCGCTCCTTCAGCGGGATGAGCGCGTTGTCGGTGATCTTGATGCCCTCGGGGCACACGTCGGTGCAGCACTTCGTGATGTTGCACTGGCCGAGCCCGTGCTCCTCCTGCGCCGCGGGCACCCGGTCGGCCACGTCGAGGGGGTGCATCTCCAGCTCCGCGACCCGCATGAGAAAGCGTGGGCCGGCGAACGACTCCTTGTTCTCCTCGTGGTCGCGCACCACGTGGCAGGTGTCCTGGCAGAGGTAGCACTCGATGCACTTGCGGAACTCCTGGGACCGCTCGACGTCGACCTGCGCCATGCGGTACTCCCCTGGCGCCAGGTCGGCGGGCGGGGTGAACGACGGGATCTCGCGTGCCTTCGCGTAGTTGAACGACACGTCCGTCACCAGGTCGCGGATCACCGGGAACGTGCGCATCGGCGTCACGGTGACCACGTCACCGGGTTCGAAGACCGACATCCGCGTCATGCACAGCAGACGCGGCCTCCCGTTGATCTCGGCGGAGCACGACCCGCACTTGCCCGCCTTGCAGTTCCACCGCACGGCGAGGTCGGGCGCCTGGGTGGCCTGCAGCCGGTGGAGCACGTCCAGCACCACCTCGCCCTCGTTGACCTCGACCTCGAAGTCCGCGAGCGCCCCACCGTCGGCGTCACCGCGCCAAATCCGGAACGTGCCCGTGTAGCTCATGCGGTACCTCCCGCTGGGTCTGCCGAGCGCCCGGGGTGCGCGGTCAGCTCGGCGTCCGTGTAGTACTTCTCGAGCTCCGTGAGGTCGAACAGCGCGAGGAGGTCCTCGCGCATCGGCAGCCGCTCGGCCGGTTCGACGACGACGCGCGGCACCGCAGGGTCGTCCCCGTCCTGGTCGTCGCGAACGCCCTGGTCGTCGCGGGCGAGGCGCGTGACGAGGACGCGGTGGCGCCACTGCGGGTCCAGTCCCGGGTGGTCCTCGCGGGTGTGCCCGCCGCGGCTCTCGGTGCGCAGCAGGGCCGACGCCGCCACGGCCTCGCTCACCATGAGCATGTTCCGGAGGTCCAGCGCCAGGTGCCAGCCGGGGTTGTACTGTCGGTGACCCTCGACGAAGACCCGCCGCACGCGCGCACGCAGCGCGCCGAGCCGCTCCTGCGCCTCGCGCACCTCCGACTCCGTGCGGATGATGCCGACCAGGTCGTTCATCATGCGCTGCAGCTCGGAGTGGAGCGTGTACGGGTTCTCGCCGCCGCCGTCGGCTCCGCTCGCGTCGCCCGGTCTGCGCGACCCGGGGTCGAGCGGCGGGTCGAACGGCGCGAGCGTGAGCCGCGCCGCGGCGTCGACGTCCGCGTCGTGGACGGCGGGGCGGCTGCCCAGGCCTGCCACGTAGTCGGCCGCGCCGAGCCCCGCACGCCGGCCGAACACCAGCAGGTCGGACAGCGAGTTGCCGCCGAGCCGGTTGGAGCCGTGCATCCCGCCGGCGCACTCCCCCGCCGCGAACAGGCCGGGCACGCGGGACTGCCCGGTGTCCGGGTCCACGTGGATGCCGCCCATAACGTAGTGGCACGTGGGGCCGACCTCCATGGGCTCGGCGGTGATGTCGACGTCGGCCAGCTCCTTGAACTGGTGGTACATCGAGGGCAGGCGGCGCTTGATCTCATCGGCCGGCATACGGCTCGCGATGTCGAGGTAGACGCCCCCGTGCGGGGAGCCGCGCCCTTCCTTCACCTCGGTGTTGATGGCGCGGGCCACCTCGTCGCGGGGCAGCAGGTCGGGGGTACGACGATTGTTCTCCTGGTCCTCGTACCAGCGGTCCGCCTCGTCCTCCGACTGGGCGTACTGGCCCTTGAACACGTCCGGGACGTAGTCGAACATGAACCGCTTGCCGTCCGAGTTCTTGAGCACGCCGCCGTCGCCACGCACGCCCTCGGTGACGAGGATGCCCTTGACGCTCGGCGGCCACACCATGCCGGTGGGGTGGAACTGCACGAACTCCATGTCGATGAGCTCCGCGCCGGCGCGCAGCGCGAGGGCGTGGCCGTCGCCCGTGTACTCCCACGAGTTCGACGTGACCTGGAACGACTTGCCGATCCCGCCGGTGGCCAGCACCACGGCGGGTGCCGTGAACAGCACCAGCCGGCCCGACTCGCGCCAGTACCCGACGGCCCCGGCGACGGCGCCGTCGTCGGTGAGCAGCTCGGTGACCGTGCACTCGGCGAAGACCCGCAGGCGCGCCTCGTGATCGCCGGTCTCGGCGTGGTCGTCCTGCTGCAGCGCGACGATGCGCTGCTGCATGGTGCGCAGCAGCTCCAGCCCGGTGCGGTCGCCGACGTGCGCGAGGCGCGGATAGGTGTGCCCGCCGAAGTGGCGCTGGCTGATCCGGCCGTCCTTCGTACGGTCGAACAGCGCGCCGTACGTCTCGAGCTCCCAGACGCGGTCGGGCGCCTCCTTGGCGTGCAGCTCCGCCATCCGCCAGTTGTTCAGGAACTTGCCCCCGCGCATGGTGTCGCGAAAGTGCACCTGCCAGGAGTCGTTCTCGTTCACGTTGCCCATGGCGGCGGCGCACCCGCCCTCCGCCATCACCGTGTGCGCCTTGCCGAACAGCGACTTGCAGACGATCGCCGTCCTCAGCCCGCGTTCGCGCGCCTCGATGGCGGCCCGCAGCCCGGCACCCCCGGCGCCGATGACGAGGACGTCGTACTCGTGCCGTTCGATCTCCGCCAAGGCCGGGCTCCTGTCCAGTTATCCGATGAGTCGCAGGTCGGTGATGGTTCCGCTGGCGACGAGCGCCACGTACAGGTCGGTCAGGACGAGCGTGCCGAGGGTGATCCACGCGAACGTCGCGTGCCGCGTGTTGAGCGCGGACACCCACGTCCAGAGCCGGTACCGCACCGGGTGCTTCGAGAAGTGCGTGAGCCTGCCGCCCATCACGTGCCGGCAGGAGTGGCAGGACGCCGTGTAGCACCACAGCAGCGCGACGTTCGCGAGCAGCACCAGGTTGCCGACGCCCACCACGAACCCGTCGGTCGGGTGCCGGAACGCGACGACGGCGTCGTAGGTGTTGATCAGCGAGATGACCACGGCGACGTAGAAGAAGTACCGGTGGACGTTCTGCAGGACCAGCGGGAAACGGGTCTCGCCGTGGTACGACGCGTGCGGCTCCGGCACCGCGCACGCGGCGGGCGTGAGCGCGAACGACCGGTAGTACGCCTTGCGGTAGTAGTAGCAGGTCAGCCGGAACAGGAGCAGGAACGGCAGGCTGAGCGCCGCGTACGGGACGAGCGGGTGGTCCGGCAGGAACATCCCGAAGTGTGCGGCCCCCGGCTCCGACGCGCAGCCGAGCGACACGCACGGCGAGTAGAACGGCGTCAGGTAGCGCTCGTCCGCGAAGAAGTACTGCTGCTGGAACGCCCGGACCGTCGCGTACACGACGAAGGCCAGCAGGCCGACCGTGGTCGCCAGCGGCGGCAGCCACCACCGGTCCGACCGCAGCGTCCGCGCCCCGATGGCGGCGCGGCCCGGGCTGTCGACGCCCCGCGAGCCGATGGTTCGGGCGGGCGCCGTCACGACCGGTCGCCGTGGTAGCCGCCGAGCCCTTCGTCGTCGGCATCGCTGAACATCGACTCGTCCAGCGGGGTGTCGGGTATGACGACGTGCTCGGGCACCCGGCTGTTCGTCGGTCGCAGGGGCTCGGCCGACGCGAGCTCCGTCGCGTCGATCTCCAGCCGCTCGAGGTCGTTCATGAGCCGCCGCACCTCGGGCCCGTCACCGAAGGCGCTGCGCACCTGGGACACGCTCTGGCGCAGCTGCTCGATCGAGCGGCGCAACGTGGCAAATTCGGTGGTCGTCATTCGGCACCTCCTTTGGCGACGCCCCTCACCACGGTGTGAGGTGCGTCACGACAGACTCTGCCGTGAACCGCACCGTTAAGCAAGGGCGGCGCGCTGGTCGCACCGCACCTGGCCGCGCCTGGCCGCACCTGGCCGTTCCGTACCGGCCGGGGATAGCCTCGCGTCAGCGGATGATCTCGCCGCGTCAGCCGACGACCAGGAGGTGGAGCGTGCCGGACGCACCACGACCCGTGAGCGGGCCCGACGGCGGGGACGCCGCCTGCTGGCTGTCCGAGGTGTGCCCCGACTGCGGCGCCATCAACGAGAGCCCGACGGGCCCCTGCTGGCGCTGCGGCGCCGTCCGCGACGACGACGGCCGCGACGACGACGGCCGCGACGACGACGGCCGCGACGACGACGGCACGGAGGATGCCGGCGCCGGCGCCGGCGCGAGCTGAGCCGGTGCCCGTCACGCCGCCGGGCGAGGCCCCACCGGCTCGTCGGCGGACGCTGGCTCATCGGCAGGAGCCGGCTCGCCGTCGTCGGAGGCCTGCCGCGACCTGGCGCCCCGCGCGGCGACCGCCGCGACGAGCAGCAGCCCCATGACCACGAGCATCGCCTGCCGCAGCCCCGCGTGCTCCCCGAGGAACCCGAGCAGGGGCGGTCCGACGAGGAACGCGAGGTAGCCGCTGGTGGCGACGGCGCTGACCCGCTCCGCGCCCCGTTCGGGGTCGTCGCCGGCGGCCGAGATCGCCACCGGGAACCCGAGGGAGGCGCCGAGACCCCAGAGCGCGACGGAGATCCCCGCCAGGACCGGGTTGGGCGCGAAGGCGACGCCCGCGACGCCGATCGCCCCGCCGACCGCGCTGACCGACAGGACGGCCGCACGCCCGTACCGGACCACGAAGGGGCCACCGGCGAAGCGGCCGACCGTCATGGCGAGCGCGAAGCCCGCGTAGACGAGGGAACCGCTGGTGGCGGAGACACCGTGCCCGTCGACCATGAGCAGAGGCAGCCAGTCGTTGGCCGAGCCCTCGGCGAAGGCCATCGCCAGCACGACGACGCCGATGAGCAGGAGCCGCGAGTCGCGCCACACGCTGGGGCGGCGCGCCGTACCGCGCGTGCGGCCGCCTGCGCGCCGGTCGCGCACGCCGGAGCTGTCCCGGCCGGTCCCACCGGGGATGCCGGGGAAGGCCCAGCCGGCCAGGCCCGCCATGACGGCGACCACGGCCAGCAGGTGCCAGAGCACCGGGAACTGGACCGCGGTGAGCCCGATGCCCGCGAGCGCACCCACCACGGTGCCGAGGCTGAAGCAGCCGTGGAGCAGCGGGAGCACAGGGCGTCGGGTAGCGGTCTCCACCGCGGCGGCCTCGATGTTCAGGCCGATCTCCCCCGCCCCGCCACCGAGACCGACGAGCAGAAGTCCCGCGAAGACCCCCACCGCCGCGGACAGGCCGGCGCCGAGGCCGATCACCGCGATCCCGACGACCGTGAGCACGGCCCCCACCACGATCACGGGCCGGGCACCGTGCCGACGGACGAAGGCACCTGCGGACAGGACGCCGACCATCGACCCGACCGAGAGCCCGAAGAGGATCAGCCCCATCCCGGCCGTCGAGGCGTCCACGGCGTCCCGCACCGCAGGCGTCCTGGTGACCCAGGACGACAGACCGATCCCGGTCAGCAGGGACAGCGCGAAGAGGGACAGTCGTCGACGGCGGTACGGGTCGGCCATGGGGCGATCGTACGCGTGGGATGTACGAACGTACACATCTGCGCCGGAACGATTCGACCGACCTTCCTACCGCACGGTCACCAGCGGCGACCCTGGTGGGAGACGTCGTCCATGCCCCAGCGCACGGCGCGGACGGCGACTCCCCCGGCGGGACCGCCGAGAGCCCGGCTGAACCGCGTGCCGGCACCGAGCTCATCACGCGCCCAGGCGGGCAGCAGCGCGACGGCTCCTGCCGCGAGGAGGCGATAGGGGCCGCGCGCCGGCCAGGGCAGCGGCGGCTCGCACAGCAGGAAGCGCGCGGTGTCGAGGGCGGCGGGCGTAGCCTCCAGCTCGGCGCGGTAGGACTCAAGGCAGTCGGCCAGCTCACGCACCGTCGCGGGCACGTTCTCGGCGCCGAGGGCTCGTGCGACGTGTCCGGACTGGGCGACGTACCGGTCCGCCTCGTCCGGGTCGAGCGGCCGGACGCCGTAGCGCTGGTGGGCAGCCAGGAACGAGTCGGCCTCTGCGACGTGCACCCAGGTGAGCAGGTGCGGGTCGCTCGCACGGTACGGACGGCCGTCGGGCGCCTTGCCCCGCACCCGCTCGTGGACGGCGCGCACGCGGTCGACCATCTCCTGGGCGTGCTCCGCCGTCGCGAAGGTCGTGCAGCCGAGGAACGTCGAGGTCCTGGCGAGACGTCCCCACGGGTCACCGCGGTAGCCGGAGTGGCCGGCGACGCCCGCCATGGCGAGCGGGTGGAGCGACTGCAGCAGCAGCGCGCGCAGGCCGCCGACGAAGGTCGCAGAGTCACCGTGGACCAGCCGGATCGGACTGCCGGGCGGGAACCAGCGAGGCCCGGGTGTGAGGTGGATCCGGTCGCGCGCCGCGTACCCGTCGGGCCCGGCGACCCGCAGGAAGAGCGCGTCACCCACCCGGGCCCGCAGACGCTCGACAGGACTGATGACTACCGGCATACCACCAGTATCCGCCCGCCCGGTATCCGCCCGGCCCGGTATCCGCCCACCGCCAGTGCGGGTCAGTCCATGTCGATGTGCGGGATCAGGTCCAGACGCTCCAGGATCATGCCCTCGCGCAGCGCCCAGGGGCAGATCTCGAGCTCGGCCAGGTCGAAGACGTCCATGCACGCCTCGGCCACCAGGGCGCCCGGCACGATCTGGTGGGCCCTGCTCGGCGAGACGCCGGGCAGGCCGGCCAGGTCGTCGGGCTCCAGGGTGACGAGCTCGTCGATGCGTTCACGCAGGGCCTCGAGCCGCAGCACCCTGCGCACCAGCGGCCCGTCCCCCGCCGGGGCGGCGCCGCAGATGCGCGCGAGGGAACGGAACGTCTTCGACGTGGCGGCGGCGCGGTCGGGCCGTCCGCCGCGCAGCAGGCTCCCGGCGTTCTGCGCGATGCCGGCACGCAGCTCGCGCCGCAGGGCGCGGAGCGCCCCGGCATCGGGCACCGTACCGAAGTGCGTGCGGGCGAGGCGGGCGGCCCCGAACGGGAGCGACCACGCGGTGTCGGGTGCCTCGTCGGCCCCGCCGGCGATCTCCAGCGAGCCGCCGCCGATGTCGAACACGGCCAGCCGCCCGGCCGACCAGCCGAACCACCGCCGCACCGCGAGGAACGTCAGGCGGGCCTCGTCCTCGCCGCTGAGCACCTGGAGCCGCACCCCCGTGCGGTCGAGCACGGTCTTGAGCACCGCCTCGGAGTTCACGGAGTCCCGCACGGCGGACGTGGCGAAGGCGAGCGTCTCGGCGCAGCCCCGGTCCTCCGCGACCCGCAGGGCCTGCGCGGTGAACTCGACGAGGGCATCCACGCCCGCCTGGTTCACCGCGCCCTGGTCGTCGAGGTGTTCGGCGAGCCGCAGCGGCTCCTTGTGGAACGAGGCGGGCAGCGGCGCCGCGCCCCCGTGGGCATCGACGACGAGCAGGTGCCCCGTGTTGGATCCGATGTCGAGCACGCCAAGACGCATGGAACCGACGCTACAGCCCGTTCGGCTCAGCGCACGCGTGCGCCCACCGGACGCGCCTGACGACGGACCGGCTCGCGCCGCCCAGGTGGACGGTAGGCAATGGCCCCAGCGGTGCCCGGAACGGCGCAGCCGATGCTGTACCGGCTCCCGGAGACGGGCCTGCTCCGTGGGACGGGTCTGACCGGTTCCGGCGGATCGGGTGCCACGGAGACAGAGGTATGCCCCGTGGGCATGGTCGTCTCGACCGCGTGCCGGCCGCCGACCTCGGTGACCTTCTGCTGCCACCCGGGCGCCTGCTTCGCGTGGTTGCACCGGGCACACAGCCCTTGACCGTTCTCCAGGCTGGTCGCACCACCCTCGGCGTGGGGCGTGACGTGGTCCATGTGCCGCACCGGCGCATCGCACCACGACGACGCGCAGATGCCCTGTTCCCGCGCACGCAACAAGGCCACCAGGCCCTGGGGGGGTGGAACCGCGCCGCCGACGTCGTCGCCAGCAGCCGCCCGCCCGGGTCGACATAGACCGCGCGGAGCCAGGCCGCGTCGGCGTCGATCCCGTGCGCGACCAGGCTCCGCGCCACCGGGGCCGGGACGCAGCCCACCCCCGCCGGCGCGCCCTCCAGCAGGACAGCAGGCGCGTCACCGGCGACGAGCAGCGTCTGGTCGGAGACCAGCAGGTTGATCGTGACCGGGACGTCGTCCGCGCGGCCCGGGTCGCGCCCCGTGATGCGTTCGATCAGGGTGTCCGCCATGATCTGGCCCGTGCCCCGCTCGTCGCCGACGGCCTTGACCGCGTCCGCGTGCGCCTTCAGCTGGGCGTAGGCCTGGACTCCTTGCCGCATCGGGACCAGCGCGGTCACGTACACCATCAGGTCCGGTGCCGGCCGCACCGAGACGTGACGCTCCGACTCCGCCCTCGCGTTGCGCTTCACGCACGCGTGCACGTCCAACCGAGCGGCAAGCTCCTTGATCCGCGCGACCAGCCGCCTCGTGCCCGTCCGAGCCAGCTCCGCCAGACCGGCCGGCCCGCAGATCTCCTCGTCGACCCGGGCGCGGTGCTCGGCGGACAGGTGAGAGGTCTCTCGCACCAGGAGCGTCGCCCGCCACGCCGACAGCACACCGGTGCGCAGAGCGTCGAACGTGTGCGGCATACCGGTGATCCATGCCCTGGCCGTTCCCAGGAACGACGCGCCCGCGTGCGGGCTGGACCGCAGCGCCGCCCCGACCTGGCTCGGCACGCCACAGCCCCGCCGCTCGGCACGGATCCCCCGTTCCGCCTCCTGCGCCTTCGTGGCCACCTCCAGCGCGACAGCAAGCCGCGCCTGCGTCGCGGTCGCGGCGTTCTTCACCGCCTCGAGCTCGGCCAGCAGGTCCACCCAGTCCGAACGCACCTCCTGCGGCACGGTGGACGCCGTGTCGGTGGCACCGGGCAGGATCATGCCGGCCAGGTACTCACGCACGGCCCGCACGTCGGCCACGTCGGCCACGTCGGCCGTTCGGGGTGGCGTGTCACCGGTGCGCGTCATGACACCAACCTATCGCACACTTGTTCGTCGCGCTCGCCGAACCAGACCCGATCCCACGACCACCGGGACGGGTCCCGCACCGGCCCGCCTACCTTCGGCGCGGACGGCCGAACGGCCTGCTCCTCACCCCACCCGAAAGGATCACCGTGGACAGGAAGCGAATGCGCATGCTCCGTGCCGGTGCGAGCCTCGCCGCCGCGTCGCTCGCGTGGACCGGCCTCACCACCAGCGCCCAGGCCATCACCACCGATGACGACCTCCGCCCGCTGGTCGTCGGCGGCCAGCCCGCCGCGGAGGGCCAGTACCCCTGGCTCGTCGCGGTCGGCTCCGCCGGCGACGGAACGCCGTGGGAACGGCAGTCCTGCGGCGGGTCGGTCATCTCCGAGTCGGTGGTCCTCACCGCGGCGCACTGCGTCGAGGACGTGGCCGACGTCGACGACCTCGCCGTCTTCTCCGGCTCCGTCGACCTGGACTCCGACGAGCTCGTCGAGACCGCCGTGACCGACGTGCACATCGCCCACGACTACGGCGAGCCGGTCGAGAACGCCAACGACTGGGCGCTGCTGCGGCTCGACGAGCCGGTCGACGCCGACCCGATCGAGGTCGACGTGGACCCGGCCGAGTTCGAGGCCCTCGAGGCCGTCGGCTGGGGCGAGACCGGCGCCGGGTCTCCGACCGTCGCGCGCTGGGTGGAGCTGCCCTTCGTCGACGACGAGGCCTGCTCGGACGCCTACCCGAACGCGTTCGACAGCCAGACCATGCTGTGCGCGGGCGATCTCGTGAACGGCGGGGTCGACACCTGTGGCGGCGACTCGGGCGGCCCCCTGATGGCGCCCGACGACGAGGGTGGCCAGATCCTGGTCGGCATCGTCAGCTGGGGCGCCGGCTGCGCCGTGCCCGGCAGCCCCGGCGTCTACGCCGAGGTGGCCGACTTCAACGGCGCGATGGACGACGTCCTCGACGACTGGGAGGACTGACCAGCAGCGGTGACAAGGGGGCGCCGTCCACGGTGGACGGCGCCCCCGCCGCCGTGCCACGGACGGTGAGCCAGACGCGCAGGCCGGGCGACCGCGCGTCTGACAGCCGCTCAGCCCGGCGCGTCCGACAGCGGGACCGGAGCCGGCCGGTCGCACGTGCTCTCCACACCGACCGCCGCGCCGCTGCCCGCGGCCGCGAGCAGCGCGGTCATGACGTCGAGCACGTGGTACGCGACGTCGCCGTTCGCGCGGGCGGGCGCGCCGGGCGGGGTGACGGCGAGGTCGGCGACTCCGTAGCCGCGTCCGGCGCCCCGGTAGCCCGCGCTGGGCGGCAGGGTCCGCCAGGCGCCCCCGAGCTCGTGCAGCTGCACGTCGCCGTCGAACAGGTTGGGGTCGGGCACGACGAGCGAGCCGCCCTGGCCGTGGACCTCGATGTTCGAGGCCCTGGTGGCGACCGAGTCGAAGCTCATCACCAGCGTCGACAGCGCCCCGGACTCGTGCCGGAGCACGCCGGTCACGTGCGTGTCGACGCCGACGGGGATGACCTCCCCCGCCCGGGCACCCGAACCGATCTCGCGGGTCGCCCTCGTGTGGCTCGCGGCGCCGACCACCGAGGTGACGGGACCGAGCAGTGTGACGAGCGTGGTCACGTAGTACGGACCCATGTCGAGCAGGGGGCCGCCGCCCGGCTGGTAGTAGAAGTCGGGGTTCGGGTGCCAGCGTTCGTGGCCGGGCGTCATCATGGTCGCGGTCGCGGCGACCGGCTGCCCGATCATCCCGTCGTCGATGGCCTTCCGCGCCGTCTGCACGCCGGTGCCCAGCACGGTGTCCGGCGCGCAGGCGACCCGCACCCCGGCCGCGCGACCCGCCTCGACCACCGTGCGGGCGTCGTCGAGCGTGGCCGCGAGCGGCTTCTCGCCGTACACGTCCTTGCCGGCGGCGATCGCCTGGAGCGCGATCTCGGCGTGGGCGGCCGGGGTGGTCAGGTTGAGCACGAGGTCCACCTCCGGGTCGCTCGTCAGCTCGTCGACGCTCAGCGCGCGCGCCCCGTGCTCGGCGGCGACCGCCGCCGCACGGTCCGCGTCGAGGTCGGCCACCGCCACCAGGCGCACGGCCTCCAGGCGCTGGAACGAGGTCAGGTACTGGCCGGAGATCGCGCCGAGGCCGACGATCCCTACCCTCAGCGGCTGGCCCACAGGATTCCCCTCTCGATCACGGTCCGGACGTTCGGGTCGTCGACGACGCCGAGGTCGTGGCCCGGCGTCGACACGAAGACCCGCCCGTCGCCCCACTGCCGGGTCCAGATCGCCGGGCAGGTGACCGGCCGGTGCCACGGGTCGAAGTCGCGGGCGGCGAGCGTCGTGGTCGCGAGCACGTCGTTGTAGTCGTCGGACAGCACCCAGTACTGCTCGGTCGTCAGCTCGAAGTCGCCGATCCCCGCGACGATCGGGTGCTCGGCGCGGTCGGCGACGATCTCGATCGTGTGCCGCACGAAGTTGTCGGCCGCCACGCCCGACAGCTCACCGGGCTCCGCCTTCGCCGGATGGCACGCGAACTGGCCACCGATGAGCTGCAGGTAGTCCGAGCTGCTCCGGTACGAGTCGGCGATGCCGCCGTGCCATCCCGCGAGACCCGTGCCGCCCCGCACGGCACCGATCAGGCCGCGGAGCTCGGCGTCCTCGATCGTGCTCATCGTCATGGTCTGGACGACCACGTCCACGCCGGCCAGGTAGTCGACGTCGGCGTACACCGCCGTCGTCTCCTCGACCCGTACGTCGTACCCGTGCCCCCTCAGGAACGGCAGGAACGAGTCGGTGGTGTCGACGGGCTGGTGCCCGTCCCATCCCCCGCGCACGACCAGGGCGCGCTTCGTCGTCGAAGATGTCATCCAGCACTCTCCCAAGTTGCGCAACATTTGCTTCACACAGCACCGCCCCCCTTTGATACATGACCATGTATGGCGAGAACAAGAGGCAATAAGTTGCGCAACTTTCCTCGCTGCCACTAGCCTCCCTCGCATGCCGACCCCACGCCGGACGACGCTCGCGGACGTCGCGAGAGCAGCTGGCACCACCACGCCCACCGTCTCGAAGGTCCTCAGCGGCCGGTCGGACGTCTCGGCCGAGATGCGCGCACGCGTCATGCGGATCGTCGCGGAGCTCGGGTACCGCGGCCGGCCCGGCCGGGGAGCGCCCGCGGACGGCGACCGCTCCCCCTTCGTCGACCTGGTGCTGAGCGGCGTCGAGGGCACCTGGGCCAACCGCGCGCTCAGCGGCGTGGAACGCGCCGCTGAGGAGGCGGGCGTCGACGTCGTGGTCTCCGTGGCACGGCCGCCCGACGACGCCTGGCTCACCCGGCTGCTCGCGCGCAGGCTGCGCGGCGCCGTGCTGGCGCTCGTCGACACCACCAGCGACCAGCTCGCCACGCTGGCGGCGGCCCGGGTGCCGATCGTGCTGCTCGACCCCGTGACCCAGCCGCCGACCACCGTCGCCAGCGTGGGCGCCGCGAACTGGGCGGGCGGGCGGGCCGCCGCGGAGCACCTCCTCTCCCTGGGGCACCGGCGCCTCTCCGTGCTCGCCGGGCGGCGCACGCACCTCTACAGCCAGGCCCGGGTCGACGGGTTCCGATCCGCCGTCACGCACGCAGGGTTCGACCTGCCCGACAGCCGGGTCGCGCACACCGGCTGGAACCGTGCGAGCGCCGCCGAGCTGGCGACGGAGCTGCTGCGGGCCGCCCCGGCGCCGACCGCGGTCTTCGCGTGCTCCGACACGATGGCGCTCGGCGTGTACGACGCCGCGGCCGCGCTCGGGCTCCGCATCCCCGACGACGTGAGCGTGGTCGGCTTCGACGACCTGCCGGAGGCGCAGTGGGCCAGCCCGGCGCTGACCACCGTGCGGCAGCCCATCGCGGAGATGGGTGAGGCGGCACTGCGCATGCTGCTGCGGATCAGTGCCGACCCGCCCCTCGAGGCGCCACGGGAGGAGCTCGCCACGTCGCTCGTCGTGCGCGCGTCCACGACGGGGAACGTCACGACGGGGAACCTCACGCCGGGGAGGCACCACCCGTGACCCGGCCGACGACGTAGTCGACGACCTCGTCCTCCGGGATCACGCGCGGCCGGAACCGCGCACCGGTCGGAGCGCTCGCGACCATGCGGTCGACGCGGAAGACGCGCCAGTCGTCACGGTCGAGGTCCCAGGCGAGCAGGTACCAGAGCGTGCCCCAGCACACCAGCCGTTGCGGTTCGGCGTGGCGTGCCGCTTCGCGGCCCCCAGGCTTCGTGTACCCGAACCGGAGCCTCTCGTGGCCGCGGATCGCGGCGGCTACCGCGCCGAGCACCGAGAGATCGAGCGGCGGCCGCGCCCCTTCGACGACGCTCGTCGCGTCACGTACGGCCTCGACGCGCCGGCGCAGGCGCGCGGGCAGCACCTGCTCCAGCTTCGCGAGCGCGGTGAGCGAGGTCTCCTCGACGCCGAGCCCTCGCGTCGCGGCAGCACCCAGAGCCACCGCGACGGCGACCGCCTCGTCGTCGTCGAGCAGCAGCGGGGGCATCGCCGTACCGGCGGCCAGCCGGTAGCCGCCCGCGACGCCGGGGCGCGCGTCCACGGGGTAGCCGAGCGACCGCAGCTTGCCGATGTCGGCGCGCACGGTCCTCGTGCTCACCTCGAGCCGGCCGGCGAGCTCCGCGCTCGTCCAGTCGCGCTTGAGCTGAAGCAGCGACAGCAGCTCGAGCAGTCGGGCCGAGGTCTCCAGCATGTTCTCGATCATCCCAGCAATCGCGGAAGGGAACCTGCCGCATTATCCGGGAGCGTGGATGTCATGAACGAGAACAGCGCACTGACACCGTTCCGCATCGACATCCCGCAGGCCGACGTCGACGACCTGCGCGACCGGCTGGCGCGCACGCGCCGGCCCCTCCCCGTGCCGGGCCGGGACGACCGCGCGGACTTCAGCCGCGGCGTCCCGCAGGCGTACCTGACCGAGCTCGCCGAGTACTGGCGCGACGGGTTCGACTGGCGCGCCCAGGAGGCGGCGCTCAACACGTACGACCAGCTCACGACCGTCGTCGACGGGCAGACGTTCCACGTCGTCCATGCACGCTCGGCCGACCCCGCGGCCACGCCGATCCTCCTGTGCCACGGCTGGCCCGGTTCCTTCGTCGAGTACCAGCGCCTGATCCCGCTGCTGACCGACGAGTTCCACGTCGTGATCCCGTCGCCGCCGGGCTTCGGGTTCTCCACCCCGCTGTCCGGGACCGGCTGGGAGCTGGCCCGCACCACCGAGGCGTACGCCGAGATCATGACGCGCCTCGGGTACGAGCGCTTCGCTGCCCACGGCACCGATATCGGCTCGGGCGTCACCGGCCGGCTCGCCGCACTCCACCCGGAACGCGTCATCGGCACGCACGTCGCCAGCGAGAGCGCGCTGCTCGGGTTCGTCGGCGACAAGTTCCCCTTCCCAGAGGGTCTGTCCGACGACGAGACGGCCCAGATCGAGGAGATCCGCGCCCGCGCCACCGCAGAGCGCGGGTACCTCGAGATGCAGAACCACAGCCCCGACACGATCGGCGCGGCCCTGACCGACTCGCCGGTCGGGCAGCTCGCGTGGATCGCCGAGAAGTTCAGGACACGGACACGGACACGGACAGGGACCGGGACAAGGACCACGTACCGGACGCCGGACGAGTCGGTCGACCGCGACCAGCTGCTGACGAACATCAGCCTGTACTGGTTCACCCGCGCGGGGGCGTCGAGCGCACAGTTCTACTACGAGGGCGAGCACGCGGGGCTCGACTGGGCCCCGGTCGCCGACGTGCCGTCCGGCTGGGCCGTGTTCGACGCCCATCCGCTCGTGCGCCGCGTGATGGACCCGTGGAACGCGATCAGCCACTGGAGCGAGTTCGCCGAGGGCGGTCACTTCCCCGCGATGGAGGAGCCGAACCTGCTCGCGGACGACCTGCGCACCTTCTTCCGCGGCATCTCCTGACTCCGGCCACGGACGGGATCCTGAACCGCGGGGCCCCGAACCGCGGCTAGGGCCCCGCCAGCCGGACGAGCGGGTCCGGGCTGTGCACGCCGCGCGGACGGTAGCCCAGGGCGTCGGACAGGCCGAGATAGTCGGCCAGCAGCCAGACGATGCTCAGCCACATCTCGGTGCCCTGGAGGCCGGGCACGCCGTCCGGCCCGTCGCTGCGCGGCGCGAAGGCGAAGCCCTCGCCGTCCGACCAGCCGCGCAGCGCCCGCTGGAGCTGGTCGAGCGCCCACGCACTGCCCTCGGTACGCCGGTGCCCGGTCTGCTTCGCCGCGAGCCAGAGCGGATGGATCACGTCGAGGACGTTGCAGGCGGTGTACCCGTCGGGCGTGCCGAGGTACGGGTCGCCCGCGTGCTCCAGCACGGTGTCGACGGCCGCCTCCGGGTACGGCAGCGGCACCCCGAACTGCGCGTACGAGCCGCGGGTCAGCCGGTAGAACCCGTTCACGGCCTGCAGCCAGCGCGGTTCGGGCGCCGGACGCGGCGCGCCCCAGAGCCCCGTCCCGGGGTCGGCCCGCGCGGACAGCCAGCCCAGCAGCCCGTACACGGGGCCGGCCCCGCCGTCGGCGAGCTCCGCGGAGAAGTCGGTGATGTTGAGCGCGCACGCCGTCGCGAGGGCGTCGACGGCGGCGCCGCTCCCCCAGGCCTGGGCGCCCCAGTCACGCGCCTCGAGCGCGGCGACGACGTCGTGGTCGCTCAGGCCGTGCACGGCGCGCACGGGATGCGGGAGCCGCCCGCCGAGCAGCCGGACCGCGTACCCGACGCTGAGGACGTGATAGCTCGCGCTGCCGTCCATGGCGGTGAGGGTCTCGCCCGACGCCGGTGGCCGCGTCAGGCCCCGGTCCGAGAGGTCGCCTGCCGGGACGAGCCCCGTCACCGGGTCCTGTCGGGCGGTCAGTCGCCGGACCAGGTCGGCCGCGTCGAATCCCGGCGGCGGCGTGCCGAGCAGCACGTCGGCGATCTCGACGGCGTCCGCCCACGGGCGGATCGCCGGCTCCTGCGCACCGGCGGACGCCGACGGACGGTCGACGAACCGGCCGTCCTCGTAGCAGCGGGCAAGGAGGTCGCCGGCCTGGTCCCGGGCCCGGTCCGCGAAGGTGCCGAGATCGGCCGCGAGATCGTGCTCCCGGGTGGCCCGGGTCTCCGCGCGCCGGTCGCGGATGACGCGCGCAGGGTTGCCCGCGACGACCGCCCAGTCCGGCACGTCCTTGGTGACGACGGCGGACGCCCCGATGACGACGTGGTCGCCGACCGTGACCCCGTCGAGGATCGTGGCGTTCGAGCCGATCCAGACGTCGTCACCGAGCGTGATGCCCTTGCTCCAGGTGCGCTGCCGGTGGATCGGCAGGTCGTTGGACATGCTGTGGTTGAACCCGAGGATGGAGCTGTGCGCACCGATCCGGACGCCGTCGCCCATCCGGATCTCGCCGCGCACCACGGCGTAGGGGTTGATCGAGCAGTCCGCGCCGATCGTCAGGTCGCCCGTGACGTAGGCGAGCGCACCGACATAGCTGCGGTCACCGATCGAGAGCCGGTCACAGAAGAGCGCCGCGTTCTGCGCGATGAAGACGCCGTCCCCGAACGCCGCCCCGCCGTCGGCCAGCTCTCGCTGACGGGCGGCCTGCGCCTCTGCCTCCGGGGACGTGGGGTCGTACTCCCACGGAAAGTAGTCGATACGTCGGACGCCCCCGGCCGGTGAGTGGTGCACGGTGCCAAGACTAGTCGCGGGGATCTCGCCGGCGTCCGTCCGTGGTCGGGCACATGGCCGGAGGTGGGGTAGTATTTCGGTCGTCCCCACGGGGACCACACCGGTACTCTTGAGCTTGCTCAGGAACGCCGCGGGCTGTGGCGCAGCTTGGTAGCGCACTTGACTGGGGGTCAAGGGGTCGCAGGTTCAAATCCTGTCAGCCCGACAGTGTGATGTCGCAGGACATCGGAATGGCCTGAACCTACGGATCGTAGGTTCAGGCCATTCGTTATTTCCGGGCAGGGCCGGGTGGTCTGCCTGTGCCCTGGTAGATCCGAGTCGGGTCGAGGGTGAGGTCGCGGAGGATCTCGCCGGTAGCGGCGTTGATGATGCGGATGTCGAGGTCTTGGACCAGGGCTAGGACGTAGGTTCGGGCGTAGGTCTTGCCGATCCCGATCCGGTAGAGCGTGCCGTTGTGCCGCAGGGTGATGGTTCCGGCGGTCGAGACGCGGTCGTGGCGGACCCGGTCATGGGTGTCGGTGGTGCGGTCGGTGTTCGGAGTGGCCTTGGGGCGGGCCTGGTAGGCGGTGGTCGGGGTCTGGCGGTGGGGCAGTGATCGGTGGGGGCGGCGGTGGTTGTACTCGTCGACGAAGGTGTCGATCAGCGCTTGCAGCTCGGTGGTCGTGGTCGGCTGGATCGGCTGGGCGCGGAGCAACTTCTTCATGGTCTGCTGGAAGCGTTCGACCTTGCCCTGGGTGGTGGGGTCGTTCGGCCGGCCGTTCTTCTGGACGATGTTCAGGCGGCGTAGCTCGTGCTGGAGGTAGCTGCGTCCACCGCGGCCGCCGGCGTAGCGGACGGTGTAGACCATGCCGTTGTCGGTCAGGACCGATGCGGGGTATCCGTGCTGGTCACAGGCCTGTCGGAAGGTGTTCAGCACGACGAGTGCGGTGATGCGCTGGTGGGCGGTGGCGTGCAGCACGTAGCGGGAGTGGTCGTCCAGCCAGGTGATGATCTCGACGTCGGGTCCCGGGCGGCCCGCGTGTGTGACCAGCCGGTAGTGGGTGAAGTCGGACTACCAGGTCTCGTTCGGCTGGTCGGCCTGGAAGCGGATATAGGAGGACCGGGGGCGTTTTCTGTGCTCGGGAGTGATGGTGCCTTCACGAGTCAGGACCCGGTGGACGGTGGCTCGGGAGACGGTGGTCTGAGACCCAGCCCTGGGAGACGCCGTAACGGCGGGCGGCCTCGGACTGCGACGAACCGGCCAGCACGGCCGTGATCACGAGCTTCCTGGTGGACATGGCCGGGGGTGTACCGGCCCTGGTATGCCGATGTCCCGAGACACGCCCATTCCGATGACCCGAGACACCCCATTCCGATGTCCTGAGATCACACACTGTCAGCCCGACAGATCAGGCCCGGGATTCCAACGAATCCCGGGCCTGAAGGGTTTCTAGGCCTTGAACCGCCCACCTTTTCCCACCTCTTGTCCGCACGACGGCCGAAGTCAGCCGGCGTATTGGTCTCTGACCGCGTCACGATCGATGAGGGACCAGACCTCCGCGATACGCCCGTCCCGGAACCGGTAGAAGACGTGTTCGGCGAACGAGACGCGTTGGCCCGTTGGCCAGAGCCCGAAGAGCGCTCCGGTCGGGGTGCACTCGAACCAGAGCCGGGCGGAGATCAGGTCATCGCCGCTGGTGAACAGATGTGCGTCAAAGTGCAGATCCGGCACGGCCTGCACGTCCGCGGCGATCATGTCGGCGTACTCCTGGCGGGTGAGCATCTTGCCGTTGTAGGTGAGGTCATCGTGGACGAACTCGGTCAGGTCGCCGAAGCGACGGTCGTTCAGAGCGTCCAGGTACGCCAGGTATGTGGCCTTGAGGTCAGACATGAGGGAATGGTAAACGTGCGTCAGGAAACTGCTTCCGGAGGACTCGGAACGGTCCTGCGCAAGGTCGTCGTTGCTCGGATCTCGGTCATGACTCATCGCGCGCCACATGCATCCAGAACAGACTCCTCCACGCTGACAGCTGGGACAACCGTCAGACAGCTGCCGACGATCCCGCCGTCGAGAGCGATCGTCGCACCCTGCACATAGCTCGCCTGGTCCGAGGCCACCACCCACGGGACCGCCGTGGCGACGTCGTCGGGTGCGCGGGATCGAACTGCTGTGGGCCGCCTTCGGTGATTCGGGTGACGACGTCGTAGGCACTGTCGTCACCGGCCCGCGGCACGGGATGTAGTGCCGAACGGCCCGAGAGCCCCGACCGCTCGCACGGCCGGGGCGCTTCACGGGTCAGAGCGCGGACCTCGGCTCCTCGCGGTGCTCGATCAGCCACATCAGTTGGGACAGCGGGCGAGGCGTTCGACCCAGTCCTGGTGATAGCGGTAGAGCGCGCCCGGATTCTTGCGTCCCAGCTCCTCGAGGAAGAACGGGCCCTGCTGCGTCTCCTCGGTCAGCACGTGGCATCCCTGGTAGGTGGGTGTGATGACCCAGCCGTGGTACGCGGTGGAACCGGTCTCGTCGCCGTCCACCATCATCTGCCAGGAGAGTCTGCGGAACGGCTCGTACTCGGTCAGGGTCAGGGTCACGGTCATGGGAAATCCGACCGTCACTCGACCAGTTCTCGGCGTCGATCAACAGTCACCACACCACGTCCGGTGGCGCCTGCACGTCGATGTCGTTGAGCGCATGGACGCCGATGTTCGCGGGTCGTACCGTTCGGGCCAGCTCACCTTGTCCGCGACTGCCGCGCGGAGATTTCGTGGGCTCGCAACCAATCGGCGATACCGGTGTCAGTGATGCGACCTCGGGTGCCCCTCGAAGATCACTGGCCGCGGGGCGACCTCCACCCGAACGGGATCGGGATGGGCCCGCAGCAGCACACGCCTTGCACGTCAGCCATGGCCAACACCCTGGCTGCCTGGTAGCACGCGAGAAAGCGCACCGCCGTGGGCACGGCACCCCGGATGATGCCCTTTCGGGAGAGCAGGTCCCGCACCGCACCCGAGCATCCGGCGCCGTCGTAAAGGACGCCGTAGGCGCACCGCCAGCCTTTCCGCGGTGAGACGTGCCGCTGGTACGTCGCAATCGCACGATCGACGGCCCGGGCGGCTCTGCTCATCTCAAGACCGTACGGACGTCCCGGACCACTCGCACCCCAGCGCCTACCTCACCGGCCGCGCAACCGGGCAAGCCTCCGTGTTGGCGCGCTCGTCCACCAGCGTCGCCCAGATGCTCGGCCCTCAGCCCACCCGGGGAATCGTGACGACCCACAGGAAGTCGGCCTCGTCCGAGGCCGCCTCGAACACGCACGGCGCGCTGCCCGCGATCCGCGCCGACTCCAGCTCGTCCACGGGCAGCTCGATCGCGTCCGACCGCACCCGGAGACGGCCGCGCACCACGTGCACCATGGAGTCGGGCGCGCCCGCCTCCGGTGCCGTTCGATAGGTGTCACCGCCGGTGATGTGCCACTTCCACAGCTCCACCGAGACATGCGGCGTCTCGGTGGCCTTGAGCAGGTAGGCCCAGCTTCCGTTCGACGTCGACCACACCTCGACCCCGTCAGGTGACGGATCGCCGAGCAGGCCGACCAGCGCGGGGAACGTCGTCCCGAGCGCCGAGGCGATCCGGTCGACAGTCGCGAGGCTGGGGTTCGCCTGGCCGAGCTCGATCTGGGTGAGCATGCGCCGACTGACGTCGCTGAGCTCACCGAGCCGCGTGACAGTCAGCCCCGCGCCGGACCGGAGCGAACGGATGCGTCTGCCCACGAGGACCGCTACCTCGGGTCGTATCCGCTCGGCCATGCGCCCCTCGTTTCACATCACATCGACATTCGCTCAAGACGGGCAATATAGTGCTCAACCATGCGATCGGTCCACGAGGCGACCGCACGGCCACTCTATGAACACGAGGAACACGAGGCGCTGATGACCCGGACCCCGGCGAGCACGCCGGAACTGGAGACGACGACGCGGCGCTCCCGATGGGACGTGGCGCGCTGGCAGGCCGGCTACGGGACGTTCGGCGTGCCGCAGGCCGCGGCGCCCATCGTGTTCGCGTTGGTGGCGCTCCCCGTGACGGGTTCGGCCCGGTCCGGGGCCGCAATGGTCCTCGCCATGACGGCCGCGCAGATCCTCTTCGCCGTTCCCGTCACCCGCCTGGGCAACCGGTTCAACGGCGTGCGCTACCTGCGCGTGCTCATCGCCGTCCGGGCGGTCGCGCTCGCCGCCGCGACCGTGCTGGCGGCGCTGGAGGTCGCGTTCCCGTTGCTCCTGCTGGCAGTCATAGCGGCAGGAGCCGTCAATGGTGCCGCGTACGGCTACCAGCGATTCCTGCTCAACTACCTTGTGGCGCCGCTCGGCCTCCCCCGCGCGCTGGGCGTCGCCGCCACGCTGAACGAGGTGACGTTCGCGCTGGCCCCGGTGCTCGCCTCCACGATCGGTGCGGTCTCACCGGTGTTGGCCATGGCGACGGTGACCGTGCTCGGCGTCGGGCCCCTGTTCCTGCTCCCGAGCATCCCCGAGGCTCGGACCCCGCCCGCCGACCGGTCGGACCGCAGCGCCCGCGGGCGAATCCCGCGGACCGCACTCGTATGGTTGCTGTGCGCGACTGCGGGTGGAGCCGTGGTCGCCGCCGTCGAGGTCGGAGCCGTCTCCTTCGCGCTCTCCTTCGGCCTGGAGGCGCGGTGGGCGTTCCTCTTCGCCCTCGTGCTGTGTGCGGGGTCGGTGGCAGGCGGCGTGTGGGTGAGCGTTCGGAACCGCATGTCCACGCCTCGTGGCGTGGTGGTCCACCTCGCGGCGACGACGGCTGGTTCCGGACTGGTGCTGTTCGGCGGGCACCTCGCGCTGACCCTTGCGGGGGCTGCGGTGATCGGGTTCTTCCTGCCCGTGCTCGGGACGTTCTACTCGCTGGCGCTGGACAAGCTCGCTCGGCCCGATCGGAGGACCGAGCTGTTCGCGCTGCTCCGGACAGCCACCTCGCTCGGGGTGATCTTCTCCAGTGGCCTGCTCGCGGTGTTCGGGCTGCGGGTGGCGGTCGGAGGGGCGTTCGGGCTGCTCGTGGTGGCGTTGGGCGTGACCTGGGTGTGGGCGGCGAGGAGAGCTGAGTCCTCCCAGGATTCCTGGCGTCCCCGAACGGTCAGATCCATCAGCACATAGCTGTAGTCCATCGCCTGCACGCCGCGCCGGCGCACTCGACCTCACCCTCGTAAGCTGCCCTGTCGGCGCCGCGGGGCAGGCCGGCACCGTTGAGGGCCGAGGCGCGCGGGGCCATCAGAGGTCTTCCGCGATCCCCTTGATGTCCAGGAGGCGTCGCTCCCAGGCCGTGCCGATGACTTCGAGGCGTCTGGCAGTGGCGCTGAGCTCCGAGCCCAGAACGCGATATCGCACCTCACGACCCACCGGCTCCGGCTCCACCAGCCCAACCCGATGGAGGATCCCAAGGTGCTTGGCGATCGCCTGGCGGCTGATGGGCAACGTGGCGGCCAGCGTCGACGCGGACACTGGGCCCTCACCCAGTCTGGTCAGGATGCTCCAGCGGTTCTCGTCACCGAGCGCAGCGCACATCGGAACCAGCGCCTCCTTCATCGCAGCGCCTCCGTCGCCTCGACCAGCCGGTCCAGCTGTTCGTCCCAGCCGAGGCGGTGGCTCTCAAGGTTGCCGGCGGGATCACTGGTGGTTTCGAACCCTGTCTCGACCACGGTGAGCTGTGTACCGCCGGCCACCGGCTCGAGGGTGAAGGTGAACACCGTCGAGTGTGCGGTGTCGACCTCGCTCGGGACGGACTCGGCGCCCTCGTCGTTGCACCACCGGTAGGAGATGGTTCGCGGCGCGTCGACCTCCTCGACACGGATCGGGATGGCTGGTTCGTCCGGCCACGTGACGGTGCCGTGGGCTCCGGTGCCGTCTCCGACGAGCACCGTTCGCCCGAACCAGCTGGAGATGTGCTCCGGCTCGGTGACGGCGATCCACACCTTCTCCACCGGAGCGGCGATCCGGATCGTGCGGCGCACGGTGAACGTGTCCTGCTCGGCGACGGATAGCGGATTGTCGGTCATGTCGTTCGTCCCTTCCTCAACCAGACTAGCTGCGTGCGGCGAGCGGCTTGGCGGTCCGGTGGGCGGCCTCTGTGGCGGGAGCCTCCGGGCGGAGCCGGCCGGTCGCGATGGCCACAACCACTGCGGTCGTCGCGACCACGGCTCCCGCGAAGACGGCGGCGGCAAGACCCGCGTGCCCGATCGCTGCGCCCCCGAGCAGGGCACCGACCGCGTCCCCGGCGTTGCTGGCGGACGCCGGCAGTGAGGCCGCGAGGGCCGCTCCGGGTCCGGCCAGGCTCATCACCCGGCTCTGCATGGCAGGCGCCATCCCCATGGCGAACAGTCCCACACCGACGATTGCCAGCACAGCGACCGCGACCTGCCCACCGAAGAGGAACATGACCAGCAGCGAGACCGTCAGCCCGATCGTCCCCCACTGCAGGGCGCGCGCGGCGTGAGCGTCGGCGAAGCGGGATCCTGCCGCGGAGCCCACGGTCGTCGCCACCCCGAATGCGAACAGCACACCCACCACCGCCGGGCCGGTGACCCTTGTGACGTCGCCCAGGTACGGCACCAGGTACGTCAGGGCCGACTGGACGCCTGCGAAGACGAGGCAGCACAGCGCCAACACGGCGAGCACCCGCGGTGCGAACGCGTGGCGCAGCTGGGCGACGGCCGTCTGGCCCACGCCCGATGCCGGGACCGGAGGTAGGACCAGCATGGCGGCGAGCATGACCCCGACCCCGATGACCGCCAGGCCCACGAACGACGCACGCCACCCGAATTCCCGCCCCAACAATGACGCGAGCGGCATGCCGAGAGCGCTCGCGGCAGCGAAGCCGGTGATCACCACACCCATCGCGCGGCCGGCACGATCCCGCGGCACGACACCCTCCGGTGCTGTCAGAGCCGCGGCGACGAACAGGCCCTCTGTTGCCCCGACCCCGGCGCGCGCGACGAGGAACAACGTGTGGTCGGCTACCAGTACCGGCATCAGGTTGAGCAGCGCGAACGCCGCCACCGCACCGACCAGTACCGCTCTACGGTCCAAGTGCGCGGTCACGAGCGCGAGCAACGGGCCGCCGAATGCCATACCCAACGCGAAGGCGGTGACCAGCGCGCCGGCCGCTGGGATCGAGACGGCCAGGTCGGCCGCGATCAGGTCGAGCATCCCCATAACGAGCAGCTCTGCGCTGCCCATCGCGAATGCCCCCAAGAACAAGACGACAAGGACCATGTGTGTCCTGCCGCGGAGCCTGCCCATCGGTTCCATGACGTCCTCCTTCGGTTACGTGCAACTTTATGGTTGCACTACCGAGCCAGACGCGCAACTCTTTGGTTGCACATGGATGGTGCGAGCGGGCCGGTGGCATGCTCACGGCGGCCTACGTCGCGCCCCGCAAGCTGTGGGGCCGCGCGACGGTGCTGCCGATGGACCCGCTTCCGATGAATCCCACAGTTGTCATGTTCTCGAACCTCAGATGGCGGGGCCGTCAGTCGACGGGAAGTAGTGGCCGTTGTCCAGGTCGGCGAGCAGGCCGGGCTGAGCGGGTTCCCAGCCGAGGGTTCGGCGCGTGATGAGGTTGGACGCCGGGTAGCTCTGCGTGACCACGTTCGTGAGAAAACCGAAGTGGCCCGGCAGCATCAGCTCGTCCAGAGGCACGCTCACCGCGGGCAGGCCCAGCCTGCTGCCGATGGCCTCGGCGATCTCGCGGACCGGGATGCCCCCGTCCCCCACCGCGTGCCAGTACTTGCCGGCGTCGCCCTTCTCCAACGCGAGGCGGAACAGGGAGGCGGCGTCGCGGGCGTGCACGGCGTTCCACAGGTTCGCGCCGTCTCCGGGGTAGCCGGCGACGCCCTTCTCCTTCGCCAGGGCGATCAGCGTGAGGAGGAAGCCGGCCCGGTCGGTCGTGCTGTGCGCGATGTTGGCGATCCGCACGACGGAAGATCGCACTCCCCGCTCCGCAAGGCCGATGACCGCGGTCTCCACGACATTGCGAGCTCGCAGCGTGCCCTTGTGCTCGGCGCCCACGGGAAGGGCCGGGTCCTCCTCGGTGGCCGGCCGGCCCAGGTTGTCTCCCCCGTTCCCGGGCGAGCCGATGCTCCCCGCCGCGACCAGCGGCTTTCCGGTTCCCGCGAGCGCCTCGCCGTACTTGAGCATGATCGGGAGCTCCGCGGCGGCCACGGCGTCGATCCCGCCGGACGGCAGCAGGTCCTGCCTGTGCGCGACGTGGATGACGCCGTCCGAGTCCGCGGCCGCCTCCTTGAGCCCGTCGAGGTCCTGGAGGTCGCCGCGGCGGACCTTCGCGCCGAGTGCGAACAGCACCGTGGCGGCCGTGTCCGACCGTGCCAGGCCGGTCACCTCGTGCCCGGCGGCGACGAGCTCGGGAATGATGTGCGAACCGGAATGGCCGGTCCCGCCGGTGACGAAGACGTGCATGCTGGTGCTCCTTGTGGGTGGCGCGGGAGGAACGGGTGTTGTGAGGGCGTTCAGGCGGGGAGCGTGACGCCGAGGGCGACGTCGAACGTGCCTGCGCCGTTGCGGGCCAGACCCATCAGCAGGGGCCCGACCCCTTCCAGCCAGCGGGACATCTCCAGGCCGCCCACATCGAGGGGTCGCAGCCCGAGGCTCTCGATGAATGCCGACACGTCCGCCTTGGCCCGTGCGTCGTCTCCGGCGAAGAACACGTCCAGCGGTCGCTCCTGGACCAGGACGTGGCCGAAGACGGTGTTGAACGCCTTCACGACGTGCGTGGTCGCCGGCACGGCCTTGGCGATCTCCTGGGCGCCGGACGTGCCGTCGGGAGTGAGCAGCCCGGTGGCGTCGGCGTCGAAGGTGTTGGAGATGTCGATGATGACCTTGCCGGCCAGCGCGTCCCCGTACTGGGCGACGACCGGCACCGCGCTGGTGTACGGCACGGCGAGGACGACGAGGTCGCCCACCGGGACGGTGCCGAAGGTTCCCGCCGTCGCCCCTGCGCCGATCTCGGCGGCCAGGCCCTTGGCCTTGGCCGGGTCGCGGCCGATGAGCTGGACGGAGTGGCCGCCCGATACCGCGCGTGAGGCGATGGCATGGGCCATGCCCCCGAGGCCGATGAAGCTGATGGTGCTCATGGTGAGTGCTCTCTTTCCTGGGTGGTCGTCTCTTCGTGGTCACAACCGGCCGGTGCGCTCGATCACCGCCTTGTTCGGTGACCGGTCGGTCCGGAGGATCAGCCGGTGAACTCGTTGACGCCCAGGGCGAAGTTCCCGTGGCCGATCCCGTTGCCCGCGAGGCCTACCGTGAGCACGCCCGCTCCTTCCAGCCAGTGCGCCATCTTCAGGCCGCCGACATCCAGCGGGCGCAGTCCGAGGCTCTTGATGAACACCGCCACGTCCGACTTGGCCTGCGAATCGTCACCCGCGAAGAAGACGTCGGGCCGGCCGCTCTCCAGGACGCCGCGGAAGATGGTGTTGAAGGCCTTGAAGACCGTGGCGTCGGCCGGGGCGATCTTGGCGACCTCCTCGGCGATCGACGTCGGCTCGCTGTGGGCCAGCCCGTCGAAAGCGGCATTGAAGGGGTTGCTGATGTCGACGATGGTCTTGCCTGCGAGGGCGTCCCCGTACTCGGCGACGGTGGAGACGACGCCGTCGTACAACACCGCCGTGACGACGATGTCCCCGGCCGGGACGGCGCCCCACCTACCCGCCGTGGTGCCGCCCCCCAGTGCCTCGGCCAGCGCAACGGCCTTGGCCTGATCGCGCGCCATGACCTCGACGGTGTTGCCGCCCGCTACCGCGAGCGTGCCGATCGTGCGGGCCATGTTCCCCGCACCGATGAAGGTGATGCTGCTCATGAGCCGTGCCTCTTCCTGTTCTCGAGGCGCCCGTCCCTCAGGGCCGCCATGACTCTCGTTCGTGTGTGGTTCAGATGGCGGTCGTGCCGCCGTCGGCGACGAGTTCCAGACCGTTGACGTAGCTGGAGTCGTCGGAGGCGAGGAACAGGGCGATGGTGGCGATCTCCTCGGGACGGCCCATCGTTCCGCGGGGAATGAGGGACTCGAATGCGGCCCTCGTCGCCTCGTCGAAGAGCTCTTCCTGCTTGGCGGTGCCGACCTGGCCGGGGGTCAGGACGTTCACCCGGATCTTGCGGTCCCGCAGCTCGTTGAGCCAGACACGCGCCCAGGCCTGCTGGACCGCCTTGCTTCCCGCGTAGAGGCTCCAGCCGGGGAAGGCACCGAGCGAGGCGTTGGAACCGGTCATGAGGATCGAGCCGTGGTCGTTGATCAGCGGCAGCGCCTTCTGCACGGTGAACAGGGTGCCGCGCACGTTGAGCGAGAAGGAGCGTTCGAACTGCTCCTCGGTGATCTCGCCGAGGACGCCGGGTTCGCCGAACCCGGCGCTGGCCCACAGCACGTCGATCGAGCCCTTCTCCCTCTTGACGGTGTCGTACAGGCGCTCCAGATCGTCCAGGTCAGACGCGTCACCCTGGACAGCGGTGACGTTGCGACCGATCAGCCGGACGGCGTCGTCGAGCGCTTCCTGCCGCCGGGCCTGGATGAAGACGTGCGCGCCTTCCTCGACGAACAGCTTGGCCCCGGCCAGCGCCATCCCGGTGGATCCACCGGTGATCACCGCGACCTTGCCATCGAGCTTTCCCACGGTCACTCCTTTGAGTTGACGGTTTTTCGAGACGGGAGCGAATGAGCCCGGATAATGATGTGCGCATCCCGATTTCTGGGCCTTGCCATCACATGCCGATCCCGAATTCCTGTACCGAATTCTTTTGCCGATTTCTCTCGGCCCGATGAACGATGCCACTGGCCTGATCGTGTGTCCAAGACCTGTTTCAGCCGCGGTGATACCCTCGAGGCATTGCCGGAACGGGAGGCCCCATGGATCTGGACCTGCGCAAGCTGCGCTACTTCGTGGCCGTCGCCGACCGGCTGCACTTCGGCCGCGCGGCCGAGCAGCTGCACATCGCGCAACCGGCGCTCAGCCGCCAGATCCGCGCGCTGGAACAGGATCTCGGCGCTTCGCTGTTCACCAGGAACAGCCACGGTGTCACGCTGACCGATGCGGGCCGCCAGCTGCTGGACGACGCGGGTCCGCTGCTCGCCTCCGCGCATGCGGTCCAGCGCCGCGTGTCCGTGACCGCCCACGGCAGCAAGCGGCTGGTGGTCGGCTTTCGGGCCGGTATCCCGGTCATCCCGGCGACCAGAGTGTTCGAGGCCCGGCATCCTGACGTGGTCGTGGACGTGCAGCGCATGGAGTGGGACGACCAGGCCCCGATGCTGCTCGACGGCCGCGTCGACGTCGCCTACGTGCGGCTGCCCATCGACGAGACCGGCCTGCGCCTGAGCCCGCTGTACCCCGAGCCGCTCATGGTGGCGCTGCCCACGGACCACCGGCTGGCCGGCAAGGAGGAGGTGGCCGAGGCAGACCTCGCCGGTGAGCCGCTGATCTGGCATGCCGGCCCGAGCACGCAGCCCACCAGGCGCCCGCACCCCGACTCCGGACTCCGGGTGCGCGGAGTGGAGGAGAAGCTCGAGCACGTCGCGGCCGGCCGCGGCATATCGTTCGTGGGGCGTTCTGAGACGGTGTTCTACTCCCGTCCAGATATCAGTTATGTACCCGTCGCAGATCTGGCGCCGGATCAGGTGTTCGTCGCGATGGCGGAGTCACGCACCTCGCCGATCGCGAACGATTTCTTCGCCGCAGCTCAGGAGACGGCCGAGATCACGGCAGAATGCGGGAACTATGAAATGTGGCAGGTCGTGAAGGATGCCGTTTCAAAGCGCGGTTGAGCAGTCCGGCTGACGACAGCCGGACCCTACCTCCGGTACCCGCGTGCCCTGTTCAATTCCTGCACTGGCGGCCGTTGGACAAGCCCCGTACCGCCCAGGGCCTGATTCCGCGCAGGCCGCGGCGTGCCGTCGCCGGGGTTCGAGCGCCAGGGGCGAACTCTGCCTACGTCGGCCGGCGTAGCCCCGGTTGCGTCGTGGAGCGGATGCCCGGCAGGCGAGGTCTCACCAGGATCGTGGGCACCTGCACGCAGCACTCCCGCGACGACGCCGGGTGTGCGCGACTACGCAGGGGGCGTGCGCGTCGAGCGCACCAAGGCACTGACCGGGTACGTGATGATGCATCGGAGGACGACGTGACGGTGTCACGCAGGACGTTCCTGGCCGGGACCGCGGGCGCGGTCGCGGCCGCTTACGCGGTGCCGGGCACGGCGTGGGCTGACGGCCGGTCGCTCCGCGCCGATCGGCTGACGACCGAGCACCTGTCGGATCCGCTCGGGGTCGGGGTCCGGCCGCCTCGATTCGGCTGGCGGCTGCGCGGGTCCGGTCACGACCGCCGGCAGTCGGCGTACCAGCTCCGGGTGACCGAGTCCCCGGTCGCGGGAGCGCCCGTCGAGGTCTGGGACTCCGGCCGAGTCGAGTCGGCGGACCAGAGTGCGATCAGCTATGCCGGACCGACGCTCCGGCCCCGGACCCGCCACCGGTGGACGGTACGGGTGTGGGACGAAGCCGGCCGGGTCGGCCCGTGGAGCCAGCCTGCCTGGTTCGAGACCGCACTGCCCGACGAACCCTGGCAGGCAGCCTGGATCGGGAGCGGTGCCGTGCTTCCCCAGCCGACCAGGACCCTCGAGCCGGAGCGCTTCACGCCCGACAGGATCCTGCCGGGTCATGAGCTCGGCCAGACGTTTGCCGTCGCCGGCACCATGAGCGCCGTCGCCGTCCTGCTCACGGTGTCCGCCGAGTCGGCCGACGTCGACCTGGTCCTGCGCCGGGACCGGGCCGAAGGCGAGGTGCTCGCCCGGGGACGGATGACCGTCGGGGCCGGTGAGGCGCAAGCCCGGCTGGACCTGGCCGAGCCGCTGGGTGAAGGTCGGTACTACCTGGGGGCCACGAGTCCCACGGACGTGGTCGCCTGGCAGGGCCGGCTCGGCAACGAGCGGGACGGCAGCCCATACCCCCACGGCACCGCGGTCGCCGACGGCGAAGAGATCGACCTGCTCGACCGGTGGCTGTACGCCCTGCCCGGCGACCCGCCGCCCAACCCGCGGTTCCGGCATACGTTCCGGCTGGACCGGAACCCGGTGTCGGCGCGGCTCTATCTGGTCGGTCTGGGCCACGGCCGGGCCATGCTCAACGGTCGCCCCGTCAGCGATCAGCAGTTGACCCCGCCCTTCACCGACTACACGAGGCGCGTGCTCTACACCACCCATGACGTGACCCGACTGGTCCGGCGCGGCGATAATGCGATCGGCGTGGATGTGGGACGCGGACTCTTCGCCACCCGGGCCGCGGACTCCGACGGGACCAACCTGCAGCCGTGGACGAGCGAGCCCCAGATCCTCGTCCAGCTGGAGGTCACGCTGGACGACGGTCAGCAGGTCGTCGTCGGCAGCGGCCCGGACTGGCGTCTGACAGAGGGCCCGACCCTGTTCGACGGCCTCTACACCGGGGAGACCTACGACGCCCGACGCGCACGTGAGCTGGAGGGCTGGACCACCGCGGTCTACGACGACGACGGCTGGGCGGCCGCCCGGCAGGTGCCGCCACCGCAGGGCCGTCTGGAGCCCTACCCCCATCAGCCGATCCGCACGCACCGGCCCGTCGAGCCCGTCGCGGTCCGCGAACCGGAGCCGGGAGTCTGGCTGTACGACTTCGGTGAGGTCGTCTCCGGCTGGGTACAGCTGCGAGGGCAGACCGCCAAGGGCACTGTTGTCAGCATCCTGCAGCACGAGAAGCTCGGAGAGCACGGGCGCATCGACCCAGGTGCCCCGGGCGGGGTCGAGAATCCCTCGATCACCGGCAGGCTGCAGCGCGACGAGTACCTCGCTGCCGGGGGCCCGATCGACTGGCAGCCGTCCTGGGCGTACAAGAGCTTCCAGTACGTCGAGGTCACCGGGATGAGCGAGCGACCCGATCTGGTCGCCGTGCCTGTCCGCTCCGACCTGGACCCGACCATGGGTCTAGGCCTCGACCAGCCGGTCCTGCAGTGGGTCGTCGACGCGGCGGCGCGGACCAGCCGCAACGGCATGCATGGCCATCCCGACACGTCCGGCCTGCTCAAGATGGGTTGGCTGGCCCAGGGGCTTCAGGCCGACACCACCCAGCTGTGCGGTGTGGAGAGCGCGACCGTCTTCGACAAGTGGCTCGAGGACATCCGGGTGGGCCAGACCGCGGACGGCAACATCGGCGTCTACACGCCGATCGCGCCGTGGCCGTTCCTCGCCAGCCCGTCGACGACCGCCGCGTACCCGCACCTGGTCCGCCGCTATTACCTGCACCACGGCGACAGGACCGTGCCGGAGCGGCACTACCCGGCGGTCCGCCGCTACGTCGAACTCCTGCTCGCCGCACTCCAGGAGCAGGACGGGGAGCTCATGGACAACTTCGGCGACTGGTACCCGCCCAGTGAGGACGGCAACCCGTACGCGCCGGAGGGCACTGCGCTGGTGGCTGCCGCGTACCTGATCAAGACCCTGCGGGACGCCGCGGCCATCGCCGAGGTGACTGGCGATCAGGCCCAGGCCCGGAGCTGGCGCCGTCGGGCGGCCGCGCTCACCGACGACTTCAACGAGCGCTACCTGGACCGTGCCGCCGGGATCTACCGGACGGGAATGACGGTCGACTACCGGCAGACGAGCAATGCGATCCCGCTGCACCTGGGGCTGGTGCCGGATGACATGATCCGTCCGGTGGCAGACCGGCTCGCGGCCGAGGTCGAGCGCAACGACCGCCACCTCGACACCGGGTCGTTCGGCACGATCTCCCTCCCGTACGCGCTCAGCGACCACGGCCACGCCGACCTCGCGCTCGACGTCCTCAGCACCGAGGACTATCCCGGCTATGGCTACTGGCGCAGTCTCGGTGCGACGACCCTCTGGGAACAGTGGCGGGCTGACGCCCGCAGCCACAACGACCCGACGCTGTCCTCACCCGTCAGCTGGATGTTGGCCCGCGTCCTCGGGCTCGAACCACTCGAGCCCGGCTGGGCCCGTTTCCGCGTCGCCCCACGCGCGTTCGGGAACCTCGCCTGGGCGAGTACGCACGTGGACACTCCACGAGGCCGGGTCGAGGTCGCCTGGCGACGGCGCCGGGGTGGTCCAGAGGTCACCGTCATCGTTCCGGTCAACGCGACCGCGGACGTGACGCTGCCGGGCGGAGCGACCCAGGTGCTCGGTTCGGGACGGCATCGGTTGGTCCCGTAGCGAGGCGTCACAAGCCCTGGGCCGGCGGCCGGTCCGTTGTCGCGAAGCTACGCCGTGCTGTGAGCTGCGAGGAACGCCTGCACTGTCGCTTCGGCGTGTGCTTCCAGCTCGGTCGTCGTGCACGGCCTGTCCTCGCCCATGAACATGGCCCTGTTCAGAGGGATCCAGAGGAGCATGCCGACGAAGTGGTCGGCAGCACGTCCCGGCTCGCGCACATTCATCAGCCCACGTTCGCCGAGTCGGGTGAAGCTGTCCGTGAGGCTCGCGAGTACGCGCTCGAAGCCCTGCTGGTACCAGGCGCGCCCCAGCTCGGGGAACTGACCGGCACTGGCGATGATCAAACGGCGCAGCCGCAGCAACTGAGGATCCATGAGAGTGAGGAGCAAGCGGCGGGCCAGTGACGTGAGGTCCCGCTCGACGTGATCGGTACGGGACAAGGTCTCAGCGATCAGCTGCACCATGCCGTCAACCTGATTGGTGGTGCCGAGCACGATCTCGGTGAAGAGTGAACGCTTGTCCACGAAATGCTTGTAGACCGTCTGCTTGCCGACAGCGGCGCGGGCGGCGACCTCATCCATGCTGGCCCCGGCATATCCCCTGTCGAGGAAGATCTCCGTTGCCGCCTGCAGGATCGCGCGGTGCTTGTCAGCAGACCGAGTGCCCTCGCGCAGGTCCACTCGTCCTCCCATCGCCCGTCCCAACTCTCTTCATGCCGGGTCGAGCGGGCCCACCGCTCACCGGGCAAGGCGTGCTGCCGACATACCAATCCAAAGCCAGGCGATGACGACTCCGACAAACATGGCGAGGGGCCCACCGACGACGCCAGAGTTCGCCGCGGCGAAGCCGATCGCCAGCAGCACCCCGCTCGTGCGCCCCGCAATGGCCCAGCCACGCCAGCCTATCCTGGAGAACCGGCTCGCCAGCACGAAGCACGCGGCGGCGAGGGCGACGAACGCGATACCGGCACACGCGAGATGGAGCATTCCCGTCACGCTGAGCGAGGCCTCCGAGGCCGTGCCGGGAGGAAAGCCGTTGCCGGGGTCGGCCGGCAGGAAGGCGGCGACCACGAAGCCCAAGCCCATGACCGCGATGAGAACCGGCGCCCACTGTCCGCCGCGTCCGCCGCCCAGGACACGTCGCAGGCCGATCGCACAGGCGAGCATCAGCAGGCCGGTGACGGCGAAGTTCGCGACCTGAACCCAGCCGCCGTCGCCGAGCGCGAGCTGGCTCACCGCATGACGCAGCGGATCAAATCCTTCACGTAGCACCGCCTGAGCCAGCGCGAGGACCACGAAGAGCGGCCCTGCCACCGCCCCCGCAAGAAGGAGCAGCCTGGTCATGCCGTCCAAGGCCTCGTGCCGCACGGCATTCGATCGAGCCTCCGGTCCGGTCACGAGGCATCCCTCCGTAGTCACGAGTCCTCCGTGCGATAAAACTAGACCGTACAGTATTGCGCGGGAGGTGCCGTGTCCAGCAAACTGCTGTTCGTCAGCGATCCGATCGAGAAGGAGACCACGATGCCCACGTTCCGCACCACACTCTGGCCCGGCGGCGGCAACAACGTCGGCATCGTCGTACCGGAGGAAGTCGTTCGCTCGTTCGAGCGCGGTAAGCGTGTGCCCGTGACCGTGACGATCGACGGCGGATACACCTACCGCAACACGATCACCTCCATGGGCGGGCAGTACCTGATCTCGTTCAACTCCGAGACCAGAGCAGCCACCGGAAGAGGCGCAGGCGACGAGGTCGAGGTGACTCTGGAGCTCGACGACGCGCCACGCACGGTCGAGGTCCCGGATGCGCTCGCGCAGGTGCTCGCGACCGACACCGCGGCCGCCGAAGCATGGGGGCAGCTTTCTTACAGCAAGCAGAAGGCGCACGCGCAGTCGATTGACGGCGCCAAGACCGAGGAGACCCGCGCCCGCCGGCTCGACAAGGTGCTCGCCGAGCTGCGCGGCAAGAACTGACCGACCCGACCGCGGGATGCTCACCGTCGGCGAACCTGCGGATCTCTTCGCGCTCGACGCGAACCCCGCTGACGACATCACGACCGCATCGCGGCGGTCTACCTGAACGGCGGACCCGAGCGACCTCGCCGTCGATCCTCGTTCCGGATCGGCTCCGCTCGTCGTGGCTCGACGGCGAGGTCACCAGCCCGCCTCGGTTCGGGCGGTACAGGTCAGTACAGGATCGACGCCTGCTCGCGCGGCCAGGCGAGGGTGGCATAGATCTGGACCATCGCCGCCTGCTCCAGCAGCTCGGTGTGCTCGTCACCGGCGTTGAACAGCCCGGTCGCGGAGTCCCGCTCAGCGCCCCACTGGTGGTCGGCGTAGTCCGCCATGGCGTCCCGGTACGTCGTGCCACCGGTCACGGACTCCAGCAGAAGGAGGTTCTTGAACCAGATGGAGTTGAAGAACATCGGCTGGCCGCCCAGCCGCCCCTCGGTGACGTAGTAGTTGTAGGACGCCGCCGCGATCGCCTCCGCCTTCTCCAGGTAGCGCTCGTCGCCCGTCGCCTCGTACAGCAGGGTGTAGGTGCCCACGGGGACGCCCTGGTTGTACGACCACTGCGTGCGGTCGATGGACCCGTCGAGCTTGATGTTGTCCCAGTAGAGACCGTTCGGCGCGAGCAGGTGCTCGTCGGTCCATCCCACCATCCGCAGCGCCCAGTCGAGGTAGTGCTCCTCCCCCGTGATCATGTACAGGCGGGTGGCGAGCTGCGCGCCGGGCATCGTGGAGACGGTGTTG
This sequence comes from Promicromonospora xylanilytica, assembly GCF_054782895.1. Classification (NCBI taxonomy): domain Bacteria; kingdom Bacillati; phylum Actinomycetota; class Actinomycetes; order Micrococcales; family Promicromonosporaceae; genus Promicromonospora; species Promicromonospora xylanilytica. The sequence continues at coordinate 209,196 of NZ_BAAGRP010000007.1, forward strand.
CGGTCGGTGCTCCAGTCGGCCTGGGTCCAGAAGACGCCGCCGGGGGCAGGGTGCGACGAGTCGGTGTCCCATCCGGAGACCACGAGCTCGAAGATCTCCTCGGCACGCCGCAGCGCCGCCTCGTCGCCGGTCGCCAGGTGCTGCTGCACCTTGGCGAGGGCGACCCACTCGTTGTCGTCGTAGAACATGTCGCCGCCACCGCCGTACGGCGCCCGCGGGTACGAGTCGTAGCCGGGCAGCCCGGTGGTGCCGCCGTCAGCGTTCCAGAAGTGCTCCTGCCCGCGCGCGTCGTCCGCGAGGTCGTCCTCGAACGACCGACCCAGCGCCCCGGGCAGCCCGGTGAGGTCGAGCGTCGCGACGTGCGCCTGGGAGTGCGGCCACTCGAACGAGTAGGCACGGTCCTCGGCCCCGCTCGGGTACCGCTCCCGGTAGAGGCCGGAGCCGTCGTCCGCGGCCATGTAGTCCTGCATCGCGTCGTACGACGCGACTGCCCGCTGCACCTGCGTACGCTGCGACACCTCGGGGGCGCCACCGTTCTGCGCGCCGGCGGGGGCCGCCGCCCCCAGTGCGCAGGCAAGCGCGCCGACCGTAGCGGCAACTCTGGTGAACCTCATCGTTCGCTCCTTCGTTCGGTGGTGCGGCCGTCTACCCGTTCGACGACGCCGGATGTCAGCGCTGTCATTTCAGCGCGCGAAGATCAGGGCATGCTCGGCGCTGGACAGCGTGGTGGTCAGGCGCAGCCTCACGAGGTCTCCTTCGACCCGGATCCGTACGCAGCGTCCTGAACGCCCGGCGGCCAGGCTAAGCGACACGGACAGAACCGGTCAATCGGTTGACCGCGCCTCGGAACGAGCCCTGTCCCGCACCTACCCGAGCCGCCGGGTGAAGCACCGCGCCATCGGGTGCCCGACGTACGGCGCGTAGCCGTCGAACAGCTCGTACCCCTCGCGCTCGTAGAACCGGATCGCGTCGGGCTGCTTGGTGCCGGTCGAGAGCACGATCGTGTCGACGTCACGCTGCCGGGCGTGGTCCTCCAGCGCGCGTAGGACGCTCGTGGCCGCCCCGGTGCCGCGCGCTTCCGGGTCCACATACATCCGCTTGATCTCGCCCGTGCCGTCCTCCAGCACGCGGAGGGCGCCGCAGCCGATCGCCCTGCCCTCCTGGTCGCGCGCGACCAGGAACACGCTGACGGTCTCCGCGGCCGGCTTGTCGGTCTCCTGGTCGGGAATCTTGTAGCGGGCGGCAAGCTCGGCTGCCATGGCGCCGCGCAGCCGCACACCGTCCGCGCTGTCCCACGGCTCTTCCGCGACGGTCGTCGTCATAGCCTCTGGAGTGGTCACGTTCGCCACCGTATGGGGCCGGGCGCGCCGTGTCGGCGAAAATCGCACAACACGTACAAGTCCGACACAGGTCCGCGGGGTGTGCCCCGTTCAGGGCCCAGGCGTGTCCTCACCCTCGTCCTGGCCTCCATGGGGTCGCATGGCCGCCGCGAGCGCCGTCCCGAGGGCCGCGCCGAGTGCGATGCCGAGGATCCAGCTGTTCGTCGCGATGCCCATGGAGACCCCGAGGGCGATCCCGAGCGCGATGCCCGCGCCCCAGTTCCAGCCCGGGCGCTCTCCGCTGTCTTCTGGCATGCGTCGAAGTTCTGGCATGTGTCGAACGTACGCGGGCCGGCCTGGCGGGGGCATCAGCCCTACGAATGATCTTGGCCCGCCGTCAGGATGATTTCGTCCGGGTCGCGACGTGCCGCTCCGGGTCTTGGCACTCTCGACGTCCGAGTGCCAGAATATGGGTGTAGCCAGGCGGCGGCCGAGCCGTCGCCGATCGCCGCGGCCCTGGAGGGGCCAGGGCCGCATCGTCGTAGGAGGTGATGTGCGATGGCTACCTACTGGGACCCGGTCCGGGAGATGGACCGGCTCTTCAGCTCGTTCGCCGGCAACGCACGCCAGTCCGGCGGCATGCCGATGGACCTGTTCCGCACGGGTGACCACTACGTCCTGTCGATGGACCTCCCCGGCGTCGACCCCGGCACCATCGACGTCTCGGTCGAGGACCGGACGCTCACGGTCCGCGCCGAGCGCACGCAGCGCTCGGACGCCGACGCCCAGTGGCTGGTGCACGAGCGGCCGGCGGGTACTTTCGCGCGGCAGCTCACCGTCGGTCGTGGCCTCGCTCTCGACAGCATCTCGGCCTCGTACACCGACGGTGTGCTGGTGCTGACCATCCCGGTCAGCGAGGAGGCACGGCCGCGCAGGATCGAGGTGGCGCACAGCGCCGGCTCGACCCCGATCGGCCAGGACACGTCCGAGAGCCGGCAGACGATCGAGTCCTGATCCGCGGCAGGAACGCCCGGGCCACCGCGGTGGCCCGGGCGTCCTACCGGGCCAGCCAGCCGCCGTCGACGGCGAGGACCTGGCCGTGCACGTACGTCGCGGCACGGGACGCGAGGAAGACGACGACGTCGCCGATGTCCTCCGGCTGGCCCCAGCGCCCGGCGGGGATGCGGACCAGCAGCTGCTCGCGGCGCACCGGGTCGTCGAGCAGCGCGGTGTTCATCTCGGTCGCCATGTAGCCGGGGGCCACGGCGTTGACATTGACGCCCTTGGCCGCCCACTCGTTGCAGAGTGCCTTGGTGAGCTGTGCGACGGCGCCCTTGCTGGCCGCGTACGCGGGGACGGTCAGCCCGCCCTGGAACGACAGCAGGGACGCCAGGTTGACGATCCTGCCGTCGCCGCGCTCGAGCATCGGCCGCCCGAACAGCTGGCAGAGCTGGAACACGGAGCGCAGGTTGACGTCGAGCACCTGGTCCCATGCCGCGAGGGGGAAGTCGGCGGCCGGGTAGCGGTCCTGCGTCCCGGCGTTGTTCACGAGGATGTCGACGCGGCGGTCGGCGAGCACCGCGTCGGCGGTCGCGGCGACGGCGTCGGAGTCGGCGAGGTCGATCGGGTGGTGGTCGATCCGCCGGCCCAGCGTGGCCGCGTGCTCGACGAGGTCGTCCGGGAGCGGGCTGCGGGCGAGCACGACGACGTCTGCCCCGGCGCCGAGCAGCGACTCGGAGATGCCGCGGCCGAGCCCGCGCCCGCCTCCGGTCACGACGGCGGTCCTCCCGGTGAGGTCGAACGGGTTGGTCATGCGTCAGCCTTTCCGGGCAGCGGGGTGACCAGGACCTTGAGCGTGTCCTGGCCCGATGTCGCGGCGTCGAACGCGGCGCCGACGTCCGCGAGGTCGAACGCCGTGGTCGGGAACCGGTCGAGGTCGAGGTCGCCGGTGGCGATGAGGTCGATGGCCGCTGCGACGTCCTGTGACGTGTAGACCCGGACGCCGACCACCGACTGCTCCTTGAAGCAGACCGCCTGGAGGTCGAGCGGGACGGGCTGCTTGTAGACGCCGACGATCACGATGCGGCCGAGCACGCGGGTGGCGGCGGTGAGCTCGGCGGTCACGGTCGGGTGGGCCGCGGAGTCGAACGTGGTGTCGGCGCCCTCGCCGCCGGTGAGCTCGTGCAGCACCTCGGTCATGGTCGAGCCGTCCGGGACGGTGGTGAATCCCATGCCGGCGGCGACCTCGCGGCGCCAGGGGCTGGGCTCGGTGATGACGACCCGGCCCGCTCCGGCGCGGCGTGCCACGAGCGCGGTGAGGATCCCGATCGGGCCCGCGCCGAACACGGCGACGGTGTCGCCGGCCTGCATGCCGGACCGGTCCACGGCGTGCACGGCCACGGCGAGCGGCTCGGCGAGCGCCGCCGTGCGGGGGTCGACGCCGGCGGGCACCTCGTGCAGCACCTCGGGCGGCAGTGCGACGTAGGGGGCCATCCCGCCGGGCCGGTCGATCCCGTACAGGCCCAGGTCGTTGCACACGTGCGGGCTGCCGCTGGTGCACGGCAGGCAGCGCCCGCACGACAGGAGCGGCTCGACGACGACGAGCGTGCCCTCGGCGGGCCCGCCGGGCGCCGCCTGCTCGACCCAGCCGGACATCTCGTGCCCGGGCACGAGCCCGTGCCGCGCCCGCGGGTGCTTGCCGTGGTAGATCGAGAGGTCCGTCCCGCAGATGCCGTTGTACGCCAGCTTGACGAGTGCCCAGCCCTCGGGGACGTCGGGCAGTGGCACGTCGGTGACGTCGATCTCGTCCGTGCCGGTCCAGACGGCGGCCCTCATGGTCGTCATCTCATGCTCCTGTCGCGGTACGTGCCGGGGTGAGCCCGTGGCCGGTACGGCCGAGGACCTCCGGGTTGAGGATGTTGCGCGGTGTCCGCCCGGCGCAGACGTCGACGACGTTCGCCGCCGTGCGGCGCTTGAGCTCGTCGTACGACTCCTCCGTGTACCAGGCGAGGTGCGGGGTGAGGACGACGGAGTCGATCTCGGTCAGCGGGTGGTCCGCCGGGAGCGGCTCGTGCTCGTGCACGTCGATGCCGGCGCCCTGGATCGACCCGGAGCGCAGGGCGTCGACGAGCGCGTCGACGTCGACCACTCCCCCGCGGCTCGTGTTCACCAGGATCGCGTCGTGGCGCATCCGGGCGAGCTCCGCGGGGCCGATCAGGTGCCGGGTCGTCTCGTCGAGCGGGGTGTGCAGCGAGACGACCTGGGAGCGCTCGAGGAGCTCCGCGAGACTCACGGACCGCACGCCGTGGAAGGTCTCGGCGCCGGGGTCGGCCGCGGCGTCGTACCCGATGACCTCGTAGCCGAGGCCTGCCGCCTTGCGGGCCGTCGCCGTGCCGATCAGGCCCAGCCCGATGATCCCGAACACCCGGTCCTTGGTCTGGTAGAGCGGGCGGACGACGGGCAGGTCGAACGCGCCCGCCCGGACCCCGCGGTCGAGCCGGGGAATGCCGCGCGCCACCGCGAGGGTGAGGCCGATCGCGTGGTCCGAGACCGCCTCCGTGCCGTAGTCGGGGACGTTGCAGACCGCGATGCCGCGCTCCGTCGCGGCCGGGATGTCGACCGAGTCGACGCCGACACCGTAGCGCCCGATCGCGCGCAGCGTCGGCAGTGCGTCCATCACCTCGGCGGTGATCCGGGCGTACTGGACCAGGATCGCGTCGGCGCCGGCCGCGGCGGCGATCAGGTCCGCGCTGGTGAACGACTGCGTCAGCACGAGCTCGGCACCCGCCGCCTCGACGACCGCCCGCTCGGCGTCGAACGTGTCGTGGTCGCACTCGGTGATGACTATCTTCATCGGGTATCCGCCTTCTGCTTCGGTTCGGTGGTGCCGGCGGCGGCCGGCTGTCGGCGACTGACGCCGCGGCGTACGGCTGCCACGACGGGCGGGGCGACGACGACGAGAACGGTCAGCACGACGAGGGTGAGCGAGATCGGTCGCTCGAGGATGATGCCGAGGTCTCCGCGGCCCATGCCCGACGTCCGCACGAGGTTCTCCTCGAGCAGCCGCCCGAACACCAGCCCGAGCACGAGCGGTGCGGGCGGGTAGCTGCCCCGGATCATGAGGAACCCGACGAGGCCGAACACGGCGGCGACCAGCACGTCGAAGAGGTTGTTGCGCAGGGCGTAGGCGCCGATGAGGCACGTGGCGACCACGGCGGGGAAGAGGAACAGGTACGGGACCCGCAGCGCGGACGCGAAGAACGGCACGAGGGGCACGTTGAGCACCAGCAGGGCGATGTTGCCCAGCAGGAACGACGCGACGAGCCCCCAGTACAGCTCGGGGTTGTCGGGGATGAAGGACGGCCCCGGCTGGACGCCGTAGACGAGGAGCGCGCCGAGCAGGATCGCCGTCGTCGCGGACCCCGGGATGCCGAGGGAGAGCGTCGGGACGAACGCGCCGTTGACGGCGGCGTTGTTCGCCGCCTCGGGCGCCGCCACACCGCGGACGGAGCCGGTGCCCATCGGCCGGCGGCCCTTGTCCGGGATCCTGCGCTCGACGTCGTAGGCGAAGTACGCGGCGATCGTCGAGCCGGCGGCGGGCAGCACGCCCACGACGAACCCGATGACCGAGCCGCGCAGCGTGGGCGGAAGGCTCTCGCGCAGCTCCGACCACCGGGGGAACAGCTCGCGGAACCGGGCCCGCATGGGCCGAACGGTCCCGGCACCCAGCTGGTTGAGCACCTCGCCCAGCGCGAAGACGCCGATGATCACCGGGACCAGGTTGATCCCGTTGAGCAGGTCCGGCTGCCCGAACGTGAGCCGCGGGACACCGGACTGGGGGTCGAACCCGACGGTGGACAGCAGGATGCCGAACGCCGCCATCGCATAGGCCTTCGTGCGGTGCGTCGAGGTCATGGCCGCGACGCTGACGAGCGCGAACACGAGCAGCACGAGCATCTCGGGTGGGCCGAGGCGCAGCGCCGCCTCCGCGAGCGCGGGACCGAGGATGACCATCAGGGGGATGGTGAGGATGCCGCCGGCGAACGACGAGACCGCGGAGATCGTGAGCGCCGTGCCCGCCTTGCCGCGCTTGGCCATGGCGTAGCCGTCCAGCGTGGTCATGAGCTGGCCGGCGTCGCCGGGGGTGTTGAGGAGGATCGAGGTGATGCTCCCGCCGTACTGCGTGCCGTAGTACACGGCGGCGAGCAGGATCAGGCCGGGCAGGGGGTCGAGCCCGGCCGCGAGGGGCATCAGCAGCGCCATGCCGGACGCGGCGCCGAGGCCGGGGAGCATGCCGATGACGGTGCCGCCGACGACGCCCACCAGGAGAAGGAGGAAGTTCTGCAGGGTGAGAGCCGACTCCAAGCCGCTCAGGAAGTTCTCGAGCATGCGGGATCACCCGATCCAGGGGGACGTCGGCAGCGGGATGCCGAGGACGATGACGAACAGGAGGTACACGGCCACGACGAGGCAGACGGCGTAGACGAGCGCGGCACGCCAGCTCTTGCGGCTGACGACCTTGACCAGGTAGAGCGTGAGCAGGCCGATGACCGGCAGCATCCCGAGGTACGGGAGCACCACCGCGGCGACGATCACGCCTGCCCAGGCGAGCCACGCGAGGTGGCGGCGCGACTCTGCGGGCTCGGCGGGTTCGGCGGGCTCGGCCGGCGCGCCGGCGTCGCCGGGCACGTCGACCGGCGAGGTGCCCGGTGACGTGACCGGCGCGGCCCGGCGGGCACGGATGCCCTGGCCGAGCTGCACGAGACCGAGGACCGCGAGCAGGATGCCGCACGTGCCGGGAACCGCGGCGGGGCCGACCACGCCGGAGCTCGTGAACCACTCGTTCTCGCTCGACGCGAGGACGACCACGATCCCGAGGGCCAGGAGGACGATGCCGCCGAGCCCGTCCTGGCGGCCGGCGGCCGACGCGCTGCTCATGAACCCAGCTGCGGGAGGATCGGGCGGACGGTCTCGCCGAACTCCCCCAGGTAGCCGCGGAACTCGTCGCCGGACAGGTCGAGCTTCTGCGTCATCGTGGTGTCGAGGCTCTCCTGGTACGCGTCGGAGGCCCGGTAGTCCTCGAGCGCCGACTCCCAGTACTCGACCTGCTCGTCGGTGAGGTCGCCGCCCGCGACGAGGCCGCGGAAGCCGCTGAACGACACCTCGAGCCCCGCCTCCGTGGCCGTCGGGACGTCGGCGAAGGTCTCGTTGTCGATCCGTTCGTCGGAGAGCACGGCCAGCGCCTCGACCCGGCCGTCCTCGATGAAGCCCTGTGCGTGCTCGAGGGCGGTGATGCCGACGTCGAGGTCGCCGCTCGCCACCCCGGCCGTGATCTCTCCACCGCTCTGGTAGACGATGTGCTCCATCTCGATGCCCGCCTCCTCCTCGATGAGGGCGGTGGAGATCGCCTGCGGGCCGGTGGCGTTGGGGTACCCGACCGCGAGGGAGCCGCCCTTCGCCGCGGTGAGGAGCGAGTCGAGGTCCTTGTGCTCGCCGGCCGGCGTGATGATCACGCTGGTGTAGGTGGAGACCCCGCCGATCGTCGCGACGTCGTCCGTCGTGAACGGCACCTCGGTGGTCTCGGGGACGATCACGAACCCTGGCTCGACGAACGTCAGCTCGTGCGGCTCCTTGGCCTGCTGCGCCGCGTACGTGTAGCCGACGGTGCCGGAGCCGCCGTCGCGGTTCACGACGACGACGTTGAGGTCCTCCCGGACGCTCTCGAGGCCCTCGGCGAGCGCCCGGGCCGCGGCGTCGGTGCCGCCCCCGGCCGGGAACGCGACGGTGATGGTCACGTCCTTCGTCGGCTCCCAGGGGCCGGATCCTCCGGCCGCTCCGGTGGAACCACAGGCGGCGAGGGCTCCCACCGCGACGACGCCGGCGACTCCGCGGGCTGCCCAGGTCTGGTAACGATGCATCATTGCTCCGTCGCTCCGTTCATCCATGTGAACTGTGTTCAGTGTTTGCAACTCTACGTCACCGCTTCTCGGCGATCAACTACGCCCGGCCGCCCACGGCGCGCCCTGCCCAGAGCTCACCGGTGAGCGCGTCCGGGTTCGCCACGGCCGTGGGGGCCTCCCCGCCGGCCACGAGGCGGATGTCGCGCAGCGCCTGCGTGCGGTTGCCGTCGAGGATCTCGTCGCCCCACGCGAGCGAGTGCGGCGCGAGGATCACGGTGGGCAGGTCGACGAGCGGGCTGTCGCCCGGGAGGGGCTCGTTCTGGAACACGTCCAGGCCGGCACCCCGCAGGCGGCCCTCCGCCAGCGCGGCGGTCAGGGCGGCCTCGTCGACGATCTCGCCGCGCGCGACGTTCACCAGGAACGCGGTGGGCTTCATCGTGGCCAGGGCCGACCTGCCGATGAGCCCGCGGGTCGCGGGGGTCAGCGGACACATGAGCACCACGGCGTCGGACCGGCGCAGCACGTCCGCGGTCGGGGCCAGCTCGACGCCGAGCCCGGCCGCCCTGGCCGGGTCCGTACGCTCCTCCGCGGCGACGAGCCGCGCCCCGAACGGGGCCACGAGCCGGGCGAACTCGCTGCCGATCGTCCCCAGGCCGATGATCCCGATCGTCATCCCGCCCAGGCCGACCCCGAGCACCTCGGTGCGGTCGGCCCAGCGCCCGGTGCGCACGAGCGCGTCCCGCTGCGGGATCTGGTGGGCGAGCGCCAGCAGCAGGGCCAGGGCGGCCGAGGCCACCGGGCGGCGGCCACCCTCGGGGGTCGTGGTCACGACCACGCCCCGCGCGGCGCACGCCTCGAGGTCGATGCGGTCGAGCCCCGCGCCCCACCGCGCGACGTGCCGCAGCCGGGGCATGAGGTCGAGCTCGCGCTGCGTGACCTCCTGGCGGAGCACCAGCAGGGCGTCGAGGTCGGCGATCCCGTCGACCTGGGCCAGGTCGGTGGACTCCAGGGCGCGCCACTCGATGCCGTGGGCCTCCAGCTCGGAGATGCCGATGTCCGCGTAGATGGTGCTGCCGTCGGCCTTGAAGAACTCGGCGGAGATGCCGAGCCGGTAAGGGGTGGAGGGCCGGTCAGGGGTGGAGGGGGAGGTCATGGGCGTGCTCCAGACGTCGTCGTCGGTCGGGTCAGGCAGGTCAGGCGGTCAGATCAGGTCGGTCGGAGCCCGGTCGGGCTCGTCGTGGGCCGGGAACAGCGCGGCGGCGTCCTGGGCGAGCTCGAACCCCAGCCCCGGGCCGCGCGGCACGGTGAGCGCGCCGCGGTCCAGCACGTCGAGGGGTGAGGGCACCTGCCGCCAGGCCACCTCGAGGCTGTGCAGGGGCTGACCTCCCGCCGCGTGCACGGTGGCGAGGCTCGCCACCGGTCCGCTCGGGTTGTGCGGCGAGACCTGCGCCCCGTGCCGGCGCGCGACGTCGAGGCACTGGCGGAACCCGTCCACGCCGCCGCAGTACTTGATGTCCGGCATCGCCACGTCCACACCGGACGCCGAGAGAAAGCCGTCCAGGTCGGCCGCGCTCGTGAGCGTCTCCCCTCCGGCGAGCACGCACTCGGTGCTCCGCCGGACCTGCCGCCAGGCGTCGAGGTCGTGCTCGCGCACGGGCCCCTCCACCCAGCCGAGCCCCATGGCGGCGAGCTCGGCGACGACGTCGACGGCGGCCCGGACCTCGAACCGCCAGTGCAGGTCGATCCGCACCTCGACGCCGACCGCCTCCACGACGGCGGCGGTCCTGGCCAGGCCCTCGTCCACGGCCCGGCGGACGGCGGCGTCGGTCAGCGGTCGCGGCTCGACGTCGTCGAAGGGGGCGATCTTGATCGCCGGGTAGCCGTCACGCTCGGCGGCCTGCGCCACCCGGACGAAGGCCGCGGGGCTCCGGTCGCCCACGATCGCGCGGTTGATGTTGGCGTACAGCGGGGGGACGGAGACCGGCCGGTCTCCGAGCAGCCACGCCAGCGGCAACCCGCCGGCCCGCGCCCGCAGGTCCCAGAGCGCCTGGTTGAGCGCGCTGAGCGCCGAGGCCTCGGCGAGCGACGTGGCGGGCCGTCGCGTCAGGGCGATCGCGGCGTCGAGCCCCTGACCGCGAAGTTCTCCGGCGAGGGCCTCGACGTGTGCCGCCACCCGGGAGTTCTGCCGCTCCAGGGTCGCCTCGCCGAGCCCTGTCCCGCCCCGCTCGTCGGTGACCTGGACGATGAGCCAGTTGATCGCGGAGTCGGCGCCCAGCAGGACGGGCACGATCTCGCCGACCCTACGCTTCTCATATCCTTGAACACGGCTCATATTTCTGAGACCATAGGAGCCACGTTCGACAACGTCAAGGAGGACACATGGTTGCCGCTGGCCCGCGGAGCACGGGCCGACCCACCACCCCGGTGAAGTCGGCCGACCGGATCCTGACCATCCTGGAGCTCCTCAGCGCCGATCCACGGCCGCGGACCTACTCCGAGCTCCTGGCCGAGACCGGCCTGCCCAAGAGCAGCCTCCACGGCCTCCTCGCGACGCTCGCCGCGCGCTCCTGGCTCACCGAGACGCGCCCGGGACCCACCTACACGCTGGGGATCCGCGCTCTCGAGGCCGGCGGCGCGTATATGCGCGAGTCCGGGACCGCCAGCATCCAGGGCATCCTCGACGACCTCGCCCTGGCCGTCGGCGAGACGGTCAACCTCGGCACCCTCGAGGGCCGCGACGTCGTCTACCTCGCCGTGCGCCGGTCGCGCCAGGCGCTCGCCATGCGCAGCGCCGTCGGCCTGCGCCTGCCCGCCCACGCGTCCGCCATGGGCAAGGCGCTCCTCGCCGAGTGGGACGACGACGACATCCGCGCGCAGCTGACCGAGCCGCTGACCCGCCTCGCGCGCAACACCTGCACCGACCTGGACAGCCTGCTGCGCGACGTCGAGCAGACCCGGACCCGGGGGTACGCCCTCGAGCTCGAGGAGGCCACGGACGGTATCGGGTGCGTCGCGGTGACGGTACCCACCACGTCCGCGGACCGGCTCGCGATCAGCGCCTCGTTCCCGCTCACCCGGCACGGCCGGGAGATGGAGCAGCAGCTCGTGCGGGCGCTGGAGCAGGGACGGGGCCAGCTCTCCGCCGCCCTGGCGGTCGACCCCACGGCGGAGATCGCGTGAGCGACACGCTGGCGGGTCTCGAGGTCCTGACCAGTCCCAGCCAGATCGGTTCCACCTGGCTGCAGCAGGAGAAGCTCTCCACCCACATGTCCGGCTACCCCCGGCACGCGGCCAGCCGGTCCAGCTGGCGCGGGCAGCACGAGCGCGTCTTCGTGCGGATCCGTACCGCCGACGGCCGCGTCGGCGTGGGCGCCACGCGCGGCACCGCCACCGTGGCGGTCATCGTCGACCACCTGGCCGGGCTCCTGCGCGGGCGGAGCCTCGCCGAGGCGGACCAGCTCTACCGCGAGCTCACCGCCTCCCAGCTGACGTACGGGTGGTCCGGCGTCGGCGCCGCCGCCCTGAGCGCGATCGACCTGGCGCTGTGGGACCTGCGCGCGCAGCACGCGGGGGTCGCCCTCGGAGCCCTCCTGTCCGACGGCGACCCGGTCCGCGAGTCGCTCCCCTGCTACGTCACGGTGCACCCGGAGCACCTCGACGGGCTCGACGGGCTCGACGGGGTCAAGATCGCGGCCCGCTTCGGCCCGGACGACGGGCCGGGCGCCGCACGCCGCGTCGCGCAGGACGTCACCCGGGTGCGGGACGCCGTCGCGCCAGGGACGCTCGTGATGATCGACGCCGCCTGCAGCTGGACCGCCGAGTTCACCGACGCGGTGCTCGGCGAGCTCACCGACGGGCAGCTCGACTGGCTCGAGGACCCGCTGCTCCCGTGGGACGCGCGCGGGTACGAGTCGATCAAGAAGCGCGTCGCCGGCTGGTCGCACGCGCCCCGGCTGTGCCTCGGCAACTACGCGTTCTCGGCGCTGGAGGCCCATCAGGTCCTCGCCGAGGGCGTGGTCGACGTGATCCAGCCGGACCTCACCTGGGCCGGCGGGCTCACCGCGGCACGCGAGATCCACCGCGACGCGAGCGCTCGCGGGGTGGGCTTCTCGCCCCACTACGGCGCGATGCACCCGTGGGCGGTGCAGCTCCTCGCGACGCTTCCACAGGCCGAGCCGGCCGAGTTCGTCACGACCTCCGGGTCCGGCAGCCGTGAGGACTACCCGGGGCTGCCGGTACCGGTGCACGGCCGGCAGACCGTACCCACCGGCGTCGGGGCGGCGGCGGCCCTCGGGCCCGAGGTCGAACAGGCCGCCCGCACGCAGACCGTGGACCTGACCCGATGACGGGCCTGCTGGTGAGCACCTACCCCGCCGCGCCCACCGAGGCCCGGCAAGGCAGCGGCAGCGTGGACGCCTACTACCGCGGGCTCCGCTCGGTCGAGGGGATCGGCTCGATCGAGCTGCCCGTCGCGGCCGACGGCTCGCTCGTGGACGAGGACGCCATGCTGGGCCGGATCGACGACTCGTGGGGCCTCGTGCTGACGACGGTGCCCGGCACCCGGGCGCGCCTCGACCGCGACCCGGCGTTCGGGCTCGCCTCGACGGACGCGTCCGGACGACGTGACGCGATCGGATTCGTGCACGACGTGCTCGCGACCGCCCGGCGGATCGACCGGGCCCTGGGCCGGACCGCCGTCCGCGCCGTCGCCCTGGTGAGCGCGCCCACCACGGCCGAGGACGCCCGCGCCGCGTCGGGTGCCGCCCTGACCGACGCCCTGACGCAGGTGCTGCAGGGCGACGTGGACGGCCGCACGCTGCTCGTCGAGCACTGCGACGCCGTCGTGCCGGGCCAGGCCCCGGCCAAGGGCTACCTGTCCATGGCGGACGAGGTCCGCTGCCTCGCCGCGCTGCGCGAGGCCGGCCACGAGAACGTCGGCGCCCTGGTCAACTGGGGCCGCTCGGCGCTCGAGCGGCGGTCGGTAGAGGGCCCGGTCGAGCACCTGCGGCTCGCCCGCGAGGCCGGGGTGCTCAGCGGGCTCGTCCTGTCCGGCTGTGCCGCGGTCGACGGGCCGTTCGGACCGGCGTGGGCCGACGCCCACACTCCCCCGGCGCCCTCCAGGGACCAGTCGGGGGAGCCCACCTCGCTGCTGGACGACACCGAGATCGCCCGGAGCCTCGCTGAGACGACGCACGGGACGACGCACGGGACGGCCCACGGGACGATGATCGGCATCAAGGTCGCGGCGCGCCCGCGTGCGCTCGGTGTCGAGGGCCGGGTGGAGCTGCAGCGCACCACGCTGCGACGCGTCGAGGCCGCGCTCAGCTCCTGACGTCCTCCTCGCTGCTCCTGACGTCCGCCTCGCTGCGAGCGGCCGCACGCCTGCGGCCGCTCCAGCCGAGCACCGCCCAGGCGACGGCGCCGGCCACGAGCACGAGGAAGACCGGGTTCGCCACGAAGATCGAGAACGAGCCGTCCGACTGCAGCAGGGCCCGCCGGAGGTTCGACTCCAGCAGCGGGCCGAGCACGAAGGCGAGGGCCAGCGGCGCCACCTCGAACCCGAACTTCTTCATGACGTAGCCCAGCACGCCGAACCCGAGCGCCACCCAGACGTCGAAGATGGAGCCGTTGATGCTGTACACCCCGACGAGGGTCACAAGCAGCGTCAGCGGCCCGAGCAGCCGCATCGGCGCGCTCAGCAGACGCGTGAAGACGTGGATGAGGGGGATGTTCAGGGCCAGCAGCACGATGTTGCCGATGAACATCGACACGATCACGCCCCAGAAGAGCTGCGGGTTGGTCTGGATGAGCTGGGGCCCCGGCGTGATGCCCTGGATCATGAGCGCACCGAAGATGACGGCCATGGTGGTGTTCGCCGGGATCCCGAGGCTCAGCAGCGGGATGAACGACGAGTTCGCCGCGGCGTTGTTCGCGGTCTCCGGGCCCGCCACGCCCTCGATCGCGCCGCGACCGAACCCGCCCGGGTTCTTCGACACGCGCTTCTCGACGCCGTAGGACGCCATCGACGCGATCGTCGCGCCGCCGCCGGGCAGCACGCCCAGCAGGAAGCCGATCACCGAACCCCTGGCGAAGGGAGCGGCGGACCGCCGCAGCTCCTGCCGGTTCGGCAGCACCCTGCCGTACGTGAGCGAGGTGGCCGGGTTGCGGCGGGACTCCTCGATCGTGTGCATGAGCTCGCCGATGCCGAAGAGCCCCATCGCGACGGCCGCGAACTCGATGCCCCCGCCGAGCTCCGGGACACCGAACGTGAAGCGCACGGTGCCGGTGATGGGATCGGTGCCGATCGTGGCCAGCAGGAGCCCCAGCGCCGCGACGACCAGCCCCCGCAGCATGCCGCCGTTCGCGAGGTACGCGACCAGGACGATGCCGGTGAGCGCCAGGAGCGTGTACTCGGCCGGGCCGAACCCCAGGGCCAGCTCCGCGATGGGCGCGGCGAGGAACAGCAGCCCGGCGATGGCGATGGTGCCGCCGATGAAGGAGCCGATCGCCGAGATGCCCAGCGCGACCCCGCCCTGACCTTTCCTGGCCATCTGGTAGCCGTCGAACGTCGTGACGATCGTGGTCGCCTCGCCGGGGATCTTCAGCAGCACCGACGTGATGGTCCCGCCGTACGCGGAGCCGTAGTAGATGCCGGCGAGCATGATGATGGCCGACTCGGGCGGCATCGCGAACGTGATGGGCAGCAGGAGGGCGATCGTGCCGGCGGAGCCCAGTCCTGGCAGCACCCCGATGAGGTTGCCGACCAGTACCCCGACGAACACGACGAGGAGGTTCTGCCAGGTGAGGGCTGTCGCGAGCCCGAGGAGGAAGTCTTCCATGGTGTCGACGCCTAACGGTGAGAGGCCTTGCCGGTGGAGAGGTTGCCGGTCCGGAGCGGTACTAGAGCGGGGTGGTGACGCCGAGGACGACGAAGAACAGGAGCCAGGCGGCGCCCGTCCCCACGACGCACGTGATCGCGATCGTCAGCCAGCGCGTCGCGCCCGCGGCGATCTGGCAGCCCGCGAGGAGCACCACCGAGGCCAGCAGGAAGCTCACGTGCTCGAAGAGGAGGATGAACGCCACGATCGACCCGATGACGGTCAGCGCGTTCCGCACCTCGGGACCGAAGGCGCCCTCCTTGCCGTCCCGGTTGACGACGAGGAACACCACGGTGCTCAGGACGAGGGCGACCCCCAGCGCCACGGGCCACATGCCGGGGCCGGGGCGGTCGAGGGACCCGGCACCGAAGCCCAGGCCGGAGACGACCGCGCCGCCACCCAGCAGCATGAGCACGGCCGCGCCGATCGGCTTGAGAGCGCGCTGCCTCGGTGCGGCGCTCTCCGCGTCCCCCGCGCTACTCATCGATGATCCCGAGCTCGGCGAACGTGGTCCCGTTCGCCTCGTGCTCGGCCTCGAGCGTCGAGACGAGCTCGTCGGTCGGCACGTCCGAGGGCTCTGAGTAGAGCGTCTTGAGGGTGTCGGTGACCTCCTTGGACTCCCCCGCCGCACTGAAGACCCGCTCGAGCTCCGCCGCGGCCTCGTCCGGGACCTCCGCGTTCGCGTACAGCGCCTTGAACACCGCGAGCTCGACGTCGACGCCCTGCTCGGTCGCCGTCGGCACGTCGGGCAGGCTCTCCAGGCGTTCGTCGCTGAAGACGGCGAGCGCCCTGAGGTCGCCCGACTCGAGGTACTGCATGGCTTCGCCCGGGTGCACGGCGACGGCGTCCACCTGGTCGCCGAGGAGCGCGGTGATCGCGGGGGCCGAGCCGTCGAACGGGATGCCTTCCGCGTCGGCGCCGAGGTCCGCGAACGTCTGCGCGACGGCGATCTGCGTGTAGCTGCCGGTGCCCGAGCTGGCGTACGTGAACCGGGTGCCGGAGTCCTCGCGCAGGTCGTCCATGCTCTGCCACTCGCTGGCCGCGTTCACGAGCAGGAGGATGGGTTCCTCGTTCACGGCATAGACGCCGCGGAAGCTCGCCGGCTCGAACTGGAGCTCCTGGAAGTACGGCATCGAGGCGAACGGGCCGTTCGGCAGGTAGATCACCTCGCACGGGTCGGGCCGCTGCGTGGCGATCTGCGTGGCGGCGACCGTGCCGTTGGCACCCGTCTTGTTGACCACCTCGACGCGGGTGCCCTCGGTGCTGCTCACGGCGTCGGCCAGCGCGCGTCCGACGACGTCGGAGCTCCCGCCCGCCGCGTACGGGACCACCATGGTGATGGTGCCGCACTCTCCGCCCGCCCCGGCGGACCCGCCGCTCGCGCCGCACCCGGTGGCCAGGCCACCGAGGGCGACGACGGCTACCGCGGCCCTGAGGGTCCTGCTCACGCGCTCGTTCATCTCGTCACTCCTTTGTAACTGTCTGTCGTGGTCGTGCTGGTGCGGATCGTCGCGCGATCAGCGGAAGGCGGCGGTCCAGGACGCCGTGTGGAGCTCGCTCTCGGCACGCCATCGCGAGATCACCCGCGAGAGCCGGTCGCGCTCGCCGCGATGTTCCGGGTCGTCCCACAGGTTGGCCATCTCGTGCGGGTCCCGCTCCAGGTCGAAGAGCTGGCCGTCCTCGTGGTCGACGAACTCGACCAGCTTGTAGCGCTCGTCCCGGACCATCGTCATCAGGGCCGTCTGCTGCAGCACCATGTCGCGCGCGTGCTCGGAGAAGGCGAACTCCCGCCCCTCGAACTCCTGGCCGCGGAGCGCGGGCAGGAGCGAGCGCGCCTCCATCCAGGCCGGCGGCGTGAGCCGCGCGAGCTCCATGACGGTGGGCCCGAGGTCGAAGAGCGACGTCAGCCCGTCGAACCTCTGGTCGGCGGCGATCCCGGGTCCCGCGACGATCGCGGGCACCCGCACGCTCGGCTCGTACATCGACCACTTCTGGATGTGGCCGTGGTCGTTGAGGCAGTCGCCGTGGTCGGACGTGAAGATGATGACGGTCTCGTCGAGCACGCCGCGCCGCTCGAGGGCGTCGACGACGGACCCCACCTGCTCGTCGATCATCGTCACGTTCGCCATGTAGTACCGGCGCTGCCTGTCCACCTGGGCCGCCGTCGGGTGCTCGAGGTGCACGATCCCGTCGTGGTCGACCTCGAGGTTGTCGCGGATGAGGTCCTTGACCGCGAACGGCTGGCTCGCCCGGTCCTCGGCGGAGTCGTGTGCCGGCGGCATGTCGACACCGTCGTAGCGCGCGATCGCCTCGGTCGTGGGGTCGTACGGCGGGTGCGGTCCGGGAAAGCCCACCTGCAGGAAGAACGGCTCGTCGCCGGGGTACACGTCCAGCCAGTGCGTGGCCAGGTCGCCGACGAAGTTGTCGACGTGGAGGTCGTCGGGCGCCTCCCACTCGAACGCGCCGAGCCGCTCACGGTAGTCGTCGAGCGCCCGGTACTTCGTCGCGCGGTCCGGCTTCACCAGGCCACGGCTGCGAAAGGCCTTGTCCCACTCGTCGAGGAAGAAGGGCAGCGTCGGGTTGGACCGGTCCTTGTTCTCGACCACGTGCCGCTCGTGGAAGCCGACGCTCGCGGTGTACGGGTAGGTGTGCATCTTGCCCACGTTGACACAGCGGTAGCCGGAGTCCGCGAGCCGCTCGACCCACGAGTGGTTCCACGGGTCGTTGTTCTTGAGCACCCCGGTCGTGTGCGGGTACATGCCGGTGAACAGGCTGGCGCGGGACGGCGCGCAGGACGGTGCCGTCACGTAGGTGCGCGTGAAGGTGGTGCCGCGCCGCACGAGGCGGTCGAGGTTCGGGGTGATCGCGTGCTCGTGGCCGAGCGCGGCGATCGTGTCGAACCGCTGCTGGTCGGTGATGATGAAGACGATGTTCGGACGGTCGGCCGGCATCGATGTCCCCCTTTGGACGCCTGGGTGAGCAATGCACATAAGAGCACCGCTAGGAACGCTCGTTTGCTGCAGCGAGTGTAGGGACGTCCACCTCATCGCGCAATAGTGCGGTTCTACAACGCTCAGATGTGCAATACTGGCGCCGTGGTGGATGCGCGCAGACGAGCCGAGTCGGTCAGCAGAGCGGTCATGCTCGAGGTGGCCAAGGCGTACTACATCGAGGACCGGTCCAAGGTGCAGATCGCGGAGGAGACAGGGCTGAGCCGGTGGCAGGTGGCCCGCGTGCTCAACGATGCCCGCGAGGAGGGCCTGGTCACGATCCAGGTGGCGGACGAGGAGACACCGCGGGGCGGGCTCGCGGAACGCCTCCAGCAGGCGCTCGGACTGCGACGCGCGATCGTCGCTCCCGCCCGCGCCCTGCGGCCCGACGCCGGCGTCGAGGCCGTGGCGCAGGCGCTCGCCACCTACCTGGGAGAGGCGGTCGCCCCGGGCGAGTCGCTGGCGATCGGCTGGTCCCGGGCCATCGAGGCCATGCCGGCCCGGCTGCAGCGGCTCGCCCCCTGCGACGTCGTGCAGCTCGCGGGCGCCCTGACGTTCTCGGGCGACCGGGTCGGGTCGGTCGAGGTGATCCGCCAGGTGGCCCGCACCGCCGGAGGCACGGCGTACCCCGTCTACGCACCGCTCGTCGCCCCGACCGCGGACATCGCGACGTCGCTCCTGTCGGCACCGGAGATCGCCGACGTGATGAAGCGCGCCGAGCACGCCGACCACGCCGTCGTCGGCATCGGCACCTGGACCAAGGAGGGCTCGTCGATCCTGCCGCTGCTCCCCCCGGACCTCGTACGCAGGACCGCGGCCGCCGGGGCGGCGGCGGTCGTCTCCGGTCGCGTCATGGACGACGAGGGGCGCCCGCTCGACGTCGGCGTCGACGGGCGGATCGTCGGCCTGACCCTCGCCCAGCTACGGTCCGTACCGAACATCATCGGCACCTGCGTCGGCGCCCACCGTGCGGACGCCGTGCGCTCGGCGGTCCGCTCGGGCCTCGTCGACGTGCTCATCGTCGACGAGTCGCTCGCGGCGGCGCTGCTCGAGATGTGACCGGCGCCGTCCTACGCTCGGCGACGTAGCCAGGGTGCAGCCCAGGAGCGGACGTGGCGGCGCTCCGCCACCGCGAGGGTTGAGTCACCACCGGACCACAGGGGCCCGGTCGTGACAAGGAGACCATCATGAGTACGACGCCCCGCTCCGTGGGCCGCTCCGCGGCCGCCCGCACGAGCACGAGCACGACCGCCAGCACGACCGCCGACGTCGGCGGCGCCGCGATCGCCGGCGCAGCCGTCTTCCTCGCCGCCTACCTCGCCGTCGACCCGGTCGCCGGAGCGCTCGCCGACCGGAGCCTCCCGTTCGACGGCACGACCGCCGAGATCGCCGCCTACTACGTCGCCAACCCTGCGGCGGCGGTCGTGGGGGCCGCGCTGCAGGTCGTGTCCGTCCTCGGGTTCGCGGTCTTCGCCCGCTCGGTCCGGCCCGCCCTCGGGACGGCGGGGCGCCGGCTGAACGTGGTCGCCGCGGCGTCGGTGGGCGCCATGCTGGTGTCCGCGGCCGCCACGGCCGTCATCGCGGGGCTGGCCCCGTCGGTCTCCGCCGACACCGTCGGCGTACTGCGCCAGGTGAGCTTCTACGCCGGCGGGGTCGCCAACGTCGCGACCCTCGGGTTCTTCGCGTTCGCGGCCTCGCGGATCCTGGGCAGCCGCGGCCTGCTCGGTCGGCCGACGCGCGTCCTCGGGTACGTCGCCGGCACGCTCGCCATGCTCTCCGTGCTGTCGATCGCCTTCTTCTACGCCAGCGCGCTCCTGCCGGCCGGACGCGTCCTGTCGATGGTGTGGACCGTGGTGGCAGCGGTCGTCCTGTTCCGGCGCACCAGGAGGTGAGCCGGCGCACTCTCGTAGAGTGCAGTGGGACGACGACCACAGGGGGCACCGATGGAAGATCCCGAGCACCCTCGACCCGGGCGGTTGCGAGCGGCATGGACGCTGGCGCTGCTGGCCACCGTCTGCGCCGAGCTGACGTTCACCGCGATCGCGATACCTTTCACCTGGCTGCTCCTGCCGCTGCTGCTGGTGATGTACGGGGCCGGGGTGCTCGTGGTCCGCGAGGCCGTCGCCCGGGCCGGCGGCGGCTGGCCGAGCCTCGTGCTGCTCGGCCTGGCCTACCAGCTGGCCGAGGACGGCCTCGGGCTGCAGGCCCTCACCAGCCCGGAGATGTACGGCGCCGCCGACTGGGGCTGGCGGGCGCTCGGCGCCAACTGGACGTACTGGGAGTCCCAGCTCGGGGTGCACATCGTCTTCAGCGTGCTGGTCCCGGTACTGCTCACCGACCTGCTCTTCCCGGCCCACCGTGGCCGACCGTACCTGCGCGGCGGCGGGCTCGCGGGCGTGGGCGTGCTGGCGGTGGTCGGTGTGCTCGGTCTCCGCGGCCTCATCTCGGCCACCGAGCACCCCGGGTACCAGACCCCCGTGGGCTGGACCGTCGGGTACGTCGTCGCCATCGCGGCACTGGCGTGGCTGGCACTGCGCGTCGCACCCGGCCGCACCGTCCCGGTCCCCGCTCCGGCGGCCTCCGCCCCGAGGCCGGCCGTGACCGGTCTCGCGGCGGGAGCGGCGACCGTCGTGTTCTTCGGGCTCCTGCTGCCACCGGGCCTGCGTCCGGAGAACATCTTCGGTGACAGCATCCACCTGGCGGTCCCGTTGACCGCGGCGGCCGTGTTCGCGGTCGCCGCCGCGCTGACGGCGCTGCGCTGGAGCACCGCGCCCGGCTGGGGCGACCTGCACCGGGTCTGGCTGGCCGGCGGCCTGCTGGTGAGCCACACCGCTTTCATGATGCCCGCCTCACCGACCACGGCCGTCACCGGCGCGGTCACCATCGCGGCCGAGGTACTCCTGCTGGTCCTGCTCGCACGGCGCGTCGCACGCCGGGAGCGGGAACGCGTGGGCGAGCACCGCGGACGCTGACCAGCGACGCCCGCCGGCTCGTCACGCCAGCTCGGACAGCCGGCTCCCGAGCAGCTCCTCGGACCGTTCCCACAACCTGCGCGCGAAGTCGGCGTCCTCGGCCTGCGGGTTGCGCGGCACGCTGGCCCGGCGCTTGTAGTAGTAGGCCCCCGACTGCCAGTCGGTGCCCGGCATGCCCTCGGCGAGCCAGACGATCTGGTCGGCACCCTGGTCCGGCGTGGACAGCAGGAGGCGCCCGACCGCCGGGATCGAACCAAAGAACCGGACGAATCGCATGATGGGACTGGTCGTGTCGGACGCGAAGTTCGACGCGATGTTGCCCGGGTAGAAGGACGCCGCCGAGAGACCGGCCCCGTGGTAGCGCCGGTGCAGCTCGGTGGTGAAGAGGATGTTCTCCAGCTTGGCCGCGCTGTAGGCACGCACGGGGTCGTAGCTGCGGTCGTGGTCCAGGTCGTCCAGGTGGACCTCCTTGGCGAACCGCACCGTGCTGGAGGTCTGCAGCACCGAGGCCCTCGACACGATGAGCGTGTCCAGGAGTCGTCGCGTGAGCAGGAACGGCGCCAGGTGGTTGACCTGGAACGTCTTCTCGAACCCGTCCACCGTCTTGGCCCGCGTCCCGAACACCCCGCCGGCGTTGTTGGCGAGCACGTCGATCCGCGGGTAGGCGGCACGGAGCTCGTCCGCGAGCCGCTCGACGTCGTCGAACCGGGTGAAGTCCGCGACGTACCTGTCCGCCTTGAGCTCGTCGGCGACCGCCCGGGTCTTCTCGGCCGACCGGCCCACGACCACGACCGTATGGCCGGCCGCGTGCAGCCGCCGTGCGGCCGCCGCCCCGATGCCGTCGCTCGCACCGGTGATGACGATCACCTTGCTCTCGCCCATGTCTCTCCACTCCCTGTGGCACTGCCCTGTTCGGCCGGTTGACACGACCGCTGATGGCACTGACTTCCTAACGTGAGACACAGTACCACTAATGGCAGGCGGTACCATCGTGGGCATGAGTCCGATCAAGGCAGAGCGCGGCGTCCGAGCCCGAGCGCGTCAGGCCATGCGTGCCGAAGTCGCGGCGACCGTCCAGGACCTGGTCCTCGAGCGCGGCTACGAAGAGACGACCGTGGACGACATCTGCGCGGCCGCCGAGATCTCGCGCAGCACGTTCTTCCGGTACTTCCCGTCGAAGGAGGACGCGCTCTTCGGCGACACGGCCGACGCCGGCGAGTACCTGCGAGACGCGCTCACCGCCCGGCCACCGGACGAAGCGCCGTGGGTCGCCATGCGGCGGGCGCTCGATGCGCTGATCGACCGGTACGAGGGCCACGACGAGCGCACCCGCCGGCTGACCCGCCTGATCGTGCGCACGCCTGCCCTGGCTGCCCGGCACCGGGAGAAGAACGCCCGCTGGCAGGAGGCGCTCCGGCCGGAGATCGCACGCCGCCTCGGTGCCGATCCGGACGACGACTCCGACCCCCGTACGCACGCCGTGATCGCCGCGGCGCTCGGGTGCGTGGAGGCGGCGCTGAGCGCATGGACCGCGAGCACTCAGCCGCCACCGCTCTCGACGATCCTCGACCGCGCCATGGGAGCGCCCACCGGCCTGGGGTGAGGCCGATGGGCGCGGGCTCACGGCGTCATCACCGCACGCCGGGCCCCTGCAGCCGCCTGAAGTCGTCGATCCAGGCGTAGCCGGGCGTCGACATCCCCTGACCGCTCGGCCGCACGGTCAGGTCGGCGAACACGCTGTTCAGGAGCCACGGCGGCTTCGTGGCGCTCCACCCCGCCGTCATCGAGGGGATCTGGTTGAAGCCGTACGTCGCCACGGCGAGCCGGCCCGTGCCGCGGAACCGCTCCATCTCGTCGCGCAGCAGGTGCTTCTTGTCCTCGAACCAGGGGCTCTGCGACAGGAGGTCGTTCCACTTGTGCGAGGGGAAGGGGCGTTCGATCGCCTCGTCGATCACCTGCCACACCTGGGTTTCCGGCGCGTATCCGTACCGCTGGGCGAACCGGGCGGGGATCCGGTCCGTCATGTGCCGCTGCCAGTACCAGACCAGGGAGAACTCGGTCACCAGAAAGGTCTGCTCCGGGCGGAGCCTGGGCAGGGTGTAGTCCAGGAAGTCCTGGATCTTGTCCTGGTCGGCGACGTGCGGGTGCAGGTCGACGCCCTCGATCGCGGGGGTCTCGCGGACGAAGGCGAGGTACCGCTCGACGGCGGGCGTCCGGTTCCTCGGCAGGTCCAGACGGTTCAGCGCCCCCATGTAGAGGTGGGTGGCGCAGCCGGCACCGCACAGCTGCGAGCGCCGCTCGATCACGTGGCGGGCGACCGTCTCGTAGAACTCGTTGAGGCGCTCGTCGCGCTCGTCCGGGATGCTCTCGATGAAGGGCTCGTTGCCGATGGTGACGATGTCGACCGTGCCGAGCACGTGCGGCAGCACGCGGTCCAGGCGGGCGAGCTCGGCGGTCATCTCCGCGCTGCCGGGCCGGGGGAACGAGGTGCCGGCCTTCGGGAATTTCAGGCTGAGCACGGTCCGGAAGCCGTCGCCTTGGGCGGCGCGCACCGCCAGGAGGGTGTCGCTCCGCTCGGGCGGTACGGTGTCGGCCTCCGGCAGGGTGTAGAAGCCGCGGACCCACGTCGCACGTGCCGCGCGCAGCTCACGCGCGTCGAGCCGGTCGAGGTTCTCGTTGTAGTTGGCGCCGATGACGCCCAGCGCGGGCAGCGGCTCGATCTCGGCGTCGGTCCCGTCGCCGGCGGCGGGCGCGGCGAGGCCGAGGGTCAGGGCGAGCGTCGTCGTGAGCGCGCCGGCGACGGCGCGGAACCGCGCGGTGCGGCGCGCGGCCGGCAGGGTCCGACGCCGGTCGGGCGCCGTTCGACGTGGGTCCGTCTCGTGCGCGTGGTCGTTCATGAGCTGTCCGCCCTCCCTGTGCCCGCGGCGCCGTCGCCGTGGGTCGACGGGACGCTATCCGGCGGATTTTGGACGCTCAAGACGTGGCAGAAAGGTCCTCCCGGCCGTGCCCCCTCCGGCGACGGACGAACGACACCGTGATGACCACGGCGGCGGCGACGAGGACGACGAGGACGTCCAGGACCGGGTCGGCGAGCAGGGCCGAACGTTCCTGGAGCCAGGCCTGGGCCTCGACAGGGAGCAGCTCGGGTGCTCCGACCAGACCGTTGGTGGTCCAGAACAGCACGCCGACGCCGAGGACCAGCAGCCCCGTGAGCACAGAGGTGGTGTGCAGCTCGCGCCGGAGGACGGTGAAGACCCGGCCGCGCAGGACGCTCCGCCCCCGGACCCCGATCCGCCCCCACAGGGCCGCGATCACCAGCAGCGGCGCGACCATCCCTGCCCCGTAGACGGCGAGGAGCCCGCCGGCGGCGACGGCGTCGCCTCGCGCGGCGGCGACGGTCAGGACGGCGCCGAGGATGGGACCCGCACAGAATCCCGCGACGCCGCTGGCGGCACCGAGCAGCAGTGTCTTGAGCCAGCCGGTCGCGACGTGCGCACGGGTCTGGAGGCTGGGAACGCCCGGTAGGAGGCGCGCCGGGTCGAACCCGAACCCAAGGACCTGCGCGGCTCCGAGGAGCACGAGCAGGACGGAGGCGGCCAGCACGATCGCCTGGCGGTGGGTGGCGAAGAGCGCACCGACCGCACCTGCACCCACCCCCAGGGGCACGAGCACGAGCAGCAGCCCCGCGTAGAAGACGGCGCCGTGGGCGACCAGGCGCGGGCCCGCACCGACGGTGGAGGCGAAGAAGGCGGGCATGAGCAGTGCCGCGCACGGGCTGAGGAGGGCGAGGACCCCGCCGACGAAGGCGCTGAGCAGGCCGATGTCCATCGCCTCACCCCGCCGCGGCGAGCGCTCGTTCGAACGCGTCGACGAACACGTGCGAGGGCTGGGCACCGACCAGCGGCTCACCGCCCATGAGGAAGACCGGTGTGGAGAAGGCACCCAGGTCGAGGCCGAGCTGCGCGTTCCGGTCGATCTGCGTCGCGGCGGCCGAGGACTCCAGGTCGGTGCCGAACTGCTCGACGTCCAGGCCGAGGTCTCCGGCCAGGGCGGTCAGCGCCTCGTCGCTCAGCTCCGCCTCCGCGCGCTTCTCACCGCCCGCGAAGAGCGCGTCGTGGTACTCCCAGAACGTGCCCTGCAGCGCGGCCGCGTAGGAGGCCCGCGCCGCGCGTTCGGAGGCGGGACCGAAGACGTTGACGTCGCGCCACTCGACCCGCAGGTCACCGGCCTCGACGTGTCCATCATCAGGGGCAGCGTCTCGTGGCTCCAGCGCGCACAGAACGGGCACTGGTAGTCGGAGAACACGACGAGCGTCACCGGTGCGTCGACCGGACCCGCCGCGAGCGGATCGTCGGGGTCGCGACGCTCCACGGAGGTGAGGTCCGGCTGGTCCGGCCGGTCCGCCGGCTGCTCGGACTCCTGGACCACCTCGGGCGCGCCCGCCGCGTCCGCCTGCTCACCCGCCGCGTCGGGGCCGGACTGCGCCAGCGCGACGACGAGCCCGACCAGCAGGGCGGCGACGCCCGTGGCGGCGACCGGGGTCACCCATCCCGGCCTCGCCCGGCGGTGGGTCTGCGTAGACATGGGGCGTCCCTCTCGTCGGCGTACTGGGCGGCCCTACTATGACACATAGTCGACTATCGCTGGTAGTCGACTATGGCCTGTAGTCGCTCTCGTGCATGATGGGGGCATGAGCTCACGCAACGGGTCGCCGGAGCCGCCTCGGCTCGGCGCACTGGAGTCGCAGGTCATGGACGTGCTGTGGGACCACGGACCTGCCACGATCCGCGGCATCATCAACCAGCTCCCCGGCGATCTCGCCTACACCACGATCGCCACCGTGCTGACCAACCTCGACCGCAAGCGGCTGGTCTCCGCCCGTAAGGAGCGCCACTCCACGCTGTACACGGCTCGAACCCGGCGCGAGGAGCACGTCGCCGCGGTGATGCGGCACGCGCTCGGGACGAGCCGTGACCGGGCCGCGTCGATCCTGCGGTTCGTCGACACGATCCCGGCCGCTGACCTCGACCTGCTGCGCGACTACCTGCGGCAGCGCGAGGACGGGGACGCCTCGTGACCGTGGGCTCCCTTGTCGTCCTGCTGATCACGTCGCTGGTGGCGTCGGCGGCTGCCGGACCGTGGGTGCTGCGGCGCGCGGCGCCCGCCCTGGCACGAGTCCCGCGCGCCGCCGTGGCGCTGCTCGCCGGGAGCGTCCTGGCCTGGGTCGGTACCGCCCTCGCGCTCGGACCGCTGCTGGCGTGGACGATGTCGGGTCCGTCGCTCCTGCCCGACGGCGCAGCCGAGGCCTGTCAACGGTGCCTCGACGCCGCGAACCCCTTCCCCACCACGCCGCTCGACAGCGCCGTGCCTGTCCTCCTCCTGCTGGCCCTGCCCGCACTCGCCACAGTGGCGCTCGGCGTCGCGATCGTGGCGGAGGTGATGCGACGCCGCCACGCGACCGCGCGCACGGGGCTTCTCCTGCGTGTGCGGGCGGAGCGTCGCACGGTCCTCGGGTACCCGGTGCTCGTCGTCGACGACCCGCACCCGTTCGCCATGACACTCCCCCGCCGCAACGGCGGCATCCACCTCTCCACGGGGGCCGTCGGCGCCCTGGCTCCGGACGAGCTGGCAGCGGTGCTCGCCCACGAGGACGCGCACCTGCGCCAGCACCACCATCTCGTGACCACGGCCACGGCAGGCATCTCGCGCCTCCTCCGCTGGGTCCCGCTCGTCGCGGCCGCGGAGGCCGCGCTCGGGCACTACCTCGAGATCGCGGCGGACGACGCCGCCCGCCGCCGCGCGGGAACCCCAGCACTGGCCGGCGCGCTGCTGACCCTCGGGGAGCACAGCAGCCCCGCGCCCGCGGACGACACCACGGAGGGCGCCCTGCACATGCTCGGCCCCGACCGTATCCGCCACCTCGTGCAGCCCTGCCCCGGCACCGCCGGGGTGCTGCCCGCCGTCGCCGCGATGTCCTACGTGGCCGCCCTCACGCTCCTGGCGACCGCCGTGCACCTGCCCTACGCCGTCACCGCGCTCACCGGGTGCGCATGACCGGCACGACCACCTGACCGCCGGACGGCGACACCCAGCACCGCGAGCGCCAGGACCGTCCCCCACAGCAGCACGTTCTTGACCCACGGGCCCAGCACCGCACCGGCGGTCAGGCCCTCACGCAGCTCGACCTCGGCCACCATGAGCCCCGCCTCGTCGCTCGCGAGCGACGAGGTCGTGCTGCCGTCCGGCGCGACGATCTGGCTGGTGCCGGTCGTGGAGACGTTGACGACGGTGCGCCCGGTCTCGATCGCGCGCATCCGGGCGATCGCGACCTGCTGCAGGTTCTCGTCCGTGCCCCGGAAGTCGGCGTTGTTCGTCTGGAACATGAACACCTGTGCGCCGTCGCGGAGGCCCTCGTCGATGACGTCGTCGAACGCCACGTCGAAGCAGATCGCCAGCCCGACGCTCGCGCGGCCGAGGTCGAAGACCGGCGAGTCCGCACCCGGGGTGTACTCACGGGTGAGGAGCCCCACGAGACCGGGCGCGATCGCGCCGTACACGTGCCGGTCCGGCACGTACTCGCCGAACGGGACGGGGTGCCGCTTCGCGTGCGTCGCCTCCGGCCCGCCCTCGGTCCACAGGAACGACGTGTTGTAGAAGAGGTCGCCGACGGCGGACGCCGCGTTGACGATGACCGGCGCTCCGTAGGCGGCCGCCGCGGCGTCCAGGGCCCGTGCGGTGCCCGGCTGTGCGGCCGGGTCGCTGTCGACGCCGCCCTCCGGCCACAGCACCACGTCCACCGGCTCGCTCGTCAGGGGCGCCGACGCCGCGAGCTGCGACTCCAGCACCTCGTGCGCGTCCCGTTCGTCCACGTAGGCGGCGGGCCCGTTGCCCTGCACGGCGCCGACGCGGATCGTGCCCGCGTCGTCGGTCGGGAACCGGGGAACGAGCAGCATGACCACGGCGAGCAGGCCGGCGGGGACCACCCGCGGCAGTGCAGCGACCCATCGCCTGCGGGTACCGCCGTCCGCATCCGGTGTCTCCCGCACCAGCGGGCTCCACCGGACCGCCTCGACGGCCGCCGCGCACAGCACGACCATCAGGAAGCCCAGCCCGGACACGCCCAGCCAGGAGGCGACAGGCGCGATGGGGCTCTCCGACTGGCTCATGCCCAGGCGGCCCCACGGGAACCCGCCGTACGGCCAGGAGCCCAGGACGATCTCCCGGGCCGTCCACGCCCCGGCCACCAGCACCGGGAGCACCACGAGACGCACGGCCCGGGTGTCGCGCCAGCGCGGCAGCCACCGGTAGGCGAGCACGACGAGCGGCGAGACCGCCGCGAGCACGAGCGTCTCCGCCGCCGCCAGCGCCACCCACGGCACCCACCCGAGAGGGTTGTCACCGAGGAACTGCGACGCCCACGACAGGTGCGGAAAGTAGAACGCGGCGCCGAACGCCGCGCCGACGAGCACTCCGCCCCACACGGTCCGCCCGATCAGGGAGATCAAGGCGAGCGGGACGGCCGCGAACGCGAGCGGCCACCAGCCGAGCGACGGGAAGGACGCGTCGAGCGCGAGCCCGCCGGCCACCGCGAGGACGAGCGCGGCCGGCATGCGCACGAGCGGGTGCTCGGCGGCCACGATCGGCGCGTGGAGGTGGCGTCGGCCGTCTCCGGGCATTGCGGCTCCGTTGGTTGATCTGCGTGGCAGGAGGTCGTGAACCCTGATCTTGCCGCCTACGCCGGGATAACGGAAAACGCTCCCGCCGGCGTCACTGGCACCTGGTCGACTATGCGCGATAGTCGACTTGACGGCATGATGAGCCCATGACACTCACCCCTTCGGCTCTGATGCCGCGCAGGCGGCACGCACGCAGCTCGCCCCGGCGGCGGGGCGAGGCCGTCGTCGGCCTCGCCGGAGGGCTCCTGGTCGCTGCCGGTGGGGCACTCACCGTGGGGAACCTCGTCGCACCTCAGACGGTCGAGCGTGCCTACGGGACGGTGAAGACCACCACCGACGCGGTGGTCGACACCACCCGCGAACGAGTCACCGGGGAGATACCGACCGTGCGGCTCGGCGTCTCGGGCGGCATACCCGAGCTCGACCGGTGCGACGGCTCGTTCACCGAGATGACGTCGTACGAGCACGACGACGTCCCGGCGGTGTGGGCAGCGCACAACACCTGCGGCGGCGACGCCGTCCTGCCCTGGGAGACCGGGCAGCACCTTCGCGTCGAGGGCAGCGACCAGGTCTACGAGGTCGTCGACATCCGGCACACCTCGAAGGTCTGGTCCACGACCGACGACCTCGTCGGGCTCGACGGCGACCTGGCCCTGCAGACCTGCCACTACGGCGAGGACCGGATGAAGTTCATCGGCCTGCGGCCCCTCCCGGCGGCGTGACTCACGCGCTGTCCCACAACGACGCGACGTCGGCAGCCCTGGGGGCACGAGCGACACCGCGGCGGCGATGGCGAAGCCGACGCGTCGGGCGTGGCGCACCGGCTGCCGCTTGTACACCGTGAAGCCGAGCTTCGCGTAGAGGCCGAGGGCAGGCGCATTGGTGTCCTTGATGTCCTCGAGCACGTATTCGTGATGCCCCGGCAGCGCCAGCAGGTGGCGCAGCAGCGCTGTCGCGACGCCTCGACCCTGGTAGGCGGGCTCCGTGGCGACGAACCCGATCTCGGCCAGCCCGGGCCGTGCCCCGTCGGACGCGCCCATGAACCAGCTCCGGATCACCACGTGGCCGAGCAGCCCGCGCACCGGTCCGAGATGACGCAGGAGCTGCCGCAGCCGCGGTGCGAACAGCTCCTGGTCGCCCTCCGTGAACGACGCGAGGCCTGCGGGCTCCCCGTCGACGAGCACCACGTAGAACCGTTCGAGCAGCAGCATGTGCTCGAACGCGTCGGCCAGCCTGTCCGTGTCGCGCGAGAACGCGACGAAGTCCTCCGCGAAGCTGCGCACGTAGACCTCGGTGATCCGGCGCCGGTACGGCTCGCCGAGCACATCTCCCCGTTCGACCACCAGTGCCGTCTCGGCCATCCCGCCCACTCCGCTCGTCGCGTGCCGGTACGGACCCGACCCTATGCGCCGGGCCGGTGCCGCTCGACCCGTCGGCGCACCCACATCAGCGCCGCTCCGCCGAGGGTCAGCAGGAGCGCTCCCCCGACGAGGAGCCGAACACCCGCCGAGCCGGTCGCCGCGAGCACCCCTGCCGGTCGCGGCGCCCGGTCGTCGTCGGCACCGGACGGTCCGTCCCGCGGAACGACGGCGGCTCCCGGCTCGTCCGTACCGGGCTCGTCCGTACCGGGCTCCTCCACACCTGGCTCCTCCACGGCCGGCTCCTCCACACCCGGCTCCTCCACGGCCGGCTCCTCCACGGCCGGCTCCTCCACGGCCTCGGTCACCGTCAGCGCGGTCGCCGGTGACGGGCCGTACCCGACCTGGCCACTCGGTGTCATCGCGGTGGCGCGGTACTCGCTGCCGTGGTCGGCGGCGGCCGCCTCGAAGGTGAGGGTCGCGCCGTTCTCGCCCTCGACGACCACGAACTCGTCCGCAGCGGCGGCCTTCCGCTCCCACCGGAACGCCGTGAGGACCGTTCCGGGCTCGACCTCGGCGGAGAGGGTGACCGTCTCACCCTCCGGGTAGGTCGTCTCCCCCGCCACGGCGACCTGCTGCCTGGCCGGGGCGCCGTGGTCGTCCACGTGAACGGTCCGGGTCTCGGAGACCACCGGAGCGGTCCCCGGGTCGGAGTACGTCAGGACGGCACGGATCTCCACGCCGTCGAGCGCCTGCTCGGCGTACGTCGCGAAGACATCGTCCTCGACACCGGTCATGGTCTTCCAGTCCTCGGAGCCCGGCCACCTCCACTGCCACTCCAGCACGTCACCGTCCAGGGGTTCCGGGTCCACGGTCAGCGTGAGGTCGAGCGCGTCGCCCTGGTGGTAGTGGCCGGCGAGCGTCCCGATCTCGAGGATCTGGGACGTCAGGTCGTCGGTCACGTTGATCGGGTACCGCTGTGACTGCTGGGCGAGCAGGCCGTCGCTGTGGACGTCCAGCCGCAGCGTTCCGCCGTCGTGCTCGGCCGGCGAGAGCTCCGGTCCGGTCAGCGCGGCCGTGGCCTGCTGCTCGGCACCCCAGACCTCGGTCACGTCTCCCTTCGTGAAGTTCCACGTGTAGGTGAGGTCGTCGCCCTCCCGAACCGGGTAGACGCTCGCGTCCATCGTGACGGCCCCGCCCTCGCGGTAGAGGTTGCGGTGCCCGGTCACGTTCAGCTCGCGATGCCCCGTGATGACCGGCTCGAAGCTCGAGCGGGCGATGGTCACGCCGTCCTTGACGACGCTCGCGGTCAGGGGTCCTGAGTACGGCCGGGTCTCCGGCGCGTTGACCTTGGACCTCAGGCGCACCGTCGTCCGGGCGTCGTCGGTATAGGTGGCGTCCCACTCGTACTCCGGGATGATCGCGCCGAAGTACGCGCCGTAGGGCACGAAGCCCCAGGCGATCGACTCGCCCTCACCCAGCTCGCGCCCGCTGACCGTGAACTCGATGGCGTCCCCGGGCAGCAGCGGGTCGTGGAAGCCCTCCGTCGCGGTGATGACCGGCCGGTCGCCCTGCCCGACGACGGTGATCGGCACCCACGGGCTCTCGGCCACCGTGGTGCGCGCGGCCGAGTCGTAGACGGTCACGCTGATCTCGGTGTCGTCCGCCAGCGCGTCGACCTCCCGGGAGTACGTGGCGCCGGCGTCGGACTGCGCGACGACGGTGGAGGTATAGCCCTGGGTGCGCAGGAGCCAGCGGAAGACCTGGTCCTCCTTCAGCGTCGCCCCGACGGCGGTAGCGGTCAGCGTGTCGCCCGGCTCGTAGGAGCCCGCGACCCCGGCCACACCGAACTCCGTGCCCGAACCGTCGACGACGGTGACGGTGACCGGGTCGGAGGTCGAGCCGGTCGTGAAGTTGGCGACCGACGGCACGAACACCGCGGTGATCGAGCGGGTACCGACCCCCAGACCGGACACCTCGAGCTCCGCGCCACCGCCGTCGGACACCTCGGTGTGGCCCAGCACCGCCGGACCGTCGCGGAACTCGACATGGCCCTCGACGCCCGCGGGGGCGACCGCGGCGGAGAGGGTCACGGGGCTGCCCTCGACGACCTGGGTCGCCGAGGACTCCAGTGTCGTCGTGGTCTCGACGGTCTGCGGCAGGTCACCGACGACGAACGTGTACACGGCTGTGTCCGTGACCGCCTCCCCCTCGATCGCCGCCGCCCCCTCGACGGTCAGCCGGTACGTCCCCGGCGCGGTGAAGGCCCAGTTCGCGTGCATGTGGGTGCGGCCGAGGTCGAAGGTGGCGATCTCCTCGTCCGACGACCACATGCGCGTCAGGCCGGGGCCCGATCCGCGCCACACCTCCACGTCCCCGGCCTCCGGACCGTCCACCGACAGCAGGCGGAACTCCGTCGAGTTCCCGTCGACCGCCCCCGCCGGCACCGACTCGGTCGAGAACCCTGGCCACAGCTGGCCGTAGCCGTTCCCGCCGGACGGGTTCGACTCCGGCGCGATCCACACCGACGCACCGGCCGGCGCCACGAACTCGTAGCCCGCCGGCACGCTCTGGCGTGACGCGTCGTCGACGTGGAACAGCGTCTCTGCGGGGTCGAGGCGCGTGCCGTTGCCCTCGGGCAGGTCGGCCCTCGTGCCCAGGGTGAACGCCCCCTCGTCCAGGAACGTCGACACCGCGTCGGTGTGCACCTTCTGCAGCACCTGGTGCTCGACCGGGTCCGGTGCCGGACCGTCGTCGGCGAGTGCCGGGCCCGACGTGCCGAGTACCGCGGCGACGACGAGGGCCGAGACGGCCGGCACCACCGGCAGCCGCCGGACCGGTGACCGGCCCGCTCTTTCGTTGGGACGCGTCGTTCTCACGGGAACCTCTCATTCCATGCGTGGGGGCACGGGCGGCGAGGAGCCGTCCGCAGGGAAGTCACGGGCGGGGTCAGGCCGGCGCGGTCCGCACCGCGGCACCGGGCCGTCGCACGGCACGGGTCAGGACGCCGTGCCGGGGCGCGAACAGCCAGGCCAGGAGGAACACGGCGGTGGCGACGAGCACGATCGTGCCGCCGACCGGGAGGTCGAGGCTCCACGACAGGTACAGGCCGGCGAGCGCCGACACCCCGCCGATGGTCGGGCCGAGCAGCATCATCGGACCGAGCCGGTCGGTCAGCAGGCGGGCGGCCGCGGCTGGCGTCACCAGGAGCGCCAGGACGAGGACGTTGCCGATCGTCTGCACGGAGATCACGATCGCGGCGGCCACCACCACGTAGAGCAACAGGTCCAGGCGCAGGACGGGCAGCCCGAGCGCCCGTGCCGACTCCCGGTCCAGGCTGACCGCGACCAGCTCCTTGTGGAACGCGAGCAGCACCACCATCAGCACCAGCCCGACCACGACGGCGACCAGCACGTTCTCGTCGGGGATGCCGACGATGGACCCGAAGAGGAAGTCCTGCAACGACCCGGCGTACCCGGGAGCGGCCGAGATGATCACGATCCCGAGCGCGAACGCGGCGACGAAGAAGACGCCGATCACGGAGTCCTCGCGCAGCCTGCGGTTCTGGGCGAACAGCGCGACCAGGAGGGCCGTCGTGATCCCCGCGACGGCGCCCCCGAGCACGAGCGAGCCCTGCAGCACGAACGCGATCGCGAGCCCTGGGAACACGGCGTGCGCCACGGCGTCGCCGATGAAGGCCATGCCGCGCAGCACCACGTGGGTGCCGACCACGCCGCACACGACGCTGGAGAGCACCGCCATGAACAGCGCCTTGGGCAGGAACGCGAGGTCGGGGTTGAGCAGGTCGGCGACGAAGTCCGCCGGCGAGATCATGCGCCGTCACCGTCCGGCGTTCCGGCCGCACGCCCGCGGGCGACCTGGGCGATCGCCGTCAGGAGGGGCGAACCGGCGGAGACGCCGAACGCCGTCATCCAGGGTTCGGGCCCGGCCAGCTCAGCAGGCGTGCCGGAGGCGACGACGGTCCCGTTCAGCAGGCACAGGCGGTCGCACGCGTGGACGGCGCCCACCAGGTCGTGGTTCGTCATGATCACGGCTCGTTCCTCGTCCGCGAGCTCGCGGAACAGCTCGGTCAGGTGCTCCTGCGTGGGTACGTCCAGGCCCGTGAACGGCTCGTCCAGCAGGAGGATCCGCGGGTCGAGCGCCAGGGCGCGCGCCACCAGGACCCGCTGGCGCTGGCCACCCGAGAGCTCGCCGACGGGCCGGGACCGCAGGTGGGTCATCTCGACGCGGTCCAGCGCCCGGCGCACCGCCCGGTAGTCGTCCGTCCGGGCTCCGCGCAGCCAGCCGATCCGGGCGACCCGCCCGGTCAGCACGGCCTCCTCGACCGTGACCGGGAAGTCCCAGGCGAACTCGTGCCGCTGCGGCACGTATCCGATCGAGGTCACGCCTGCCGGCCGGGAGCGTGCCCGGCCGGGACGCACGTGCCGCCCCGCGATGGTGATCCGGCCGGACGACGGCACGAGTCCCAGCACGGCCCGCAGCAGCGTCGTCTTGCCCGCGCCGTTCGGGCCGACCAGGCCCAGCAGCTCGCCCTCGGCGACCTCGAGCCGCACGTCGTGCAGCACCGGCCGGCCGCCGAGGACCACGGCGAGGTCACGCACCTCCAGCACCGCGGCGGACGCCGGTCGCACCGACGGCGTGGTCCCGCTCGCGACGGTCGCCGTCACGACTCGTCCCCGGCGTCGTGCTCCGCCGCCGCGCGGGCTCGGCGGGCGCCCACGACGCGCGCCACCAGGACCAGGAGCAGCACCAGTCCGGCTGCGCCGGCTCCCCAGACCAGCAGGCCGGAACCACCGCCGTCCGACGGCGACGCGCTCGGCTCGGGCGGATCGGCCGCCTCCGCACCGGCCTCACCGTCGGCTGCCTCACCGGTCGGGGTGGCCGACGGCGTGGTGCCGGCCGAGGCGCCGTCGTCCGGGACCGCACTGAACGCCCCGGCCGGGTCGGTGTCCTCGCCGACCGCGAACACGAGGGTGCTGGAGTCCTCGCCGCGGGTCCCGTCGGTGAGCTCGGCGAGCGTGGTCACGGCGAGCCGGTAGACGCCGGGCTCCGTGAACACCCAGTTGGCGTGGACATGGGTGTTGGTCTCCATCCACAGCTCCTGCGGCAGGGGCTCACCCGAGTCCCACAGCACGTTCGGCGGTCCGGACACGCCCTCCTGCAGGAAGACGAAGACCTCACCGGGTCCGTCCACGGCGTCGAGCCGGAGCGAAGCCCCCTGCCCGATCGCGTCCACGACCCGGGGGTCCTGCGTGTTCCAGCCCAGCCAGACCACGTCGGGCGCCTGCGTCTGGGGCACGACGTGCAGCGGGGTGCCGGGCTCGACGCCGAGGAACTCGAAGTCCGGCCCGTCGGGCGCCTCCAGCACCGCCGCGTCGCCGAGGTGCAGCACGGTCCGCGCGGGATCGCGCCATACGGACGGGACCTCGCGGTCGTCGCGCGCGAGCATCGTCCACTCGCCGTCGACCAACCGGGGTCCGACGTCGACGTGCCCGTCGGTCACCACCACGTCGCCCGCCACCACCTCCTCACCGGACTCGACGGTCTGTTCCAGCCCCGCGTCGTCCGGGGCGTCGGTGGCTGCGGCAGGCGCCGTGCCGAGGGCCAGGCCGGCGGCGAGCAGGCCGGCGGCGAGCGGTACCGTGCACGCGGGCGTCCGGCGGCTGCGCATGGTTCGGGATGTCATGGGGTGCTCCTTCATGTCAGGCACCGGCGGAGGCTGTCGGCGTTGGCACGCATCAGGTCGACGTAGGTGGTGACGCGGTCGTCGAACGCGTCGGAGTAGATGGCGCACACCCGCAGGTCGTTCTCGCGCGCCACCTCGGTGAGCACGGTCGACCGGGCCGCGAGGTTGGGCTCGAGGAACACCGCGGGCACGTCCAGCGTCTGGATCGTCCGGGTGAGCTTGATCCGATCGGCCACGCTGGGCTCGGCCGCGGGGTTCGGCGTCACGAACCCCGCGATGTCCACGTCGTACGCCGTGCCGAGGTAGGCGAACGCGTCGTGCGTGGTCACGAGGTGCCTGCGGGACCGTGGGATCTGCGCGATGGTGCGCTCCACGTAGGCGTCCGTCTCGCGCAGCAGCGCGAGGTAGGCCTCGGCGTTGTCCCGGAGCTCCGCGGCCCGCTCGGGGGCGGCCGCGACCAGGGTGTCCCGGATGACCTCCACGTACGCCTGCGCGTTGCGCACGTCCTGCCAGAGGTGCGGGTCGATCTCGCCGTGCACGTGCTTGCCGAGGACCGCCTGGGGCAGCAGGTAGACCTGGTCCCCCGGCGTGCCGAGGAACCCGAAGCCGGGCTGGGCGGGCACGGGCGCGAGCGCCTTGTTCGGCACGGCGATCACGGTCTCGGCGGGGTCGAGGGTCTCCGCGTGGGTGTGCCCGGCGGCGCCGTGGGCACCCGGGCTCGTGTCGCGGCCGGAGCTCTGGCCCGCCGGGGTGTCGGCTCGCAGCACGATCGATCGGTCGTCGAGGTTCATGGTGACGTCCGCGTGCCCGCCGTCGAGCACCCGGGCGCCCGCCATGCCGGGCACGGAGTGCGGGTCCACCCCGACGGCGAAGGTCACCGACGCCTCCCCCAACGGCCACGGGTCCGCGCCGGGCTCGAGCGTCAGGCCAGACTCCAGCGCGACCGTGTACACGCCCGGTTCGGTGAACGCCCAGCTCATGTGGGTGTGCGCGGCGGTGGGCAGGGCCGCGGTGTCGCGCGCGTACCCGTCCGCGGCGTCGAACCCGTCGCCGGAGTCGAAGTAGACCCGCGGGTGCCCGAAGGTCTCGGTCAGGTATCCCGCCAGGCGCCCGGGGCCCTCCACGCCGGTGACCGTGAGTCGTGCCTCCGACGCGCGCGTCGCGCCCAGCTCCGCACCGCTGCCCTGCACGCGGAGCCCGAGCCAGACGGTGTCCAGGTTGACGTTCTCGACCAGCGGGATCACCTCGGCGGCGTACTTCGTGGCGGACTCGGCCAGCGACACGTTCGGCGCCTCGTCGGGCAGGTTGGCGTCCAGGGTCGTGACCACGGCGTGGTCCTCCAGCAGCAGGTAGTTGCTGAAGGCCACGTCCGCGTACACGACGTCGCGCACGTCGCGCAGCGTCGGGTCGTAGGAGTGCGGGTCGCCGGTGGGCGGCACGATCGAGGTGACCTCCACCTCGTCGCCGGCGACGTTGCGCACGAGGTCGGCGAGCACCCCGGTGGTGGTGACCACGCGGAGTCTCCCGTCGTCGGCCGCGCGAGGGGCGGCCGCGCAGCCGACGAGGGCGAGCGAGCCCGCCGCGACCATGCTGACCGCGGCGGCCCACCGTCGTGGGAGCACGGTCATGCCCGACGACGACGAGCGACGACGACGAGCGCCGCACCCGTCAGCACGAGGACCCCGGCCAGCGCGACCGGCTGGAGCACGCTCGCGCCGGTGCTCGCGAGCGCGGCCCGCTGGGCGGCGCTGAGGTCGCACTCCTCGCCCGACGCGGTGCGCCCCACGAAGCTGGTCCGCGTCGTCGTTCCCGGCGCCGGCTCCGCTCCGGTCGTGTCACCGACGGTGAACTTCAGCGTGGCCGCGTCCGACGCCGTCCCCCCGCTCTTGAGCGGGACCGACTGCGTCACCGTCACCTCGTAGGCGCCCGGCTTCGTGAACGCCCAGTTGGCGTGCACGTGCTGGTTGAGCGGCACGGACACCGACTTCGGGAACCCCGGCAGCGTGCCAAAGCTCTTGGTCCCCACTCCTCCGAACGTGCCGGTGGCGTACACGCCCAGCTCGCCGGGACCGTCGACGCCGTCGAGCGTGAAGGTGACCGGACCGTCGGCCGCCTCGTTCAGGCTCGGGTGCTGCGTGTTCCAGCCGATCCACGGAACGCCGGGCTCCTGGACCTGACCGACCGACCAGATCGTCGAACCTGGCGCTCCGAGGAACGCGAACTCGCTGCCGGTCGGCACCTCGTCCTCGGCCGCCTCGCCCAGGCGGAAGGTGAGCGACGCCGGGTCGACCCAGGACGAGGGCTGCTCGCGATCGTCCTTCACCTGGGCGACGAGCTCGCCGTCCCGCACCATCGAGCCGAAGTCGAAGTGGCCGGAGCTGACGCCGCCCGCCTCGGGCGTGCTCGCCTTCGGCGTGCTCACCTCGCGCTCGACCGGGTGTGCGACGCACTGCTCTGCCTGAGCGTCGGTGGCCGTGCCGCCGGGCCCCGGGTTGTCGCCCGGGCCGTCGCCAGGCCCGTCGCCGGAGTCGCCGGTCGGCGTGCCGGTCGGATCCTTGCCGGGGCCGTCGTCCGGCCCTGCGTCCGGCCCTGCGTCCGGACCCTTGCCCGGCCCCTTGCCGTCCTCGCCCCCGCCGGGACCGTCCGTCTGCTGCCCGCCCGCCCGGAAGTGGTAGTCGGCGGGCGGCCCGGTGATCGTGCGGCCGTCGTCCGTCCGCAGCCGCGGCGTCACCTCCAGGTGGTAGTCACCCGCGGCGGTGAACACCCAGTTGGTGTGCACGTGCGCGTTCGCGGCGACCGGGATCGTCCCGCCGTCGGACGCGGTGGTGTCGACGTACCGGTTGACCGGCTGGCCGAAGGAGTCGTTCTGGAACGTGAAGACGTCGCCCGGCCCGTCGACCTTCACCACGAGGGACACCGGCTGCCCGCCCGCGGGGGTGATCCCGGTCCCGGCCAGCGACGACAGCAGGCGTTCGGTGCTCCAGCCCGCCCACGGGAGGTAGTCCTGGTCGCTGCCGGTCTGGGACCCGAGCCAGGCGGTCCGGCCACCGTGCTCGCCGAGGAAGGCCCAGGCGCCCGTCGCCTCGGGCAGCTCGACCTGTCCGCGGTCGTCCTCGTAGGCCAGCGTCACGTCCTCCGGCGAGCGACGGACCGAGCCGTCGGCATGGATCCGGGTGTCGTCCTTGACCGACAGGCTCAGCCGCCCGGACCCGGCGTCGTAGCTGGTCTCGAACGCGTCGACGTGCCCGTGGTCCAGCACGTACCGGCGGTCCTGACCGGGCTCGTCGTCACCGGGCTCGTCGGTCCCTGGGGCCGGCACCGTGGGCTCAGGATCCGGTGTGGGCTCAGGATCCGGGGTCGGCTCAGGATCCGGCGGAGGGGTCGGCGACGGCGTCGGCGTCGGCGTCGGCGTCGGCGTAGGCGTCGGCTCGGGCCGTTCGGCGACCGAGAGCGTCACCGGCTCGGAGGTTCCCGCCGCGCGCTCGCCGTCGAGCAGGACGGCCCGCACGCGTGCGCCGTCGTCGTCGAGCGTGAGCTCCCGCTCGTAGGTGGCCGACTGCTGGCCCGCGACCGGTGCGAACTCGTCTCCGTCCGCCGGGGCGATCTCCCACCGGTAGACCGACAGCTCGGTCCGCAGGTCCTGGGCCGCCGTCAGCACGACCGTGTCGCCCTCGGTGTGCTCGGCGCTGTCGGCCGTGACGGTGAGCACCGTCGTCACGGGCCGCTCGCCCACCCGGACGTGGTAGGTCGCGGGGTCCCCCGTCACGGTGTCGCCGTCCGACGTCGCGAGGGACGGTGTCACGGTGAGCGTGTAGTCCCCCTCGGCCGTGTAGACCCAGTTGGTGTGCACGTGGGCGTTGGCCGCGACGGGGATGGTCCCGCCGTCGGACGTCGTCGTGTCGAGGTAGCGGTTGACCGGCCGACCGAACGAGTCGTTCTGGAAGGTGAGCACGTCACCCGGCCCGTCGACCACGACGTCGAGCGACACGGGTTGGCCGGCGGCGGGCGTGATACCGGTCCCCGCGAGCGAGTCCAGGAGCCGCTCGGTGCTCCAGCCCACCCAGGGGGCGTGCTCCTGGTCGCCGCCGGTCTGTGAGCCGAGCCAGACCGTGGACCCGCCGTGCTCGCCGAGGAAGGCCCAGCCGCCCTCGGCCGCGGGGAGCGTGACCTGGCTACGCGGGTCCTCGTAGGCGAAGGTCGTGGACTCCGGCGCACGGAAGACCGGCTCGCCCTCGTAGATGCGGGTGTCGTCACGGACCGACAGCACGAGCTCACCCGTCCGGGCGTCGTAGGTGGTCTCGAAGCCGTCGACGTGGCCGCTGTTCAGGACGAACTCGCGGTCCTCCGCGGCGGTACGGACGGGGGCCGCCACGGCGGCACCGACCGCGGGGGCGACGAACGCCGCCGCGAGCGCGACCACGCCGGCGAGCGCCGCACCCACGTGGGCCGGCGCCGCTGGGACACGGCGAAGCACAGTAGCTCTCACCACCAGTGATCCTTTCTGGGGGACGGATCGTCCAGGGGCGCGGGGCACCCGGACAGTTCGGGAGAT
Source organism: Promicromonospora xylanilytica (assembly GCF_054782895.1). Taxonomy (NCBI): domain Bacteria; kingdom Bacillati; phylum Actinomycetota; class Actinomycetes; order Micrococcales; family Promicromonosporaceae; genus Promicromonospora; species Promicromonospora xylanilytica. The sequence continues at coordinate 249,547 of NZ_BAAGRP010000007.1, forward strand.
TGATAATCATTCCCGCTAATCGGGTACAGTGAAGCAGAGTTGAGAACGGTTCTCAACCAACTCCTGACCCGGAGGTCCTCGATGCGCCAGGCCGTCCAGTGAGGACACGGCTGAACCCCGGCGGCCCGCGTCTCGCGGCCCTGACCGCGGCGCTGCTCGTCCTGCTCGCCGCGTCCACCCTCCTGGCGATCGGCCTCGGTTCCGCGGTCGTACCTCCGGCGGACACGCCCGTCGCGCTGGCCGCCACGGCCGTCATGGGCTTCAGCCACGCCGTGGTCGGCGCGACCGTCACGAGCCTGGTCGCCCACCGCGCCGGACCGCTCACCACGACCACGTTCAGCCTGCAGGCCGCGGGCATGAGCCTCGGCGTGTTCGCCGGCGCGGCGCTCAGGGGCGCCGGCCTCGCCCTCGCCGGTGACGTCGGCCTCGCGGCCGCGCTCGCCGTGCCGACGGCGCTCGCCGCGGTGCTGGTCCGCCCCGCGACCGTCGCGGACCCATGACATGTGTCATGCCCGTAGCCTGGCTCCGTGATCAGCCAGCCCGACCCCACGGTCTCCCCGACGGCGGCGGCGGAAGCCCTCAGCGCGCTACGGCTCACCCGGAGCATCAGCGCGACCTGGTGGTACATCGCGCTGGCGGTCATGCTCTTCCAGGGGTTGGTCGCCTTCCTCCTCGTGAGCGCCCTCGTCGACGACGGCTTCGGGGCGCCCACGTCGGTGGCCGTCGGCGTCGGCGGACTGCTGTGGTGCGGCGCGACCCTGCTCCCGCTGCTCGACTACCGGCACCGGAACCCCACGGCGCCGCTGGTGATCTGGCGCCGCCACCTCGCGGCGTTCGTGGTCGCCGCGGTCTACGGGCTCGCCGCGGGGATCGTCACCGGCTACTGGGTGGTGGCCGTGCTGCCGCTGATCCAGGTGGCCATGGTGCTGAACTGGCCGGCGGGAATGCGTCTGCGCGCGACGCTCGTCGCGACCGCCCTGCTCGCCGCGCTCGCGGTGGTCGATGTGCGCGCCGCGGTCGGTGCGGGTGCGAGCGACGGCTGGATCCAGATCGCCTTCGTCTCCGTCGTCCTGCCCTGCGTCACGGTCTCCTCGCTGTGGTGGTGGGACGTGCTCGTCGCGCTCGACCAGGCCCGCGCCTCGCAGGCGCGGCTCGCCGCGACCCAGGAGCGGCTGCGGCTCGCGACGGACGTGCACGACCTGCAGGGGCACCACCTCCAGGTCATCGCCCTGCAGCTGGAGCTCGCGGAACGACTCATGCCCCACGACGCGCCCGAGGGCATGGAGCAGCTGCGCGCCGCACGTGCCAGCGTGGACGACGCGCGCCAGGGAACGCGTGACCTGGCCACCCGCTTCCGCTCGGTCCCCCTGACCGACGAGCTCGCCAACGCGGTGGATCTCCTGCGTGCCGGCGGTACGCGCGCCGAGGCCACGGTGGACCCGGACGCGCCTCTGGCGCCGGCCGCCGTGCTCGGGCCCGTCATCCGGGAGACGACGACGAACGTGCTGCGCCACGGCGGCGGGCGGTGGGCCCGCCTCACGCTCACGCGGCCGGACGGGTCGTGGCGCTACGAGATCGCCAACGACGTCGCAGCGGGCCACTCGCTCGACACCCCCGACAGCAACGGTGGTTCGGGCCTGGACGGGATCGGGCGCCGCGCGGCCGAGGCCGGCGGGGACCTCCGGGTGCTGCGCGACGGCGACACCTTCACCGTGGTCGTCACGGTTCCCGCACGAGAAGAGGTCCCTGAATGATCCGGGTGCTGCTCGCCGACGACGAGGGCATGATCCGCTCCGCCCTGGCCGCGCTGCTGCGGCTGGAGGCCGACATCGAGATCGTGGCGGAGTGCGCTGACGGCAGGGAGGCCGTCGCCGAGGCGGAGCGCGTCAAGCCGGACGTCTGCCTGCTGGACCTCGAGATGCCGCACCTCGACGGCGTACAGGTCACCGAGCGGCTGAACCGCACGCTCGCCACCCGGTGCGTGATCGTCACCCGCCACGCACGGCCGGGAGTCCTGCGCCGGGCGCTGGCCTCCGGGGCCGCCGGGTTCCTGCCCAAGAGTCGCGGCGCCGACGAGGTCGCCGCCGTCATCCGGCGCGTGGCGGTGGGCGGGCGGTACATCGACCCGGAGCTCGCGGCCGACGCGCTGAGCGACGAACGCTCGCCGTTGACGGACCGCGAGCTGGACGTGCTGCGTGCCGGCCGGCACGGCGAGACGACCCGCCAGATCGCGCGCACCCTGTCGCTCGCGCCGGGCACGGTGCGTAACCACATCTCCGCCGTGCTGGGAAAGCTGGCGGTCGGCACGCGGCAGCAGGCTCTGCTGCTCGCGGAGGAACGCGGCTGGATCTGACGGGGCCGGTCAGAGATGACCCGTCTGGCTGACGGGCGCGTCACCGCGCGCGGTCATGTGCCCCGGCACCGCGTCACGGCAGTAGGCGCGGAGGGCTTCCACGCGCGCGACTCTGCGGGCACCCGCCGCGGTGGCGAGCACGACGTGGTTGAGCGGGATCTCGTCCGCGATGGGGCGGTACACCACGGGCTTGCCGTCGTACGTCCTGTCGCCGTGCGGCCTCCCCATGATGATCGTGTAGCCGAGGCCTCGCGCGACCAGTGACCGAATCGTCTCGACGTTCGCACTGCGCCACCGCACACGCGGCGTGATCCCGGCACTCCGGAGGATCTCCTCGACGTGATCGGTCGCCGGGCGCATCGCCAGGAGGACCGCGTCCTCGTGGCGAAGTGCCGCGAGCGGGACCTCGTCGAGGACGGCCAACGGGTGGTCGGGCGCTACCGCGAGCTGCAACCGCACCGGAGCAAGCCGCAGCACCTCCACCTCGGAGACGATGTGGTTCTCGTACAGCAGAGCCGCGTCGAGCCGCCCCTCGGTCAGGAGGTCCTGGAGCTCCGCCGACGCCCCCTCCTCGAGCCGCAGGTCCACCTCCGGGTGGCGTCGCGCGAAATACTCGGCCATCTGAGGGAACAGCCACGGAGAGAGCGTGGTGAACATGCCCACCCGAAGCGGCCCGGTGAGGTCACCCCTGATCGCCGCGGCGACCTCCTGGATGTCCTCGAGCCCTCGTGCCACCCCCCGAGCGGAGGCGTAGACGGTCCGGCCCGCATCGGTGATCTCGACCCCCTTGCCTCGGGTCCGTAACGTCAGCTGCACGTCGAGCGCGTCCTCGAGCTGCGTGATGGCCAGGGAGACGCCTCCGGCCGACACGCGAAGCCTTCTGGCAGCCTCCGTGACCGATCCCGCCTCGACCACGGCGCAGAAGTACTGGAGCTGCCTCAACGACAAGGTTGGCATCGGGCCACTTTAGCAGTATCAAACTATCTATCCAGATACTTGTCATTGAATGACGAGCACAAGACGCCCAGACTCGTCGTGTTCCGCCCGTCCGCGGCGCCTGGGTACAGGTGGCCGGCACCAAGGAGTTCAATGATGAACATCCCCGCATCACAGACCGCCCCCGATGTCGAAGGCACGCTCCGCACGCCGCAGATGAAGCGGATCCTCGCGTCGAGCTTCCTCGGCAGCGCCATCGAGTTCTATGACTTCATGCTGTACGCCAGTGCGTCGGCGCTCGTCTTCGCTCACGTGTTCTTCGCCGGCCTGAGCCCCTCCATCGCGACCATCGCGTCGTTCGGCACGCTCGCGGCCGGCTACGTGGCGCGGCCACTCGGCGGCATCGTCTTCGGCCACTTCGGTGACAAGCTCGGGCGCAAGGGCGTGCTCGTCACCACGATGCTCCTGATGGGGATCGCTACTGCGCTCATCGGACTTCTTCCCACGTACGACCAGATCGGTGTCGCGGCCCCCCTGATGCTGGTCGCACTACGCATGGTCCAGGGCTTTGCCGTCGGTGGCGAGTGGGGCGGAGCGATGCTGATCGCGCTCGAGCACGCGCCGGGCGGCAAGCGAGGCCTGGCCGCGTCGTTCGCCAACCTCGGCGCACCCGCCGGATCGATCCTGTCCGCCGGGATCCTCGGTCTCTTCACGCTGATGCCGCGAGAGGAGTTCCTCTCGTGGGGCTGGCGTGTCCCGTTCCTGCTCAGCGTCGCCCTCGTCGTCATCGGGCTCGTCGTCCGGCTGAAGGTCGTGGAGAGCCCTCTCTTCCTCCGGTTCGACCAGGAGGCCGAGAAGCGTCGCGTCCCGCTCGTGGCGGTACTGACCAGGTCCCCGAGGCCGCTGGTCCTCGGCACCCTTGTCGCGATCTCCCAGCTCACCATCTCCGGCATGGCCTCCGTGTGGGGGCTCAGCCACGCGACCGCGCAGGGTGTGGACCAGACGTTCGCCCTCAACGCGAAGGTCGCGTCCGCCATCGCCCTCTTCCTCACCACGCTGCTCGCCGCGCGCCTCAGCGACCGCGTCGGGCGCCGTCCCGTCATCGCGGCGGGCATCGTCGGAGCGGCCGTCTTCGCCTATCCGCTGGTCCTCTTGGTCGACGCCGGCCAGAACTGGTCCTTCGCGATCGCCGTCGTCGTCGGCCAGGGACTCCAGGGAATCATCCTGGGTCCGCTCGCGGCGTTGCTCGCCGAGCTCTTCCCGACAGCCGTCCGATTCACGGGCTCCTCGCTCGCTTTCCAGGGCGCATCTGCCATCGGCGCCGGTTTCACACCGATCATCGCAGGCTCGATCGCGGTGTCGGCCGGCGGCCTCGCACTGCTCGGCGGTGTGTGGATCGCCGCCCTCGCCCTGTGCGCCGTCGCGCTGTTCCTCCTTCCAGAAAGCAACGAGCGCGATCTCGCCACGATCGGCTGAACCGACAGGAGCTCACAACAGTGACAACCTCATCCGTCTACGACGCGGACGTCATCATCGTCGGCGGTGGTCCCGTGGGACTGCTCGCCGCCATGGACCTCGACTCACGCGGCGTGTCGGTGATCGTGATCGAGGAGAACTCGTATCTCGACCCGCCGAACGTGAAGTGCAACCACGTCTCCGCACGCACGATGGAGTCCTTCCGACGCTTCGGCCTCGCTGACACGGTGCGCTCCGCAGGCCTGCCGGCCGACCATCCGCAGGACATCGCCTTTCTCACCTCGGTGACCGGTACCGAGTTCGGGCGCATCCCGGTCCCGTCAGCGAGTCAGCGTCGTGACGGCAGCGGCACCGGGCCCGACACGACGTGGGCGGCGGCCGAACCGCCGCACCGCGTCAACCAGCAGTTCCTCGAGCCGATCCTCGAGGAACACGTGGCCGCCCTGCCCCGTGTCTCCCTGCGGAACGAGACCAGAGCGGACTCCGTCGCGCAGGACGACGACGGCGTCACCGTCTCGGTCGCCCCTGTCGGAGCAGGCTCCCCCACCGTCCTCCGAGGGCGCTACGCCATCGGTGCCGACGGCGGTAGGTCGCTCGTGAGGAAGTCGATCGGGTCCCGATTCCACGGGGACCCGGTGCTGCAGCACGTCCAGTCCACGTCTATCCGCATGCCCGACCTGTACGAGCACATGTCAGCGGGCAGGGCGTGGTGCTACTACGTCTACAACGAGCGCAGGAACGGGCACGTGTACTCCATCGACGGGGAGCAGACCTTCCTGATCCACACCTACCTCACCGCGCAGGAGGCCGAACGCCAGGAGGTCGACCGCGACCGCGCCATCCGGGACATCCTGGGACTGACCGACGACCAGACCTACGACATCGTCTCCCGCGAGGACTGGATCGCTCGACGCCTGGTGGCCGACAAGTTCCGGGACCGCCGGATCTTCATCGCGGGGGACGCGGCGCACCTCTGGGTGCCGATGGGCGGCTACGGCATGAACGCGGGCATCGCCGACGCCCTCAACCTCTCCTGGTTGCTCGGCGCCGTCATCGACGGCTGGGCCGACGAGTCCGTCCTCGACGCCTACGTCGCCGAGCGCGCCCCCATCACCGACCAGGTGTCCCGGTTCGCGATGTCCCACCTGCGGAAGATCTCGGCGACTGACCTGCCCGCGGAGCTCGAGGACACAGGACCTGCCGGTGACGCGGCACGCGACGCGTTCGGGCGGCTCGCCTATGACCTCAACGTGCAGCAGTTCGCCGCCGCCGGTCTCAATTTCGGCTACAGCTACACGGACAGCCCCATCATCGTGAGTGATGGCCCGGCCCCGGAATACTCGATGGGCACGTACACCCCTTCCACGGTCCCGGGGTGCCGCCTCCCCCACCTCTGGCTCACCGACGGGAGCTCGCTCTACGACCATCTCGGCCCGTGGTACACCCTCGTCGCCCTCGACGAGTTCGAGGTGGCCGAGAGCTGGGCCCACCGGGCTCGCGCCGCGGGGCTGCCGATCACGCTGGTCCGGCTTCCCGAGGCCGTCGAAGACCCCACCTTCGCCACACCGTTCGTGATCGCCCGCCAGGATCAGCACATTGCCTGGCGCGGCGCGAGCCTACCCCCCGACGTCGCGACGTTCGCCGCACGGCTCGGCTCCGCGACCGGCACCCGGCAGCCGGCCGCGGCCGCCGTGCTCGCCGCGTCGTAGACATCCCGTCGGGCCATCCCCTGCGGCCGACCTGCTCGGCCGCAGGGTCTGAGGCGCCAAGGTCTGGTCACGCGACCCGCCCGGCCCTACACTGGCGACGGCTGGTTGAAACGATGCAATGGAGCAACCCTCTCAACCCGGACGATCAATGACGATCGCTACGCCTGGAGGCGCCATGACACTGGACCGCAGACTGTTCCTCAAGACCGCCGGCGTCGCGTCCACCGCCGCCGCTCTGCCCCTCGGCAGCGTCGCCGCCGCGGCCGCCGAGACCGCGACCGGCGGTGTCGGCGCCGTGCGGCTCGCCGATCCGCTCGTCGAGAAGAAGACCAGCCCGCTCGGGATCGACGTCGACCGTCCCCGGTTCTCGTGGACCGTCGAGTCGGACGGGCGCGGCGTCGTGCAGCGGTCGTACCGGGTGCGGGTCAGCACCCAGGGCGTGCGGTCGCGCACGGTGTGGGACAGCGGCGTCGTGCCGTCGCGCGAGTCGGCGAACGTCGAGTACGAAGGCCCGCCGCTGCGCGCCGCCACGGACTACACGTGGCGGGTCGACGTGACGACCACGCACGGGACCACCACGACGTCGTCGGACTTCCGCACGGGTCTGTACGAGGACCGCGACTGGGCGGGCGCCGAGTGGATCGGCAACGAGCGGGGCTCCGGCCAGGTCACCGACCTGACGTTCGAGGGCGCCTCCTGGATCTGGCTCGCGGAGGGTGAGCTCCCCGACCGGGACCGGGCCTTCCGGCTCACGCAGACGGCCCCGGACGGCGCATCCGCCACGCGGGCGGAGGTCCTGATCACCGCCGACGACTCCTTCACCCTCTGGGTGGACGGCGCCGAGGTCGGCGGGACCGAGCCCGTCGAGAACGGCTGGCAGGGCTCCCGCTTCTACGAGGCCGACCTGTCCGGGACCTCCACGGTCGTCGCCGTGCGGGGCACGAACGACGCCGTCAGCGCGGGGGCGGTGCTCGCCGTCGTGCGCGTGACCTACTCCGACGGGACGACGTCGACCGTTCCGACCGGGAGTGCCTGGACGGCCGCGACCGACTTCCCGGAGGACTTCGCGCGACCGGACCTCGACGACTCCGCCTGGGCCCCGGCCACCGAGCTCGCGCCCTACGGCTCAGGGCCGTGGGGCCGCGGGGTGCGGCTGCCGACGCTGCCGCCACTGCCTGCGCCGCTGCTCCGCAAGGAGCTGGAGGTGGGTCCGCGCCTCCGGCGCGCCACGCTCTACCTGGCCGCCGGCGGGTACGCGAACGTGTCGCTCAACGGCAGACCTGCCGACGACCAGGTGCTTGCCCCGGGGTTCTCCGACTATGACGACACCGTCCAGTACACCGCCGTCGACCTGACGCGGCGGCTGCGGCCCGGCCGCAACGCGCTCGGCCTCGAGCTGGGCCGCGGCTTCTACGGGATGACCGGGGGCAACGTGTGGCGCTGGCAGTCGCCGCCGTGGCACGACGAGCCCGTGGTGCGCGCGGTGCTGTACCTCGAGTACGCCGGTGGCGCCGTCGAGCGCGTGACCACGGACGCGACCTGGCACATCCATGACGGGCCGACGGTGTTCGACGACCTCTACGGCGGCGAGGCGTACGACGCGCGCCGCACCGTGCCCGGCTGGGACACGGTCGGGTTCGACGACGGCGGGTGGGCGGCCGCCGCCGTGGCCCCCGGCCCTCGCGGCGTGCTGGTCAACCAGCGCCAGCAGCCGATCGAGGTGACCGGGTCGCTGCCCGCCGTGGAGGTCACCGAGCCGGAGCCGGGCGTCTACGTGGTGAAGTTCCCGCGCGTGATCGCGGGCTGGGTGCGGTACACCGCGACCGGTCCCGCCGGGGCGACCATCCGGGCGGCCCACGGCGAGAAGCTCACCGCTGAGGGTCGCGTGAACATGAGCAACAACGGCGGTTTCCAGGCCGGTTTCCAGACCGACCGCTTCACGCTGGCCGGGACCGCCGGGCCGGAGCCGGAGACGTGGGAACCCCGCTTCTCGTACAAGGGGTTCCAGTACCTCGAGGTCACGGGGTGGCCACAGGACGGACCGCCGCCGCTGTCGGCCTTCACCGCGCGGGTGGTGCACACGGCAGCCGAGGAGACCGGGACCTTCGACAGCTCCAGCGACATCATGAACCGGACCCACCGGGCGGTCGTCGACACGCTCAAGAACAACATCCACGGCATCCCCACCGACACCCCGATGTTCGAGAAGAACGGGTGGACCGGCGACGCCGCCGTCGGCGCCGAGATGTTCCTGATGAACCTCGACGTGCACGAGCTGTTCGCCAAGTGGCTGCGCGACGTGCACGAGACGCGCGACGAGGCGGGCAGGCCGCTCGTCATCGCGCCCAGCTCGGGTGACTGGGGCGAGTGGGGCGTGTGCCCGCCGTGGCACGCGGCCTACGTGATGATCCCGTGGTGGCTCTACCAGTACGGCGGGGACAAGCGGGTGCTGGCCGAGTGCTACGACGGCATGAAGCGGTATGTCGACCTCGAGTTCGACCGGTCCCAGGGCGGCATCGTCCCCGACGCGCGGCTCGGCGACTGGGTCAGCCCGGAGGCGAGCCCGGCGGGCGGCAACGCGCCGGAGGACCTGCGGGTCTCGGCCACGGCCTTCCTCTACGCCATGACCACCTCCATGCGGCGCAGCGCCGGGTTCCTCGGCAGGGCGGCCGACGTGGAGCACTTCGCCCGCAACGCGGCCACGATCAGGGCCGCGTTCAACGAGACGTTCCTCGACCACGGTGCCGGGCTCTACCGTGGCGACGGCGACCGCGGGTACCGGCAGACGCACAACGTGCTCGCCGTGGCCTTCGGGCTCGTGCCCGACGCCGCCACGACCCAGCGGGTGGTGGCGAGCATCGTCGCCGACGTGCGTGCCAAGGGCACCATGCTCAACACGGGCGTGCTCGGCACCAAGTGGCTGCTGCCCGTGCTGACCCGGCACGGGCACGCCGACGTCGCCTACGAGCTGGCCGTGCAGACCGCCTACCCGAGCTGGGGCTACATGATCGAGAACGGCGCCACCTCGATGTGGGAGCACTGGTCGCTGGAGGCACGCTCCTACGGGCACTACTTCCTCGGCACCGTGGACGACTGGTTCTACCAGCACGTCGGGGGCATCCAGGCGTCCCCCGACACCGGCTTCCGGGACATCACGATCGCCCCCGCGGTGACCGAGCACCTGGACCGCGCCACTGCGTCGGTCCGGACGCCCTACGGAACGGTCGCCAGCGAGTGGCGGCGCACCGCCGCCGGGCTCCGGCTCACGGTGTCCGTGCCCGTCGGGTCGGCGGCGACCGTGCGCCTGCCGACCGGCGACCCCGAGGCCGTCACGGAGCGGGGGCGCCCCGTGTCCGGCGCGGAGGGCGTCACGGACGTCTCGGTGGAGGACGGCGCGGTGCTGGTCCGGGTCGGCTCCGGCCGGTACACCTTCGTGGCGTAGCGGGGCCCGGCCGCGGCGCCGGGGCGGCGAGGGGCCGAAAGCCCCCGCCGCCCCGAGCATCACCGGCCGACGGCGTACGCCCGGATCACCGTCTCGCTGACCTGCGAACCCGCGGCGTCCCGTGCCTCGGCGCGCAGCGAGACGTGCTCGGTCCCCCGGGGCACCCGCACGGTGGCGGTGAACCCGCCCGCGCCGTCCGCCCCGCCGTCCCGCACGACGTCGACGGGCGCCCAGGTCTCCCCGTCGTCCGCGGACGCCCACAGCCGCATCTCCTCCACCGCGGACGGCGTGGAGCCACCCTGGTGCGCGGCCGACAGGTGGAGCACCTCGCGGCGGTCCCCGTGGTTGCGGTCGTCGAGGGACAGCCCGTAGTCGATCTGCAGCAGCGGCAGCACCGTGCGGTCGTCGGCGAACGCCGAGGTGAACTCCCACTCGGTCGACACGCGCGTCGACAGCTCCCACCACGGCGTGGAACGAGCGACGTCGGACCGCAGCCGGAACCGGGTGGGCTCGTCCGGCAGCCCGAACGCCGAGCCCCACGTGCCCGCCTCGTCGAGCACCAGCTCGCCGTCCTGCCACAGCCGCATCCGCACGTCTGCCTCCTCCTCCCAGGGCAGGGCGACGGGCATCGAGTGCCCCGCGTCGTCGACCCAGAAGGGCAGCTCGAAGGAGAACATGTCCCAGTCACGCACGGCGGACGCCATGCCGAACTCCCCGTAGCCGCCGACGCCCGGCGGCGTGAACCCGCCGTGGTGCGCCTGGGCCAGCCAGACGTCGCTCGCGGTGTCGCCCGGCCGGTACTCCCGGATCTCGGACTCGAACGCGCTGGCGAGCATCGCGTCCGTATGGCGCGGCATCACCTGGTGGTACCAGCGCACGCCCTCGGCGGCGCTCACGTACTCGGTGCGCTCGGTCGGCGCGGTGAGCTCGCTGTCGAGGCCGAAGACGCCCTGGCGCCCGTCGCGCACGATCACGGGCGTGACCTGGACCTGTCCCCCGGCGCTCACCGCCCGGTACGCCATGTCGAGCGCCGCCAGGTTGTGTGGCCCCGCACGCAGGGTGAGGTCCTCGTCCGGCACCTGCCCCACGCGCTCCACGACCGTGTCGAAGGTGTAGGCGGCCTGGTCGCGCGCGAGGATCCGCAGCCGCACCGGCCGGCTCTCGAGCGCGCGGCGCAGCCGGTCGCCGGTGTCCCGGTCGGTGGCGAGCACCGGGACCCCCACGCCGCCGTCCGCTGCGCCGTCCACGCCGCCGGGTACGGTGCCGAGCCCGTCGCTACGGATCAGCAGGCCCGCCGCGCCGGCGGCCTCCGCCGCGGACGCCTGGGCCGCTACGTCGCCCTGGTCCACGAGCGCGAACCGGCCACGGGCTCGTGCGTCGGCGAGCTCGGCGGCCGAGCCACCGCCGGCGTCGACGAGGCGCACCCGGCCGCGGTCCGGCACGGGCACCGAGCCGGGCACCATGGTGACGGGTACGTCGCCCACGCCCCGGCCGGCGGAGACGTGGAGCACCGGCTGGCGCTGCTGCGTGAGGGAGACGAGCTCGAACTCGACACCTTCCCCGACCCGCTCCGTGGGCAGGGCGTAGAAGTCGGGGGCCACGACGTCGTCGGTGTACCCGCCGTAGTCCGCGCTGACCGTGCTGTTGTACTCGCCGTCCACCAGCCGGTACATGAGGATCTTCTTGCCGGCGTCGTCCGTCTCGCGGTGCGTGGTGACCTCCAGCGGCCGGGCGTCGCGCGCGTCCAGGTCGAGCGTCACGTCCCCGGTCACCTCCACCAGCGGGTCGGCGACCGCGGTGACCGCTGTCGGCCAGGACACGCCCGGGTCGCGCGCCTCGAAGAACCCGGCGAGGTAGTACGAGCCCGGTTCGACCCGCACCGTGGCCACGCCGTCCGTGAACTCGGGTTCGATCCACAGCGGGTCCCACGGGTCCGCGGCGTTCTGCAGCACCAGGTGGTCGTCCGACGTCGCCGGCGAACCGTCCACGTCGGTGGCCCGGAGGGTCAGGTCGTACTTCTCGCTCTCGTTCACGAACCCGACCGCCGTGCGCACCTGCTCGCCCTCGCCCGACCGGGCGATCAGCGCACCGCCGTAGGCGCCCGGCGCCGCGACGGTGGGGTCGAGGGTCAGGTCGACGCTCGCGGTGCCGCCGGCCGGAACGACCAGGTGCGTCGCCGATGCCGTCACCGTCCCGGCCGGCGCCGGCTGTCCCGCCTCGTCCCGTACCGCGAGGTCAAGGTCGAGCTCCAGCGCCGTGGCGCCGGGGTTGCGGTAGGTCACCGTCCGGGTCGTCGGCTCGGCCTCGTCCTGCGGGTACGGCACGATGCCGAACGAGACCGACGGCGGGTCAGACGTGACGGTCTGCCGCAGGGCGCCCGGGATCCACACCCGCCCGGCGCCCTCCTGCCACACCGAGTTCGGCTCGCCGTGCTGCGCGGACGCCATCAGCACGTCCTTGAGCTCCTGCCCGGTCAGGTCGGGGCGGGCGGACCGCAGGACGGCGGCGGCGCCCGCGGCGTGCGGCGCCGCCATGGAGGTGCCGCTCGCCGCGACGTGCAGGTCGTCGACCGGCTCGTCGAGCGTGGTGCCGGCGGCCCGGGCGGCCACGATCCCGACCCCGGGCGCCGCGATGTCCGGCTTCAGGGCGCCGTCGACCCGGGGGCCGACGCTGGAGAACCCGGCCACGACGTCGTCGTCCCCCACCGCGGCGACCGTGAGGGCGCTCGACGCCGTGCCGAAGGTCGGGACGGTCCCTGGCTCCGGCCCCTCGTTGCCGGCGGCGGCGACCGCGAGCAGCCCGTACTGCTCGCTCAGGGCGTCCACGGCGAGCGACGCCGGGTCGGTGCCGTCCGTGTAGTTGCCCGGCTCGCCCAGGGACAGGTTGAGGATGTCGGCGCCCTGCTCGGCCGCCCACTCCATCCCGTCGATCACCCAGGACGTGTCACCGCCGTCGGGCGTGAGCACCTTGGCGTCCAGCAGGCGGGCGCCGGGCGCCACGCCCCGGTTCACACCGTCGGACGCCTCGCCGGAGCCCGCGATGATCGAGGCCACGTGCGTACCGTGCCCGACGTCGTCGGTCGTGCCGTCCGGGTCCTCGCCGGACCCGGTGAAGTCCCGTGCGGCCGCGACCACGCCGTCGTCGAGGTCGGGGTGGGCGTCGTCCACCCCGGTGTCGACGACACCGACGAGCACTCCTTCGCCCGTGTGCCCGGCATCCCAGGCCTGCGGGGCGCCGATCTGCGGCATCGAGTCCGCGTCCTGCGGCTCGACCCGCCGGTCCAGCCACACCTTGGCGATCGCGCTGCCCGCCGGCGCGGCCTTCGCGCCCGCACTGCCTCCCCCGCCGGCCCCCAGCGCCCGGAGCAGCGCCCAGGACGACGCCGACCCGTCGGGTCCGGCGCCCGTCTCCAGGTCGCCGGCCACGGCGCCGATGGACTCGAGCTCGCGCTCCGTGTCGACGCCGAGCGCCGCCCAGTCGGGCTGTCGCGCCGCACGAGCGTCGGCCCGTGGTTGCGTCTGGACTCCGCGCGTCTGGACGATGACCGGCAGGTCTCCGGTGCGCCCGTCGGCCACCAGCCGCTTGACGTCGAACAGGTCGCGGTCGAGCCGGTCCGGGACCAGCGGGAGCACGTCGGTCGGGATGACCAGGTGCCGCTCATCGCCGGCCACCTGGTGGAACGCCACCGGCGCGCCGTCGGGACGCGCGGCGGGCACGATCCGGACGACGTCCTCGCCGTCGCGCTCCGTCACGGCGACGCGGTCGCCGGTGACCAGCGTGACCACGGTGGTGGTGGGCCGCTCCCGCGGCGCTCCGCGATCCGGCCCGGGCCCGCCGGGCTCGAGCGCGGCGGCGGACGTCGCCACGAGGGCGGCGGCCGTCGCCGCGACGGCGATCCTCCTGATCGTCCGGTGGCCGGAGGCTGCCAGCCGGCGTGCACGAGCCTTCATCACGGAACCCCGATCGTCGATGGGACGGCGTCTTACCCAGGAGACGCTCGGGGAACCCGAATGGTTGGGTGGTGCCTCCGGACCGCGCGGGTCAGCCGATCGCGGCCTCCGCCTCGGACCGGAACTGGGCGGCGGCCTCTTCCGGCGTCTGCCGTTCGAACAGCACGTCGCTGTTGATCCGGTTCATGATGTCGGCGAGGTCACCGGCACCGTTCGGCAGCGGGGCGGGGGCGTCCACGATCTCGTCCGCCAGGTCGACCACGTAGTCGGCGGCCACCTGCTCGCTCTCGGGAAGGTTCTCGCTCACCGTCTCGCGGACGGGGGCGCTGCCCGGGAGCCCGAGCTCCGTCAGGAAGATCTCGCCGACCTCCGGGCTGTTGACGAAGAAGTCGATGAATCTGGCGGCCGCCTCCGGGTGCTCGGAGTCCGCGGCCTGCGCCATGTACATGCCCGGCTTGAAGAACATGCCGGGCCGTTCGTGCTCCGCCTCCCCCGGCATCCTCAGGGGCACCATGTCCTGGCCCGCCGCGGTCGAGACCGGCCCGAGCTGCGCCGACCAGGTGATCGTCATCGCGGCGACGTTCTTGGCGATCGGCGAGTCGAGCAGATCCAGGTTGAGGGCCTCGTCGGCCGGCGGCTGGCCGCCTTCCTCCTGCAGCCGCAGCGAGCGCTCGAACCACTCGACGAGCAGCTCGTCGTCGTAGCCGAGCTCACCGTTCTCGTCCAGCAGGGACTGACCGTGCTGACGCGCGTAGACCGTGAACGCCGTCTCGTTGTACGAGTAGTCGGACGTGCCGTGGACGCCGTCCGGCGAGCCGTCGGAGATCGCGTTCGCGATCTCCTCGTAGTCGTCCCACGTCCAGGTCGTGTCGTCCGGCATCTCGACACCGGCGGCCTCGAACATCGCCGGGTTGGCGATGACCGTGTAGACGTTCGACCCGGTCGGCACGCCGTACTGCGTGCCGTCGATCTCCCCGCTGCCCAGCAGGGTGGGGTCGATGTCGTCCGTGGCGATGTCCTGCGCGCCCAGGTCGGCGACCACACCACGGTTGGCGTAGTCGCCGAGGTAGCGGTCCTCCTGCATGAGCACGTCCGGGGTGTTGCCGCCGGCGACCGACGTGGCGAGCTTGTCCCAGTACCCGTCCCAGTCCACGAAGTCGCCCTCGACGTGGATGTCCGGGTTCTCGGCCTCGAACAGGTCGATGGCCTCCTGCATCCGCGCGGTGCGCTCCTCCGAGCCCCACCAGGAGAACCGGATGGTCGCGGTGCCGTCGTCCTCGCCCCCGCCCGAGCAGCCGGTGGCCCCGACCAGGACCGCGAGGGACACCGCCCCTGCCACGAGCCGCCACACGGGGCGCCGCGGAAGTCGTGCTGTGTTCATGATGCTCCTTTGCAACAGTGACTATTTGATGCCGGTGGTCGCGATCCCCTTGACCAGGTACTTCTGGCCGAAGAGGAACACGAGGAAGATCGGGACGAGGGAGACGAGCGACATGGCGAACAAGGACCCCCACGAGCTGTCACCCGTCGCGTCGACGAAGCTGCGCAGGGCCAGCGGCACCGTGTAGTTCTCGGGGGACGTCAGGAAGACCAGCTGGGAGAAGAAGTCGTTCCAGGTCCAGATGAACGTGAAGATCGCGGTGGTGGCGAGGGCCGGCGTGGCCAGGGGCAGCATGATCCGCGTGAAGATGCGGACGTGGCCGCAGCCGTCCAGCCGCGCTGCCTCGTCCAGCTCGCGCGGGATCCCGCGGAAGAACTGGACCATGAGGAAGATGAAGAACGCGTCGGTCGCCAGCAGCTTGGGCACGATCAGCGGCAGGAACGTGTCGATCCACTCGAGCCGCGAGAAGAGCACGTACTGCGGCACGATCACCACGTGGATCGGCAGCATGATCGAGAGCAGCATGATGCCGAACCACAGCGACTTGCCCTTGAACTCCAGCCGGGCGAAGGCGTAGGCGGCCATGGAGCACGAGATCAGGTTGCCGACCACGGAGCCGAGCACCACGATCGCCGAGTTGATCAGGTAGTGGCTGAACGGCTGCTGGAGGGCGGTCCAGCCCTCGGCGAAGTTGCCGAGGTCGATGGCGGTCGGGAGAAGACCCGGCTCGCGGAAGATCAGCTCGTCCGGCTTGATCGAGCTCGAGATCATCCAGAGCAGCGGGTAGAGCATGGTGAGCCCGAAGCCGATCAGGAGCACGTGCTTCCACCAGCTGCCCCACCGGCCGCGGCGGCGGGGGGCGGCCGCCGGGGCGGCGGGCGGGACGGGCGCGGCGGCGTCGGTGCGCACAAGAACGTCAGTCATCGTAGAAGACCCAATATCTCGAGGCGGCGAAGTTGAGCGCGGTGAACCCGCCGACGACGAGCAGCAGCACCCACGCCATCGCGGAGGCGTAACCCATGTCGAGCGAACCGAAGCCGCGCAGGTAGAGGTAGAGCGTGTAGAAGAGCGTCGAGTCCGACGGACCGCCGGTGCCGCCCGAGACGACGAACGCCTGCGTGAACGACTGGAACGCGTTGATGATCTGCAGCACGAGGTTGAAGAAGACGATGGGCGTCAGCAGGGGGAACGTGATGTTCCGGAACTGCCGCCACCGGGAGGCGCCGTCGATCGCCGCGGCCTCGTAGTACATCTGGGGGATCTGCCGGAGCCCCGCCAGGAAGATCACCATCGGCGACCCGAAGGTCCAGACGCCGAGCGCGATGATCGTCATCAGCGCGGTGTCCGGGTGGGCGATCCAGCCCGGACCCTCGATGCCGAACAGGCCGAGCACCTGGTTGACCAGACCCTCCTTGCCGAACACCTGCCGCCACAGGATCGCGATGGCCACGCTGCCGCCCAGCAGTGACGGCAGGTAGTAGAGCGACCGGTAGAACGACAGGCCGCGCAGGCCCTTGTCGAGGAACAGTGCCAGCGCCAGCGCGAACGCCAGCTGCAGCGGCACCGAGACCGCCACGAACGTCGCGGTCACGCCCAGCGACTTGAGCCAGCGCGCGTCCTGGAACATCTGCGCGTAGTTCTCCAGCCCGATCCACCGGGCCGGCGACAGCAGGTCGAAGTCGGTGAACGAGAGGTACAGGGAGGCCACCAGCGGCCCCGCGGTGATGACGGCGAGGCCGATGAACCACGGCGCGAGAAAGCCGGCGGCCGCCCGGCCGTCCCTGCGCAACGGGGTCGTGCGTACGGGCGCTGCCCTGCGCTCCACACTGGTTGCGGTCATGCCGTTCTCCTGTCATGGCAACGGTGCCGACCAGGCTGTAATCCACACCGTTGAGGATCGAAACTTTTTCGTTCTGACTGCCCTGCCAGGAAGTGTGCATCAGCCGCTACAGCGCGGTCAAGGGTCGAAATTGATCGCGACGAGGCGAGGCGGTGCGAGCAATACGCAGCCCAGATGCCGTCTCTGCCACTCCCCTCGGACTTGATATCGTTATCGAAATCTTTAGCATGCAAGACTGCCGACATCGGATCCGACGATCTGCCGTGACCCGAGTCGTATCGATACGATCAACGCGAGCGACCACCGGCTCCGCCCACGCGCAGGACGCTCAGGTCACCTGGATGCCCTGAGCGTCCGGCACGTGCGCGAGGAGACGCCTACGCCGGGGCCGGACCCATGGAACGCAGGAGCCTGCCCATCTCGCTGTAGGCCTTGTTGCGGTAGTCCACGAGGGCCTTGACCTGCTCTGGGGTGTAGTCCCGGGTGAGCCCCCTGCCGTTCTTCACGCCCTTGCGGTCGCCGTCCACCGCGTCCTGGATGAGCTGCGGCGTGGCGAGGCGCTCGCCGAAGTTCTCCTCGAACGTCCGGAACCCGCCGGCGTAGACGTCGAGCCCCGCCTGGTCCGCGATCGCGAACGGGCCGAAGAAGCCCAGCCGGAAGCCGAACGTCGTGCGCACCACGGTGTCGATGTCCTCGGGCGACGCGATGCCCTCCTCCGCGATCGACATCGCCTCCTTCAGCAGCACGTACTGGAGGCGGTTGAGCACGAACCCGGGCACGTCGGCGACGAGGGCGCCCTGCCGGTCGGCCCGGGCCAGCAGCTCCCGTACGACCGGCACGACCCCCGGGTCGGTCTGCTCGCTGAGGACGAGCTCGACGCCCGGGATGAACGGCGCGGGGTTGGAGAAGTGCACGGTGAGGAACCGTTCGGGACCCGTCACCGCGGTGACCAGCACGCGGGCGGGGATCGTCGACGTGTTGCTGCCGATGATCGCGTCGGCGCGCGCCGCCGCGGAGATCCGGCCGAGCACGTCGTGCTTGACCTCGACCGACTCGAAGACGGCCTCCTCGACGAAGTCGACGTCCGTGACCGCCTCCTCGATCGATCCGGCGGTCCTCAGGTTGGCCCGGATCGTGTCGGTGGCGCCGGCGTCGTACAGCCCGTCGTCCTCGAACTGCTGCGCCTCTGCGAGCAGGCGCGCGTACGCGGCCTCCGTCGCCTCGGTGGAGACGTCGGCGATCGTCACCGGCAGGCCGGCGAGCGCGAGCGACTGCGCGATGCCGCCGCCCATGTATCCGGTCCCCACGACGGCGACGGAGCTGATGGTCGTGACCATGATGTCCTTCCTGACGAGTGTGCTGAGCGTGCTGGGTGCTGGCGGGAGTGCCGGGTGAGCGAGCGGCCGGGTCAGTCGCAGGACGCGCCGGCCGGTGCCGGGTCGGCACCCTCGATCTCCCCGATCGCGGCGACCTTCGGCGCGGACGCCGAGGCCGGGTCGAACCGGTAGCCGAGCCACTCGCGGGCCAGCCTGCGGGCCAGCTCGAGGCCGACGACCCGCTGGCCGAAGCAGAGCACCTGGGCGTCGTTGGAGAGCACCGAGCGTTCGACGGAGAACGAGTCGTGGGCCGTCACCGCCCGGATGCCCGCCACCTTGTTCGCCGCGATCGCCACCCCCAGGCCCGTGCCGCAGACCAGCAGAGCGCGGTCGGCCTCCCCTGCCGCGACCAGGCGGGCCGCCGACGCTCCGACGTGGGGATAGGCGGTGTGCTCGTCCCGCGCCACGCCGACGTCGACGACCGAGGCGACCCGCTCGTCCGCCTCCAGGTCCCGCTTCAGCGCTTCCTTGTACTCGTACCCGGCGTCGTCCGAGCCGATCACGAGCCGCAGACCGTCCGTCATCACGATTCCACCTTCCGGTTGACGGGCGCGGGGACGCCGAGCTCGGCACCCACCTCGCCCAGGATCAGGACGAGCGAGGTCGCCCCGGGATCCGGGACCCCCAGGCTCTTGTCACCGAGCACCCGCGCACGCCCGCGCCGGGCCGCGATGTGCTCGGTGGACGCCGCACCCTCGCGTGCGGCGAGCACGGTGGCCTGCCAGGCCTCTGCGGGCGTGGCGCCCTGGGCGGCGGAGGCGGCGAGCGCCTCGACCGCCGGGTGCAGGGCGTCGACGAGCGTCTTGTCGCCGACCCGCGCGCCGCCGACCTGCTGGATCTGGTCGCGTGCCTCGGTGACTCCGGCGACGAGGTGGTCGAGGGTGACCAGCGCGTCCGCGGGGAGCGCGTCAGCCAGCGCGAGGAGCCCGACGCCCCACAACGCCCCCGACGTGCCGCCGGCCCGGTCGGCCCACGCGTCGGCCGCGCGGCGCAGCACGGACGGGGCGTCGCCGCCGGCGTCCACGGCGGCATCGGCCGCGTCCACCGCCGCGTCGATCCCGCGGCTCATCCCTCTGCCGTGGTCGCCGTCGGCGGCCACCGCGTCGAGGTCGCCGAGCATCTGCTCGGCGTCGTGCAGCGCGGTCCGTGCCCGGCGCAGCAGGCGGGCCACGGTCTTCGCGGCGTCGGCCCCCTCCGCGGTGGTAGCGGGCACGAGCTCGGTCTCCGCGTCGGACGCGATCGCGTCGGGCACGGACTCCGGCGCGGGGCGCCAGCCGCCGTGCTGAAAACCCGGGGTGTCGGCGGGCGCGAGCCACAGCGGCTCGAGCTCGTCGTCGAGCCACGTGACGGTCAGGGAGCAGCCGGCCATGTCGAGGCTCGTCACGTACTCGCCGACGAGCGGCGCCACGAGCCGCACGTCCCGCTCCAGCAGCAGGTCGTGCACGCTGTCCCAGAGGACGAAGAGCTCCTCGTACTTGACGTTGCCGAGGCCGTTGAGCAGCAGGGCGGCCCGGCCGTCGGCGTCGGCGGGCCGCTCGGCGAGCACCCGGTCGACCAGCTCGGCGGCCAGCGCCGCCGCCGTCGGGAGCGCCTCCTCGCCGATACCCGGCTCGCCGTGGATGCCGAGCCCCCAGCCGACCTCGCCGGGTTCCAGGCTGAACAGCGGGTGGTCGTGGCCGGGCAGCGTGCACCCGTCGAAGGCGACGCCGAACGACTGCGTACGCTCGTTGGCCCGGGTGGCGAGCCGGTTCACCTCCGCGAGGTCGGCCCCCTGCTCCGCGGCCGCCCCGGCGAGCTTGAACACCATGAGGTCACCGGCGACGCCGCGCCGCTCCGCGGCCCGCTCGGCGGGGGCCGACGCGACGTCGTCGGTGACCAGGAGGATGGTGACCTCCGTGCCCTGCGCCCGGAGCCGGCTCGCGGCCGCGCCGAAGTTGAGGACGTCACCGGCGTAGTTGCCGAAGGTGACGAACACGCCGGCGCCCGCGTCGGCCGCCCGGCAGACGTCGATGACCTGGCGCGTGGACGGGGACGTGAAGATGTCGCCGCAGACTGCCGCGTCGGCGAGGCCGTCGCCGACCAGCCCGGCGAACGCCGGGTAGTGCCCGGAGCCACCGCCGACGACGACGGCGACCTTGCCGGGCCTGGTGCCCTCCGCGCGGGCGATGCCCCCCGGCACGGAGCGGATGCGGCCGGGGTGGGCCTTGACGAGGCCGCGCAGGGCCTCGGGGACGAAGTCCTCCGGACGGTTGTGGACGTAGGTCATGTCACCTGCACCTTTGCTCGTGGACCTGCTCGTAGACCTGCTCGTCGACCTGCTCGTCGACCGGTCGATAACGTTTTACACGCGCGTGCCGGCCCTGCGGCCGGCGGGGTCATCGCCGCTATCGGCCCGCGCCCCGGAGCACGCCCCGGATGTAGTCGCGGTTGATGGCGGCGACCCCCAGGCTGTCGGAGCCGTAGTGCTCGCACACGAAGACCCCCTCGAACCCCAGCTCCAGCGCCCGGCGGATCACCGCGCGGTAGTTCACGACGCCCTGGACGAGCGGCGTCGGGTGGGTCGCGTACGCGCCCGTCGCCGGGTCCTCGTCGCGCGTGTAGTTCTTGATGTGCCAGAAGTTCGTCAGCGGCAGGACCTTCTCGAACATCGTCGGGATGTCCTCGATCGGCCGGTGCAGGCGCACCAGGTTGCCGAGGTCGGGGTTGAGGCCCACGTTCTCCCGGTCGACGTCGTGCAGGAACCGGACGGCCAGGTCCGGCGTGCCGATGTAGGTGTCCTCGTACATCTCGAGGCTGATCTGCACCCCGAGGTCCTTGGCGTGGTCCGCGAGCTCGCGGATGCGAGCGACCGCGAGCTCGTACATCGGCGTGTCGGAGAGGTCGTCGTGGTGCCCGTCGGCGAGCCAGAACCACAGCGCCCGCTCCTGGGCCGGCGTCAGCGCCTGCATGAACCCGAAGTTGACGACCTCGGCACCGAGCGCGGGGGCGCGGTCGATGATCATGTGCCCGAACCGCAGGTAGTCCTCGCCGCGCTCCGCATCGATGACGCTGCGGCGCGTGGTCGACACGGACGGGACCGAGAGCCCCGTCTCCGCGAGGACCGTGCGCAGCTCACCGAACCGCGTGTCGCTCAGCTCCCCGATCGACAGCCAGGCGTCGGTCGGGTCCACCTCCGTGAAGCCCAGGTCGGCGACCTGCTGCAGCTGAGCCCGCCAGGCCTCGGCGGGCGCGTCGACGTTGGGGGTGCCGTCCGCTGTCGTCGACCCGAAGGAAAGCATGTTGGCCGCGATGGGCCAGCTGTCGGCTGTGCGCATGTGATCTCCGTCGATCTCTGATGCCCGCTGGCATCTCGGTGGTCGTGCGATGGTCGTGTGGAACGTTTTCGGTCGCCGAGCGAGGGTCGCAGCGTAGCTCCCCTCTCCCGGTGACCGCCTAGGGCCGCGTCCTTCTGACGAGGTCCGTGCGTGGCGGTGCCGTCGAGTCCCGCACCACGAGCGTGGTGGCGATCTCGATGTGGTGGGAGTCGACAGGGGTCCCGGTGTGGAGCTGCTGGACCGTCAGGAGCGCCCGCCGGCCGATCTCCTCCAGCGGTTGCCGCACGGCGGTCAGCGGAGGGTTGGCCCAGGACGCGATCGGGGTGTCGTCGTAGGCCACGAGGCTGACGTCCTCCGGCACCAGCAGGCCCGTGCGGCGCGCCGCCTCCAGCACGCCCATCGCCTGGGCGTCGCTGCCGGCGAAGATCGCCGTCGGCGGGTCCGGCCGGCGGAACCACTCCTCGGCGACCTGCACCGCCTGGTCGTGGTCGAAGCGGATGGGGCGGACCAGGCCGGGGTCGACCTCCACCCCCTTCTGCCGGCAGTAGCTGAGGAAACCGTCCAGGCGCGCCACGGCGCTGATCGACTCGGACGGACCCGCGATGACCCCGATGTGCTGGTGACCCAGCCCGACCAGGTGCTCGGCGGCGCTCCGCCCGCCGAGCCAGTTCGTCGACCCGACCGACACCACGCCCGCCTGGGCGAAGTCCAGCGGGTCGATCACGACGATCGGGATGCGCGCCCGCGCGAGGCTCCCGTAGACGTCCGGCCCCAGGCCGGACGTCAGCACGATGGCCCCGATGTGCTCGGCAGCGGCGATGCGCTGCGCCCAGGCGGCGCTCGACTCCATCACCCCGCGCGCCGACCGGTGCCGCACGCGCCCGACGACCACGTCGATGTCCAGCTCCTCGGCGGCGAGCACGACACCGCGCAGGATCTGCGTCGCGTAGGTGGTGTTGAGGACGTCGACCATGAGCTCGACCGTGCGTGCCGCGCTGGACCGCGACGGCCCTCGGTAACCGAGCTCGCTGATCGCGGTCTCGACGCGTTCGCGCGTCCCCTCGGCCACGTCCGGACGGCCGTTGACGACCTTGGACGCGGTCGCCGTGGAGACACCCGCGTGAGCGGCCACGGCGGAGAGATTAGGGCGCGCCGTCCCGGTCTTCTTCGTCAAGGCAGCCTCCTCGTTCCGACAGTTTCTATCGCGGATCCCCGAAAATCTCAAGCATCAGGCGGCCGGCGGCTTCCCGTCGCCGACGACTGCCTCGCGATCGTATCCCTCTTTACACCGCGCAGAGCATGCGGCTAGCCTACAACGCGGTTTCTGAATAGTACCGAAACTTTTCGATGGATTCGATCCGAGGAGCAAGTATGCTGAATGTCGCCCTGGTGGGAACCGGGAACATCTCGAGCTCACATCTGCTGGGCTACCTCCAGTTCCCGGAGCGGTGCCGCGTCGTCGCGCTCTGCGACACCGTGCCGGCCAAGGCGGAGGCGAAGCGGCTCGAGCACGGGCTCGGTGACGACACCGTCGTCGTCTCGTCCCACGAGGCGCTGCTGGGCCGCGACGACATCGATCTGGTGGCCGTGTGCACACCGCCGTCGACGCATGCCCCGATCTCGATCGACCTGCTGCGTGCCGGGATGAACGTCGTGGTCGAGAAGCCCATGGCGCCGTCCCTCGCGGAGTGCGACGCGATGCTCGCCGCGGAGCGCGAGAGCGGCAAGCGGCTGTCGGTGATCGCGCAGAACCGCTTCCGGGACGACATCGCCACGCTCAAGGGCGCACTGGACTCCGGCCTCCTCGGGCCCGTCGCGCACCTCCGGACCGACTCGGCCTGGTGGCGCGGACTGCCCTACTACGACCTGTCGTGGCGCGGCACCTGGCAGTCGGAGGGCGGCGGGCCCACGCTCAACCACGCGATCCACCACATCGATCTCGTGCTGTGGATGCTGGGGGCACCCCAGGCGGTCACCGCGAGCATGACGAACGCCTGGCACGACAACGCCGAGGTCGAGGACCTCTCGGTGGCCCTGCTCCAGTACGACCGCGCCATCGCCCAGCTCACCAGCTCCGTGGTGCACCACGGGCAGCAGCAGGAGATCGTGATCCAGGGCCGGGACGCCTCGGTGGCACAGCCCTGGTCCGTGCACGCGGAGACCACGCAGCCCAACGGGTTCCCCACGGCGGAGGGCAACACCGAGCTCGCCGAGCGGATCGAGGCCGTCGGGAGCGCGCACCCGCCGCTGCCCCACCTGGGCCACGTGGGGCAGATCGACGACCTGCTCGGCGCCCTGGAGACCGGCCGGGCGCCGGCGATCGGCGGCGAGGACGGCCGGCGCACCGTCGAGGTCGTGACCGCGATCTACCAGGCCGCCATCGAGCGCCGGACGGTCGACCTGCCGATCCCGACCGACAGCTCCTACTACACGGGCGAGGGTGTGCTCGGCAACGCGCCCCGCTACTTCGCCAAGGCCCGGTCGGTCGACGACCTCGAGGGCACCATCTCCGTCGGAGGGCAGCAGCGATGAGCACGGCATTCGGCGGCAGCTACTCCCCCGACGCGATCCCGGCACCCGTGGTGGGACCCGGCGAGTTCACGTTCGGCGTGGTCGGCCTCGACCACGGTCACATCTACGGCATGTCCAACGGCCTGATCGGCGCGGGGGCGACCCTCCGGTCGGTGTACGACCCGGACCCGGCCAAGGTGGCGCGGTTCGTGGAGAAGTTCCCCCAGGCGCACGTCGCCCGCAGCGAGGCGGAGGTGCTGGAGGACGACGCGGTCCGCCTGGTCGCCGGCGCCGCCGTGACGTCCGAGCGGGCGGCCCTCGGCCTGCGCGTCATGGCGGCGGGCAAGGACTACTTCACCGACAAGGCGCCCCTGACGACGCTCGAGCAGCTCGCGGCCGCCCGGGAGGCGGTGGCCCGCACCGGGCGCAAGTACGCCGTCTACTACTCGGAGCGCATCCACGTGGAGACCGCCGTGTTCGCGTCCCAGCTCATCGAGTCCGGCGCGATCGGGCGGGTGGTCCAGGTCATGGGCACCGGCCCTCACCGCCTCTCGGCGGGCAACCGTCCGGACTGGTTCTTCGAGAAGGAGAAGTACGGCGGCATCCTGTGCGACATCGGCAGCCACCAGATCGAGCAGATCCTGCACTACACCGGGGCGCGCGACGCGACGGTGGTCCGCAGCCAGATCGCCAACTACGCCAACCCGGACCACCCCGGGCTCGACGACTTCGGCGACGCGATGCTCACCATGGACAACGGCGCCACGGGCTACTTCCGCTGCGACTGGTTCACCCCGGACGGTCTGCAGATGTGGGGTGACGGCCGCACGTTCATCCTCGGTACCGAGGGGTTCATCGAGCAGCGCAAGTACATGAACCTCGGCACGCAGGACGGCCCCGGCCACCTGTACCTGGCCAACGGCGAGGAGGAGACGCACTTCGACGTGCACGGCAAGGTCGGCTACCCGTACTTCGGCCGGCTCGTGCTCGACTGCCTCGAACGCACCGAGAACGCGATGACGCAGGAGCACGCGTTCAAGGCGGCCGAGCTCGCCGTGCGCGCGCAGCTTCAGGCCGTGGACCTGGTGCCAAGACCGTCGCGGTGAGCGGGATGGCGCAGCACGAAGTAGGGCTGGCCGGTCAGCGACTCCCCCAGCCCCGGCACGGTCCAGGCGTCACCGGTCGAGCCGTGGACGGTGAAGTACAGCTGGACCGCGTACGCGGAGTCGGTGTCCACGCCGGGCACCGCGGCACCGTGGTGGTGGCCCTTCGGGGCCATCGCCACGGTGGACCACTGCTCGCCCTGGTGGAGCCGCCGGTAGTGCACGTCGATCGTGCAGTCGACGTCGTCGAGCACCGCCACCTCGACGGGTACCTCGGCGCCCGGCTCGAAGGTCTCCGGAACCGTGCACCGCACCACCGGGCGGTGTCCGCCGGCCGGTTCGGCGACGATCGCCCTGGCGGTCTCGGAGCGGACCGGCGCCGCGTCCAGCTCCGCCTCGAGGTCGGCGAGATCCTGCTCGATCGCAGGCAGCCGGTCGGACCAGTGCCCACGCTCGGACGCGCGGTCACCGAAGGCGAGGTCGGGCACGTAGACGCCGTCGGTCAGCGCGACCACGGAGGAGAACGCGTCGCGAGCCGCCCGGTAGTGCGCGACGGCGTCGGCCAGGTGGCCCGACGCGTGCGTCCGCTCGTACAGCGCGTAGTCGAGGCCCGCCCGCGTCTTGCGGGCGAAGAACGTCCCGAGCGCGGCCAGTACCGCGATGTCGGTCGTCGTCCGCCGGAAGTCCGGCGCGGCCGCGTCGTGGCAGGCCGCGACCGCGGCCGCCAGGTGCCGCTCCGCACCGCGGACCAGGTCCTCCAGCCACCGCGCGACGTCGACGGGCGTGTACCGGCCGCTCGGTCTCCCGGACAGGATCTCGTCGGCGTGCGCGTCGATGGACGCGAAGAGCTCCGGGTCGAACGAGCTCACCGCGCCCAGGGTGCCGGGCTCCGGCGTGTCGAACGCGTAGTGCTCGGAGCGGCCGTGCCGGGCGAGCGGCATGTTGACGTACATCTCCGGCCAGTAGAAGTTGTTCGACGCGCTGGGCCCGTGGAACGTGGTGACCAGGGGCAGTACCCGGCTGGCCGCCCCGATCGCGGCCGCCAGGTCGTCGGCGGCCCGGCCGTACCTGCTGCTCAGGTACCGCAGCCAGGTGGCCGGGCGCGCGTCGGGGTCGTAGAGCAGCCGCCCCCACAGCCGGTAGGTGTAGGCGTACTTGGTCCACGGGTCGCCCTCGATCCGCAGGTCCCGGTCCGCGTACAGCTCGCGCGAGCCGAACGTCCCGGTGGTCTTGCGGCCCAGGAACGTCAGCGGTTCGCAGAGCTCGACGCCCCGCCCGCCGATCTGCGCCGTCGCCCTGGCGATCCCGGCGACCTGCTCGGGGTCGCCCCAGAGCAGCACCCGCTGCGTGCCGGGCCAGATCCGGAACATGAACCCGTAGTCGCGGTCCGCGCGCAGGAAGTCGCCGTACCCGTACCGGGTGAAGCGCCGCTCGTTGCGCGTCACGCCGCTCAGGCCCTCGCGCGGTGGCCGGGCGCTCTCCATGTCCCGTACCGAGGACTGGTGGTAGGGCAGGCCCCAGTGCTCCGCCCAGTACTTGCCGGAGACGACGAGGGGTGCGCCCGTGGCGCGAGCGGCGTCCAGGATCCGGGAGTCGACGCCCTTGGCGTGCATGTCGATCTCGACCGTGCGGTCCACCTCCCGCACGCCGGCGAGCACGGTGCCCCAGAACTCGTGGGCGGGCTCGTGGACCCCGCCCTCGTAGTGCACACGGACGGTCACGCCGTCGATGCCGGGGCAGCTGACCAGGAGCTCCCGCAGGGCCGCCCGGCAGTACGCCGCGTGGTTGTCCGGCGTCAGCCCCGTGACGCGGTAGTGCTGGTGCGGGCTGTCCGGGAAGTCGTACGCGTGGTTCCACAGCCCGAGCTGGAAGTGGATACCGCGCCGGGACGCCTCGTCGCCGATGAACCGCAGGGAGGCGAGGTTGGCCGCGCGCTCGGCGTCGTCCACGACAGCGACGTCGAACCCGGGCACGGCCACCAGGAACGGATAGGCGAACGCCAGATAGCCGTCCCGCACGTCCGGGTCGTGCGAGTAGTTGTACTGCATGCCCAGGGCGAGCTGGAACCGGTTGATCCGGTGCGTGGCCAGGTGCGTCAGGTACGCGCGCCAGAAGTCGCGGTCGTGGAACCAGGAGAGATCCTGGACGTAGCTCGTCAGGGTGCGCAGCACGCTGCGCACCTCCGTGGCCGGCCGGTGCGCGCCGGCGGGCACGGCACGCAGCGCGGCCAGGACGGCCTCGCCGGGTCGGCCGTCCCGCGGCGCCGCCGTGTGCTCGGCGACGTCGGCCAGCTCGAGGACGCCGTAGGTCAGGCCGCGTTCGTCCGCGCCGACGACGACGAGCGCGGCACCGGCGGGCGTGTCGACGTGCGCGATCACGAACGACTCGGGGTCCCGCGGCGGATCGGCCACGAGGGCCGCCGCGTCGCCACCGGTGAGGCCGACCACGACGTGCAGGGCGTCGCCGACGGTCCCCGGGCCGTCCGTCGCCCGGACCTCTCGCGCGGCGAGCACCGTCCTGAGGTGCCCGATCACCCAGGAGCCGGTTCGCGAGCGCAAGAGCTCGTGGTCGCAGGTCAGTCGGATCGCGGCCATGCGGTGGGTCCTCTCGTCGGGCGGTGCCCGGGCCTCGGGCACGCGACGTCGCCGGTGTCTACGGGGCTCCACGGTGGCGCGGCGGACCACGGCTCACAACGGACAACCTTCCACGGCCGGTGTGCAGGATTGCCCAGGACCGTCCGGCGGGCCTGGGCGGGAGAGGTGCGTGCCCCATGATGTCGGCAGACGATCTTCGGTACTTCCTGGCGGTAGCCCAGCGACGGCGGCTCGTGCGGGCGGCGGCACAGCTCGGCGTCGACCACACGACCGTCAGCCGGCGGATCGGCGCACTGGAGCGCGCGGTGGGACAGCGGCTCTTCGACCGCACGGAGCAGGGCTGGGTGCTCACCGACGCGGGCCGCACGCTGCTCACGCCGGCCGAGTCCGTCGACAGCGCCATCGCGCTGGCGGAGGAACGCCTCGGGATCGGCGGGCCCACGCTCTCGGGAACCGTGCGCATCACCTGCCCCGACGGGTTCGGGGCCTTTCTGCTCGCGCCGGCGCTCGGTGCGCTCAACGAGCGGTACCCGGACCTCGTGGTCGAGATGGTGACCGCCACCCAGCACCTCGATCAGGCGGTGCGCGGGTTCGACGTCGCCGTGACCCTCGAGCAGCCGTCGTCGGCGCACTTCACGCACCGCCCCCTGACCGACTACGTCCTGCGGCTGTACGCGACACCGGAGTACCTGGCCGCGCGCCCGCCGGTCGAACGGCTCGAGGACCTCGCCGGGCACGTGGTGATCTTCTACGTCGACCACCTCCTGGACCTGCCGTCGCTGCGCCTGCTCCAGCGGCTGCCGCACCAGCCCAAGCTCCAGTCGACCAATGTCGTGGCGCAGTGGCAGGCCGCGGCGGCCGGCGCGGGCATCGCGCCGCTGCCGCAGTACATCGCGGGCGCCGACCCCCGGCTCGTGCCGGTGCTGCCGGAGCTGGTGTTCCGCAGGCGCTACTGGCTCGCGCTGCCCGCCGAGCACGCGCGGCTGGCGCGGGTGCGCGCCGTCATCGACGTGCTGGCCGACGTCGTCTCGTCCCGGCGAGACGACCTGGTGGGCCGCCCCGGGATCTCCTGAGGCGCGCAGGAGGCTCCTGCGGGGGGCTGTGCAAATCTGCACACGGCCGGGACTTTCTGCGTATTGCCACCCCGCGCACGACGTCGCAACCATGGCAGTCGTCCGGGCACGGGGCAGAGCCGCCCAGGTTCCGTGACGCAGGTCCCCGCCCGCCGCGACCGAGCCGCGACGAGGACCCGGCCGCGACGAGGACAAACCTGCGACGAAGACCAAGCTGCGACGAAGGAGTCGATATGCACAACACGGCTGACACGATGCCGAGGGATCCGCTGTCCCGGCGGAGCTTCCTCGGGCTCGGTGGGATCGTCCTGCTGGGCGGTGGCGTCCTCGCCGGGTGCGCGGGGGGCAACGGCGGGGCCGCCGACGGTGTGATCGAGGGCACCGTGCGGTTCGCCTGGTGGGGCAACGCCGCACGGCAGGAGATCTACACCGAGTTCGCCAAGGGTTTCGAGGCCGTGGAGCCGGGCGTCACCGTCCAGGTGGAGCCGGCGGAGTACTCCGGCTACGTCGACCGCCTGTCCGTGCAGGCCGGCGGGCGCAACCTGCCCGACACCTTCTGGCTGCCCGCGAACCAGGCGGCGAGCTTCGCCGACTCAGGGGTGCTGAAGGACGTGGCCACGCTGCCCGACGGGATCCTCTCGCTGAGCGACATCCCCGCGGCCCAGGTGTCGTCGTGGGAGATCGAGGGCAAGCAGGTGGCTCCCGTCTACAGCCAGTACAGCGTCTGCGTGCAGCTGGACCGGACGGCGTTCGAGGATGCCGGGATCACCGGCCTGCCCGACGACGAGAGCTGGAGCTGGGACGACCTGCACGACCTCGCGAAGGAGTACAGCGACGCGACCGGCGACGACAGCTGGGGCATCTCGAGCCAGGCGTCCTTCTACCAGCACGCCCACATGTGGATCCGGCAGCACGGCGCGGAGGCGTTCCTGGCCGACGGCAGCCTGGGGTTCGACGCCGACCTGCTGGCCGGCTGGTTCGAGTGGTGGCGGCGCGGCATCGACAGCGGTGCAGTCATGCCGACCGAGATCAGCGGGTCGGAGACCCAGTGGACCCAGACGGGACACCGCACGGGGCTCTACCTGGTGCAGCTCAACCAGTACCGCGACAACGCCGACTTCTCGGCGGACCACCAGCTCGAGCTCCTGAAGTACCCGGTCGAGCCGGGTCATCCCGACGACTACCAGTTCCGCTACTACACGCGGATCGCCATCGCGGAGACGACCGCCAACGCCGAGGAGGCCGGCGCGTTCGTCAACTACCTGCTCAACGACCCGAGCGGCGCCGAGATCGTCGGGATCGCCTCGGGGATCCCCGTGAACCCGAAGGTCGTGGACCGCATCCGCGAGGTCGGCGACGACGTCGACAACCAGATCATCGACATGCAGGAGCGGATCGACCAGCAGCCGATGCGCGAGCGTCCCGAGCCGCCGCCGGCGGGCGCCGACTGGCAGCAGCTCATCGAGACCGCCGCCGACAACATCTTCAACGGCGGCCAGCCGATCGACGAGGCCGTGCGGACCGCCATGACCGAGCTGCAGTCGCAGCTCGACCGCGGCTGAGCGAGAGGGGACCGCCCTCGTGTCAGCACCGACCACCGACGTCGTCCGCGACGGCACCTCGTTTGCCGCGCGACCACCCCGGCGCACACCGCGTGGCCGCGGGTCAGGGGCCCGCCGCGGGCGCTTCCGCGACCTCGCGGTCCTCATGGGCCCGTGGACCCTCGGCTTCGTGCTGCTCACCGCGGGACCGCTGCTCGCGGCCGTCTATCTCTCGTTCACGGACTTCAACCTGCTCGGGAGCCCGCAGCCCGTCGGGGCCGACAACTACGTGCGGATGTTCACCGAGGACCCCCGCTTCTACCGGTCGCTCCTGGTGACGGGCACGTACGTCGTCGTGTCCGTGCCGTTGCAGCTAGCCCTGGCTCTGCTGCTCGCACTCGTCCTGGACCGCGGCGTGCGCGGTCTCTCGTACTACCGCGCGCTGTACTACCTGCCCTCGCTGATCGGCGGCAGCGTCGCGGTCGGCATCCTCTGGCGCACCGTGTTCGGCTACGAGGGTGGCTTCAACCAGGTGCTGGGGCTGCTCGGCTTCGAGAACCTGCCGAACTGGGTCGACAACCCGAGCACGAGCATCTGGACCCTGATCGCGCTCAACGTATGGACGTTCGGCTCCCCGATGATCATCTTCCTCGCCGGGCTCCGGCAGATCCCCGTGGAGCTGTACGAGCAGGCGTCGATCGACGGCGCCGGCCCGGTCCGGAAGTTCTTCGGCATCACGCTGCCGATGCTCACGCCGCTCATCTTCTTCAACGTGATCCTGCAGACCATCAACGCGTTCCAGGCATTCACTCCCGCGCACGTCATCAGCGGCGGGACCGGCGGTCCCGCCGACTCGACCATGTTCTACACGCTTTACCTCTACATCGAGGGATTCACCCGGTTCAACATGGGATACGCGTCCGCGCTGGGCTGCTTTCTCCTCGTGCTGATCGGCGTCCTGACCGCCCTGAACTTTCTCTTCTCACGATTCTGGGTCTTCTACAATGACTGAGCCGAAAACATTCCGCGGCGCGCGGCAGGTCAAGCACCTCGCACTCCTGGTCGGCGCGCTCGTCATGCTCTACCCGCTCCTGTGGCTGCTCAAGAGCACCGTCACGCCGGAGGACGAGATCCTGAGCTCCTTCTCCCTCGTCCCGTCGGGGATCACCGGCGAGAACTTCGCGCAGGGCTGGAGCTCGGGTGCCGCGGGCGGCTTCCCGTCCTACGTCGTCAACTCGCTGATCGTCGTCGTCGGGTGCGTGATCGGGAACCTCGTGTCCTGCTCGCTCGCCGCGTACGCGTTCGCCCGCCTCGAGTTCCGGCTCAAGAACACGATGTTCGCGCTCATGCTGGCCGGGATCATGCTGCCGTACCACGTGATCGCCGTACCGCAGTACGTCGAGTTCTCCGAGGCCGGGCTGATCGGCACGTTCTGGCCTCTGGTCCTGCCCAAGCTGCTCGCGACCGACGCGTTCTTCATCTTTCTCATGGTGCAGTTCCTGCGCGGCCTGCCCAAGGAGCTCGACGAGGCCGCGGCCCTCGACGGTGCCAGTCCCTTGCGGACGTTCGTGAGCGTGATCCTGCCGCTCATGCGCCCCGCGCTCATCACCACGACGATCTTCACGTTCATCTGGAACTGGAACGACTTCTTCTCACCGCTGATCTATCTCACGGACCCGACGCAGTACACCGTCCCCATCGGGCTGAACTCCCTCGTGAGCACGGAGTCCGGAGCCGGCCTGGGCCCGCTCTTCGCGATGTCGGTGGTGTCGCTGGTCCCGGTGGTGGCGTTCTTCATCTTCACGCAGCGGTACATCATCCGCGGCATCGCCACGACGGGGCTGAAGGGCTGACCCCGGCTACCGCCGTCGCGAGGTCGTGACGGTCGCGTCGCGGAGGAACGCCGGGTCCAGCTCGACGCCCCAGCCGGGCCCCGTGGGCAGGGCGACGTGACCGTCGTGGACCTCCGGCACCGGCCCGTACAGGTGCCGGGTCCACGGCGTGTCCTCGATGCTCCACTCCTGGCGCTGGAAGCACGCGGGCGCGGCAGCGGCAAGGTGCAGCGAGAAGACCTGGAGCAACGAGTCGTTCGCGCAGTGCGGCGTGCACGGCAGCCCCACCGCCTCGGCCAGCACGGCGACCTTCCGCGCCCGGGAGACGCCCCCGACGTAGCCGATGTCGGGCTGGACGATGTCGACGGCCCCCGTGCTCAGGAGCCGGTGGAACTGCGGCAGCAGGGTGTCCTGCTCACCGCCGGACACCGGGATGTCGAGCGCGGCGGTGACGCGGACCAGCTGTTCGACGTCACCGAAGGGCACCGGCTCCTCGAAGTGGAAGTACCCGTGCTCCTCCAGCAGGCGCCCTACCTGGACGGCGCGCCCCGGAGAGTAGCCGCCGTTCGCGTCGGCGCTGATCGCCACGTCCGGGCCCAGCACCTGACGCATGAGCGGGACGAGCCGCTCCGTGCGGCCGGGCGCCGCGTCGGCGTCGCGCCCCATCGGGTCGCCGACGCGGACCTTCACCCCGCCGAACCCGTGCGCGTCGACCAGGGCCGCCAGGCGGTCGGCCTCCTCGGCGGGCGACGTCGAGCGCAGCATGCTCGACGCGTACACGGGCACCGTCGACCGCGCCTGCCCGCCGAGGAGCTTGTAGACGGGCACCCCGGCCGACCGGCCGAGGATGTCCCAGCACGCCGTGTCGACCCCCGCGAGCGCCCGGAGGATGAAGCTCGACGGGAACTTGTACGTCTCGCGCAGGCAGTCGTCGACCACGGCCTCCACGTCCCAGGGGTCACGGCCGAGGAAGAACCGGGCCACGACGGCGTGCAGCACGTGCGCCGTCGTCTCTGCCTGGTACGGGGCGCTCTGGCCGATGCCCACCCCGCCGTCGTCCGTCCGGACCCGTACGACGACGACGTCGCCCCGGACCAGCGACTCGATCGACTCGATCCGCACGCACCCTCCCGAGCTGATCTTCCGCAGTGTGGAAACTGCACTCTGCCAGGCGATATTCAATCGATCCGGTCAGCCGGCGTCAACCACCTTGCGGCGCTCCCTGCCCAGCAGGTGTCGCAGGGCCGGCTCCAGGGTCGGGTGCCTGAACCGGTGCCCGGCCGCGAGCAGGGCCGCGGGGAACACGTGCTGGCTGGCCTCGGCGAGCTCGCTCGCGCCCGCTCGGCCCAGCAGGAGCCGCGGCCCCTGGTTCGGCACGGGCAGGACGGCCGGGCGGCGCAGCACGCCCGCCAGGGTCGCGGCGTACTCGGCGTTGCGGACCGCCGCGGGCGCGACGGCGTTGACGGGCCCGGTCAGCGCGCCGTCGTAGAGCGCACGGTGGTAGACGTCGACCAGGTCGTCGATGCCGATCCAGGACTGCCACGCCTCGCCGTCGCCGAGCCGGCCGCCCAGCCCTGCGGAGAACAGCGGACGAAAGACGCGGAGCGTGCCGCCGCGGGGCGACTGCACGAGCCCGGTGCGCACGGTGACCACCCGGAGCCCGGCCCGGGCCGCGGCGTCGGACGCGTGCTCCCAGTCGGCGACGACGTCGGCGAGGAAGCCCTCGCCCCGCGCGCTGGTCTCGTCGAGCACCTCGTCGCCGCGGTCGGGGCCGTACCAGCCGATCGCCGAGGCGCAGACGAACACCCGCGGCCCGTCGGCGGTGCGTGCCGCCAGGTCGGCGAGCGCCCGGGTCGGGCCGATCCGGGAGCCGCGGACGGCTGCGCGGTGCGCCGGCGTGAACCGGCCGGCGATCGAGGCGCCGGCGAGGTGCACCACCGCGTCGACGCCGCGCAGCAGGTCGTCCGCGGGGGCGTGCGGGTCCCAGTGCCGCTCGTCGGGCCCGTGCGGCCGCCCGCGCACGAGCCGCACCACGCGGTGGCCCGCCGTCGTCAGGAACGGTGCCAGCGCGCCGCCGACGAGCCCGCCGCTGCCCGTCATCGCGACGACCATCGGCCGGTCGCCGCTGTTCCGGGCGGTCGCCTGGGCCGCGAGGTCCAGGCCGAGCTGGCGCTGCCGGTAGGCGAACATGGACTCCAGCACGGCCCGCGGGACGTTGGTCTCCACCCGGTCGGTGACGCGCGTGAAGGACCCCTCGTCGTGGAACTCGTGCGTGTGCCGCCACCGGACGCCCCAGCGCAGCGGCGCGGAGACCAGCTCGTCGACGAACCGTTCGGGCGGCACATGGCCGCGGTGGCGGGCGGCCCAGCGCAGCCCCAGCGGGAAGCCGAGCACGGCCTCGCCGTCGGCCAGGGACGCCGCCTCCCGGACGACCCGCACGGGCAGCCACGGCGGGGTCAGCCGCGTGACCGCGCCGGGCCGCTGGTGCCAGGCGAACACCTCGGACCGGGGCAGGCCGACCACGCTCGACCAGGTGTGGGGCGTGCGCGGGGTCATGGGACGTCGCGGCCGGCGCCGGTGCCTGGCGGAGCGTAGAGCTCCAGCTCCCGCGCCTGGCTCACGAACCATGGGGAGAACGCCCAGGGCGTGGCGCGGAGCGCGTCGCCCAGCGCGGCGGGGTCGGCCCACCGGGCCTCCATGACCTCGTCGGGGTGGGGCCGCGGTTCCTCGTCGGTCACGGCCAGGTACACGGGGCACACCTCGTTCTCCACGACTCCGCTCGCGTCGGTGGCGCGGTACCGGAAGCCGGGGAGCACGGAGCGGATCCCGCTCAGCGTCAGACCCAGCTCGTCCTGCGCGCGGCGCACGACGGCGGCCTCCATCGGCTCGTCCGGCTGCGGATGGCCGCAGACGGAGTTGGTCCAGACGCCCGGCCAGGTGCGCTTGCCCAGGGCGCGCCGGGTGACCAGCACCTCCCCCGCGGAGTTCAGCACGTGGCACGAGAAGGCCAGGTGCAGCGGGGTGCTCTCCGTGTGCACGAGGTGCTTGAGCTCCGAGCCGATCGGCGTGCGGTCCTCGTCCAGCAGGACGACTCGTTCCGTTGCCACTGTTCCTCCTCGTCGATTTAACTAGCCTGGCTATATTCAAGCACAGGATGCATCACGCCAAGCACGGAACCTGCCCGGGCTGCGGCGGGCACGGCTCATCCTGCATGGTTCAGAGCGCTCGCGGTGTCGGATGGGGCACTCCCGCGCAGGAGATCAGCGGGCCAGCCGCTCGACCACGGCACCGTAGAGCCACGGCACGCGCTGCGCCGCGGGCACGATCGCGCCGCGGGCCGGCGTCGACGCCCAGGCCAGCAGGCCCGTGGTGAGCGTGCGGTAGTCCCGGGTCACCGTGCGCCACGCCCGCTCGTACGCGGCGGCGTCGCCCAGGTACCGGACCACCGCGTCCGCCTGCGCGAGCCCCACGCGGACCCCCTCGCCGGTCAGCGCGTCGACGTAGCCGGACGCGTCACCGACGAGCCGCACCCGCCCGGCGGAGCGCCGCAGCGACCGGCGGCGCAACGGGCCCGCGCCGAGCAGCCGGCCGGCCCCCGTCGCGGCCGCGAGCCGTGCGCTCAGCTCCGGGAACTGGGTGCGCAGCAGGGCGTCGAACCCAGCGCCGGACACGTCCCGCGGCCCGAGCAGCGCCACCCCGACCACACCTGCGGCGACCGGCGTCACGTAGGCCTCCGCGTGCGGTGACCAGTGCACCTCCACGAGGTCGCTCCAGGGCGCGACGGCGAAGTGCCTGCGCAGGCCGTACCGGTTGCGCGCCGGCCGTGCGCGGCGCAGCCCCGCACCGGCCTCCAACCCCGCCAGCCGGCGCACCGTGGAGTGCAGGCCGTCGCACCCGAGCACCCAGCCGGCGCGCAGCGTGAACGGGACGGACCCGCCGGCCGCCGGCACCACCTCGACCTCGACGCCCACGGGGTCCTGCCGCAGCGCCGTGACCCTGCCGTGCACGCGCGGCGCCCCGACGGCGGCGGCGCGCTCCCCCAGCGCCTCGTGCAGCACGGTACGCCGAACACCCCGGCCCGGCCCGGCGGCGAACCGGTGGTCGGCGTGCCTGCCGGGTGCCCGGTAGCTGATCCCCGACAGGGGACGGCCCGGCGGATCGGCGCCGAGCGCCTGCACCGCGCGCAGCGCACCCGGGAGCAGGCCCTCGCCGCAGGCCTTGTCGATGACGCCCGTCCGCCGGTCCACGACCAGCACGCCGAGCCCCGCGGCCCGTGCGTGCACCGCCGCGGCGAGCCCGACCGGCCCCGCTCCCACCACCACGACGTCGGCGTCCAGGCCGCTACCGCCGCCACCACCACCGCCGCCACCGCCGGCGGGCACCCCGCTCACCGCGCCTCGCGTGCGGCCGGGCGGAGCGCCCGCTCCTCCGCCGGGATGCGGAAGCGGGCGAGCAGCACCAGGTTCGCCGCGGTGAACACGAGCGCCGTGACCCAGGAGGTGTGCACCAGCGGGAGCGCGACCCCCTCGACCACCACGGCCACGTAGTTGGGGTGCCGCATCCACCGGTACGGGCCCGAGGACACGAGCGGCAGGCCCGGCACCACGATGATGCGGGTGTTCCACCGGTGCCCCAGCGTGGCCACGCACCACCACCGCAGCGCCTGGCTCGCCACCACGAGGACGAGCATCGGCCAGCCGAGCCACGGGAGGAACGGCCGGTCCGCGAGGACCGCCTCGGCGACGCACGCCACCAGCAGCCCGCCGTGCAGCGCCACCATCGCCGGGAAGTGCCCCCGCCCCGACTCCACGCCACCGCGCGCGAACGACCACCGGGCGTTGCGGGTGGATACGACGAGCTCGGCAAGGCGCTCGACCGCCGTGGCCCCTACGAGCGCGACGTAGAGCCCGAGCATCAGCGGCCCTCCAGTCGCAGCAGCACCAGCTCGCAGGACACGCCTGGCCCGAACGCCATGAGCACCGCGAGCGAGCCCGGTGGCGCGTCCGAGCGCGCAAGAGTCCTCGCCAGCACGTCGAGCACCGAGGCGGACGAGAGGTTGCCGGCGGCGGCGAGACTCTCCCGGCTCTCCCGCACGGCGTCCTCCGGCAGCCCGATCGCATCCCGCACGGCGTCGATCACGCGGGGTCCGCCCGCGTGCACCACCCAGGTCGGCACCTCCGACGGGGCGACGCCGTGCTCCGCGAGCAGCTCCTTGACGTCGGCCGCCAGGTGCGCGCGCAGCAGGTCGGGTAGCCCCGCGGAGAGCACTATCGCGAAACCGGTGTCGCGCACCTCCCAGCCCAGCGCGGCGGTGGTGCCCGGGTACAGCCGCGACCGCGTGTCGACCACCCTGGCCGTGCGACGCCGCGGCCCCTCCGCCCCGCCCGGAGCAGCGCCGGCCGACCGCGCCAGCGGATGCAGCGCGCCCACCACGACGGCGGCCGCCGCACCGTCACCGAACAGCCCCGACGCCACCATGTTGGCCGTGGAGTCGTCGCCGTGCTGGAGCGTCAGGGAGCACAACTCGACGGACACCAGGAGCGACACGTCGCGCGGCCGGCCCCGCAGGTGGTCGTGCACGCGAGCCAGCCCGGCGGCGCCGCCGGCACACCCCAGGCCGAACGACGGCGTGCGCCGCACCTCGCCGCGCAGCCCGAGCCGCTCCGCGAGCAGCACGTCCAGCGACGGTGCCGCCACCCCCGTCACCGAGGTGGCGAACACGTGGTCGACGTCCCGCGGCTCCAGCCCCGCGGCGGCCAGCGCCCGCCGCGACGCCTGCTCGGCCAGCACCGCGCCCTCGCGCACGAAGACGGCGTTGGTGGCACCGAGGGAGTGCAGGCCCGCGTACTCCTCGAGCGGCAGCACAAGGTGCCTGTGCCGCACACCCGCGCTCGCGTGCAGACGCCGCAGCAGCGCGCCGCGCGCCGGGTCCGGCGCCACCAGCGGCCCCACGACCTCCGTGATCGCCCCCTGGGCGTACACATGGGTCGGCAGGACCGGCTCGACCGCAACGACGCGCGACATCTCAGCATCGTGTCCCAGGTCCGGTCCGCCCGCGCGGGGAGCCCGCACGACGGCTAGCGTGCCGCCCATGGTCGCCCGTGCCGAAACCCGCAGGCTGGTGCGCGGGCTCGTGCGCGCGAGCCATGCCGCACCCGCTGCGGTCGTGACCGGCCTGGCCGCCGCCCTCGCCGCCGCTCTGGGCTCCGGGACCGGCACCGTGGTACTGGTCACCGTGGCCGTCGGGACCGGCCAGCTCTCCGTCGGGTGGTCCAACGACTGGATCGACGCCGAGCGCGACGCCGCCGTCGGCCGCACCGACAAACCGGTCGTCGCCGGGCTCCTCACCGCACGCACCCTGCGCGAGGCCGCGTTCGTGGCGCTCGCGGTGTGCGTCGCCGCGTCGCTGGCGCTGGGGCCCGCCCCCGGCGTCGCCCACCTCGTGGCCGTGGCCGGCGCGTGGGCGTACAACGCCCGCCTCAAGCAGACCGCCTGGTCGTGGCTGCCCTACGCGGTCTCGTTCCCGCTGCTGGCCGTCACCGTCGTGCTCGCGGCGCCGGGCCCACGCGTCCCGGCCGCCTGGGCGGTGGGTGCGGTGGCGCTCCTCGGCGTCGGCGCACACGTCGCGAACACCCTGCCCGACCTGGAGGACGACGCGTCGACAGGCGTACGGGGGCTGCCCCACCGGCTCGGCCGCCGCGTGTCCGGTGTGCTCGCGCCGTGCCTGCTGGTGGCCGCGGCCGCCGTCGTGGTCACCGGCCCCGCCGGTGCCCCGAACGCCGCGGCCTGGGCCGGCGGGGCCGGCGCCGTCGGCCTGGCGCTCGCCGCCGGCGTCAGCGCCGTCGCCCGGCCCCGCAGCCGTGCCCCGTTCGGCCTCGGTCTGGGGGTCGCGGTGCTGTGCGTGGCCCTGCTGGGCCTGTCCGCCGGCGAGATCGCGGTGGCCCCCTGACCTTCGGTGTCCCGGGCACCCGCCCTGGTCAGGCACCCTTGCCCTCCGCACGGGCCCGCACGTCGTGGTCCATCCGCGTCGGGTCGATCCCCCGGTCCTCCAGGAGGGCGTCGATCTTCGCCTCGACCCGCTCCTCGCCCTCGCGCGACTGCGACGAGCCCCAGAAGTAGAACAGCATCAGGCCCGCTGCCTGCCACACGAGCTGGAGGAACTCCGACTGCCAGTTCTCGAACGTGGAGGACAGGAACTGCGGGTAGAAGTCCGCCCAGGAGAACTGCGCCCCGTGCTGGGTCGCCTCGTTCCGGACCGCGATCGCCTGGAACACGAACTGGCCGATCCACGACACGAGGAAGAACCCGGCGGTCACGATGCCGAAGGAGTAGGCCCGGCTGAACCGAGGACGGGACTTGGCTTCGTCTGCAGAGCTGTCACTCATGGTGGCCTCCCTTCGAGCGGCCGACCCGCGACCGCCCGGCGCCTGAGAGTCCCGCTCCTTGAGGCCCGCGCCGAGGACGTTCATACGACGTCCTTCCTGGTCAGGCTAGGCCGGACAGAGACGGCTCGCACGGTGAACTGCTTCTCCGGCCAGGACCCTGCAGCCGAGCCCGGCCGCCGAGCGCTCTCGGGACGTCGCGGTCCCCCGTCGGATAGCATCGGGTCCGCGAACAGCCGCTCCCTGATCCCACCGGGAACGCGGCACGACGAGATCCCACGCCTTGTGGCGACCGGCGCACAGCCCTGGTCCTGGGCCACGAGGATGCGGGTGAGAGGTACACGATGAGCACGACGGCTGACGCCGAGACCGCCCGGTCATGGCTTGCCCGGGCGAAGGTTCGCCAGATCGGTGACACCACGTGGATCGACGACGACCTCGGCTCGGAGCTGAGCGCCAACGACGTAGCGCTCGACTACTCGAGCTGGGTGTTCGACGACGACGGCCTCGACGTCGCGATGCGTTTTCGCATCGCGTTCGGCCTGGTCGACCTGCTCGACGAGTTCTGGACCACCCAGGAGATGCACTTCCCGTACTGCGGCAGCTCCCGCCAGCAGCCTCCGGCGGAGCTCTGGGCGGGCTACCGGGACCGGCTGGAGGCGCCGCAGGTCAGCGAACGGATCACCCAGTCGCTCTGGTACACCTGGTTCGAGTGCACGGACACGTCCGAGGAGGCCTTCGTCGCCCTGCTGGGCCAGGACGCCGAGCTGCTGGAGGCCGGCCCCGTCGGCGACGAGGGCGGCGACGAGGCCTTCCTCCGCCGTGCGGACCGGGTCCTGACGGCGTCGGGCCCGGTGCGCTGGGGCGTGAAGGCCCGGTCCTACGAGGCCGCGGCCTCGATCGAGCGGCTCCGGCCGGCGGTGTTCCGCGGCCTCCTGAGGAGCTACCACGACTACTTCGGGGACCTCGATCCCGGTCCGGCCCTGACGATCCTCAACCGCCTCGCGCTCCCTCCGGGCACCGAGCACCTCGCCGAGCTCCGCACGGTGCTCGCCGCCGGGCACTCGAGCCACGTCGCGAGCCCGGAGGCATGGGCCGCCGCGCGGGACCGGTAGCCGGGCTCAGTCGCCGGGCTCAGTAGACCGGCTCAGTAGACCGGCTCAGTAGACCGGCACGGTCTCGTCCACGTCGCGCGCCCAGGCCAGGATCCCGCCGGCCACCGACCGGGCGTCGACCTCCGCCTCGCGCAGCCGCCGCGCCACGGCCAGTGATCGGCCCCCGGACTTGCACAGCACGTGCACCGGGCGGCCCGCCGCCCAGGCAGCGACGTCGGCCACCGCCACGGCGGAGTCGTCACCCTCGAAGGCCCCGGACGGAACCACTCTCGCACCGGGCAGGGCCGCGATCTCGACCTCCCACGGCTCGCGCACGTCGAGCACCACCGGCGCGGAGCCGTCCGCGCGCAGCGCGGCCAGCTCCGCCACGGTGACCGTCGCACCGTCCGACGGCGGCAGCCCGCAGAACGCCACGTACGGGTCGGCGTCGCCGGTGCCGGTCAGCAGCTCCGTGACCGGCTCCCTCGCGGGATCGCGGGCCACGGAGAGCTGCCGCCAGGTCAGGGCCAGCGCGTCGTACACGGCGAGCCGCCCGAGCAGGCTCTCGCCGGCCCCGGTGACCAGCTTGATCGCCTCGGTCGCCATGACCGAGCCGACGGTGCCGCACATCGCGCCGAGCACGCCGCCCGCCGCGCAGTCGGGCGAGGCGCCGGGCGGCGGTGGGGCCGGGAACACGTCCCGGTAGGTGACTCCCTCGACACCGGCGGGCGGCGCACCCCAGAACGTGGCCACCTGCCCGGTGAACCGGTAGATCGCGCCCCAGACGCACGGGATGCCCAGCACCTCGGCGGCGTCGGAGACGAGGTAGCGGGTGGCGAAGGCGTCGGTCCCGTCCAGCACCAGGTCGTAGCCGGAGAGCACGTCGAGCACGTTGGCCGTCGTCAGCCGTGCGCGGTGCTCCACCACCTCGACGTGCGGGTTGATCTCGGCGACCGCCGCGCGCGCCGACGCCGTCTTCGCCACACCGACGTCCGAGACCCCGTGGATCACCTGGCGCTGGAGGTTGGACGCCTCGACCACGTCGTCGTCGACGATCCCCAGCGTGCCGACGCCCGCGGCGGCGAGGTAGAGCAGCACCGGGCTGCCGAGCCCACCCGCGCCCACCACCAGCACGCGCGCGTTCGCGAGCCGGCGCTGCCCGTCCGGGCCCACGCCGGGCAGCACGAGGTGCCGGGCGTACCGCGCCAGCTCGTCGCGGCCTAGCTCCCGGCCCGGCTCGACGAGCGGTGGCAGCGCGGTCACAGTTCCAGCCGCGGTCACA
Organism: Promicromonospora xylanilytica; assembly: GCF_054782895.1. Taxonomy (NCBI): domain Bacteria; kingdom Bacillati; phylum Actinomycetota; class Actinomycetes; order Micrococcales; family Promicromonosporaceae; genus Promicromonospora; species Promicromonospora xylanilytica. The sequence continues at coordinate 291,736 of NZ_BAAGRP010000007.1, forward strand.
GCGCGAGGTCCAGGTTGTCACCGACGCGCACGAGGCCGTCGGCCGGCGACGACGCCAGCGCCCGCTCCCTGCGTGGCGGCCGGCCGGCGTGCGCGGCGTCGTGCCCCGCCTCGACGGCGAGCCGCATGGCGCGGGCCATGCGCACCGGGTCGGCGGCGCGGGTGACGGCCGTGGCGAGCAGCACGCCGTCGCACCCGAGCTCCATCGCCAGCGCGGCGTCCGACGCGGTGCCGATGCCCGCGTCCAGGATCACCGGCACCGCCGACGCCGCCGCGATCGCCTCGATGTTGCGCGGGTTGGCGATGCCGAGCCCCGAGCCGATGGGCGAGCCCAGCGGCATGACCGCCGCGCAGCCCACGTCCTGGAGGCGGCGCGCGACGATCGGGTCGTCGTTCGTGTACGGCAGCACGGTGAAGCCGTCGTCGACCAGGACCTTGGCCGCCTCGACCAGGCCGATCGCGTCGGGCAGCAGCGTCACGTCGTCGGCGATGACCTCCAGCTTGATCCAGTCGGTCTCGCACGCCTCCCGCGCGAGCTGGGCGGTGAGCACCGCCTCCCGCACGGAGAAGCAGCCGGCGGTGTTCGGCAGGGCGCGGATGCCCAGGCGGGCGAGCAGACCCCAGATCGACGGGTCCCCCGCGCCGGCCGGGTCACCCGACGGCCGAGGCCGGGACACGCGCCGCATGGCGACAGTCGTCAGCTCGGTGCCCGACGCGACGAGCGCGTCCTCCAGGGCGAGCAGGCTCGCCGCTCCCCCGGTGCCCATGACCAGCCGCGAGCTCAGCGTCGTGCCGGCGATGGTGAGTGGTGCGTCCTGGCTCGGTGTGTCCTGGCTCGGTGTGTCCTGCATGTTCAGCCTCCCTGGACCGCGGTGACGACCTCGACGCGGTCGCCGGGCCGGACGGTGGTGGTGCTCCAGGCACCGCGCGGCACGACGGCGTCGTCCAGCGCGACGGCCACCCCCTGCGGTGCGCCGTCGACCACGAGGCCGGGCAGGAGCCGGGCGACCAGGTCGGCGACGGGCACCGGGGCGTCGAGCGGGTACGGCTCACCGTTGACGACGGCGGTGCCGGCCGAGCCGGTGTGCGGCTCGGGGCTCTCGCGGTGCGGCGTGGACGGGGCGGTGGTCATGCGGTGCCTCCTCGGGTCATGCTGTGCTTCCTCGGGTCGTGCTGTACGTGTCGGCGGACCTGTACGTCTCGGTGAACCTGTACGGGTCGGCGTACCGGTTGGCGGCTTCGACGGCGTCCGCGGCCCGCGCGCTGGACGGGGCCACGCCCAGCGCCTGGTCCACGGCGACGGCCGTCAGCGGCGTGAGCAGGATGCCGTTGCGGTGGTGCCCGGTGGCGAGGCAGAGCCCGTCGGCCGCCCGGCCCAGCAGCGGCGCGTTGTCGGGGCTGGCGGGCCGGGACCGGGTGGTGGCCTCCAGGAGCACGGCGTCGTCGAGCCCGGGCAGCAGCGCGCGGGCGTCACGCAGCAGGGCGAAGACGTCGCCCGCGCGGGTCAGGTGGTCGTCCTCGCGCTCGTCCGACGTCGCACCGACGACCAGCCGGCGCAGCCCGTCGGGGCGCGCCGCGCGGGGCACCACGTAGATCGGGCGGCCCTGGACGGTGCCGCGCACCACCACCGCCGGTGCGCGGTCGGCGGCGGCGTCGAGGCGCAGCGTCGTCCCAGGGGCCGGCCGGGTGGGCGCGCCCGCGAACAGGGTGCCGCTGGCGTGACCGGCGGCCAGGACCACCGTCCCGGCCACGTACCCGGCACCGGCCTCGTCGACCGCGCCGACCACCGCGCCGTCCGCCACTCCGTCCGCCCGGGTCAGCGAGACCGCGGCGCGGCGCACGACGGTCCCGCGCGCCGCGACGACGGCGGTCAGCGCCCCGTGCACCGCTCGGGGATCGACCCGGTGGTCGCAGGGTACCCACGCCGCGCCCGCGAGCCGCTGCCCGAGGGCGGGCTCGCGGTGCCGCGCCTCGTCGGGCGTGATCTCGGCCGAGCCGAGGCCCCACTCGCGGTGCAGGGCGAGCATCCGGCGCAGCGCGACCAGGTCGTCGCTGTCGTACGCCACGGCGAGCGTGCCGGTCGTGTCGAGCCCGACGGCGCCCGGTGGCAGCCCCGCGGCGCGCTCGAGCGCGGCGGAGAACTCCGGCCAGAGGGCGAGCGAGGCGGTGCCCAGCCGGGCCTGACCGGCCTCCCCGAAGCCCGCCTCCATGACGGGCGCGAGCATGCCCGCGGCGGCGTGGGTGGCGCCGTCGCCGGGCGACGGGTCCAGCACGACGACGCTCGCGCCGGCCTCCAGCGCCCGCCAGGCCGCGGTCAGGCCGATGATCCCCCCGCCGATGACGAGGACGTCGCACGCACGACTGCTCACATGTTCTCCCTTCGCTGGCATGACCCAGATCAGGTTCGACGGTCGGCGCTCACGCCCTCTCAGCCCCGAGCGGGGCTCCCGTGCACCCGACAACCTTATCCCCGCCCGTGAGGTGCCCGGACAAGGACGGGACGTCCGGCGGGGTCCGGCGTCTGCCTAGACTCGCGCTCGTGGACCCCCGAACCCGGCTCGCCGACGCCCGCCTCTACCTGTGCACGGACGCCCGCGAGGACACGAAAGACCTCGAACCGTTCCTGCACGCGGCGCTGGAGGGCGGCGTCGACGTCGTCCAGCTCCGGGACAAGTCCCTGGACGCCGCCCGCGAGGTCGAGCTGCACACCCTCGTCGCGCGGGTGGCCGCCGAGCACGGCGCCCTCTGGGCCGTCAACGACCGGGCCGACATCGCGGGACTGACCGGTGCGCCGGTCGTGCACATGGGGCAGGACGACCTCCCGCCGCACGCGGTGCGGGCCCTGCTCGGCGACGGTCCCGTGCTCGGCCGCTCGACCCACTCCCTGGACCAGGCGCTGGCCGCCGAGGCCGATGCGCGCGTCGACTACTTCTGCGTCGGACCACTGTGGGCGACGCCGACCAAGCCCGGCCGTGCCGCCGTCGGCCTCGACCTGCTGCGTGACGTCGCCGGCCGGGAGCCGGCCACGCCCTGGTTCGCCATCGGCGGGATCGACACCGCCCGGCTCGACCAGGTGCTCGACGCCGGGGCACGGCGCGTCGTCGTCGTCCGCGCGATCACCCGGGCGGCCGACCCGCGCGCCGCCGCGGCCGAGCTGCGGCGCCGGGTGACGGAGCGCGTGGGGAGCTGAGCGGGCGGGGCTGGGGGTCGGCGTGGGGTCGGCGTGGGGGCGGCGTGGGGGCGGCGTGGGGGTCGGCCGCGGCCGTGCGCGGGGTCGGCGCGAGACCGTGTCGAGCCGCAAGTTAACGGTCGTCCGGTGGCCTGACGGACGTCTAACCGCGAGCTAACGGTCATCCAGTGACCTGACGAACGTCGAACCGCAAGCCCCGCTTCCACCACGACGCCGAACCGAATGATCATGGTCGATCAGGGCTCTGATCGACACATGACTTGCGGCTCGGCACGACCAACGACTAGCAACTTGCGGCTCGGCACGACCGGCAACCAGCACCTTGCGGCTCGACACCACCAGCAACCCAACAACCTGCGGCTCAACACCGCCGGTGCCGGCATCCCGTCGGATGCCGGCACCGGCCCCCGTTTCGGCAGCGGGGCCGCCTTCCGCCTACTCGCCGGTGAAGACGAACGTCGAACCCGGCTCCTTCTCGATGTCCCCCTCACCGGAGTTGGTGACGGTCACGTCGGACAGGATCGCGTTGCCGCGAGCGCCGCCCATCGCGAGGATGCCGGAACCGTTGTTGGACTTGTCGATCCGTACGTTCGTGATGTGCACGTCGGGCATGTTCCCGCCGCCGTTCTTGAACTGGATGCCGTCGTAGGTGGAGTCGATGATGTCCGTGTCGCGGATGGTGACGCCGACGATGTCGTGCGTCTGGGGGAACAGCGTGATCGCACCGAACTCCTGGTCCTCGTTCCAGAAGGCCCCGCCGGTGCGGTAGAGGCCGTTGTTGGCGATGAGCGTCGTGCCGGAGAACGGCAGCGGGCTGTGGTCGGTGGCCAGCATGATGCCCGGGTAGTTCATCGTGTCGGAGATCAGGTTGTTCTCGATGCTGTTGTCGTAGCCGCCGTAGATCGCGATGCCGTTGGCACGCCACGGGAGCTGGACGGTGTTGTTGCGGAACGTGTTGTCGTGGCCGATGTCGACCGCCGGGTCCTTGACGTACGGGTTGGCCCAGACCGCGAGGGCGTCGTCGCCGGTGTTGCGCAGCGAGGAGTTGAGCACGCTGGAGTTCCGGGTGCCGTTGCTGAAGTTGACGCCGTCCGCGTAGGTGTTGCGGATGCGCATGCCGCTGAGCTCCAGGCCGTCGGCCGGGCCCCACAAGTCGGGGATGTTCGAGTAGTCGCGCCCGACCCACACCCCGACGTTGGCGTGCTCGATCCACACGTCGCTGATCTTCGTGTTCTGGCCGAACCGCCCGTTGAGCGCCACACCGCCCTCGGCGTCGCCGTCACCGCCGCGGATGCGTCCGGAACCGAAGATCGCGAGGTCGGAGATCTGGACGTTGTCGTCGATGTCGAACCCGAAGTTGCCCTCGTGCGGGTGGTTGATGCCGTCGGCGTCCTGGGGCTGGATCAGGCTGTAGAGCTGGGAGTGCCACATGCCGGCGCCGCGGATCGTGGTGTCGCTGATCCCGACCTGGTTGTGGTTGCCGCGGTTCAGCGGGTCGTCGGTGAGGATCTTCTGCTCCTGCCGCCACTGACCGGCGGGGATCCAGACGCAGTCGATCTCGCCCTCCTGGTCCGCCGTCACGGCGGCCTGGATGGCTGTCGAGTCGTCGACGCCGTCGTCAGGCACGGCGCCGTACTCGGTGATGGACGTGCACTGCGCGGGCTTGGCCGCGGGCGGGGCGACCTGCTCGAGCTCGACCAGGTCGATGATGTAGAACTCCGCGTCGTCGTCGGCGTCGCGCTGGAGGCGGAACACGGTGCCCGCGGGGAACGAGCGGCCGAGCAGGGCGTGCGACTCGTCGAAGAGCCGGCGGGCGTCGCCGCCGGGGGTGTTGGTCAGCCCTTCGGGCGAGTCCGTCGTCCCGTACAGCCAGGAGTGCCTCGACGAGAGGGTCAGCTTCTGCACGAACTCGCCGTCGGCGTACAGGCTGATCGTCTTCTCCTGTCCACCGCCTCCGGGCGCGTCGGGGATCGAGTTGCGCACGACTATCGAGTTCGTCTCGTTCGTGGACGTGAGCTCGACGTGCTGGCCGGTGCTGTTCAGCCGCACGGACTCGCGGCCCGACGACTCGGTGGCGAAGTTGGTGTGGCCGAAGGTGCGCAGCGGGTCGGCCTCCAGGAGCGTGCCGGTGTACCGGCCGTCCTCGGCCTCGTAGGTGGTGTACGGCACGGCGGCGCCGCGCCCGACGGTCACCGAGAGCTTGCCGGTGTTGTTGTCCTCGTTCGTCTCGTCGACGACGTCGGTCGCGTCGGCCGTCGCCGTCACCGTGGAGCCGCCGTTCACCGCGGTCCACGTGCCGTCCGGGGTGACGGTGACGGTCTCGCCGGCCGGCACCGCCGGCGTCGTACCGCCCAGGGTGGTCGAGCCGGCCACGACGCGGGTCACCGAACCCGCCGGGACCTGCTCGTTCCCGCGGTTGCGGACCGTGACCGTGAAGGCGACGTCCACGCCGACGGCGGGGTTGGCCGGGTCGGAGGACACGGAGACGACCTCCAGGTCCGGCCCCGGCGCCTCGCCCACGACGAGCGGTGTCTCCGCGTTGAACGCGTTGTCGGTCTCGTCCTGCTCGGCGACCGTGTCCGCCGGGTCGACGACCGCGCCCACCGTGTACTCGCCGGCGGGGCGGGTGCCCGCCTCGACGTCCACCTGGGCGCTGGCGCCGGGCTGCAGGGCCGCGACGTCCGCCGAGCCGACGGCGCTGCCGCCGAGCCTCGCATCCAGCGTGGTGCCGGACGACGCCCGGTCGCCCGTGTTCTCGACCGTGGCCGTGACGGTCACCGGGGTGGTCGCCGTGGGCTCGGCGGGGGACGTCGTCACCGCGGTGACGGTGAGGTTCGGGTTCGGGGCGGGCTCGCCGTACACCTCGAGCTCGGCGACCTGGCCGTTGCCGGCGCCGGTGTTGCCCGTGAAGCGCAGGCGCACGTCGGTGACGGTGCCCGCGACGGGGATCTCCACGAGGTTGCCGCTCGCGGGGGCGAACTCGTGCGCCGCGGAGTCGTCGAGCTCTCGCCACGGATCACTGCCGGACCGCCCCCAGACCGAGAACGTCTGGGTGCGCGGGCCCCACGCGCTGTCCGGGTTGAGCCGCACGCGCACGCTGCTCAGCTGCGTGGGCGCGGCCAGCGAGACGTCGAGGGTCGACGGGTACTGCCCGCCACCGCCCTCCCAGTACGTCCCGGTCTGCCCGTCCACCGCGTTCGCGGCGACGTACGTCCACTCCGTCGACGACGCCGCGGCCGGCCGGTCCTGTGCGTAGTTCGTGCCGGTCGGGTCGGACGGCGGGTCGGTGGGCGGGTCGGTCGGGTCGCCGCCACCCGTGGGCGTGCCCCACACCTGCAGCTCGGAGACCTGTCCGTTGCCGGCGCCGGTGTTCGCGCTGAACGCGAGCCGGATCTCGTCGGCCTGCCCGTCGACCGGGATCTCGACCTTGTTCCCGCTCGCGGGGTCGAAGCCGTGGTCCGCCGAGGCCTCGAGGGTGCGGAACGCGGTCTCGCCGTCGGACCGCCCGAGCACGCTGAAGGTCTGCGTGCGCGCCGCCCACACGTCCGCGGGCGGCAGCGTGACGACGACGCGCTCGAGGTCGGCCGGCTCGCCGAGGTCGACCGTGAGGTGCGCGGGGTACTGGCCACCGCCGCCCTCCCAGTACGAGCTCGTGCTGCCGTCGTTCGCGTTGGCCGCGGTGTACGTCTGCGTCACCGACGACGCCGCGATCGGCTGGCCCAGCGCGAGGTTGGTGACCTCGGCGGCATGCGCGACGGCGACCACGCCGAGCGGCACGACGAGTGCCACCGCCGCACCCGCTATGACCGTGTGCTTCCAGGGGATTCTCATGAACGTCCTCGTTCTGGGTCGGGTCGGCGTCACCGGGGCGACCAGGGCCGCACGGTGGCATGGTAGGTGAATTGCAGAGCATGCACTGCTTTGTGCTTGGCTTCTGTCAGGTTCTTGCATTCTTTCTGTATGGACGTTACGAGCACAGCCATGTCGGCGTCAAGGGGCGTGGCGAGGTGGCTCGTCGCCGTGCGACGCGCCGGCCGGTGGTTCACCGGCGGGCCAGCCTCGATTCAGACCCCGGACATCGGTGGTTGCGATGGTGAGCCGCGCTCCCGTGCCCGACCAGGGAGCGCTCGACCACGAACTGCACAGGAGCATCCTTGAACGACCATCACGCCGCCGGTACCGCCGGTCCGCTCAACGCCTCCCGGCGCGGTTTCCTGCTGGGTGCCGGTGCTGCCGGCGCCGGCCTGGTGGCGGCAGGGACCGCCACGACCGCGAGCGCCGCCCCCGGCCGTTCCCGCCCCCGTCGCGGCGGGTATGTCTGGCTCGCCGGTGACCACCACCTGCACAGCCAGTACAGCAACGACGCGATGTACCGCATCGACGACCAGGCGGTGCGCGCCGTCACCGGCGGGCTGGACTGGATGGTCGTGACCGACCACGGCAACGAGTCGTTCGCGGCCCACAGCATCGCTCCCCAGCGCCGGGACATCCTGGCCGCCCGCGAGCGGCACGGCGCGAACCTGCTGATCTTCAACGGCCTGGAGTGGAACATCCCCGGCGCCGAGCACACGACGTTCATGATGGCGCCGGGCGCCGGCGAGGCCGAGGCGCTGCAGGAGCTGGTGGACCGCTACGACGCCCTCGTCGTCGGCGCCCGCGACGGCACTCCCGAGAACGAGGCCTTGGCGATCACCGCGCTCGAGCACATCGCCGCCACCGTGCGGTCCGGGCGGCTGGCCGACGCGCTGGTACTGCCCAACCACCCGGCCCGCAAGGGCATCGACTCCCCGGCGGAGCTCCGGGCGTGGCAGGACGCGGCCCCCGGCGTCGTCATCGGCTTCGAGGGTGCGCCCGGCCACCAGGCGGCAGGCCTGCCCGCTCCCGGCATGGCCCGCGGTCGCGGCCTGTACGACGGCGGCCCCGGCACGTACTCCTTCCCCGGGTACCCCGTGGAGAGCTATCGGACCTGGGGCGGTTTCGACTGGATGACCGCCACTGTCGGCGGCGTGTGGGACAGCCTGCTGTCCGAGGGTCGCAGGTGGTGGATCACGACCACCTCGGACGGTCACCAGGGCTGCGGCGACTGGGTCAAGAACCCCGTCGACGCGCTCGACCAGACCGGGTACGACAGCATCCCGTTCAACGACGACGGCGACACCTTCAAGACCACCGGTGTGTACCCGCCGCCGGTCGGGGCGGGACGGCCCGTCACCGAGTACAGCTCGTTCCCGCCCGGCGCGTACAACAAGACCTGGGTCGGCGCGGACAACTTCAGTCACCGTGCGGTGATGGACGCCATGCGTGCCGGCCGGATGTGGGTCTGCTTCGGTGACCTCATCGCGGGCCTGGACATCCAGCTGAAGGTGAAGGGCCGGGGCGGACGACGCCACCGGGCCACACTCGGCGAGGAGCTCGTGGTCACCAGGGGGACGCCGGTCGAGCTGACGATCGCCATCGACCTCGCACAGGGCGTCAACCACGCGGGTCTCCTGCCGGAGCTGGCTCGCGTCGACCTGATCCGCGGCGCAGTCACCGGCCCTGCCGCCGACCCGGACACCCTGTACGCCCCCGGCACCCGGGTGGTCCGCTCCTGGGACACCAGCGGGAGATCGGGTTCGGTGGAGCTCAGCTCCACGTTCGTGGCCGAGCAGGACGGCTACGTCCGGGTGCGGGGCACCGACGGCAAGCGGAGCCAGGCCGGCTTCCTGGGCGCCGACGTGGACCCCGCCGGGCCCGCGCAGGACGTGCCGGGCGAGGTCGACCCGTGGGACGACCTGTGGTTCTACAGCAATCCGGTGTTCCTCCGGGTGAGCTAGCGGGACACGGCACGCCGGGCGGCCGCGGAACCGCGGCCGTCCACCCCCGGCAGCGTGCGCAGGACGGCGACCACGCCGTGCTCCTCGATGGTGCCGGTGACCTCGTCCGCCGCGCCCCGGACGGCGTCGGGCGCGTGGCCCATCGCGACGCCGCGGCCGGCCCACGCGAGCATCTCCAGGTCGTTGACCCCGTCCCCGACGGCCACGGTGCGTCGCGGATCGACCCCGACCCGCTCGCGGACGCGCTCCAGAGCCGTCGCCTTGCTCTGGGTGCCCGGCGTGACGTCGACCCAGTCGGGGCCGGCGGGGTTCGGCGTCACGCCGAGCTCTCGCAACGGCTCCAGCAGGGCCCGTGCCCCGTCGGCACGGAGGATGACGCGGGGGGCCGGCACGTTCCACAGCTCGGTGTCGGCGACCCTGCGCTGCTGCCCGTTGACCAGCCCGCGCTCGAAGAGGCGGTTGACCCGGTATCCCCAGCCGATCTCCTCGACGCCCACCTGCACGCCGGGGATGAAGGCACGGGCCAGGCGGATCACCGGTTCGACGTCGAAGGTGTGCACCTTCTCGAGCCGGTAGCCCTCCGGCACGGCGTCACCGGTACGGGCGAGGACCGCGCCGTTGGAGGCGATGACCCAGCCCTGGTCGAAGCCGAGGCGGCGGGCGACCGGCAGCACCCCCACCAGGGACCGGCCGGAGGCGAGGACCACGTGGTGGCCCGTCCGCCGGGCGTCCCTGACCGCCTCGACCGTCACGTCGGGGACCTCACGGTCGGCGCCCAGGAGGGTGCCGTCGATGTCGAGCGCGACGAGAGCCCCTCCCCCACGGAGGCGACCCGGGGGAGCCGGCTGCGTCGCGGTGGTGGTCGTCGGCGCCGTTCCGGTCGTGTCTGTCATGCCTCTCAGACGCACCGGGGGCCGGGATGTCACAGCACTTCGGGAAACCCGTGTGCCGTGGTCCCGGCCCGCAGCCTCACCGACCGGTGAAGACGGGTGCCCGCCGGTTCAGGAACGACTCGACGGCCCCGGCATGGTCGCTCGTCGAACCGCACGTGACCTGCGCGAGCGCCTCCGCCTCGAGCGCCTCGTCGAGGGTCAGGCCCCGTGCCTGCCCGATCAGCAGCTTGCTCTGTGCGAAAGCGGTGGTCGGCCCGTCGGCGAGCTGCCGGGCCAGCGCCGTGGCCCGGGGCAGCACCTCCTCGGCGGCGGCCGTCTCCCCGGAGATGCCCCACTCGATGGCCTCCTCCGCGGTGAAGGACCTGCCGAACAGGACCAGCTCCTTCGCCCGGGCGTCGCCCACGGCGCGCGGCAGCGTGACGGACAGCCCGCTGTCGAAGGTCAGCCCGATCCCCGCGAACACGGTGGCCAGCATGACGCCGGACGCGAAGACGCGGTGGTCGCACGCCAGCGCGAGGCCGAGCCCCGCGCCGACGCAGGTACCGCCCACGGCGGCGATGACCGGCTTGGGCATGGTCAGCAGGTCCCGGACGATCGGTGTGTAGTGCTCACGGACCGTGGCGAACGCCGCCTCGGGCCCGTCGGCGAGCGCCTCGGCGTGCTCGCCGAGGTCCTGGCCCAGGCAGAAGGCCCGGGCCGACCCGGTGAGCACGACGGCCCGCACCCGCTCGTCGGCGGCCACCTCCGCGACGGCGTCCCGCAACGCCGCCTTCGCCACGCCGGTCAGGGCGTTGCGGTGCTCCGGGTCGTTCAGCGTGATGGTCGCTACCGCGGCCGTACGGTCGACGGCAACGGGGGTGTCGGTCATCGGTCCTCCTGAGAATGGGGCCGCTCCAGCGGGCGGCACGTCGTCACCACGTGTAGAAACCCTGCCCGGTCTTGCGGCCGAGCTCGCCGGCCGCGACCTTGTCCCGCAGCACCCGCGGCGGCGCGAACCGCGGGCCCAGCTCTCGCTCGAGGTGCTCGGCGATGCTCAGCCGCACGTCGAGGCCGACGAGGTCGGTGGTGCGCAGCGGGCCCACCGGGTGCCGGTAGCCCAGCGTCATCGCCGTGTCGATGTCCTCGGCGTCGGCGACGCCCTCCTCCAGCATGCGCATCGCCTCCAGCGCTATCGCCACACCGAGCCGGCTGCTCGCGAAGCCGGGTGAGTCCTTGACCGTGACCGCCGTCCTGCCGAGCCCGGCGACCCATCCCCTGGCGTCCGCGACCAGGCCGGGTGCGGTCCGCGGACCGACGACCACCTCGACCAGGGCACTGACCGGGACGGGATTGAAGAAGTGTAGGCCGACCAGGCGCGACGGGTCCGGCAGGGCGTCGGCCAGGGTGTCGATCGACAGGGAGCTCGTGTTGGTGCCGACCGCCGCGGACGGTGCCACGGCGGCGATGGCGCGCAGCACGTCGTGCTTGAGGCCGACCAGCTCCGGGACCGCCTCGATGACCAGCGAGCAGCCGCGCAGGGCGGCCGGGTCGGTCACGACGTCGACCGTGCCGACCGCCCGCACGCCCTCGGCCTCCGACCGGGCGAGGCTCGCGTCGATCCGCGACCGCGCGGACCCGGCGGAGGCGGCGTCCGTCTCGACGACGGTGACGGCGGCGCCGGCGAGCGCGAAGGCGTGCGCGATGCCGGCGCCCATCCGACCGCCGCCGTACACGCCCACGGCGCGCGGGACGGCGCCCACGTCGTGCGGGCTGTCGCCGGTCATGGCTGCTCCTTGCGCCGGTCGAGGAACGCCGTCATCCGGTCGGTCTTGTCCTGGGTCTCGAACAGCACCGCCTGCGCGATGTCGTCGACGAGCGGGTGGGCGTCGCGCGGCGCGTCGAGCACCGCCTTGGTGAGGCGGACGGCGAGCGGGGCCTGGGCCGCGATGCGCTCGGCCAGCCGGCGTCCGGCCGCCTCGAGGTCGCCGGCCTCGACCACCTCGCCCAGCAGCCGCACGGCCAGTGCCTCCTGGGCGTCGAGCACGCGCCCCGCCAGGAGCATCTCCTTGGCCAGGGGTTCGCCGACGAGCTCCTTCAGCCGCCAGGCGGCGCCGGCGGCGGCCAGGATCCCGAGGCCCGGCTCGGGGTTCCCGATCCGGGTCGCCGGGGTGCCGATCCGGAAGTCGCACGCGTACGCGAGCTCCGCGCCGCCCCCGAGCGCGTAACCGTCCACGAGCGCGACGGTCGGCATGGGCAGCCGGCGGATCCGCTCGAAGACGCCGGAGTTGATCCCGGCGAGCGCGTCCTCCCTGCGCCGCTCGCGCAGCTCGGCGATGTCGGCCCCTGCCGCGAACGTGCCGCCGGAGCCGGTCACGAGCGCGACGCGTGGCGTGGCCTCGAGCGCGGCGCATGCGCCGTGCAGGGCCTCGACCATGGCTCGGTCGATCGCGTTGCGCACCTCGGGGCGGTTGAGCCGCAGCACGACCAGGTCGTCGTGCTCCTCGACCACCAGTGGCGCGCTCATGGCCGCTCCAGCAGCAGCGCGGACCCCTGGCCGACCCCGACGCACATCGTGGCCAGTCCACGCTGCCCGCCGGTGCGGACCAGCCGGCCCAGCAGGGTGACCGTGATCCGGGCGCCCGAGCAGCCGAGCGGGTGGCCGAGCGCGATCGCCCCGCCGTCGGCGTTCACCGTCTCGTCGTCCAGCGCGAGGTCCCGCACGCAGGCGATCGACTGGGCGGCGAAGGCCTCGTTGAGCTCGACGGCGTCCAGGTCGCCGACCGACCAGCCCGCACGGTCGAGCACCTTGCGCGTGGCCGGCACGGGTCCGATCCCCATGATCTCGGGCGGCACTCCCGCGTTCGCCCCCGCGACCACCCGCGCCACGGGCTCCAGTCCGTTGGCCGCCGCGTACCGCTCGCTGACCAGTACCACGGCCGCCGCGCCGTCGTTGAGCGAGCTGGAGTTTCCCGCCGTGATCCGGCCGCCCGGTCCGTGGAGGGGACGCAGGGCGGCGAGCTTCTCCGCCGTCGTGTCGGCACGCGGCCCCTCGTCCTGGGTGACGTCACCGACGGGGACGATCTCCGCGTCGAAGCGCCCGTCCCGCTGGGCGTCCAGCGCGCGCCGGTGCGAGCGGAGCGCGAAGTCGTCGAGCTCCGCGCGGCTCAGGCCCCAGCGCTCGGCGACCCGCTCGGCGGTCTGCGGCATCGTCAGCGTGGTGTCGGCGTCGAACGCCGGGTTCGTGAACCGCCAGCCGATGGAGGTGTCCCAGGTCTGGCCCGGCTTCGCCCACGCGCGGGCCGGCTTCTCGGTCACCCACGGCGCCCGGGTCATGGACTCGACGCCGCCCGCCACGACGACGTCGGCGTCGCCGGCCGCGATCATCTGGCGCGCCGTGGTGATCGCCGTGAGCCCGGAGGCGCACAGGCGGTTGACGGTGAACCCGGGGACGCTGTCCGGCAACCCCGCGAGCAGCGCGGCCATGCGGGCCACGTTCCGGTTGTCCTCCCCCGCCTGGTTGGCAGCGCCGAGCACCACCTCGTCGACGTCGGCCGGGTCGATGCCGCTGCGCTCGACGACGGTGCGCACGACCAGCGCGGCGAGGTCGTCGGGCCGGTGCGCGGACAGCGCGCCGCCGTACCGGCCGATGGGTGTGCGCACCCCGTCAAGGATGAAGGCGTCGGACATGATCCTCCTGGGCTGGTGAGCAGTGGTCGATGAGAAGTGGGCCGGTGCCCACGCACGGTCAGGCGTCGAAGTCGACCACGACGTCGGAGCTGACCGGGTAGCTCTGGCACGTGAGGACGAAGCCGGCGGCCACCTCCTGGGGTTCGAGAGCGTAGTTGCGCACCATGTCGACCTCGCCGCCGCGCACCTTGGCCCGGCACGTGCCGCACACCCCTCCCTTGCACGCGAAGGGCAGGTCGGCGCGGACCTCCTGCGCCGCGTCGAGGAGCCTCGTGCCCTGCGACATCGCGCTGGTCGTCGCGCGGCCGTCGAGGACGACGGTCACCTGGCTGGTCGCGCCCTCGACGACCCGGTCCGCGTGGCGCAGCGGGGGCGGCGGCTCGTCGACGTAGAAATGCTCCACGTGCACCCGCTCGGCCGGGACCCCGAGCTCCGCGAGCACCGTGCGCGCGTCGGCCAGCATGCCGAACGGCCCACAGAGCCACACGTGGTCCATGTCACCGACCGGGACCACGAGCGTCAGCAGCTTGCGCAGCCGGTCGCCGTCGAGCCTGCCGGAGAACAGCTCGACGTCGCGCGGCTCCCTGGACAGGACGTGGACCAGGTCGAGCCGCTCGCGGTGCACGTTCTTGAGATCGGCCAGCTCCTCCGCGAACATCACCGAGCTCGTGGTGCGGTTGCCGTAGAGCAGCGTCACCCGCGCGTCCGGGTTGCTCAGCACGGTGGCGGCGATCGAGAGCATCGGCGTGATGCCGGAGCCTGCCGCGACGCACAGGTGCCGTCCGCCCTGGGCCGGGTCGGCCCGGAAGCTGCCGCTCGGCGGCTGCACCTCGATCCGGTCACCCGGCCGCACGTGGTGCACCAGCCAGGAGGAGAACAGCCCGTCGGGGATCACCCGCACGCCGATCCGCGGAGCGCTGCCCACGGGCGAGCAGATCGAGTACGTGCGGCGGTGCTCGACGCCGTCGACCGTGCGCCGCAGCGTCAGCGACTGGCCCGCGTCGAAGGCGAAGACGTCGGCCAGGCCGGCGGGCAGGTCGAACGTCACGGCCGCCGCGTCGTCGGTCAGCTGCTCGACGTCGGTGACGGTGAGGGTGTGGAACGTCGTCCGCGAGGCGCGGGCGCCGGTCGGCGCGATGGCGGTCACGTCAGATCTCCTTCACGTGCTCGAACGGCTCCCGGCAGGTCAGACAGCGGTACAGCGCCTTGCAGGCGGTGGAGCCGAACTCCGAGCCGACCACGGCGTCGGCGGACCCGCAGCGCGGACAGCGCACGGCACGGCGCGCGGGCACCAGGCGCAACGGCACCGGGCCGGTCCGCCGGGAGGCCGGCCCCGGCGGGGAGATCCCGGCCGCGGCGAGTGCCGCACGTCCCGCCGGGGTGATCCAGTCCGTGGTCCAGGCGGGTTCGAGGACCACCCGGACCCGCGCGTCGGTGAAGCCGGCGGCCCGCAGCTCCCGCAGCAGGTCGTCCCGCATGGTCGCCATCGCCGGGCAGCCGGAGTAGGTGGGCGTGATGGCGGCGACCACGGCCCCGTCGTCGGCGACGGCGACGTCCCGCAGCACCCCGAGGTCGACGAGGGTGAGCATCGGCAGCTCCGGGTCGACGACGGCGGACGCGGCCGCCCACGCCCGGTCGAGCGTCCCGTCCCGGTCGGCCGTCCCGTCCCGGAGCGCCGGCTCCCGGCGCAGCGCGGAGGTCACCAGTTCCCCATGGGGTGTGCGCGGGCGACCACCTGCATCTCGGCGAGCATCCTGCTGTGCTCCTCGGTGTGGCGGCCGTCGCGGCCCTTGCGGCCCTGCACGCCCGCGAGCGGGGGCACGGTCGGCCGGGTGACGGCGCTCGCCGTCAGCACCTGGTCGAGCACCGCGTCGACGTCGGCGGCGAGTTCCGCCGGGTCCACGCCGACGCCGGCTGCGGCCACCTGCCGCTCGACCTCGTGCGTCTCGAACAGCTCGGTCCGGTACGGCCAGATCGTGTCGAGCCCCGCGAGCAGCCGGCGCCGGGACTCGTCGGTGCCACGGGCCAGGGTGAGGAACCAGCGGCCCGCGAAGTCCCGGTGGTAGGCCAGCTCCTTGACGCCCTTGGCGGCCACCGCGGCGAGCACCGCGTCGCGGCTGTGCGTCAGCCTCTCGAGGAGCGCGAGGCGCCACGTGGAGAAGAGCAGGATCCGCGCGACCGTCTGCGCGAAGTCGCCGCCCGGGATCTCCACGAGCCGCACGTTGCGGAAGCGCAGGTCGTCGCGGAAGTAGGCGAGCCGGTCCTCGGCCGGGACCGGCGAGCGCTCCGGGAGATCGGGGACCTGGCCGGGGTCCGCGGCGGCCGCCCGCGCGAGCAGCAGCCGAGCCTGGCCGAGCAGGTCGAGCGCGATGTTCGCCAGGGCGATGTCCTCCTCGAGGTCCGGCGCGTTGCTGCACCACTGCGCGAGCCGCTGGGACAGCACCAGCGCGTCGTCGCCCAGCATCAGGCAGTACGTCGCCAGCGCCGCCGGGTCCACGCCGTCAGGCACCGTGGTGTCGACGCCGGCGAGCGGGTCCTCGAAGTCGGTCCCGAACGCCCAGTGGGCGTCGTTGACGAGCAGCCCCGCGTACGCGTTGTCGTGCTCGTCGGGGTCGTGGGTACGGACGTCGGGCATGCGGTGCTCCTTCGTGCGCCGGACGGTTCGTGCGCCGGGTGGCGCTACATGTGCGGGACGTCGGCGGGGATGTCGTAGAACGTGGGGTGCCGGTAGACCTTGTCGCCGCTGGGCGCGAACAGCGGGTCCTTCTCGTCCGGGCTGGACGCGGTGATCGCGCTGGAGCGCACCACCCAGATGCTCACGCCCTCGTTGCGGCGCGTGTAGACGTCGCGGGCGTGCCGCAGCGCGAGCTGGTCGTCGGGTGCGTGCAGCGACCCGACGTGCACGTGGTTGAGGCCGCGCTTGCCGCGCACGAACACCTCGTAGAGCGGCCACTCGCCGCTGATCCGGCCGGTCATGTCGTCTCCGTCCCGTCGTGCCGCGCGTCAGCGGGGTCGGCATCGGCACCGACCTCGACGCCGGAGCCGTTCGCGAAGGCGAGCGCCGCCTCCCGGACCCAGGCGCCGTCGTCCCAGGCCCGCTTGCGGTGCGCCACGCGCTGGGCGTTGCACGGCCCGTTCCCCTTGACCACGGCCCAGAGCTCGGCCCAGTCCGGCTGACCGAAGTCGTGCGCGCCGCGTTCCTCGTTCCAGACCAGGTCGGGGTCCGGCAGGGTCACGCCGAGGGCCTTCGCCTGGGGCACCGTCATGTCGACGAAGCGCTGGCGCAGCTCGTCGTTGGTGTGCGTCTTGACGCCCCACGCCATGGACTGCGCGGTGTTGGGCGAGGCGTCGTCCGGCGGGCCGAACATCATCAGCGACGGCCACCAGAACCGGTCGACGGACTCCTGGACCATGGCCCGCTGCTCGTCGGTGCCGCGCATCATCGTCATGAGCAGCTCGTAGCCCTGCCGCTGGTGGAACGACTCCTCCTTGCAGATGCGGATCATGGCCCGCCCGTAGGGGCCGAACGACGTGCGGCACAGGGGCACCTGGTTGCAGATGGCGGCGCCGTCGACCAGCCAGCCGATGGTGCCCATGTCGGCGTAGCTGAGCGTGGGGTAGTTGAAGATCGACGAGTACTTCTGCCGGCCGCTGATCAGCATCTCGGTAAGCTCCTGGCGGGAGACGCCGAGCGTCTCCGCGGCCGAGTAGAGGTAGAGGCCGTGCCCCGCCTCGTCCTGCACCTTGGCGAGCAGGATCGCCTTGCGCCGCAGCGAGGGCGCCCGGGTGATCCAGTTGCCCTCCGGCTGCATGCCGATGATCTCGGAGTGGGCGTGCTGGGCGATCTGCCGGACCAGCGTCCTGCGGTAGGCCTCCGGCATCCAGTCGCGCGGCTCGATGCGGTCCTTGCGCGCGATCACGGCCTGGAAGCGCGCCTCGAGCTGCTCCTCGCTCTCGGGCCGGGCCTCGGGCTCCCGCTCCGGCCCTCGCTCCGGCCCTCTCTCCGGTTCCGTGACTACCGACATGGGCACCTCCGCTGGGCGACGTCTGCTATTTACCGACCGAACGTTCTGTAATACATTGACACAGGCACAGCGGGTAGCACAACGGCCCGGGCAGACCGATCTGGAGGGGTACGCACAGTGAGCACACTGGAGAGCTACGTCGCGGGCGCCTGGTTCCGCGGGACCGACGGCGGCGAGCCCGTCCTGGACGCGGTGACGGGCGCGGAGGTCACCCGTGTGACCAGCCACGGGCTGGACTTCGCCGCGCTGGTCGCCCACGCCCGCCAGGTCGGCGGCCCGGCGGTCCGGGAGCTGACGTTCCACGAGCGGGCGAGCGCACTCAAGGAGCTGGCGCTGCACCTGGGCGGGCACAAGGACGAGTTCTACGCGCTGTCGGCGCGCACCGGCGCCACCCGGCGTGACTCGATGGTCGACATCGACGGCGGTATCGGCACGCTGTTCAGCTTCGCGAGCAAGGGCAAGCGCGAGCTGCCGAACGACACGGTGGTGCTCGACGGCGACCTCGAGCCGCTCGGCAAGGGCGGCACGTTCGTCGGCCAGCACCTGTACACGTCCCGCCCCGGCGTCGCCGTGCAGATCAACGCCTTCAACTTTCCCGTGTGGGGCATGCTCGAGAAGCTCGCGCCCGCGTTCCTCGCGGGCCTGCCGAGCATCGTCAAGCCGGGCAGCCAGACCGCGTACCTCACGGAGGCGGTCGTCCGGCGGATCGTCGCGTCCGGCATACTGCCCGAAGGCAGCCTGCAGCTGGTCTGCGGCAGCGCCGGCACGCTCCTGGACCACCTCGGCGAGCAGGACTCCGTGGCCTTCACCGGGTCGGCGCACACCGCCGACATCCTCCGGAACCACCCGTCGGTGCTGCACCGCGGCGTCCGGCTCGGGGTGGAGGCCGACTCCCTGAACTGCTCGATCCTCGGACCCGACGTGACCGCGCAGGACGAGGAGCTCGACCTGTTCGTCAAGGGCGTCGTCACCGAGATGACCGTCAAGGCGGGCCAGAAGTGCACGGCGATCCGGCGCGTCGTCGTCCCCGAGGCGATGGCGGACACCGTGGTCGACGCGATCAGCGCGCGCCTGGACCGCATCACCGTAGGGAACCCCGCCGACGAGAGCGTCCGGATGGGCGCGCTCGCCAGCCTCGGCCAGCGCGACGAGGTGCGCAAGGCCATCGAGGCGCTGCGCGCGTCCGCCGACATCGTCTACGGCGACCCGGCGCACGTCGACGTCGTGGGAGCCGACGCCGAGCGCGGGGCCTTCCTCTCCCCCGTCCTGCTGCGCGCTCGTCCCGGTGCCGCCGAACCCCACGACGTGGAGCCGTTCGGCCCGGTCGCCACCGTGCTCACCTACGGCTCGGTGCGCGAGGCCGTGGACCTGGCCGCCCGCGGGCGCGGCAGCCTGGTGGCGTCCCTGGTCACGCACGACCCGCAGGTCGCGCGCGAGATCGCCCGGGGCCTCGCCCCCTGGCACGGCAGGCTCCTGATCCTCGACCGCGACGACGCCGCCGAGTCGACCGGCCACGGCAGCCCGCTGCCGATGCTCGTGCACGGCGGGCCAGGGCGCGCCGGCGGTGGCGAGGAGCTGGGCGGCATCCGCGCCGTGCTGCACCACATGCAGCGCACCGCGATCCAGGGTTCCCCCGACATGCTCACCGCGGTGACCGGCCGGTGGACCACCGGGTCGCGCCGGGTGCTCGACGGCGTGCACCCGTTCCGCAAGTCGCTGGCCGAGCTGCGCGTCGGCGACACGATCGAGACCGCACCCCGGACGGTCACGCACGACGACATCGACCACTTCGCGGAGTTCACCGGGGACACCTTCTACGCGCACACCGACCCGGAGGCCGCCGCGGCGAACCCGTTCTTCGGCGGCATCGTCGCGCACGGCTACCTCGTGGTGTCCCTGGCCGCCGGCCTGTTCGTCGACCCGGAACCCGGACCGGTGCTCGCCAACTTCGGCGTCGACCACCTGCGGTTCCTCACCCCGGTCAAGCCGGGCGACACGATCCGGGTGAGCCTCACCGTCAAGCAGCTCACCCCGCGCACCTCCGCGGACTACGGCGAGGTGCGCTGGGACGCGACGGTGACCAACCAGGACGACGAGCAGGTGGCCACGTACGACGTGCTGACGCTGGTCGCGAAGGGAGCAGCCGGTGAGTGATCGGTAGAACGTCAGGTGATCGGTAACCCGAGTTGCCGATCACCTGACAGATTGCCGATCACTCCCCGCCCGCCCGGACCAGCCCCGTCTGGGACGATGCTCGGATGACCACAGACGCCACCGCGCCGGGCCGCCGGCCGCGCGGACGCCCGGGCCACGACCGCGAGGCGGTGCTCCGCACGGCCATCGACCTCTTCATCCGCCGCGGGTTCGACGCCACGTCGATCAGCGACCTCGCGGCGGAGCTGGGCGTCACCAAGTCGGCGGTCTACCACCACTTCCCGAGCAAGGAGGCGCTGCTCTCCGCGGCGCTCGACGAGGCGCTGGAAGGACTGAGCTCGGCGGTCGAGTCGGCGGCCACGGCCACCGACGGCGAGCGCAGCTCCGTCCGCCTGCGGACCACCGTCGAGGCGGCGGTCCGGATCCTCGCCGGCAACCTCCCCGCCGTCACGCTCCTGCTGCGCGTGCGCGGCAACAGCGACGTCGAGCGGGCGGCCATGGAACGGCGCCGGCACATCGACGAGCGCCTGGCCGCCCTGGTCCGCCAGGCCGCCGCGGAGGGCGACCTGCGCGGCGACGTCGACCCCGACCTCGTCAGCCGTCTGGTCTTCGGCATGGTCAACTCCCTCGCCGACTGGTACCGGCCCGACGGGCCGCTCGGCGAGGACGCACTGGCCGCCACCGTCTCCAGTGTGCTGTTCGAGGGCCTCCGACCATGAACGTCATGTTCGCGCTCGACCTGATCGGCGTCTTCTTCTTCGCCGTCTCGGGATCCCTCCTGGCCGCCCGCCGCGACTTCGACATCGTCGGATCGGTCATGCTGGCGTCGCTCGTCGGCCTGGGCGGCGGCGTGATCCGCGACCTGGTCATCAACCAGGGCGTGCCGAACGCCTTCCAGCAGCCCCTCTACATCGTCCCGCCGCTGCTGGCTGCCCTGGCGGTCTACCTGCACGTCTTCGGGGTCCGGCGGCTGCGCCGCACGCTGCTGCTGTTCGACGCCGGAGGCCTCGCGTTGTTCTGCGTCACCGGGACGCTCACGGCCCTGGAGTCGGGCATGGGCGCGGTGACGTCGGTGCTGCTGGGGCTCACCACCGCGGTGGGCGGCGGGGTGATGCGGGACGTCGTCGCCAACGAGGTGCCGCAGGTGTTCCAGCCCCAGGGCATCTACGCGATCCCCGCCGTGGCGGGCGCCGCGCTGACCTCGCTGCTCTGGAACCTCGACTGGTTCAACGTGGTCACCGGCAGCGCCGTGGCGGCGCTGGTGTTCACCGCGCGGGGCCTCTCGCTGCGCCACCGCTGGCGGGTGCCGCTGGCCGGGCGGGCGGGGGCGGGCGGGATGCCGTAGCGGCGACCTACAGTGTCGGCATGACGACGCCGTGGACGATCACGCTGGGTGCTCTGGACGAGAAGCTGGGCATCCAGGTCGTGGAGCAGTCGGTGCAGCGCGTCGTGGCCACCATGCCGGTGGCGGGGAACACCCAGTCGCTGAACCGGCTGCACGGCGGAGCGACCGCCGCGTTCGCCGAGGCCCTGGGATCGTGGTGCGCGCTGATCCACGCCAGCACGATGGACAAGGTGTGCGCGGGCGTGGACCTCAACATCACGCACCACCGGGGCGCGGAGGACGGTCTGCTGACCGGCACCGCGACTCCCGTGCACCTGGGGCGGACCATCACGTCTCACGAGATCGTCGTCACCGACGAGCAGGGCCGCCGCATCTGCACGGCGCGGATCACCAACCAGCTGATCGAACCCCGCTGACGGGCTTCGGTCCTGCTGGTGGGGACCTGTGCCCGTCCAAGCGTCAGCCGATCCGCTCGGCGGGATGCGACGTGCGACCCTTCCTCGACCGGAGCTCGACCGGGTAGTCGGGGTCTGGCAGCTGCGGTGCTGGGCCACGGTGCTGGGCCTCGGTGCCGGGCCTCCGGCACCCACCGGTCACGCCGTCTCGGCGGTGTACGTCGCGGTGTTGCCGGGCGTCTGGTGGTCAGGCAGCTTCGGCGTCCGGTGGGGGTAGGGGTTCGAGGGCTTCGGGTAGTCGGATGCGGTGGCCGCGGGGGTCGGTGAAGGCCCATCCGGTCTCGAGCAGTGCTCCGGGCATACCGGTGCCGGTGCGCGTCTCGGTGTGGGTGGTGGTGGGTTTGCCGGTCCAGTGCATGGTGATGCCCTTGGCATCCACGAGCTGGTGATGGAACCAGCACAGCAGGGCGCTGTTGGCGACGGAGGTCTCTCCTCCGTCGGCCCAGTGGGTCACCGCGTGGTGGACCTCGCACCGTGACGGCGGCTGGTCACACCCGGGATACACGCAGTGCTGATCGCGGGCGATGACCGCACGCCGCATCTGCCNTGGTGACCGCACTGTCACACGCCAACCGCCGCAACAACGCGCGTGGTGCACGACCACCGGTCTCGGTGAACACCGGGCCACCACCCGTGAGCAGCCCGGACAGCGACGTTGTACCGGCCGTGCCCGTGGCGCCGACCGCGCCCGTGCTGGTGGTGCCAGTCGTGCTGGTCGTGCCAGTCGTGCTGGTCGTGCTGGTCGTGCTGGTCGTGCTGGTCGTGCTGGTCGTGCTGGTCGTGCTGGTCGTGCCAGCCGTGCCCGTGGTGCCAGCCGTGCCGGTGGCGCCAGTGGTGCCGGTTGGGGCTCGGCGTGTGGTCGTGTGCCCGCAGGTCACGCAGAGGCCGTCGCGGGTGCGGGTGACCTGGGTCTCCAGCTCGGTCCAGGACACCGTGACATGTAGGTGCGGGGCGATCGCCGCCCCCGGCGAGGCCTGGTTCGTGTCCAGCACGACGCGGGCCACATCCGCCAGGGCTTGCGCCCGCCGCTGCCCCGTGGTGCGGGTGTCCTCCGCGGCCGGGGCACCCATCACCGCGGTCAGCGCGCTCTGGACCAGCAGTCCGTGTTCGTCGGTGAGGAAACCAGCCACGTGATACCCACCCAACGTCTTGGACAGGTCCAGGAACTCACCCCGGGCCGCCTTGTCGTCCTCCACCTCGTCGGTATCCGGGTCCGTCACCGACGCGAACCTGCGCGCCACCACCCGGAACTGATCCGCGTTCAGCACGTTCGCCTCCCGCAGGACCAGACCCTCACCCGTCACCAGCGTCCCGTCAGCGACCGCGTCCTGCAGCACCCGGGTGACCACCGCACGCGTGCGGGACCCGTCCGGGTCATCCACGGGGAAGTCGACGGGCACGGTCTGCACGAACTGTTCCGGCGTCGTCGCCTCTCCGGTACGGGTATCGATCAGCCACGCCAACGCATCCGTACGCGTCTCACTGGTCGGGGCGACCTGCGTCAACACCCGGACATGATCCACACCCACGGTTCCCGCGACCAGGCGTTCCCGGGTCACCGGCAGTGCGGTTGCCAGACGACGGGCGATCAGCATGTCCTTACGCGCCGTCCCAGCCGAGACACCCTCACGGACACGGAGCCAGGACGCGAACGTACGCGCCATCCCGCCCGACCGCCACGAACCTTCCGCCTCGATCCTGGGCAGCACTGTGTATCGGACACCGTCCAACCGGCCGGTCACCTGCCGGATCCGGGCATGCGCGTCGACCAACCGGCCCACACTGGGTGCGTCCCACCCCTCCAACACCCCCGGGTCCGTCAGGACCGCGAGATCAGCTACCGCGGCCTCGATCCGCGCCAGCGCGTCCTCGACCGACCGAGCAGCAGGCAGAGCACCAGGCGCCGTCCCATCCGTCGGCTGACCCATCAGCACCCACCCCCTTGCCCGTCGCCTGTTCGCCGATCCCATTATCTCGAACACTCGTACGTATCGCAGGGTCAAAATAGAATCTGTGGATAACTCTTCACGACCTGGTCGGGATGCCTGACCGCCCGGAGGCTGTGGCAGTCTCAGCCGGGACCCCGGCGAACGAGGGCGATACTCACGCCGCTGAGGGCCGCCGCCGCGGCGAACGTGGCAGGTAGACCGATGGCGTCGGTGGCGAAGCCGATCGCGGGCGGTCCGCCGAGGTAGGCGATGTACCCCACGGCACTGACCCGCGCGGTCATCGTCGCGGCGTGTCCGGGCGCTGACCGGCCGGCCCGGGAGACCGCGATGGGGAAGACCGGGCCAAGGAACAGCCCGACCAGGCCCATGGCCACGACCATGACCAGCGGATGGGCGACCAGGGAGCCGAGCACCACGAGGCAGATCACGACTACGGCGACGGTCGTCAGGACCCCATGTTCCGTGAAGCGGTTCAGCACGGCGTCACCGGCCGAACGAGAGATGAACATCGCCAAGCTGAACAACGCCAGAGCGGTGGCCCCCAGGGAGGCCGGCGCTCCGAGGTCACGGGTGATCAGCAGAGCCGACCAATCGGTGACCAACCCCTCGACGAGCAGGCCGGATACCGCCAGCACCGCAATCGCCACCGGCAGGCCGAAGCGCCCGTTTCGGGCAAGGGCGGGGTCGGCGTCTTCGACCCCTCGGGCGCCGGGGTTCAAGGGTTGCGACCACAACGCCGGCGCGCACACCAATGTGAGGCCCACAAGGACGACGGTGACGGCGAGGAAGTGCTCGGTCACCGTGCCACCCCCATGCGTGGCGGCCACGCCTCCCAAGGCTCCGGCGAGCACGCCCAGGCTGTACCCACCGTGCAACCGGGACAAGACCCGGTGACCGGTGAGCTGCTGGTAGGCGATACCGGTGGTGTTCATTGCGATGTCGAGGACGCCGCTGGACGCCCCGAGCAGCATGAGCACGCCGGTCAGCTGCCATACGTCCTCGACGAGGCCGATCAAGGGCAGCGACGCGCTGAAGAGCAGCGCGGTCATCACGCAGACCGGTCCCGACCTCACCCGGTCAAGGATCCGGGCGGTGAGCAGCAGTGCGGGGACAGACCCTGCGGCGACACCGAACAGGGCAGTGCCCAATTCGCGGTCGCTGAGATCCAGAAGCTGCTTGACCTCTGGTATCCGCGGGGCCCAACTGGAGAGAACAGCCCCGTTGAGAAAGAAGACAGCCCAGAGCCGGGCGGCGAAAGAACGGTTGTGTGCCAGATGCAAGGCGACCCTCAGGCCGCCCTGACGACTGTTCGCCTTTCCCCCGGACGGTCAGGAGAGGCGGCCTGTGGCACGACAACGCTCTCACGCCACCAACGAGGCATCAAGCCCGTAGAGCGCGTGTTAGAAGGGCGGCGCCGCTGAACACCACAGCCCAGCGGCACCCCGTCAGAGCCGCACGATCGCCGCGGCGGGGTGCTCGACGGCGTCGGCCACCGAACGCACGAACCCGGCCGCGGTCGCACCGTCGCACACCCGGTGGTCGAACACGAACGACAGCTGGGCGATCTTGCGCGGCACCAGCTGGCCGTCGACCACCCACGGCCGGTCGATGATGCGGCCGAGGCCCAGGATCGCGACCTGCGGGTGGTTGATGATCGCCGCGCTGCCGTCCACCCCGAGGCTGCCGTAGTTGTTCAGGGTGAACGTGCCGGCCGTGAGCTCCTCCGGCGTCGCCCTGCCGGCTCGTGCCCGGGTCGTGAGGTCGCGCAGGGCGGTGTCGAGCTCGGTCGTCGTCATCGAGCCGGCCCCGAGCACGGCGGGCGCGACGAGCCCGAGCTCGCTTTGCACGGCGATGCCGAGGTTGATGACGTCGGGAACGACGATCTCGTCGTGCTCAGCGTCGAACCGGGCGTTGAGAACCGGGTACTCCTTGAGGCCTGCCACGACGAACCGTGCGACGTACGCGAGCAGGCCAGGCCCTGGGCCGGCCGGCGTGCGGGCGGCCTCGCGCAGTTCCCAGAGCGCCGTGGCGTCGACGTCGACCCAGACCGTCGCCTCGGGGATCTCCGCACGGCTCCGCGAGAGCACCCGGGACGCGGCCCGTTGGAAGCCGCTGAGCGGGATGCGCCGCTCGCCGGGAGCGCTCGGGACGGGCACCGCGGCGCTCGGGACGGGCGCCGCACTCGGCACGGCCCCGGGCGGAGCGGCCTGAACAGCGGGCGCGGGCGCCGCAGCAGCTGCCCGCGCGCCCTCGACGGCGGCCCACACGTCGGACCTGGTGACCACCCCGCCGGCGCCGGTGGGCCGGATCGTGTGCAGGTCCAGCCCGGCCTCGCGGGCCAGTCGCCGGACGATAGGCGAGACCACCTTGACCGGCCGGTCGTCCGGCACGGCGGCGGGGGCCACCGGCGGTGCGCCGCGCGGCCGGCGTCGGCGACCCGAGGCGGCCCGCGCCGAGGTGCCGTACCCGATGAGCACGTTGCCCGAGCCGGCCTGTTCCTCCTCGCGATAGGCCTCGGCGGCCTCCCCATCGCGCGCAACCTCCCCATCGCGCGCCGCCTCCCCATCGCGCCCGGTACCGACCTCCTCCGGTTCGATCGTGATCAGCGGCCTCCCGACCTCCACGAGCTCGCCCTCTGCCGCGTGCAGCACGCCGACCCGGCCGGCGTACGGGCTGGGTACCTCGACCACGGACTTGGCGGTCTCGACCTCGACCACCGGCTGGTCGACGGCAACGGTGTCACCCTCGGCGACCAGCCACTGCACCACCTGGGCCTCGGTCAGTCCTTCCCCGAGGTCGGGCAGGAGGAATGTCTGTGCGGTCGCGGTGCTGGTCACGCGTCCTCCCACTGGAGCTCGTCGACGGTGTCGAGGATCCGGTCGACCGACGGGAGCTGGAAGTGCTCGAGCTTCGGCGGCGGGTACGGGATGTCGAACCCGGTGACGCGGCGCACCGGTGCCGACAGCGAGTGGAAGCAGCGTTCACTCACCCGGGCCGCGATCTCGGAGGCGACGCTCGCGAAGCCCGCCGCCTCCGCGATGACGACCGCGCGGCCCGTCGACTCCACGGCCGCGCACACGGTCGCGTCGTCGAACGGCACGATCGAGCGCAGGTCGACCACCTGCAGGCTCCTGCCGTCCCCCGCGGCCACCTCGGCCGCCTCGAGCGCCACCGGCACGGCCGCCCCGTAGGCGATCAGGGTGGCGTCGGTGCCCGGCCTGCGTACGACGGCCGTACCGATGCCCGGCCCCGCGCTACCCAGGGCGACCTCGCCCTTCGCCCAGTAGAGCTTCTTCGGCTCGAGGAAGACGACCGGGTCGGGCGACGCGATCGCCTCGCGCAGCAGCGAGTACGCGTCCGCGGGGTTCGACGGCGCGACGACGTGCAGGCCAGGGGTGTGGGCGTAGTAGGACTCCGACGAGTCGCAGTGGTGCTCGACCCCGCCGATGCCGCCGGCGTACGGGATCCGGATGACCAGCGGCAGCCCCACGCGACCGCGGGTCCGGTTCCGCATCTTGGCGATGTGGCTCGCCACCTGCTCGAACGCGGGATAGGCGAAGGCGTCGAACTGCATCTCGATGACGGGACGCATGCCGTTCATGGCCAGGCCGACGGCGAAGCCCGCGATCCCCGCCTCGGCGAGCGGTGT
This sequence comes from Promicromonospora xylanilytica, assembly GCF_054782895.1. Classification (NCBI taxonomy): domain Bacteria; kingdom Bacillati; phylum Actinomycetota; class Actinomycetes; order Micrococcales; family Promicromonosporaceae; genus Promicromonospora; species Promicromonospora xylanilytica. The sequence continues at coordinate 318,877 of NZ_BAAGRP010000007.1, forward strand.
GTCGAAGCAGCGGTCCTCCCCGAACAGAGCCGTGAGGCCGTCGGTGACCCGGAAGACGCCGCCGAGCGTGCCGACGTCCTCACCCAGCACGAGCACCGAGGGGTCCTCCGCCATGGCGTCGTGCAGGGCCCGGTTGATCGCCTGCGCCGTGCTGAGCGTCGCGCGCTCCACCGTGGTGGTCGTCATCAGCGGGTCTCCACTCTGCTCTGCGGGCCACGGCCCTGCGAGTCACGGCCCTGCGAGTCACGGCCCTGCGAGTCACGGCCCTGCTGATCCCTGCTGAGCTCGTCCCTGACCTGGGCGAGCTGTTCCTCGAGCTGGGGCGTCGGGCGGTCGTAGACGTACCGGAACAGGTCGTCGGGGTCGGGTTCGACGTCCTGGTTCAGGCCGTCCCGCATGCGGCGGGCCACCTGCTCCGCGGCCTCGCCGAAGGCCGCTGCCCGCGCGTCGTCCAGCACACCCTCGACCCGCAGGTACGCGTCCAGCCGCGCCAGCGGGTCCTTGGCCGCCCAGGCCGATACCTCGTCGTCGGCGCGGTAGCGAGTCGCGTCGTCGGCGTTGGTGTGCGCCTGCATGCGGTAGGTCAGTCCCTCGACGAGCTGTGGCCCCGCGCCGCCGCGGGCGCGCTCGACCGCTCCGGACAGGACCGACAGGAGCGCCGCGAGGTCGTTGCCGTCCACCTGTTCACCCGGGACGCCGTAGCCAACTCCCTTGTGGGCGAGGGACGGGGCCGCCGTCTGCCGGGCCAGCGGCACCGAGATCGCGTACTGGTTGTTCTGGACGAAGAAGACGACCGGCGCCCGGAAGACCGCCGCGAAGTTCAGCGCCTCGTGGAAGTCGCCCTCGCTCGTGCCGCCGTCGCCGCACATCGCCAGCACCACGACGGGCTCCCCGCGCAGGCGCGCCGCGTGCGCCACGCCCACGGCGTGCGGGAGCTGCGTGGCCAGCGGCGTCGTCAGGGGTGCGACGTGCTGCTCGTACGGGTCGTACCCGGAGTGCCAGTCGCCTTTGAGCAGGCCGAGCGTGTCGACCGGGTCGACCCCCCGCGCGGCGACGGCCGCGGTGTCCCGGTAGGTGGGAAAGAGCCAGTCGTCGGCGGTGAGCACCTGTGCCGCCGCGACCTGGCAGGCCTCCTGCCCGAACGACGACGGGTAGACCGCGAGCCGACCCTGCCGCACGAGCGCGGACGCCTGCTCGTTGAAGCGGCGGGCGGCGATCATGCCCGCGAGGCCCCGCAGCAGCGCATCGGCCGCGGGCAGGCCCTCCGCGGCCGTGGGACGGCCGTCCGGGCCGAGGAGCATGACCGGCTCCCGGGACGGGAGCATGCGATCTGGGTCACTTGCCCTGCCTGTGATGCCTGTCATATAGATATGATCGTCAAGGTTCTCTCCGGAATCCATCAACGGCGACGATCCAAGAGAACGTCCAGCAATATGCTGGTCATGCGATCCAAATGTCCACCGGCGAAGGAGCTGAGGGCGTGGCCGCAAGACAAGTGGAATCGAGTCTTGACGACGTCGACCAGCGCATCGTCGACGAGCTGCGGCAGGACGGCCGCATGTCCATGCGCACGCTGTCCGAGAAGCTGCACATCTCGCGTGCCAACGCCTACGCGCGCGTGCGCCGCCTCGAGTCGACGGGCGTCATCCGCGGCTACCGCGCGGACATCGACCCGGTGCTGGCCGGCCTGGGCACGTCGGCCTACGTCACGGTCAACCTGGAGCAGGCGGAGTGGCGCTCGGTCCGGGAGGAGCTGCGCAGGCTCCGGGGCGTGGACCACATCGGGCTGGTCGGGGGCGAGTTCGACCTCGTCCTGCTCGTCCGCGCACGGGACAACGCCGACCTGCGGCACCTGATCCTGGACCAGATCCAGGGCATGAAGGGCATCGTGAACACGCACACGCTGCTGGTGTTCGAGGAGCCGATCCCCGCCGGGCCGGGGCCGGCAGCCACGCCGTCCGGCGATGACCGCTGACCCCGCCCGGCGTCCGGTCCGCTACTGGGGCTCCTCCTGCAGGGCACGCACCTCGATCCGCGACTGCAGGGCCGCGGAGGCCCGCTCGGCCCAGCCGAGCGCGGTCTCCTGGTCCGCGACGTCGATGATCCAGAACCCGCCGACGTACTCCGGCGCGTCCACGAACGGACCAGGGACGCGCTTCGGTTCGGCGCCGGTGGCGTCGACGGTGATCGCGGTCGACGGCGGGTGCAGCCCGCCCGCGGTCACCCAGGCCCCGGACTCGGTCAGGGCGGTGTTGAAGGCGCCGACGGCGGCGAAGACCGCCTCCAGCTCCGCCGGGTCCATCTCCTTCATCGACTCCATCGTCGGTTCCTCTGCCGCGTCGTGCGGCATGGTCAGGAAGTACTGGGTCATGGGACTGCTTCCCTTCTGACTGGTTGCGCTGAATTCTGGTCGTGCGCGCGACGGCGGGCAACACCTGCCGCCGTCATGCTTCGGGAGCGAACTCCTGGATCATCACCGGCGAGGCGTGGATGCAGACCATCCGGAGCGTCCCGGTACCGGTGTTGGTGAAGCGGTGCCACGTGTCCGCCGGTGCGACGGCGGTGTCACCGGCGCGGGCGACGAAGGTCGCGTCGCCGACCACGATGGTCGCCTCGCCCTCGAGCACCGACCAGGTCTCGTCGTACGGGTGCCGGTGGAGGCTCGGGCCCCGGCCCGGGTCGTTGGTGACGAGGAAGAACGACACGTTGGCCCCGTAGGACGCACCCTCGAACCGGAGGGTGCGGCTGTCGCCGATGCGGATGCTGTCGGCGGGGATCGGTGCGGAGCTGGGCATGAGATTCCTTTCAGCGGGATCTTCGACGGGACCTACAGCGGCACCTTGAGCGGGTGTCGCGTCCTGATGGCCCCACTCTCCGCCCGACACGGCACCACTGACTACGCTTTCGACGTGGATCGAAAGTACGTGGAGTTCCGGCTCGGTTCGAGCGACATCTCGGCGGTGCGGTTCGGCATCTCCCCCGGGCACGAGCTGGTCCATGCGGTGCGGACCACCCTGCGCCCGCAGAGCGCACCGCTGCACTGGGGGTGGTTCCGCGGTCTGGACACCAGGCCGTCCGGCGAGGCCTTCCGGCTGATCGCCACGATCTGCGGCGTGGACGGCTACCTGCCCGACTTCTTGACCGCCACGCCGTCGGGCGACATGACGCCGGAGGAGGAGGCCGAACGGCTCCGCCAGGTCCCCGCCGAACGGCTCCGGTTCGACCTGGAGAAGATGGTGCTCCGCTCGACCGGCGCCAGGCAGCAGGAGATCCGCGACCTGATCGCGGCGCCCGACCGCGCCAGGACGCGGATCGTCGGGGCGTGGCAGGAGGTATGGGACACGCTGCTCGCACCCGTCTGGCCGCAGATGCTGCGCCTGCTCCGAGCGGACGTCGCGGTCCGCTCGCGGCGCAGCAGCGACGCGGGGCTCGCCGAGATGGCCGGCACCCTGCACTCGACGGTGACCTGGGCCGACGAGATCGTCCGCGTCCAGATGCGTCAGCACGAGGAGGTGGTCGACTGCGGCGGGACCGGCCTGGTGCTGGTCCCCTCGGTCATGATGGCCACCCGCGGCTGCGCCGTGCTCACCGAGCGCCCGGCCCAACCCACGATCTTCTACCCTGCGCACGGTGTGTCCGAGACCTGGCACCGCGACGGCGCCGACGCCCTCGCCGCACTCACCGCCCTGCTCGGGGCGGCCCGCGCCCGCCTCGTGCTCGAGCTCCAGCAGCCGCTTTCGACGTCCGAGTGCGCCCGGCTGACCGACCTCGCGGTGTCCACCGCGTCCCACCACCTCACCGTGCTCCGCGACGCCGGCCTGGTCGACAGCCGCCGCACCGGTGTGCGCGTGCTGCACACCCGCACGCCGCTGGGCGAGGCGCTGGCGGGCGTCCGGTAGCCGACGCGGTCGGGCTGGCCGGGCGGGTCGGGCTGGCCGGGCGGGTCGGGGGGTCGCCATCTCTGGAAGCACGACCGGACGCGGACGGCCCGAGGCGTCTCGCCCCGGGCCGCCCGCGTCCGTCACGCGTCCGTCCCGCGTCCGTCCACGAGTCGGGTCAGCGCCGCTCGCCCTTCCGGGCGACGTCGCTCTGTGCGGCGGCGCGGTTGATGTCCCGTCCCTCCTTCTCCGTCAGCACGCCGTCGCTCTCGAGCTCCGCCACCACGGTTCGTACGTGCTTGATGAACTCGCCGCGGTTGCTCCAGTCCTGCTCGTCGAGGATCCGGTCGTTGACCGTGCATCCGTCACCGGCGTCATGGTTCGGCACGCCGCTGTCCACGTCTCCCACGACCACGGTCGCGCGCTGGTCAGGATCGGTGCACGCACCCGGTCCGGCAGGGTCCCCGGGCTCGATCTCCATCCAGTTCACCCGCGCCTTGCTGTCCGGGAAGACGAGATGGAGCGGGAACGTGCCCTCCGTGGGCAGCAGGTCCACCGTCACGGTCTGCCAGGCCGCGGCGTCGTCCGCCACCACGATGCTCGCGTCGCTCCCCCGCTCGGACGAGTCGACCGCCGTCGCGCCGCCGTCCTCGTCGAACTGGTACCACGCCAGGTTCCCCCCGCCGACGTCGCCGCCGGCGCGGCCCACCAGGGACTGGACCTCCTGCGGTGTCAGTGCCCTGTCGAACAGGTTGACGTCGTCGACAGCGCCGTCGAGCAGCGGGTCCGGCCACTGGGACTTCCCGATCAGGTTGTTCGGGGTCTGCCCCAGGTCCGACGGGCTCAGGGTCATGCTGGTGTTGGTCCCGATCACCTCGCCGTTCAGGTACAGCGTGCCGGTCGTGCCGGACTGCGTCACCGCGACGTGCTGCCACCCGTCCGTCGGCAGCTGCTGCGAACCATTGATCTGCTGCTCACCGGACCCGGTGGTGATGGCATACCGCAGCTTGTCGGTACCACCGGCGCTGGGCGTGAGGAACATGTTGTTGTCCGTCCCCGAGCCGAAGTCGAAGACCCGGGCCCACGTCTGGTCACCGTTCCAGTTCACCCATGCGGAGAACGTGAAGTCGTCGACGTCGCTGACGATGTCGGCCGGCAGCTCCATGTGCTCCAGCGGGCTCGACCCACCCAGCTGGACGGCGCTGCCGAATCCGGCGGGGCCGTCGGACCGGCCGATCTCGACGCCTCCGTCGATCTGGGCGGTCCCCAGCAGCTCCCCGTCGGGGGCGTCGCGGCGGACCTCGACGGTGGCGTCCTCCGCGGCGGCGGCCCGCAGCCTCAGCGCACCGTCGCCCTCGAGGTTGTACGGCTCGTACGACGCCCAGGCGCTGCCCTGCCCCTCGATCGCGTCGCCGCCTCCGGTCTCCGGGTCGTTCGCGGGGCTGACCTGGATCCCGGAGGAGTCGGTGAAGTGCTCCACCTCCTTGCGCGGCTGCTGCAGGACGTGGGTCGCGGCACCGGTCAGCTCCGGTGAACCGACCTCACCACCAAGGTCCGTGTAGCTCGCGATGACCACCAGCGAGATGTCCGCGGCGTCACCGTGCTCGGCGTCCTCCTGCGTCTCGAGCACCCCGACGCAGCCCGTCTGCGAGTGACCGGGGTGCACGTGCGCGTTGCCACCCTCGTCGTGATACAGACCCTGCTGGACGGTCACGCGCTCGCAGTCGATGTCGCCACCGGAGCCGTCCTCCGTGTCGGAGACCGAGATCCGATAGGGGATGTCGTCGCCCCAGGTGAATACCTGCCCCTGGGCCGGCGCCTCGATCGTCACCTCCGGTCGGGTGTTCCCCGCCGCGATCGTCAGACTCGAGCTGTGGTTCCGCCCCGACGGGTCGCTGACCGTCAGCCGCGCCGTGAACTCGCCTGCCTCGGTGTAGGTGTGGGTCGGGTTCACCTGGTCCGACGTGGTCCCGTCCCCGAAGTCCCAGGCGTACGTCAGGTCGTCACCGTCCGGGTCGTGACTCTCCGAGCCGGAGAAGGTCACCTCCAGCGGAGTGGCCCCCGAGTCCCGGTCGGATCCGGCCACCGCCACCGGCGTGCGCGCACCGTCCGTGTAGTTGATCTTGTAGAGACCGGAGTCGGGGTTGACGCCGCCTCCGGCGTAGTTGAAGTCGACGCCCCACTCGAGGAGGTACATCGCACCGTCGGGTCCGAACGCCATGTCCTGAGGACTGCGGAACTCGGTGTTCGGCATGAACTGCTCGAAGTCCGCGTAGTCGCCGTTGTCGTCCAGGTGGACGACGCCCATCCAGTTCCGAGACCACTCCATGACGAACACCGTGTCGTCGTAGTAGGCGGGGAACTGGCCGTCTCCCAGCAGCTCCGGGTCGTAGTGGTAGACGTCGCCGGCGAGGGCGGTACGGCCCGCACCGCCCGGAAGCTCCGGGAACTGCGGGGACGCGCCGTACGGGTACCAGATGAACGCGTCCTCGGCCGGCGGCACGACGTCCAGACCGGTGTTGAACGGGGAGTCGTTGGCCGGGCCGTTCTCGCAGTCGAAGAGCTCACCGGGCGTGCTGGTGGCGAAGTCCCACTCGCGATAGGGCTGGTTGTCCGCGATGCAGTACGGCCAGCCGTAGTTGCCCGCCTCCCGGATCTGGTTCCACTCGTCATGGCCGCGCGGACCGCGGGTCGTGCTGTTGTTGCCCGCGTCCGGCCCCACCTCGCCGGCATAGACCCAGCCGGTCTCGTCGTCCACGGCGATCCGGAAGGGGTTGCGGTGGCCCATCGTGTAGATCTCGGGTCGCGTCCTCTCGGTACCGGGCTCGAACAGGTTGCCCTCAGGGATCGAGTACGAGCCGTCGTCCTCGGGGGTGATCCGCAGGATCTTGCCCCGGAGGTCGTTGGTGTTGCCGGACGTGCGGCGCGCGTCGTAGCTGTGCTTGGCGTCCTCGCTCGAGTGCTGGTCGTGGACCCGTCCGTCGATCGGCGTGTATCCCTGCGACGCGAAGTGGGCGGTGTCGTCGCCCAAGGAGATGAACAGGTCGCCGTCGGGTCCGAACGTCATCGATCCGGCGGAGTGGCAGCACACCTCCCGCTGGTGCGGGATCTCGAGGAGCACCTGCTCGGACGCCATGTCCAGGGCCGTGCCGTCGACCGTGAACCGCGCGACGCGCTGCACCTCGGGGGACGGTGCGCTGTAGAAGAGGTATATCCACTGGTTCGTCTCGAAGTCCGGGTCGACCGCGATGCCCAGCAACCCGTTCTCGTTACCACGATGCACCGGGATGTCCGCCACCTTGGTGACCGAGCCGTTCTCCGGGTCGTACTGCTTGACCGCCCCACCCAGCTCGACGTAGAAGACCCGCCCGTCGGACGCGACCGCCAGCTCCATCGGGTTGGCGGTGTTGTCGTCCAGCGTGATCTTCTCGAACGACGCCTCCGTCGGGAGGCCGTCGCGCGGCTCACCGCAGTCGCCGTCCACGGCACCTGCCGACCACTGGATGCCACCGAGGATGTGCTCACGCAGGAGCGGTTCGTCGTAGTGCTCCGCGTTGTGCCCCAACGCCGTGTACCAGGTGCGGCCACCGTCGAAGTTGGAGCACCAGGCGATCGGGTGGTCCGCACCCATGGCGCCCGGACCGGGCTCGTACGTCGACTCGTCCAGGGTCGCCAGGACGTGCACCTTCTCGCGCGGGTTGGCCGTGAAGTTGTACCACTCGTCCGTGCGGACCCACTCGGCGGGCAGCGCCGCGGTGGACGGGTGCGTGGCGTCCTCGACCCGAACCGTGGCTTCCTGGAACTGGTCGGCTCCCGACGGGTGGTTCCTGAAGAACGCACCACCCATGAGATCGGCCCACCAGGGCCAGTCCGTCTTGTCCATGTTGGACGACGAGTGCAGGCCGACGTGGCCGCCGCCTGCCTGGATGTACCGTTCGAACGCGGTCCGCTGGTCGGCGTCCAGCGTGTTCTCACCATCGGTGTAGAACACGATGGCCTCGTAGTCGGCCAGCCCGTCATCGGTGAAGACCGATGCGTCCTCGGTCTCGGTCACCGAGAAGCCGTTGGCGACCCCCAGCTCCTCGACGGCGTCGAGGGCCGCCGGGATCGAGCCGTGCCGGAAGCCGGTCGTCTTGTGGAAGAACAGGACGTCGAATTCGTCCTCCTGTGCCTGGGCGGGGCTGATCGCCGCCGCTGTCAGAGTCGAAGCCAGGAAAGCCGTGGCCACGGCACCTGCGATGGATCGCTTGCGTCTTTGCATGGACCTCTCACCGTCTCTCGTCACTGGATGCGGGCCGACCTTCCGTCGGTCACCGCCGAACCACCCACCGGCCGGTTTCACGCCATCGGCGCCCCCTCTCGGACGAGGCCAGACAGGAAGGCCAGGCCGTCGACGGCGATGGCGTCCTGGTTCGCCGCGAGCGGCCGCCAGATCGAGGCGGCGACCGCGATCGTCTCGTTGTCCTGCGTGAACGACTCGATCGTCATCGGCCCCTGGTAGCCCACGTCGTCGAGCGCGTCGACGATGCCGCGCCAGTCGACGTGATCGGCCCCCGGGGCACCTCTGTCGTTACCGGACACCTGCACGTGCGCGACTCTGGCGCCGGCACGCCGGATGGCCGCGGGGATGTCCTGCTCCTCGATGTTCATGTGGAAGATGTCCAGACCGACACCGCAGGCCTCGGCCGGCAGACCTTCGAGCGCTTCGAGCGCTTGGTCGACGGTGTTGATCAGGCTGGTCTCGAACCTGTTGAGCGGTTCGACGGCGACCGTGATCCCGGCGGCGCGGGCGTGCTCGACGACAGGGGCGAGCCCGTCCCGGAGCTGCAGGTAGCACGCACGCCTCTCGGTCTCGGACATCCGCCAGGTACGGCCCACCGACGTGTAGGCAGGTCCGGCGACCACCGGTGCCGAGACCGTGTGCGCCATGTCGACCACGCGACGCATGTAGTCACGGGTGGCCGTGATCGTGGCGCGGTCCGCCGCGACGAGCTCACGTCCGGCGCCCATGGCAAGCACGAGCGTGGCCGTCAGGCCGAGCGACTCGAGCAGCGTCGCGGCACGCTCTGGGTCCCAGTCACCGACGTCCTCCACCGGGAGCTCGATCGAGTCGAACCCCCAGTCCGCCACGCGCGGCGCCAGCTCGGCCAGCTTGGCGTCGGTGAGGGGTGACGTCCATACCCACGTGTTCACTCCGAAGGTTCTCGCTGCGTTCACCTGTGCTCCTCTGCGGTGTTGGCCCGGCTGTCTGCCGGGTACGTCCCATGGCAAGGCGCCACTACGCCGTGCCACTACGCCGTGCCACTACGCCGTGCCACTACGCGGTACCGACGCCCAGGTACTGGCTCTGCAGGTCCGGCCGCGCCAGCAGCTCGTCGCCCGTGAACTCCGCCTCGATGCGCCCCGAGACCATGACGAGCTGGCGGTTCGCCATCCGGGTGGCGGCGCGCAGGTTCTGCTCGACGACGAGCACCGCGACGCCCTCGTCGACCAGCTGCCGGACCGCGGACACCAGGACGTCGACGATCGTGGGAGCCAGCCCCTCTGACGGTTCGTCCATGACGATCAGCCGGGCGTTGAGCAGCAGCGCCCGTCCGACGGCGAGCATCTGCTGCTCACCACCGGACAGGTCCGCTCCCCCGTGCTTCTTGCGCTCGGCGAGGCGGGGGAACAGCTCGTAGACCGCATCCGGCGTCCACCGCTTGTTCCGAGCCCGCCGGGCGAGCATCGCGAGGTGCTCGTCCACCGTGAGCGACGGGAAGAGCCGCCGACCCTGCGGCACGTAGGCGATCCCCGACCGGGCCACCCGTTCCGGTGTCAGGTTGTCCACCCGGCGCCCGCGCAACGAGACCTGCCCCGCCGACGACGGGAGGAACCCCACGAGCGTGTCGCAGAAGGTCGTCTTACCCATCCCGTTGCGGCCGACGATCCCGACCGCCTCGACGCCCATCCGGAAGCTGACGCCGCCCAGCACCGTCGATGCGCCGTACCCGGCCGAGAGCCCGTCGACGGCGAGCAGGGGTTCACCGGCGCTGTCCATGGTCATCCCTCCACTCCGAGGTAGATCTCGTGCACGACCGGATCGCCGCGGACCTGGTCCGGTTCCCCCGCGGCGACGATCTCGCCGTCGGCCATGACCACCACCCGCTGCGCCACGGTGAACGCCACGTCCATGTCGTGCTCGATCAGCAGCAGCGTCACCTCCCCGGCCAGCGAGCCCAGCAGCTCCGTCAGCTGCTCCCGCTCACCGCGGGACAGGCCCGACGCCGGCTCGTCCAGGAGCAGCACCTCCGGGTCGCCGGCCATCGCCATGCCGAGCTCCAGCTGACGGCGCTGCCCGTGGGACAGCTCGCCCGCCGTCGTGGCCAGGTCATCGGCCAGCCAGACCGCCTCGGCGACCTCACCCGCGGCATCGTCCAGCTGCCGGTCACGGTGGGAACGCCAGAGCGGCCACTGGTGACGCTGGCGTCCGGCCACCGCGAGATAGAGGTTCTCGCGCACCGTCAGCCCGTCGAGGCACCGCGCCTTCTGATAGGTGCGCACCACGCCGAGCCGGGGCCGGTACCTCGACGGAAGGAACGTGCAGTCCCGTCCCTCGATCAGCACAGCGCCCTCGGTGGGCCGGATGTCCCCGGCGATCACGTTGAACAACGTGCTCTTGCCCGCCCCGTTGGGACCGAGGACCGCCAGCCGCTCACCTCGGGCCACGTCGAGGTCCAGCCCCTTGAGCGCGCGCAGCCCGCCGAAGGCGACGACGACGGACCTGACCTGGATCGCCGGTACGGCACTCGGCCGGTGCGCCGATTCCTCTCTGCCCCGCGGCACGGTCGTCATCTCGTCGCCCCTACTGCGGGACACCGTCGACCTGCGGGACACCGTCGACGACGGGGATCGCGTTCCCCGTCCACGGCAGGTCACGCTTCTCGCAACCCGGGAAGTCCCGGGACGGCGACGGCGTGTCCGGGCCGAACGTCCCGCCGAACGTCTGGTCGACGCCGGGGACGATCGCGACGGTCTCCTGCTCGATCTCCCCGTCGTCGTTGACGACGAGCTGCGACAGGCCGACGTCGACGATCCCGCTGCGGTTCTCGTCGAGGCTCATGGGTCCGTACGGCAGGTCGAGCTCGAGCTCACCGATCGCGGCCTGCAGGGCCTGCGGGTCGGAGATGTCGCCGTCGACGGCGGCCAGCCCTTCGACCAGTGCCACACCGGCCGAGTAGTAGCCGTAGAAGAACCCGAACGCGGCCGCCACCGACGGGTCGGCCGGTTCGTTGTTGCTCAGCGAACCAGAGAGCGACTCCCAGGTGGCGTCCGCGCTGGCCAGGTACTCCTCGATCGCCGGGGTGCGCACGTCGCCCGGCAGCGTGGCGAACCCCCCGATGTAGGCACCGGCGATATCGGTGCCGAGCGCCTGGGCGAGGTCGGGGTTGAAGAAGAAGTTGCCCGCGTGCTGGTCGCCGGTCAGGTCACCCTTGCCGTTGACGAAGGCCTCGAGCGACGCCTGGGTGCCCGTCCCGCCCACGGCCCAGAAGTAGCCGTCGACCTCGTCCGTGCCCGGCAGCTGCGCGATGTAGGACGAGTAGTCCGTGGTGCCGAGCGGCGGGTAGACGCGATGCGTGATCTCACCGCCGACGCCGCAGAAGTCGGCGATGAACCCTGCCGACGACGTGTGCCCGAAGCTGTAGTCGTCGGCGATCACGGCGACCTTGCGCCAGCCGCGCTCGTTGTACAGGATGTCGCCCAGCCCGGCGTTCCAGATCGCCCCGTCCCCGTACCACCGGAAGTAGTTGTCGGCCTGCACGTGCAGGGTCTGCTCCTGGGAGCCGGAGATCCCGGCGAGCACCGTCAGGTCGGGGTTGGCCTTCGCGTACTCGGCCACGGCAGGCCCCTCGTCCCCGGAGAGCGGCCCGATGATCACGTTGGCGCCCAGCTGCTCGACGAGGCGGCGGGTCTCCTCGAGGATCCGGTCGGCGGTGTCGTTCCCGCAACCGATCCCCACGAGCTCGATCGGGGTCCCTGCCACCTCCGCACCCGAGAAGCCCTCCAGGGCGCTGGTCGGTGAGTTCACGGTGGCGCCGGCGTGGTTGACCAGCGCGAGGGCTGTGCCGCCGGCGACGTCCTCGTGGAAACCGCCGAACGGTCCTTCGCACTGTCCGAGGATGCCGAGCCGGACGGTGCCGTCGTCCCTGACGGCGGTGGAGCCGGTCGGGTCCGCCGTGTCGTCGGCGGGCAGCCCGCTGGCTCCGCCGCGGTCGGAGCACCCCGCGGTAGCCAGCGCGAGACCGGTGACGAGGGTGATGGCGAACGTCGCCGGCCGCCGTGGTCTGGTGGAAATCATCATTGTTCTCCTGTGGGTGTCGTCGGCGTCGGACGTGCGTCGTCAGCCACTGCGGAATGCCTCGCCCGGGTCACGCGGACCCGGCGACGGACCTTCTCTGCGATCCCGGCCAGCCCTTCCGGGGAGAGCACCATGATCAGGAGCACCACTGCTCCGATCACCGTGTTCAGCCGAGCCTCGGTGATCCCTATCTGGCCCAGCAGCGGGATGTCGCGGAGGTAGGTGAAGACGAGGACGTACACGAAGGCACCCAGCCAGGCGCCCTCGAAGTAGGAGATGCCTCCGATCACGGCCATGATCAGCAGGATCAGGCTGGGGTCGAGCGCGATCGACGCGGGATCGATCTGCCCGTTCCACCAGACGTTCAGCACCCCGGCGAGTCCGGCGACGAAGCCGGCCAGGGTGAAGGCGGCCGTCCGGTGCAGCGGGACGTTGAAGCCGAGCGACGCCATCCGGACGGGATCGTCCCGGACGCCCTGCAGCGTGAGCCCGAACGGCGTGCGGCCGAGGGCGCGGAAGCCCACGTAGGCCACGACGGACACCGCCAGCGCTGCGTAGTACAGGCTGACCGGCGGCGACATGAGCTCCGGGCGGGGGATGCTCGTGAGACCTCCCGGGCCGGAGATCTCGACGATCTGCGCGAAGACGAAGAACCCGATCACCGTGTAGACCATCGTGAGCATCAGGAAGTAGAGCCCGGTCATCCGGCTGGCGAGCGCGCCGAGCGCGCACGCGACGACCGTGGTGACGACGATCGCGAAGACGACCGCCGCCCAGGGGCTCATCCCCAGGTTGAGGCCACGAGAACCGTCCTCCAGCACGGCGTTGCCGTACATGAAGCCGCCGACGCCGAAGAAGAGGAACTGCGCCAGCGACACCAGGCCGCCGTACCGCGCGAGGAACACGATCGAGGCGGCCGCGATCCCGAGGACCAGGGTCTTGGTCATCACGAAGTTGATGAAGAACGCGGGGGCGAGGGCGGGCAGCACCAGGAGCACGGCGATCAGGCCGGCGAAGGTGGCGACGCCCGGCCGGGCGGAGCGGAGGATCGTCATGCCATCCTCCCGAACAGCCCCTGCGGCCGGGCGGCCAGCACCAGTGCCAGCAGGGCGAACGTCATGATGATGGCGTAGAACGAGTACTCGCTGGGCAGGTAGGCCGGCGAGAACGCCACGACCGTCCCGTACAGCAACGACCCGGCGACGGCACCCTTGAACGACCCCAGCCCGCCGATGATGACGACCACCAGGGAGTTCAGCAGCCAGTCGGCGTCGGTACCGGGCGCGGCACCGGCGAAGGACGCGCCGAGCACCCCGCCGAGCCCGGCGAGGAACGAGCCGACGAAGAACGTCACCGCGAACACGAGCTTGATGTTGATACCGAGCCCACGGACCATCTGCCGGTCGTCGACCCCGGCGCGGATGACCATGCCGACGCTCGTCCTGTTGAGCCACAGCCACAGCAGCACACCGACGACGACGGCCACGGCCAGCATGAACAACCGGCTGAGGGCGTAACGCTCGCCGAACACGGAGTAGAAGTGCGTCACCGCACCGGGCCACACCATCCGTCCGGCCAGCCCACCGAACGCGCGGAGCATCTGGTCGGCGAGGACGACGGTGATGGCAAGGGTGATCAGCGCCTGCCGGAGCTCCTGGCCCTCGTTCCACTGCAGGAAGACCTGCTGGATGATCAGCCCCAGCACCGCTGCGACCGTCGCACCGACGAGCATCGGCACGAGCCAGTCGAGGATGCCGACGTCGGCCGCCCCGATGTTGCGGGACCGGCCGACCATCGCCTCCTGCACGCGGATGGCGACGTAGGCGGCCAGCAGGAACAACGACCCGTGCGCCATGTTGACGGTGCGCATCAGCCCGAAGATCAGGGTGAAGCCGGACGCCGCGACGAACAGCAGACCGCCGAACGTCAGGGCGTCCAGCACGGTCACGATGAACGTGCCGGGGTTGCTCGCCGCGGGACCCGCCGGAGTGTCCGTGGCGAGGAACACCACCCACACGACGACCGCCGCGGCGATCACGCCTCCCCCGGCGGCCGGCAGCCGGCGCCGTAGGTCCGCCCACCGCGATCGCGTCCGCCGGTGCGACGAGGACGGCGCCGCACCCCGCTGCAGGGTCGCGGTCATCACCGCACGTCCGAGTAGTCCGGGATGTACACACGGGCTCCGTCGCGCATGGCCGACTCGTGGGCGCAGATGCCGACCGACGTCCAGTTGGCGGCCGTGACCTCGTCGATCGCCGGAGCGCGATCCTCGATGATGCTCCGGACGAACTCGTGCGCCAGGTGCGGGTGCGAGCCACCGTGGCCGGCCCCCTGGACGAAGGAGAGGTGCTCGTGCTCGTCGTCGTAGACGCCTCGGGTGGTGAACGGCGCGACCTGCGACGGCAGCCGGTGGGCGAAGTCCGGGACCTCGATGCGCTTCGGCGTCTCGCCGACGTGCAGCACGTGCCCGGCGCCCTGGGTCTGTTCCCACTCGAAGGTGGCCCGGTCGCCGAACACCGTGAAGCTCTCGACGTACTCGCGGGCCGTCTCGAACAGCGACCGTGCGACCTCGGCCCCGGCGTCCGAGTCGCGGAGCGTGAGGAGCGCGCTCTCCACGGCGAACGGTGATCCGTAGCGGGCAGCCAGGGCCGGCGATATACGGCCGGACCCGAGACAGACGACGCTCTCCGCCAGGGCGCCGGCGAGGGTGAGGACGGGGCTGACCGCGTGGGTGGCGTAGTGCATGGGAGGGAGCCCCTCCCAGTAACCCGGCCAGCCGGCCATCTCCTGGTGGTGCGCTCCGCGCAGGAACTGGACCCGGCCGATCGTGCCGTCCGCCACGAGATCCTGGACGTGGAGGAACTCCCGCGAGTACACGACGGTCTCCATCATCATGTACTTCTTGCCCGACTCGCGGACCGCGGCGACGATCGCCCGGCACTCGTCGGTCGTCGTCGCCATGGGCACGGTGCATGCCACGTGCTTGCCCGCCTTCAGGGCCGCGACGGTGTGCTCGGCGTGCGCGGAGATGGGGGTGTTGATGTGGACCGCGTCGATGCCGGGGTCCTGCAGCATCTCGTCGTAGCTGGTGTAGCGACCCGGGACGCCGAAGGTATCGGCCACGCGGTCCAGGGTGTCCTTCGACCTCTGACACACGGCGACCAGCTCGGCGTCAGGGTGTGCCTGGTAGATGGGGATGAACTCCGCGCCGAACCCCAGCCCGGCGATTGCCACCCGTACGTTCTCCGTCACGCTGACCTCCTCGGTAGTGGTCCACACGCTATGGAGCGTGACCGAGGTCACACCATGCGCGATCACGCATCGCTGCTTAGATATTTCACATGCCCCCACCGCCGACCCGGCACGTCGCGCTGCTCGTCGAGACGTCGAACGCGTACGCACGTGCGCTGCTGACCGGCGTACGGAAGTACGCGGAGGCACGCACCGGCTGGTCGATGTACCTGGGCGAGCACAGTCGCCACGAGACCGACTTCTCGTGGCTCGACGGCTGGCGTGGCGACGGCGTGCTGGCACGTATCGAGACCGCGGCGACGGCGGACCTCATCCGCCGGCTCGACCTGCCGACCGTCGACCTCAGTGCGGCTCGGCTCGTGCCGGCACTGCCGGGAGTCGAGACCAACGACGACACGATCGCGCGGTGGGCGGTCGAGCACTTCGAGCAGCGGGGGTTGCGGAACTTCGCCTACTGCGGCGACGAACGTTTCGCCTGGGCGCTCAAGCGCGGCGCATGGTTCGCCGAGCACGTGCGGCAGCGAGGGTCGAAGGCCTACGAGTTCCGGATGATCCCGTCCGGCAGGCGAGCGGCCGACCGTGCGCGCCTGGCGGGGTGGCTGACCCGGCTGCCCAAGCCGACAGGGCTTCTCGCCTGCTACGACATCGCGGGTCAAGAGGTGCTGGAGGCCTGCACTCTCGCCGGCATCGCCGTTCCCGACGAGGTAGCCGTCATCGGGGTCGACAACGACGAGCTCATCGGCAACCTGACCTCGCCGCCGCTGTCCAGCATCGACCCGGACACGACGCACATGGGCCACCTTGCCGCGAAGCTCCTGGACCAGATGATGGACGGCGAGGTGCTCGAGCCCGGACTGCGGCTCATCGATCCGACGCGGATCGTGACCAGGCAGTCGTCGGACATCCTCGCCGTGGACGACCCGCTCGTCGTCGAGGCCCTCCGCTTCATCCGGGACCGTGCGGACCAGAACCTCAAGGTCGAGGTGGTGCTCAAGCACGTGGGCCTCTCCCGGCGCGCGCTCGACCACCGGTTCGAGCGGCTGCTCGGCCGGACGGTGCACGCGGAGATCCTCCGCGTGCGGATGGACCGCGTCGCCGAGCTGCTGTCGTCGACGGACTGGACACTGCACCGCATCGCGGAGCGACTCGGGTTCAGCCACTCCGAGTACATGGGTGTCGCCTTCAAGAAGTACACCGGTACATCGCCGGGCCAGTACCGCCGCACCGTGACGGGATCGGTCGCGTGGCAGGAGGACTGAGCTGCCGCGCCGGACCGTCAGTGGTCCCCGTGCCCCAGCTCTACCTCGCCCTCCTCCGACATGCCCGAGTGCAGCGGCAGGAACGCGTGCAGGTGGCCGCGGTCGGCCGCGATGTGCTGGAGGTCCAGCTGGACCGCCGCGACCGCCCAGGCGTCGACGGCCCGCGTCCGCAGGTCGCCCGCGACGGCGGAGAGCCGCTCGGACTCCCCTGACGAGCCCGGCCCGTCGCTCTCACCGGCCAGCTCCACCACGTCGAGCGTGTCCCCCAGCAGCCCCGCGGAGAGCAGGAGCCCGTTGCGCACGATGTTGTGCTCGGACGACCCGGACGGCAGCGCCTCGAGCTCCGCGGTGACCTGCTCGACGGTGTCGCGCCACTCGCGCAGTTCGGCCGCCGTCGGCGCCTTCCCGTCCCTCTCCGGCCCGCCCGCCGAGGAATCCACGGAGGAGTCCTCCCCCGCCGGCAGCGCCTCGTACAGCCCGTCCATCACGGGCAGCAGCCGCTCCTGCGCCGAGGTGGCGAGCTCCCCCGCCGCGGTCAGGTTGTCGCCGTCCCGCTCGGCCTCCGCGGCCTCGAGCTCCGCCACCCGCGCGGGATCGACCTGGATGCCCCCGGGCGACGGCGCAGCCGCCGGCTCCCACGGCTGCACCAGCACCAGGACCAGGACCGTGGCGGCCGCCACCAGCGCGACCGCCGCCACGGCACCCCACCTCCGCCACCGGCGCCGCGCGGGCGCCGGCGGCCGAGGTCCGGGGCGGCCGGCACCACCCCGGCTCGATGGACGTGCCGCGGCGTTCGGTGCGCTCCGCGGTGGGTTCCGCGGTCTGTTCCTCGTCTTCGGCACGTCCTTGCTCCTCTCGGTCGGACCGGCCGGCCCGGTCTGTGGGCCGGCCGGTCAGGCCATCTGGTCAGTCGGTCGGGTCAGCCACGGCGGCTAGCCGCAGCTCACGGCGTCGTAGGCCTCCTCGACGACCACCTCGTGCGGCCCGTTGGTCGCGGTCACCGTGGCGGCCCCCGCGTCGAGCGCCCCAGCACCCGACCGGAACAGCTGGGAGACCGTCTCCCCCGGGAGGACCTCCTTGAAGGTCTTGCTCCCGTGCGTGGTGGTGAGCTCGACCCGGGCGGGGTCGGCGCCCGCGTTGGTCGCGCTCACCGCAACGCGGGCCTGCGGACCGGTGCACCGGCTGGCCGCCGCGACCTCCACCTGCGGCGGGTCCGGCTGGTCGTCGAACGTGAAGTCCTGGAACTCCACGGCGCTGCGGTTCGTCGTGCTGTGCGCGGTGACGAACAGCCCGACGTCCTGCAGGTCGGCAGCCCCGGCCAGCTCCTCCGGTTCCCCGATCTGGGTGAACGTCTCGCCGTCCGAGCTCCAGAACGCCGAGTACAGGTCGCCGTCGCGCACGAGCCGCACCCAGGCCGGGTAGGCCGTCGAACCGCCGCCCGTCGACGTCACCAGCTGGCCGGCGTCGTTGCCCCGCAGCCACTCGAACCCGCCGCTCGGCCGGATGCCGAGCGCCGCGTACCCGGGTGACGTCCCCGGCTGGGTCACGTCGTTGCGGACGATGATCCCCGCCTTGGCGGACCCGTTGGAGTTCCCCTGGCTGTTGATCTTCACGGTGGCCGACCAGTGCCGGTCGGAGCCCTCGCGGAAGATCGTCGAGTACTCGTCGGTGCCCTGCCACATGTTCGCGCCGCCCGAGTCGATGACGTACGCCCCGGAGGACAGCTGCTCGAACTCGCCGTCCGCGTTGCTGAACGTCCGCATCCCGCCGAACATGTCGCCGACCTGTGCCACCACGACCCGTGAGGTCGTCGGCAGACCACGGTCGTTGGTCGCGACCGCCGTCAGCTCGTAGTAGCCGTCGGCGGCGACGTCCCACGCCGCCGCGTACGGCGCCGTGTCGTCGACGCCGATCGACGTCCCGTCGACGAAGAACTCCACCTGGCTGACGGTGTTCTCCGCGTCGGCGGCATCGGCCGTGACCTCGATCTGGCCGTGCTCGAGCTCGACCCCGGCCTCCGGCGACGTGATCGCCACCTCGGGCCTGGTGGTGTCGCTGACGCCCTTGCCGTTCGCCTCCACGAAGTTCAGCGACCGCTCGCCCGGCCCGGGGAAGACGACGTAGAGCTCGAAGCTCTCCCCCGGGTCGTCCACGTCGACCCGCACGTCGCCGAAGTCCCTGACACCGCTGCCCGTGATCTCGGCGGTCCCGAGCAGGTCACCGTCCGGGGCCCCCTTGCGCAGCTCGATGGTGCCTGCGGACGCCGAGGCCACCCGGAGCGTCAGCGCGTCGATCCCGTGCAGGTTCACGGGGTCGTAGGACGCCCATGCGCCGTCGGAGCCGACCACGACGTCGCCGCCGCCCTCGACGTCCCGGCTCGGCGCCGTCCGGGTTCCCTCCTGCGCCGTGTGGAACTCGGCCTGCCGCTCCTTGGGGAACACGAGCGTCGTGTCCGAGCCGGTGAGCGACGGGATGTCCCCGGCGCCGCCGTCGTCCTCGTACCGCGCGTCGAGCACGTAGAAGACGTTGGTGCCCTCACCGTGCCCGCCGCCCAGCGCGGTCGCGACCGATCCCGTGCGTCCGTGCAGCGGCTCGGACGGGTGGGCGTGCGCGTCGTGCCCGAGGGCCGGCTGGATGACGACGCGCTCGTCGTCGATGGCCGAGCCGTCCGGCGAGTCCTCCGCGTCGGTCACGTCGACGTCCCACGAGATCGTGTCACCGAACTCGAAGAACGAGCCCGTGGGCGGCAGCCCGAAGTCGACCTCCGGCCGGGTGTTGCCCACGGTGATCGGCACGGTGGCGGTCCCGTCCTTGCCGGCCGGGTCGGTCACGGTCAGCCGCGCGTCGTAGACGCCGTCCGCCGTGTACGTGTGCGACGCCGTCGGCTCGGTCGAGTCGGTGGTCCCGTCGCCGTCGAAGTCCCACGCGTACTCGAGGTTCTCGCCCTCGGGGTCGGTGCTGCCCGTCCCGTCGAACTGGACCTCCAGCGGTGCGGTCCCGGAGTCCGGCGACGCCTTCGGCAGCGCCTCGGGCGACCGGGAGCCCGTCACGTAGTCGACCCGGTGCAGACCCGAGTCGGGGTTGTCCCGGCCGAAGCCGCCGCCCCAGTCGAGCACGTACATCGCGCCGTCCGACCCGAACTTCGCGTCGATCGGCGCGAGGAAGTCCTCGTCCGGCAGGAACCGGTTGACCTTCTCGACGTCGGGCTCGCCCGGCGCCGCCTCGGGGTCCGTCGGCTCGATGGTGAAGACCTGGTTCCGTGACCACTCGTAGAAGAACGCCTTGCCCTCGTAGTACTCGGGGAACTTGGTGTCCGACTCGAGCTCGGGGTCGTAGTCGTAGAACGGGCCGCCCATCGGCGCGAGGCCACCACCCTGGTTGATGGCGCCGGGCACGGAGGACCGCTGGTACCCGTACCACATGTCGGCCGGCTGGGCCGGGGGCAGCTCGGTCAGACCGGTGTTGCGCACCGAGTCGTTGACCGGGGCGTCGCAGTCGAAGAAGTCACCGACGGTGACCGGGTTCGTCCGGTAGTCGACGTCCCGGAACGGCTCGTTGTTCCCCATGCACAGCGGCCAGCCGAAGAAGCCGGGCTCCTTGACCAGGTTCCACTCGGCGATGCCCGCCGGGCCGCGCTGGGCCAGGTTGTCGCTGCCGTTGTCGGGCGAGTAGTCGGCCACGGCGAGGTTGCCCGTCGCCGGGTCGATCGCGAAGCGGAACGGGTTGCGGAAGCCCATGGCGAAGATCTCGGGCAGCGTCTTGTCCGCGGTGTCCTCGGACTCCGGGAACAGGTTGCCCTCGGGGACCGAGTACGTCCCGTCGTCCTCGGGGTGGATCCGCAGCACCTTGCCGCGCAGGTCGTTGGTGTTGGCCGACGTCTCCCGTGCGTCGTGGAACGTGCCGTCCCGCTCGGAGAGCGGCGCGTACCCGCCCGACGGTTCCGAGTGGGGGTTCACGTCGTCGCCGACGCCGAGGTACAGGTCACCGGTCGCGTGGTCGACGATCAGTCCGCCGCCCGTGTGCCCGGGCTCGTCCGGCAGGCGCCGGGCGGGGACCTCGAGCAGCACCTTCTCGGATGCCGGGTCGATCGTCGTCGTCCCCGGACCGTCCTGGGTCACCGTGAACCGCGAGAGCCGGTTGGTGAAGTTCGCGGGGTCGGTGTCGTCCTCGCTCGCGGGCGACCAGTACTGGTACAGGTACCCGTTCTCGGCGAAGTTCTCGTCGAGCGCGATGCCCAGCAGGCCGTCCTCACCGCCGGAGTAGACGGGCAGCGTCACCGCCGTGGTCGTGGTCTGCGTCTCCGGGTCGAAGACCCGGATCTGCCCGCGCACCAGCTCGGTGTAGAACACCCGGCCGTCCGGCGCCACGTCGATGCCGAACGGGGCGCTCGTGTTGGTGTCCAGGGACACCTTCTCGAACTGGCCCCAGTCGGTGCCGCCGCAGTCGCCCTCGGCCAGGCCCGCAGCCCACTGCACGCCGCCGACGATGTGCCGTACGAAGTCCGGCTCGTCCGTGTAGTGGGCGCCGAAGTGGCCCATGCCGGTCATCCACGCGCGGCCGCCGTCGTAGTACTTGCACCACGAGATGGGGTGGTCGTAGCCCATGGCGTTGCTGCCCGGGTCGTAGGTCGACTCGTCCATCGTGGCCAGCACGTGCGCGTCGCCGCGTACGTTGGTCGAGAAGTTGTACCACTCGTCGGCGCGGTCCCAGCGCTGCGGCAGGTGCTCCGTGGACGGGTGCTTCCGGTCCTCGACGCGGACGGTTCCCGGCAGGCCGGGGCTGGAGCCCGTGGCGGCGTGCCCGGGCATCAGCGACCCGATCATCTCGTCCCACCAGCCGTAGCTGCCCCGCATGTCCGTGGCGTTGTGGATGGCGACGATGCCGCCGCCCGCCTGCTGGTACCGCTCCATCGCGGCCTTCTGCTCGGCGTTCCACGGGTCGCCCGACGCCTGGAACATGACCAGCGCGTCGTACTGCGCCAGGTCGGTGTCGTTGAAGACCGTCGGGTCCTCGGTGTGGTCGGACGCGATGCCCGCCTCGGCGAACGCCGCCTCGAGCACGGGAGTGCCCTGCGTGATCGCCTCGGCGTGCCGGTACTGGGTCGTGGCGGTGAAGATGAGGACCCGGCCCTCGTCCAGCGCCTCGGTGGCCAGGGCTTCGGTCTGGGCCCCGGTCTGGGTCTGCGCCTGCGGTTCGTCGGCGGCAGTGGCCGCCGGGGCGGACCCGAGCGTGAGCGCCAGGGCTCCGGCGGCGAGCGCCGCTGTGGATCTCCCCCAGCGGGGACGTCGTGGTGCGGTCATCGTGGTGCCTCCTGGGCAGATCGACGTGCGGACCCGCCGGGGGGTCCCCGGCGGAGCGTGTTGCGTTGACCAGCCCGGCGTGCCGGCGCCGAGCGCTGTGGACCTCCGGCGCGGTTCAGCCGTCCATGGCGGGCATCAGTCCCCTCAGGTGTGCGAGTCCCTCGGTCGCGAGGGCGTCCTGGCTCGCGGCCAGCGGCCGCCAGATCGAGGCGGCGGTGGCGATGGTCGCGTTCTGGCCGGTGAACGACTCGATGACGAGCGGGCCCGTGTAGCTGGCCCGCTCCAGCGCGGCGAGCAGGCCCGGCCAGTCGAGGCTGTCGCCGCCCGGCGTGCCGCGGTCGTTCCCGCAGACCTGCACGGCCGCGATGCGCGCCCCAGCGCGCTCGACCGCCGCGGGCAGGTCCCGCTCCTCGATGTTCATGTGGTAGACGTCGAGCATCAGCCCGATGCCCTGCGCGGGGAGCGGGCTGATCGCCTCGAGCGCCTGGTCCACGGTGTTGATCAGGCTCGTCTCGTACCGGTTGAGCGGTTCGAGGCCGACGACGACGCCCGCGGCCATCGCGTGGTCGACGACGGGCGCGAGGTGCTCGCCGAGCTCGGCCAGTGCGTCGGCCCGCTCCTGCGGGGTGGTCCGCCACGTACGGCCGACCGACGCGTACGCCGGGCCGCCGATCACCCGGGCGCCCACGACGTGCGCGGCGTCGACCACGGCCCGCAGGTAGTCCTGCGTCGCGCGGACGGTGCCGGTGTCGGCGGCGACCAGCTCACGCCCCTCGCCCATGACGAGGGACACGCTGGCCGCGAGGCCGTGGTCGGCGAGGACCCGTGCCGCGTGGTGCGGGTCCCAGTCGCCGAGCCGCTCCACGGGGAGCTCCAGCACGTCGAACCCCCACCCCGCGACGCGGGGCGCGATCTCGGCGAGCGACCGGTCGGTGAGCGGCGACGTCCACACCCAGGTGTTGACGCCTACCGGCCACGTGGTCGTGGTTCTCGTGGTCGTGGTTCTCGTCGGCACACCCATTCAGCGGTCCGTCCAGGCCTCGGGGTACCCGGGCAGGTCCTCGCCGCCGAACTTCGCGTAGTGCAGCGACGGCATGTCGGCGTTGGCGTCGAGGTACGCCGCCAGGTCGGAGTCGTCGACGGGCTCCTGGGGCAGCACCCACTCGGACGGCACCTCCTCACCGGCCCAGATCTTCTGCGCGGCGAGGATCGGCGTGCGCCACTGGAAGTTCGAGTAGACGTTGCCGATCGCCGTCATGCCCGTCTCGTCCCACTTGCGCAGGAAGCTCATCTCGTCCTCGCCCACGAAGACGGGGTAGGGCTGACCGGCGTCCTCGAACGCCTCGACGGCCGCCACGGCGCCGTCGCCCGCGTCCATCCAGATGCCGTCGACCTCGCCGCGCTGCAGGTACTGGGTGACGAGGTCCTTGATCTTGGCGCCGTCGCCCCCGGTGAACTCGACCCCGACCACGTCGATGTCCGACTCGGAGAAGACCTTGTCCGCGGCGGCCCACCGGTGCTCCAGCACGTCGACGCCGGGCAGGATGCGCAGCGCGAGGACGGTCGAGCCGGGCTCCAGGTTGTCGACCAGGAACTCCGCGCCCACCGCGCCGTAGGCGTAGCCGCCGATCGGGTGGATGAACGTCGCCATGCAGTCGGTGTTCACGCCGCGGTCGAACACGATGACCGGCGTGCCGCTCTCGCAGGCGGCCTCGACGGCGGGGGTGAGCGTCGCCGTCGTCGACGGCGAGATGATGATCGCGTCGCAGTCGCCCGCCTCGACGAACGCCTGGATGTCCGAGATCTGCTTGTTGTCGTCGTCGGCCGCGTCGGAGACCCGGAACTCGCCGATCACGCCCTCCTCCTTGAGGACCTCCACCTGCTGCTGCATGGTGATCCAGCCGGTGACCCGCCACGGGTTGGAGACCGACGCGTTGGAGAAGCAGAGCGTCTTGTCGCCGCCCTCGCTCGCGAGGTCGGCCGTGTCCACGTACTCGGGCTCGATGGCCTGGAGCCACGGCTGGTCGGCGGGGCCCTCCGGCTCGATGTCGCGCTGGGCCAGCTCACGGTCGTAGTCCGCCTGGACGAACCACTCGCTCTCGGCGCCGGACTCGGCGGGCGCCTCCTCGGCGGCGCTCGTCTCGGCGGCCGGCAGCTCCTCGGTCGGGGCGTCGGTGGTGCAGGCCGTCAGCAGGAGCAGTCCTGCCGCTGCCGTGCCCGCCAGCAGTGCTCGGATCGGTCGCATGTCCATCCCCTTTGATGAGTCCGGGTCTTGATGAGTGCGGGTCGTTCGGTGGGTCGAGCTCAGGTGCGTCGTCGGCTCAGGTGCGTTGTCGGCGTGCCGCGTAGGCGACGGCGACGATGATGATCACGCCCTGCACGGCGGGCCGGATGGTCGACGGCAGGGCGAGCTGGTTGAACAGGGTGAAGAGGGCCTCGAGCGCGAGCGCGCCGACCATGGCGGCGACGACCGTCCCGCGGCCACCGCCGAGTGCGACGCCGCCCAGCACGACGGCCGTGATCGCCATGAACTCGAGCCCTTGCCCCACCTGGGCGGTCACGCCCGCGAACCCGCCGATGAGCACGGCCGCGACGGTGGCGAGGAACGACGAGAGCAGGAAGGCCCGCGTGCGCAGCCACCACACGGACGCGCCGCTGTAGGTGGTGGCCAGGGCGTTGTCCCCCGCGGCGACCAGTGACCGGCCGAACGGGCGGCGCATGAGCAGCACCGCGATCCCGACCACCACGAGCGCCACCAGCAGCGCGTACGGCACCTGGAACTGCCCGGGGGTGTCCGGGAACCCCTTGCGGCCCAGCACGCGGAAGCTCTCGGTGAGCGCGCCGGTCGGCGCGCCGCCGGTCCACAGCCGGATGGCGCCGTACAGCACCAGCATCATGCCGAGCGTGGTGATGAACGACGGCACCCGCAGCAGCGTGGTCACCAGGCCGTTGACGAGACCGACCAGCAGCCCGAACACGAGCATCAGGGCCACGACGGGCCAGGTCAGCGCCTCCTGGCCGTCCATGAGGCGCGCCGCGATGACCACCTGGGCGCCGACGAGGGAGCCCACCGACAGGTCGAACTCGCCCGACACGATCACGAAGTACTGGCCCACGGCGAGCACCACCAGCGGAGCGGCCTTCTTGGCGAACGCCATGAGGGACACCGGCTCGGCGAACGAGGGGTTGATCACGACGATGACGGTGAGGACCACCACGAGCAGGGCGAGCACCGTCCAGCTACCGCCGGACAGCAGGCGGTCACGCCACTGCCGTGCGGTACCTCGTGGGGTGTCGCGCGAGGTCGTCGTCAGGGTCATGCGGTATCCCCTCCTCGTGGGACCGAACCTCGTGCGCCGAACCGGACACGCCGGCTCGCAGGGTCGATCTGCCGGCGGGCGTACAGGGCGACGGCCGCGATGATGATCACGCCGCGCAGCACGTCCTTGAAGAACGGGTTCACGTCGAGCACGTTGAACGAGCTGTCGAGCACCGCCAGGATCGCCACGCCGCCGACCGTGCCGAGCACCGAGCCCCGCCCCCCGAACAGGAGGGTGCCGCCCAGCACGACGGCCGCGATCGAGTCGAGGTCGAGGCCGTAGGAGTAGACGAGCGCGTTCCCCGTGCCGAACCGGGCTGCGATGAGCAGGCCGGCGATCCCCGCGCACAGGGAGCACAGCACGTGGGCCAGCACGAGGGTCCTGCCGGTGCGCACGCCCGAGAGCCGCGCGACGTCGAGGTTCCCGCCGACGGCGAACATGTGGTAGCCCGCCCGGGTCCTGGTGAGCAGCACGAACGCCGCCGCGGCGACGAGCAGCATGACGATCGTCGAGACGGGCACCGGGCCGATGCGCGTGTACCCGAACGTCTGGAAGGCGAACGGCACCTCGCCCTCCGGCCCCTTGAACCGGGTGTCGAGGAAGCCCTTGACGATCAGGCCCATGCCGAGCGTCGCGATGAACGGGTTGACCCGCAGCGCGGAGATGACCAGGCCGTTCACGAGGCCGACGCCTGCCGCGACCGCGAGCGCCGCCACGACGCCGAGCCACACGCGGGACGGGTCGCCCGCCATCGTCGTGGCGCCGATCAGCGAGCAGAGCGCCACGACGTACCCGACGGACAGGTCGAGCGAGCGGCACAGGATCACGAGCGTCTGCCCGACGGCGACGAACCCCAGCAGGCTCGTCTGCGTGAGCATGTAGCTGATGTTCTGCTGGGCGAAGAGGTTGCCGCCGCGGAGCGCGACGAGGACGCCCGCGACCAGGAGGATGCCGACGAGCGCGAGGTAGACGATCTCGGTGGATCCCAGGTGGTGGCGGCGCCGGGTGGCCGCCTGCCCGGCGGTGGTGGTCGTCGTCATGCCGCTCCCGTGGCCAGGGCCATGACGGCCGCTTCGTCGCTGCCGCCCGGCAGCTCGCCGGCGATCCGGCCGTCGCGCACCACGAGGATGCGGTCGGCCATCGCGACGACCTCGGGCAGCTCGGAGGAGATGAGCAGCACGGCGGTGCCGTCGGCGGTCAGGGTGCGCATGAGGTCGTAGACGGCTCGTTTGGCTCCGACGTCGATGCCGCGGGTCGGTTCGTCGAGCACGATCACCCGCGGCCCGGTCACGAGCCACTTGGCGAGGACCACCTTCTGCTGGTTGCCCCCGGACAGGTACTGGACCTCGGTGTCCTGGGAGCTGGCGACCACCTCGAGCGACGACAGGAGGCCGGGGATCTGGCGTGACCGGCGGTCCGAGGCGCGGGGCAGCACGGCGTCGAGCACGAGCCGGGCGTTCGCCAGGACCGACTGCCCCAGGGCGAGACCCTCGGTCTTGCGGTCCTCGGTGACCAGGGCGAGGCGGTGGCGCACGCCCTGGCGGGGATTGCGGACCTGGGCGGGCTGCCCGTCGACGGTCATGGAGCCGCGGGTGAACGGCGCGATGCCGAACACGCCGTGGGCGATCTCGGTGCGCCCGGATCCCTGCAGGCCGGCCAGGGCGACGATCTCGCCGGCCCGTACCTCGAGGTCGATGCCGTCGACCATCGTGTTGCCGGAGCCGGCGAGCGCCAGCCGCACCTCGCCGGGGACGGCGTCGGCGGGCTTGTCGGGGAAGAACCCGGCGAAGTCGCGGCCCACCATGGTGCGCACCAGCCGGTCGGGGCTCACCTCGACGGCGGGCGCCGTGAGCACGTGGTTACCGTCCTTGAGCACGGTGATGGTGTCGGCCAGGTCGTAGATCTCCTGGAGCCGGTGCGAGACGTACAGGATGGCGACGCCGCGGTCGCGCAGCCGCCGGACGAGCTCGTACAGGAGCGCGACCTCCTGGTCGGCGAGCGCCGCCGTCGGCTCGTCCATGGAGATGATCCGGGCGTCGTACGAGACGGCCTTGACGATCTCGACCACCTGCTGCTGCGCCACGGACAGGGACCCGACGCGGGTCCAGGGCGTGATGCCCGTCAGCCCCAGGTCGTCGAGCAGGCGGGTGGTGTCGGCGTGCAGCCTGCGGCGGTCGACCATGCCGCGGCGCAGGGGCTCGCGGCCCAGGTAGACGTTCTCGGCGACGGACCGGTCCGGCAGCAGGTTGAACTCCTGGAAGACGGTGGCCACGCCAGCCCGCTGTGCGTCGAGCGGGGTCGGGAACGCGGTCCCGGTGCCGCCGAGCTCGAGGGTGCCGGTGTCCGGCCGGTGCACGCCGGCGATGATCTTCATCAGCGTCGACTTGCCCGCGCCGTTCTCACCCACCAGGGCGTGGACCTGACCGGGGTAGAGGTCCAGGTCGATCTCTCGCAGCACCGAGGTGCCGAAGAACTCCTTGCCAACGCCGCGAAGGCGCAGGACGGGGTCGGGAGAAGAAGTGTGCGCGTCGTCATCGGCTCGCATATCCACCAATGTAGGGAACTTCTGGCTGATGTCAACCAAAAGTTGCATGTCACTTACGCGCCTTCTGTGGTTCCTGGATCATATGGGCTATCTTTTGCCGATACGCGACCGCAAATTCACCCGGGAGGCCGCCCATGCCCACCGACGACCGCTCCAGGACACCACCCCTGTCCCTGGGCACCGGTGACTTCTTCCAGCTGCTGCGCGACGGCAAGCCCCGCACGCGTGCGGACCTGATCGCCATCACCGGACAGTCACGGTCGACGATCGCGACGAGGATCGACGCGCTCATGAGCACGGGGCTCATCGCCCCGGCCGGCACCGCGGGCTCCACCGGCGGGCGGCGACCGGCCACCTTCGCCTTTCGGCCGGGTGCCCGCGTGGTCCTCGCCGTCGACCTCGGGGCCAACCATGCCCGTCTGGCCCTCACCGACCTCGCCTCCACGGTGCTCGCCGCGCACGAGGAGCCCCTGTCGATTGCGGCGGGCCCTGACGTCGTGCTGCCCTGGGTGGCCGACGCCGGCCGACACCTGCTCGCCGCGGCGGGCCGAGACGTCGACGATCTGGCAGGGATCGGCATCGGGCTGCCCGGACCGGTCGAGCACTCGACCGGCCGGCCCATCAACCCGCCGATCATGCCCGGGTGGGACGACGTGGACGTCCCGGGCATCCTCGGGGACGAGCTCGGGGTCGCCGTGCTCGTCGACAACGACGTGAACATCATGGCGCTCGGCGAGTACCGGGCGGCCTGGTCACAGGTGTCGGACCTGCTGCTCGTCAAGGTCTCCACCGGCATCGGCGCCGGCATCATCGCCGACGGCGCGCTGCGGCGGGGTGCCCAGGGCGCGGCCGGCGACGTCGGGCACATGGCCGTGCCCGGCGCCGACCACGTGCCCTGCCGGTGCGGCAACACCGGCTGCCTCGAGGCGGTGGCGAGCGGCCAGGCCGTCGCGGCGGCGCTCGCCGCGCAGGGCCTCGACGCCGTCGACAGTGACAGCGTTGTCGCCCTGGTCCGGTCGAGAGGGGTCGCCGCGAGCCAGGCGGTACGGCAGGCCGGCCGCGACATCGGCGGGGTCCTGGCGTCCTGCGTGAGCATGCTCAACCCGTCGGTCATCGTGATCGGCGGGGTCGTGGCCGACGCGGGCGAGCACCTCATCGCGGGCATCCGCGAGGCCGTCTACCGGCGGTCCCTGCCGCTGGCCACGCAGCACCTGCGCATCGTCGCGTCGCGTGCGCGCGCCGGTGCGGGCGTGCTGGGCGCGAGCGCCATGGCCATCGACCACGTGCTGTCCCCCGCCGCGATCGACGCGCTGGCCGCCTGACGGAGGCAGTCGGCCTAGCCCGCGCCGTCGCCGCCCGCTCGCGGCAGCGCCGTGCGCGACGACAGCGCCACGAGCACCAGCGAGAGCGCCGCGGCCGCCGCCCCGAAGCCGAACATCTCGACGTAGGACCACGTGCCGTGCAGCCACGCCAGCACCATCGGCGCGAAGAAGCCCAGGTAGGTCAGCGAGTAGAACACGGCGGTCAGGCCGGCGAGCTGCCCGGGCCCGGCGATGCGCGCGACCTCGCTGAGCCCGGCCACGAGACCCAGCCCGTACCCCAGTCCGAGCACCACGCCGGCGACCACGCCCAGGGGTAGGGACGGCGACGCCGAGGCCCACGCCGCCAGGCCCATCCCGAGCGCGACGATGCTCAGCGCGACGACCGAGGCCCTGGCCGACCTCGGCGTGTCGATGCGCCGCGCCACCACCTGGATGCCGATGCCGCACCCGAGCGAGAGCACGGTCAGGGCGCCCGCGAACGCGATGGGCACGTCTCCGGCGTGGCCGGAGAGCAGGGCGGGCAGCACGGCGTAGGCGCTGCCGCCGCAGCCGAACACCCAGGGCGCGAGCGGCACCACCACCCGCAGGAACCGCGGGTGCCGGACGGCGGTGATCCGCAGGTCGTCGCGCAGCGAGCCCCGGTCGCCCCGCCGCAGCACCGGGTTGGTCTCCGGAACACGCAGCAGCCACGCGCCCGTGGCCAGGGCGCCAGCGGCGTGCACGACGTACGACAGGTGCGTGGGCCACGGCCCGAACTGCGCGAGCATCGCCGCGACGCCCGCCCCCGTGAGGAACCCGACGGTCAGCGAGAGCGAGCCGCGCCGCGGGCCCGCGCCCCGCTCGCCCGCCCGGGCGCTGAGCTCCGTGACCCAGGTGCTGCCGACGGCCATCGCCAGCCCGAGCGCGACCCCGCACAGCACGCGGCCGACGGCGAGCAGCAGCGGGCTCATCGGGTCGAGGGCGAGCACCAGCGACCCGAGCGCGCCGACGGGCGCGGCGGGCAGCAGCAGCGGACGGCGGCCGTGCCGGTCGGACAGCGGACCGCCCAGCAGCAGCGCGGGGACGATGCCGAAGACGTAGGCGGCCAGCAGGGCGTCGACCGTCACGTCGCCCATGTTCCCCTGCTCGCGGTACATCACGAGCAGGGGCGTGAACTCGTTGCCACCCCAGGCCACGGCCAGCAGGACGGCGGCGACCGGCCACCAGGCCCGCCGCTCCGCGGTGGTCCGGTCGGGGGCAGGGGTGTCCCCCGGCGGCTGGTGTGGCATGACCACATCCTGCGCAGCGGTTGCCCGGGTGAACAAGCCGAAGGGCTGTGAGGGTGCGCACACGCACCCCCACAGCCCCAGGTTCAGGCCTTTGCCGGAGACGGCCCGACGTCTACTTGCTGTCGGCGGAACCGGTCGACGCGGTGTTCTCGGCGTCGGACGGCTTGGTGTCGGCGGGCTCGGCCGGCTTGGCGTCGGCCTCCGCGGGCTCAGCGGCCGCGGGCTCGGCGTCGGACGGCTCGGTGTCGGACGGCTCGGTGTCGGACGGCTCGGCGTTCTCGTCCTCGTGCTCCGGCTCGCGCCCCGGCTGGTAGACCGACGGCTCGGGCTCCGGGTGCCGACGACCCTGCACCACGATGATCACGATGCCGAGCACGATCGCGGCCCCGGACGTCCAGATGTTCGCGGGGACACCCAGCGGCGCGTCGCTCGTCGGGTCGATGCGGATGGCCTCGAGCCAGCTGCGGCCGAGCCCGTACCAGATCAGGTAGAGGCCGAACATGCGGCCCCAGCGCAGCCCGGCTCCGGGCGTGCCGCCGTCGGCCAGCAGCGCTTCGTTCCGGCGGACCACACGCCGCTCGATGGCCAGCAGCAGGGCGATCCCGATCAGGTTCCAGATCATCTCGTACAGGAACAGCGGATGGAACAGGGTGCCGGGGTCCGCCCAGTCGGGGAACATCGGGGCGTCCTCGCGGATCTCCAGGCCCCACGGCAGCGTGGTCGGCAGGCCGAACAGCTCCTGGTTCACATAGTTCCCCAACCGGCCGATCGCCTGGGCGGCGAGCAGGCCGGGCGCGAGCGCGTCGGCGAACGACCCGAACCGCAGACCGGTCTGGCGGCAGCCGATCCAGACGCCGACCGCCCCGCCGAGCAGGGAGCCGAACAGGGCGTTGCCGCCCTCCCAGATCCGCACCCAGGCCCACGGGTCGACGCCCGGCCCGGTGAAGTCACCGAGGTGGGTGAGCACGTGGTAGATCCGGGCGCCGACGATGCCGATCGGGACCGCCCACATCGCGATGTCGAGGGCGAGCCCGGGGGCGGCGCCACGCGCGCGCAGCCGCCGGTCCGTGATGTACGCGGCGGCGGCGATGCCGGCCAGCAGACACAGGGCGTAGGTGTGGATGGTGAGCGGGCCCAGGCTGAACTGGGACCACACCGGGTCGGGGCTGGGGATACTGGCCGAGAGCACGACCCGAAGGTACCGCGATTTGCCGACCGGATGGGCATCCGGACCACGTGGTCGGCAAAAAGTCAGGTGATCGGCAGCCCGGGCTACCGATCACCTGACGTTCTGCCGACCACACACCGGGCCCGCCCGCGGGGCAGGGCCCGCCGGGCAGGCCCCGCACCCGGCCTTCTCAGCGGCGGCGCTTCTCCCGGACTCGGACCGAGATCTCGATGGGGGTGCCCTCGAAGCCGAAGGTCTCACGCAGGCGGCGCTCGATGAACCGGCGGTAGCCCGCCTCGATGAACCCCGTGGCGAAGATGACGAACCGCGGGGGCCGCGTCGAGGCCTGCGTCGCGAACAGGATGCGCGACTGCTTGCCACCACGCAGGGGGTGCGGGTGCGCGGCCACGAGCTCACCCAGGAACGCGTTGAGCTTGCCGGTCGGCACGCGCCGGTCCCAGGACGCGAGCGAGCGCTCGATCGCGGGTACCAGGCGCTCGCTGTGCCAGCCGGTGCGCGCCGACAGGTTGACGCGCGGCGCCCAGGCGATCTGCACGAGCTCCTTCTCGATCTCGCGCTCCAGGAAGGGACGGCGGTCCTCGTCCATGAGGTCCCACTTGTTGTACGCGATGACGAGCGCGCGCCCGGCGTCCACGACCTGCTGGATCACGCGGATGTCCTGCTCGGTCAGCGGGTTCGACGCGTCGACGAGCACGACGCCGATCTCCGCCTTCTCGATGGCGGCCGCGGTACGCAGCGACGCGTAGAAGTCGGCGCCCTTGGTCTGGTGCACGCGGCGGCGGATGCCGGCGGTGTCCACGAACCAGTACGGGATGCCGCGCAGCTCGATCAGCTCGTCGACCGGGTCGCGCGTGGTGCCCGCCACCTCGTCGACGACGACACGCTCCGAGCCCGCGATCTTGTTCAGCAGCGAGGACTTGCCGACGTTCGGCCGCCCCACGAGCGCCACGCGGCGCGGGCCGGCGGGCCGCACCGTGCCGTGCTCGGACTTCCCGGGCAGTGCCTTGACGGCGGCGTCGAGCAGGTCGCCCGTGCCACGACCGTGCAGGGCCGAGACCGGGTGCGGCTCCCCCAGGCCCAGTGCCCACAGGTAGGTGGCGTCGGCCTCGCCCGAGGCGCCGTCCACCTTGTTGGCGCACAGCACCACCGGCTTGCCGGAGCGGCGCAGCAGCTCCACCACCCGCTCGTCCGTCGCGGTGGCGCCCACGGCGGCGTCGACCACGAACACCACGGCGTCGGCGAGGGAGATGGCCACCTCCGCCTGCTCGGCCACCTTGGACTCGATGCCCGCGACGTCGACCTCCCAGCCGCCCGTGTCGACGAGCATGAAGCGGCGGCCCGCCCACTCGGCCGGGTAGGAGACGCGGTCGCGGGTCACGCCCGGCTTGTCGGCCACGACGGCCTCTCGCCGGCCGAGGATCCGGTTGACGAGGGTCGACTTGCCGACGTTCGGCCGCCCGACGATGGCCAGCACGGGCAGCGCCGCCTCGGCCTCCGCCTGCTCGTCGCTCCACTCGGACCCCAGGAGCTCCTGGTCCGACTCGTCGAGCTCGAACTCCTCGAGGCCGGCGCGCAGCGCGCGCTCGCGCGCGAGGTCGTCCTCGGTCTCGGCGAGATCGAGGTCGGGAGCGACCGGGGCGGCAGCGTCCAGGGCAGCATCATCTCGGGCCACCGCGTCCAGCGCAGCAGCCTCCGATGCAGAGGAGTCGTGGGTCATGCGCCCATTGTCGCAGGCCCGGCCCGCTCCGGCCGACTCGCCGCCGTATGACCTGCGTCGCTCCGGGGCGTCACCGCCGTCGACGGGCGTCTCAGCCGTCCCGCAGGTACGCGAGCACCGCCGAGACGCGCCGGTCCGACCTGGGGTCGAGCGGCAGCTTGGCGAAGATGTTCCCGACGTGCTTGCGCACCGCGGCCTCGGACACGAACAGCGCGGCGGCGATCGAGCCGTTCGTCCGGCCCTCCGCCATGAGGGCGAGGACCTCGCGCTCGCGCTCGGTCAGGGAGGCGAGCGGGCCGCCTCGGGCCGCCTCAGGCGGAGGGCGCCACCTCGCGCCCCGTCAGCTGCGTGACGACGGCGAGCACGGCGTCGACGGTCTGCTCGAAGTCGAGGTCGCTGGAGTCGACCGTCGCCACGCCGTCGGCGGCGACGTGGAACTGCGTCACCTTCGCGTCGTCCTGGTCCCTGCGCAGCACCTGGTCCCGCGTGGCGTCCACGGCGGCAGCGGAGGCCGCGCCGTGCACCTCCAGCGACCGGCGGCGCAGGCGCGCCTCCTCCGACGCGGTGAGCAGCACGCGCACGTCGGCGTCGGGCGCGACGACCGTGGTGATGTCGCGGCCCTCCGCGACGATCCCCCGGCCGCCCGAGTGCACCGCGCGCACCGTGCTGGACTCCTGCTCGATGATCTCGCGCTGGAGCCGCTTGAGCTCGGAGCGCACCTCGAGGTTGGACGCCACCTTCGACACGACGGCAGTGACCTCGGTCGAGCGGATCGTCACGGCGATGTCCCTGCCGTCCAGCTCGACGCCCGGCGCGGCCGGGTCCAGGCCCATGACGAGCGGCATGGCGCGCACGGCCGTGGCCACGGACACGGCGTCGTCCAGGTCGGCCGTCTCCATGCCCCACACGGTGGCCGCCCGGTACATGGCGCCCGTGTCGAGGTAGGCGAGGCCCAGCCGGGCCGCGACCGCCTTGGACACGCTCGACTTCCCGGACCCGGACGGCCCGTCAATGGCGACGACAACAGGGCTGGTCACAGTCCCGCTCACTTTCGTTGAGTGCTGGATATTTGCCCGTCAGAGTGCATACGAGGGGCGAAGACCCAGCACTCAGCGAGAGAGGTTACAGGTCTACCGCGCCCATGAGGGTGCCCAGCTCCGTGCGGCCCAGGACGCGGGTGCGGCCCGACTTGAGGTCGCCCAGCGGGATGGGGCCGATCCGGGTGCGCACGAGGCGCGTCACGGGGTGCCCGACGGCGTCGAACATGCGGCGCACGATCCGGTTGCGCCCCTCGTGCAGCACGACCTCCAGCATCGCGTAGCCGTCGATCTGCTGGACCACCTTGACCGCGTCCATCCTCGCGACGCCGTCGTCGAGCTCGACGCCCTTCAGCAGCTCGCGGCCCACGCGCGGGAAGATCTCGCCCTCGACGGTCACCAGATACGTCTTGGCGATCTCGTACTTGGGGTGGGACAGGCGGTTGGCGAGCTCGCCGTCGTTCGTCAGGAGCAGCAGGCCCTCGCTGTCGGCATCGAGGCGGCCCACGTGGAACAGCCGCTCCTCGCGGTTCCTGATGAGGTCGGCGACGGTCGGCCGGCCCTTGGGGTCGTCCATGGTCGAGACCACGCCCAGCGGCTTGTTCAGCGCGATGGTCACCTTGGCCTGGTCCAGCTGGATGCGCAGCCCGTCCACGTGGATGACGGCGGTGTCGGGGTCGACCCGCACGCCCAGCTCCGTGACGATCTGCCCGTCGACCTCGACGTGCCCGTTCGCGATGAGCTCCTCGCTCGCGCGGCGGGAGCCGAGCCCGGCCTGCGCGAGCACCTTCTGCAGCCGCACACCGCCCTCGACGTGGACGTCGCGGCCCTGCTCCGCGGGCTGCGCGGCCCGACGGCGCGGGGCGTTGGCCTGGGCACGGCTCTTGGCGGAGCTGCCGCCCCGGAAGTTACCGCCCCTGCCGCCCTTGCCGGACTGGTCGGGTCGGCGCGGCTGCTGGCCACCACTGGATTCGCGGCGGCTCCCGCCGCGGCGTTCGTTGCTCATGATTCGTCTCTCGGTGAGTCGGGAAGGCGGACCCGCCAGCGGACCCGTGGTCGGGCCCGGCGCTCTGGCCACGGACCGGACTACGAGTCCAGCCCGTCGAGGCCGTCGATCGTGTCGAGATCGGGCAGGTGCGGCGCCAGCGGAGGCAGCTCGTCGAGCGACGAGAAGTCCATCCGCTCCAAGAAGTATCCCGTGGTTCCGAACAGAACTGCACCCGAGCTCGGGTCCTGGCCGATCTCGGCGATCAGCCCGCGGGTCAGGAGGGTCCGCACGACGCCGTCGACGTTCACGCCGCGCACCGCGCTGACCTGGCCTCGCGTCACCGGCTGACGGTACGCGACCACCGCGAGCGTCTCCAGCGCGGCCTGGCTCAGCTTCGCCGACTGGCCGTCCAGGACGAAGCGTCCCACCGGGTCCGCGTGCGCCGCCGAGGAGTAGATGCGCCACCCGTCGACGGTCCGGCGCAGCTCGAACCCGCGCGGGCGCGACCCGAGGTGGCCCGCGTACTCGTCGGCCAGCTCGTGCAGGATGTCGTCGGTCTCGTCCTGGGTGAGGTTCAGCGACGCCGCGATGCGGTCGGCACCGATCGGCGCGTCGGCCACCATGAGCACCGCCTCGACCGCCGCGTGCGCACCCCCGGGGAGCGTGTGCACGTCGACGAAGGCCAGCTCGTCCTGCGTCGGCGTCTCGGCGGGGGCGTCCACCCGTACGGCCTCGGGTGCCTGTTCCTCGATGGTCATGCCGTCACCTCCGTTCCGGGCTCAGCGGTCTCTTCCTGTTCCGGCCCCGCCTGCGCGGCGGGCTCCTGCGTGTCGGGCACTGGCTCCTGCCCGGCGGGCTCCGGCGAGACCAGGTCACCCTCGTCGAACTCGCTGGGCCCCGCCTGCGGGTCGAGGTACTTCTCGCCGTCGCCGGGCCCGGCGGCCCACCGCACCGTCAGCTCGCCCAGCGGGCTGACCTGCTCGAAGCTGACCAGGGAGTCGCGGAACAGCTCCAGGAGTGCCAGGAACCGGGCGACGGTCACGAGCCGCTCGGACCCCGCAGTGAGCGACCGGAACGTCAGCGCCTGCTCCGCCCGCAGGCGCTTGACGATCACGCCCGCCTCCTCGCGCACGCTCACCGCGGAGCCGTGCAGGTGGGCCAGGCCCACCACGGGCGGCGGCTTGGGGGCCAGGACCCGGGCAGCCAGCTCGGCGAGCCGCTCCCCCGACGTGTCCCACACCAGGTCCGGCAGGATCGCCGCGAGGTGCGGCTCGAGCGGTGTCAGCCTCGGCACCCGACGCCCGGCCGACGCGAGCTGCTCGGCGAGGACCTTGGAGACCTCCTTGTACGCCCGGTACTGCAGCAGCCGGGCGAACAACAGGTCGCGGGCCTCCAGCAGCTCGAGGTCCTCGGCGTCCTCGTCGATCACGCCGGGCAGCAGCCGGGCGGCCTTGAGGTCGAGCAGTGTCGCAGCGATGACGAGGAACTCGCTGGCCACACCGAGGTCCCAGGACTCGTGCTCCTCGCCGCGCGCGGCGGCCTCCCGGGACGCCCGCTCCGCCTCGCGGATGTGCGCGACGAACTCGTCCGTCACGACCGCGAGCGCCACCTCGGTGACGTCCATCTTGTGCTTCGCGATGAGCGAGAGCAGCAGGTCGAACGGTCCCTCGAAGTTGTGCAGCCGGACCTGGAACGTGCGGGTCGTCCGCCGCTCCTCGACGGGAGGCGCGTCGGGACCGGGTACCTCCGGCGCCGCCTCCAGGACGTCAGGCAGCGTCGCCACGGGCCACGAGCTCCCGGGCGAGCTGACGGTACGCCGCGGCCCCCGGGTGGCCCGGCGCGTAGGCCGTGATGGGCTCCGCGGCGACCGTGGCGTCGGGGAACTTCACCGTGCGCCCGATGATCGAGTGCAGCAGCGTGTCACCGAAGGCCTCGTGCACCCGGGCCACGACCTCACGGGAGTGGAGGGTGCGCGAGTCGTACATGGTGGGGAGGATACCGTCGATCTCAAGGGCCGGGTTCAGCCGGTCCCGGACCTTCTCGATGGTCTCCACCAGCAGCGCCACCCCGCGCAGCGCGAAGAACTCGCACTCCAGGGGGATCAGCACGCCGTGCGCGGCCGTCAGGGCGTTCACGGTCAGCAGCCCGAGGCTGGGCTGGCAGTCGATCAGGATGACGTCGTAGTCGTCGATCACGGGGCGCAGGGCGCGGGCGAGCACGGACTCGCGGGCCACCTCGCCGACGAGCTGCACCTCGGCCGCCGACAGGTCGATGTTCGCGGGCAGCACGTCGAGGTTCTCGATCCCGGAGGGGATGAGCACGTCCTGGATGTCCACGTTCCGCTCCATGAGCAGGTTGTAGACCGTGAGGTCGAGCTCGTGGGGATTGACCCCGATGCCGACCGACGCGGCGCCCTGCGGGTCGAAGTCCACCAGGAGCACCTTGCGGCCGTACTCGGCCAGGCAGGCACCGAGGTTGATCGTGGTGGTGGTCTTGCCGACCCCGCCCTTCTGGTTGCACATCGCGATGATGCGCGCGGGGCCGTGGCTCGTCAGCGGCGCCGGCTCCGGCAGCTCCGGCATGACGCGCCCGACGACGTCGCGCACGATCTCCGAGTCCGTAGGTGCGCCGACGACCGTCTTGCCGAGAAGCATGTCGGTCATCGTGTTCGCTCCCTCCTGGCTGGGTGCCTCGCTCACGCCCGCCACGCTATACCAGAGTGTGGGCGCCACCCGGGTCGCGGCCTCGGCGTGGCGTCCTTCGGCTGCGCGGCCGGCCGGACCGCCCAGCGGACCGCCGTCCGCCTATCGCGCACGCGGGTGGGCCGCCGCGTAGACCTCGCGCAGGGCGTCCGGGGTGACCATCGTGTAGATCTGCGTGGTCGTGACCGACGCGTGCCCCAGCAGCTCCTGGACCACCCGCACGTCCGCCCCGCCGGACAGCAGGTGCGTGGCGAACGAGTGCCGCAGCGTGTGCGGGGAGACGTGCTCCTTGAGCCCCGCACGGGCCGCGGCGGCCTGCAGGGCGGCCCAGGCGGTCTGCCGGGACATGCGGGCGCCGCGCGTGTTGAGGAACAGCGCGGGCGTGCCGCGGCCGACGGCGGCCAGCGCGGGGCGGGCCCTGACCAGGTAGGCGTCGAGGGCGTCGCGGGCGAAGGAGCCGACGGGCACCGCCCGTTCCCTCGACCCCTTGCCGAACAGGCGCACGCCGGTGCTGTCGCTCACGCCGTCGACGTCCAGTCCCACGATCTCGGAGATCCGCGCGCCGGTGGCGTACAGCAGCTCGAGGAGCGCCCGGTCCCGCAGCGGCAGCGGACCCTCCCCCGCACCGGCGGCGTCCAGCAGCGCGGCGACGTCGTCCACGGCCAGCGCGTGCGGCAGGCGCCGCATCTGGGTGGGCGCCCGCACCTCCGCGGACGGGTCGTCCACCGCGATGCCCTCGGCCTGGGCGAACCGGTGCCAGCCCCGCACGGCGGCCAGGGCCCGCGCGGTGGACGACGGCGACAGCGGGCGACCGCCGTCGGACCCCTGGCGCACCGCCTCGACGAACCCCGTGACGTCCGCCTCCGTGACCCCGGACAGCCCGGGCCGGCCGGCCGACGCGAGGTACCCGGCGTACCGCACGAGGTCGCGGCGGTACGCGGCGACGGTGTTGGCCGAGAGCCCGCGTTCCACGCTCAGGTGCGCGAGGTAGTCCCGCAGGGCACCGTCGAGCTGGGCGTCCGGAGGCGGGGCGGGCTGGGTCCGACGGGGCGACTGCGGGTGGGTGGGGACGATGGACACCGGCCCATCATGCCGAGCGTGGCCCGCCCGGACGAGCTGGCCACGCCGGTCGGCCGCCACGCGCGGTAGATCACCCCGCCGGGACCGGGCTGCTCAGGACGGGCTGCTCAGGACGGGCTGCTCAGGACGGGCTGCTCAGGACGGGTTGATACCGAAGAGCTCCGCACGCGAGCGGATCACCTGGGCGCGCGCGAGGCGCGGCTTGTCGCTGCCGTCGCGGATCACGGAGCCGGCGGCCTCGAACTCGGCGAAGAAGTCGACGGCCCAGGCCACGTCGGACGACGTGGGCGCGAAGGACTCGTTGATGACGGCCGACTGCTCGAAGTCCAGGCAGAGCTTGCCGGTCATGCCGAGGTTGACGGCGTCGGCGGACTGCTCGCGCAGCAGCGCGTGCGACGACGCCACCGTCGGCCCGTCCACGGGGCCGGGCAGCCCGCCGATGCGGCTGGCGACCACGAGCCGCGTGCGCGGGTAGGCCATGGCCATGGGCTCGTTCGCCGCCCCGGTGTCGCGGCGGTAGTCGCCCGAACCGAACGCGAGGCGGAACGCGCCGCGCGCCCTGGCGATGTTGACGGCCTCCTCGATGCCGAGGGCCGACTCCACGAGCGGGATCACCGGCACGTCGCCGCCGAGCCGCTGCGCGGTGTCGATGACGTCGTCGGCGCTCTCGGTCTTGGCGAGCATGACCCCGTTGAGCCCCTTGAGCCCGCGCAGGTGGGCGACGTCGTCAGCCCACGACGACGCCTGGCGGTCGTTGATCCGGACCCAGGCGGAGCCACCGTTCTTGATCCACCGGATGACGTTCTCGCGCGCCTCGTCCTTCAACGAGTCGTCGATGGCGTCCTCGCAGTCGAGGATCACCTGGTCCGCGCGGGAGAGCTGAGCCTTGTCGAAGAGCTCGGTCCGCATCGCGGACAGCAGGAGCCAGGCACGCGCGTAGTCGGGGGCCACGCGAGACTTCTCGCGGGCCGCCCGGCGCGGAGCGAGGTCACCCTCCGGTACGACGGCTGACGCCGTCGGCAGGCCCGCCGCGTAGCGTCCGGACTGGTCGGCAGGTTCGGTGGTTCGGTCGGCTGGGGTCTCGGTCACGCCCTCAGCCTAGGCCGGGACGTCCGCACCGGCCGAATCATGACCGCCCGGTGACCCGGGTCAGAACCACGGGCCAGAACCACGGGTCAGAACGGGAGGAAGACGTCCACGGCGACGGCGACGAACAGCAGCGACAGGTAGGTGATCGACGCGTGGAACACCTTCATGGCGCCCAGCTTGCCCGCCGCGCTGCCCTGCGCACGGCGCAGCATCGCGATCGTGGACCAGAGGAACCACACGCCCAGCGCGGCGGCCGACGCCGTGTACACCCACGACATGCCGGCCAGCGGCGTCAGGACGAGCGAGCAGGCGATCATCGCGAGCGTGTAGCCGACCATCTCGGCGGCGACGCGCTTGTCGTCGCTGACCACCGGCAGCATCGGGACCTTGGCGTTGGCGTAGTCCTTCTTGAACTTGATCGAGAGCGGCCAGTAGTGCGGCGGCGTCCAGAAGAAGATGATGCCGAACAGGGCGAGCGCCGCCCAGCTCAGCTCGCCCGTCACGGCGGCCCAGCCGATGAACACCGGGAAGCAGCCGGCGATGCCGCCCCAGACGATGTTCTGCGGGGTACGGCGCTTGAGGATCATCGTGTAGCCGACGACGTAGATGACGATGGCGGCCAGGGCGAGCCACATCGCGGCCCAGTTCACCATCACCACGAACCAGGCCAGCGACAGCAGGCCGAGGATGGACGCGAACACCAGACCGGCGGCCGGGGTGATCTCCCCCGTCGCCATCGGACGCTTCTTGGTCCGGTTCATCACCTGGTCGATGTCACGGTCCCACCACATGTTGAACGCGTTGGCGCTGCCGGCGGCGCCCGCCCCGCCGATCAGGGTGGCGATGATCAGCCAGAAGCCCGGCAGCCCGTCGGCCGCGAGAATCATGGTGGGCACCGTGGTGACGAGCAGCAGCTCGACCACACGCGGCTTGGTCAGCGCGACGTAGGCGCCGGCCCGGCGAAGGAACCAGCCGCCGGGACGCTGCTCGTCATCGGTGACGGGCGCCTGGGGGCTGGAGGTCTGGGGACGCGCGGTCTGGCCGGTCGTCGAGTGGCTCGTTCTCACGCGCGTCGCAGTTCCGTTCGAGAGAGTCTGAGGTCAGCAAAGCACCTGGTAGGTCCTCATACCGGTCAGGCGCGTGCTCATCGTACGTCGCAGCGTGACCGGGGCGCACACCGCATTCCCGCGACGACGTGTGAGATTTGTCCTGACCTCGCCCGCCGTACACAGCGTGGACAGCCCTGCGCGACGGATGATCCCCGCGTATAGGGTTGTTGACGCCATCGAACGAAGGGCGGCCGGCATCCCGCCGCCGCCGCACGCACGCTGCGCGGCTCTCCGGCCCGTCCGGGGGTCGACGGCGGAGAGAAAGAGGACTCGTGAACGCTTTCGACCCCGTGCTGAAGCCCCTGGAGTGGTCGGAGCTCGACGAGCGAGCGGTCAAGGCCATCAAGGCACTGGCTGCGGACGCCGTCGAGAAGGTGGGCAACGGACATCCCGGAACCGCGATCTCGCTCGCGCCGGCCGCGTACCTCCTCTTCCAGAAGGCCATGCGCCACGACCCGTCCGACCCGGAGTGGATCGGCCGCGACAGGTTCGTGCTGAGCGCCGGCCACTCGTCGCTGACCATCTACCTGCAGCTCTTCCTCGCCGGCTACGGCCTCGAGATGGACGACATCGCCGCCCTGCGGACCTGGGGCTCCAAGACCCCCGGCCACCCGGAGTACCGCCACACCACCGGCGTCGAGATCACGACGGGCCCGCTCGGCCAGGGCCTCGCCTCCGCCGTCGGCATGGCGATGGCCTCGCGCCGCGAGCGCGGCCTGCTCGACCCCGCCGCGGCCCCGGGCGAGTCGCCGTTCGACCACCACGTGTACGTCATCGCGTCCGACGGCGACCTGCAGGAGGGCGTGACCTCCGAGGCCTCGTCGCTCGCGGGCCACCAGCAGCTCGGCAACCTGATCCTGATCTGGGACGACAACAAGATCTCGATCGAGGACGACACCGACATCGCCTTCACCGAGGACGTGCTGAAGCGCTACGAGGCCTACGGCTGGCACACCCAGCGCGTGGACTGGACCTCGGGCGGCGACGGCTACGCCGAGGACACCGACGGCCTGGCCGCCGCGCTCGACGCCGCCAAGGCCGAGACGGGCAAGCCGTCGATCATCGCGCTGCGCACCATCATCGGCTGGCCGG
Organism: Promicromonospora xylanilytica; assembly: GCF_054782895.1. NCBI lineage: Bacteria > Bacillati > Actinomycetota > Actinomycetes > Micrococcales > Promicromonosporaceae > Promicromonospora > Promicromonospora xylanilytica. The sequence goes on from NZ_BAAGRP010000007.1 coordinate 361,362, forward strand.
CCCCCACCAAGCAGAACACGGGTGGCATCCACGGCTCGGCCATGGGCGCCGACGAGGTGGCGGGCCTCAAGTCCGCGCTCGGCCTGGACCCCGGGGCGACGTTCGCCATCGACGCCGAGGTGCTCTCCTACACGCGTGCCGTCGCCGAGCGCCAGGCCACGCAGCGTGAGGCCTGGGAGTCCGCCTTCGCGGACTGGAAGACGGCGAACCCGCAGCAGGCCGCGCTCCTGGAGCGTCTGAGGGCCCACGAGCTGCCCGCGGACTGGACCAGCTCCCTGCCGGAGTTCGAGGCCAGCGAGAAGGGCGTCGCGACCCGTGCGGCGTCGGGCAAGGTGCTGAGCGCCCTCGCCGACGTGCTGCCCGAGCTGTGGGGCGGCTCGGCCGACCTGGCCGGCTCGAACAACACCACGATGGACGGGGTGCCGTCCTTCGTGCCGACCGAGCACGCGACCAAGAAGTTCCCGGGCGACCCGTACGGCCGCACGCTGCACTTCGGCATCCGCGAGCACGGCATGGGCTCGATCCTCAACGGCATCGTGCTGCACGGCCTGACCCGCCCGTACGGCGGCACGTTCCTGCAGTTCGCCGACTACATGCGCGCATCGGTCCGCCTGGCGGCGCTGATGGAGATCCCGACGACGTTCGTGTGGACGCACGACTCGATCGGCCTCGGCGAGGACGGCCCCACCCACCAGCCGGTGGAGCACCTCGCGGCCCTGCGCGCCATCCCGAACCTCGACGTGGTCCGCCCGGCGGACGCGAACGAGACCGCCTGGGCCTGGCGCGGCATCCTCGAGAACCGCGACAACCCGGCCGGCCTGGTGCTCACCCGCCAGAACGTGCCCACCTACCCCCGTGGCACGGACGGCTTCGCCCCGGCCGAGGGCACCCTCAGGGGCGGCTACACCCTCCTGGACACCGAGGGCACGCCCGACGTCGTCCTCGTGGGTACCGGCTCCGAGGTGCAGCTCGCCGTCGAGGCGCGCGAGATCCTGGCCGCCGACGGTGTCAACGCCCGCGTGGTCTCCATGCCCTCGCGCGAGTGGTTCGACAAGCAGGACGACTCCTACCGCGAGTCGGTCATCCCGTCCGGTGTGAAGGCCCGCGTCTCGGTCGAGGCTGGCGTGGCGCAGGGCTGGCGCGAGGTGGTCGGCGACGCCGGCCGCATCGTCTCGCTCGAGCACTACGGCGCGTCGGCCGACTACAAGACGCTCTACGCCGAGTACGGCATCACGGCCGAGGCGGTCGCCCAGGCCGCCAAGGAGTCGATCGCGGCGGCGTCCTGAGCCGCTGACGAAGCACACGGACACGAGAGGAAGGGCACGATGACCGACGAGAACGTCAGTCCCACCCAGAGGTTGTCCGAGGCGGGCGTCGCCATCTGGCTGGACGACCTGTCCCGCGAGCGACTGCGCACCGGCAACCTGGCCGAGCTCATCAGCACCAAGAACGTCGTCGGGGTCACGACCAACCCGACGATCTTCGCCGCCGCCCTCGCGCAGGGCGACGCGTACGACGGCATCCTGGCCGAGCTGGCCGGGCCGCCGAACGGCGGGGACGTCGAGGCCGCTGTCGAGCGCATCACCACTGACGACGTGCGCGACGCCGCCGACCTGCTGCGTCCCGTCTACGACTCCACCTCCGCGGTGGACGGCCGCGTGTCCATCGAGGTGGACCCGCGCCTGGCCCGCGACACGGCGGCGACGAAGGCCACCGCCGTGCGGCTGTGGGAGACCGTCGACCGGCCGAACGTGATGATCAAGATCCCCGCCACCGTCGAGGGTCTGCCCGCGATCACGTCGACCCTCGCCAAGGGGATCAGCGTGAACGTGACACTGATCTTCTCGATCCAGCGCTACCGCGAGGTGATGGACGCCTTCCTGACCGGCCTGGAGCAGGCCAAGGAAGCAGGTCACGACCTGTCGGTCATCGGCTCCGTGGCGTCGTTCTTCGTGTCCCGCGTGGACGCGGAGGTCGACAAGCGCCTGACGGCGATCGGCACGGACGAGGCGCTCGCGCTGCGTGGTCAGGCCGCCATCGCGAACGCCCGGCTGGCCTTCGCGGCCTACGAGGAGGTCTTCGCGTCGGAGCGGTGGGCGGCCCTGCAGGCCGCCGGCGCCCAGCCGCAGCGTCCGCTGTGGGCGTCGACCGGTGTGAAGGACCCGAGCTACCGCGACACGATGTACGTGGACGAGCTCGTCGTGGCGGGCGTGGTCAACACCATGCCCGAGAAGACGCTCGACGCGTTCGCCGACCACGGCATCGTGCTCGCCGACACCGTCACCGGTTCGGGCGAGCAGGCCGCGGCCGTCATCGCGGCGGTCGAGGCGCAGGGCATCTCCATGGACGAGGTGACGGCACAGCTGGAGGACGAGGGCGTGAAGAAGTTCGAGGTCAGCTGGGACGAGCTGCTGACCACCACCAAGACCGGTCTCGACGAGGCCGGCAACCGGTGAGGCCGGCGAAGATCGCGCAGGGGGTCAATCCCCTGCGCGACCCCCTCGACCTGCGCCTGCCGCGCATCGCGGGGCCGAGCGGCCTGGTGATCTTCGGCGTGACGGGCGACCTGTCGCGCAAGAAGCTCATGCCGGCCGTCTACGACCTCGCCAACCGCGGCCTGCTCCCGCCGGGGTTCGCCCTGACGGGCTTCGCCCGGCGTGACTGGGCGAACCAGGACTTCGCCCAGGTGGTGCACGACGCGGTGAAGGAGTACGCCCGCACTCCCTTCCGGGAGGCGACGTGGCGGCAGCTCGCCGAGGGCATCCGCTTCGTCCAGGGTTCGTTCGACGACGACGACGCGTTCGAGCGTCTTCGGGAGACCGTCGAGACCCTGGACAAGGAGCGCGGCACCGGCGGTAACCACGCGTTCTACCTGTCGGTCCCGCCGTCGGCGTTCCCCGTCGTGTGCGAGCAGCTCTCGAAGCACGGCCTGTCGCGTCCCGACGACGACGCGGACGGCGACGGCGTGGACGCGTGGCGCCGGGTGGTCATCGAGAAGCCCTTCGGGCACGACCTCGCCAGCGCCAAGGAGCTCGACGCCGTGGTGTCGAAGGTCTTCGAGCCGGAGTCGGTCTTCCGGATCGACCACTACCTCGGCAAGGAGACCGTCCAGAACCTGCTGGCACTGCGCTTCGCGAACACGATGTTCGAGCCCATCTGGAACTCGAACTACGTGGACCACGTGCAGATCACGATGGCCGAGGACATCGGCATCGGCGGTCGCGCCGGGTACTACGACGGGATCGGCGCCGCGCGCGACGTCATCCAGAACCACCTGATCCAGCTCCTGGCGCTGGTGGCCATGGAGGAACCCGTCAACTTCGACGCCGCCGAGCTGCGCGCCGAGAAGATCAAGGTGCTCTCCTCGGTGCGGCTTCCGGCCGACCTGGGCAAGCACACCGCGCGCGGCCAGTACGAGGCCGGGTGGCAGGGCGGTGCGGAGGTGCCGGGGTTCCTCGAGGAGGACGGCATCGCGAAGGACTCCGCCACGGAGACGTTCGCCGCCATCCGGGTGGACGTGGACAACCGCCGGTGGGCGGGCGTGCCGTTCTACCTGCGCCACGGCAAGCGCCTGGGCCGCCGTGTCACCGAGGTGGCTGTGGTGTTCAAGAAGGCGCCGCACCTGCCGTTCGAGTCCTCCCTGACGTCCGAGCTCGGGAACAACGCCCTGGTCATCCGCGTGCAGCCCGACGAGGGCGTCACCATGCGGTTCGGCGCCAAGGTGCCGGGCACCGCGATGCAGGTGCGCGACGTGACGATGGACTTCGGGTACGGGCACTCGTTCACCGAGTCGTCCCCCGAGGCCTACGAGCGGCTCATCCTCGACGTGCTGCTCGGCGACCCGCCGCTGTTCCCGACGCGTGAGGAGGTCGAGCTCTCCTGGAAGATCCTCGACCCCATCACGTCCTTCTGGGCACGCAAGGGCACGCCCGAGCCGTACGCCTCTGGCACCTGGGGTCCGCCGTCGGCAGACGCCATGATGGAGCGCGACGGCAGGACCTGGAGGCGACCCTAGTGATCATCGACATGCCCGATACCACGTCGAACGACGTCAACAAGCGTCTCGTGCGGCTGCGCGACGAGGGTGGTGCGGTGGCCCTCGGCCGCGTGCTCACGCTCGTCGTCCTCGCCGACGAGCAGGACGTCGAGGAGGCGGTCGAGGCCGCGAACGACGCGAGCCGTGAGCACCCGTGCCGGGTCATCGTCGTCGCCCCTGCCGCGCGCGGCACCGAAGGGCGCCTCGACGCGCAGATCCGCGTGGGTGGTGACGCCGGTGCCTCCGAGGTGGTGGTGCTGCGCGCCTTCGGACCGCTCCTCGAACGGACCGACACGCTGGTGATGCCGCTCCTGCTGCCCGACGCGCCGATCGTGGCCTGGTGGCCGCGTGAGGCACCCGCGGTGCCGTCGCAGGACCCGGTGGGCGCCATGGCGGCCCGCCGGATCATCGACAGCACGGTCGCGAAGAGCCCGGTCGACATGCTCGGCAACCTCGCCGGGGCGTACGCCCCCGGGGACACCGACCTGGCCTGGGCCCGCGTGACCCTGTGGCGGGCGCTGATCGCGGCCGCCATCGAGCAGCCGCCGTTCGAGCCGGTGCTGTCCGTGACGGTCGAGGGGCAGAAGCGGCACACGTCGCTCGACCTGCTCGCCGCGTGGCTCGGCGCACGGCTGCACTGCCCGGCCGAGGTGGTACGCACGTCCAGCGACGACGCGATCACCCGCGTCACCCTGGAGCGCAAGAGCGGCCCGATCGTGCTCGACCGGCCCGACGGCCGGACCGTCACGATCACCCAGCCGGGCAAGCCGGCCCGCCGGATCGCCCTGCCGATCCGGGCGCTCAACGAGGCGCTGATCGAGGAGCTGCGGCGGCTCGACCCGGACGAGATCTTCGAGGAGACCCTCATCCGGGGCCTGGGACAGGTCACCACGCGGACGGCCGCCTGATGTCCGGCTCGACGTCAGCGCCGGGGGCACGGCTCGTCGTCGTGCACCCCGACAAGACGGTGCTCGCGCAGGCGGCTGCCGCACGGCTGCTCACCCGGGTGCTGGACGTCCAGTCCGTGCGCTCCCCCGTGCACGTGGTGCTGACGGGCGGCTCGGTCGGTATCGCGACCCTCGCGGCCGTGGCCGAGAGCCCGCTGGTGCCTGCCGTCGACTGGTCGGGCGTCCACCTCTGGTGGGGGGACGAGCGGTTCCTGCCGGACGGCGACGCCGACCGGAACGAGACCCAGGCACGGGAGGCCCTGCTCGACGTCCTCGTCGCCGAGCACGGGCTCCCCGAGGCCAACGTGCACCCCATGGCGGGGCCGACGTCCGTCGCGACGTCCGAGGAGGCCGCCGCGGACTACGCGGCGACCCTCCGGGAGCACGCGGGCCAGGAGCACGCGGGCGGCCGGGACGCGGTGCCCGCGTTCGACGTCCTGCTGCTCGGGATGGGTCCGGACGGGCACGTCGCCTCCCTGTTCCCCGGCCACGACGGCCTGACGGCGCAGGGCACGACGACGGGCGTGCACGGTTCGCCCAAGCCGCCGCCGGAGCGGGTCTCGCTCACCTTCGACGCGATCCGCTCCGCCCGGGAGGTCTGGATCGTGGCGGCGGGCGCCGAGAAGGCCCAGCAGGTGGCCGCGGCGCTGGCGGACGGCCCCGTGACGGACGTGCCGGCGGCAGGCGCCGTCGGCCAGGCGCGCACGCTCTGGCTGCTGGACGTGGACGCGGCCGGCACCACCACGCCGAGGTAGTCCCCTGGCGAGGTAGTCATCTGGCGAGGTAGTCATGCAGCGAGGTAGTCACCCAGTGTGAACCAGGTGACTACCTCGCTGCATGACTACCTCGGCGCGAAAACTCTTAGCGTGCGACGCGTCCACCACGGCGGACGCGCAGTGCTTCCAGCGCCTCCTCCAGGAGGGCTGCGCCGTCCTCGTCGGAGCGGCGTTCCTTCACGTACGCGAGGTGCGTCTTGTACGGCTCGTTCCGTACGGGAGACGGGGGATTGACCGGGTCCATCCCCGCCGGGAAGCCGCAACGCGGGCAGTCCCACTGGGTGGGGGCCTCCACGTCCTCGCCCACCGAGAAGCTCGGTGCCGTCTCGTGCCCGTTGGCACACCAGTAAGAAACCCGGATGCGCGGGGCTGTGTCGCCGCGCTCCGTCTCCCCGAGAGGGCCGGCGCCTACCCGGCTCCCCCGAATCGCATGACCACCTGATGCCACGTCTGTCGTCCCCTCTGTGTGTGGCCGTCAGCTGCTAGGCGCTTGGCGACCGGGTCAGCTGACCTTCTGGATGAGCCCGAGCAGGACGATCACCACGGCCCACACGAGGGCGAAGGCGATGGTGATGCGGTTGAGGTTGCGCTCGGCCACGCCGGAGGAACCGGCGCCCATCGAGATACCGCCACCGAACATGTCGGACAGTCCGCCACCCTTGCCCTTGTGGAGCAGGATGAGCATGGTGAGAAAGCCGCTGGTCAGGACCAGCAGGACTTCCAGGATGATGCGGAGCGCGTCCACGGGTTCACGTCCTCGGTTGTAGGTGTGCCGGGCGTGTCCCGGCGGCGGATCGGTCAAGAGTAAGCGAGACGTACCTCACAGTGCGAACCCCCTGTTCAGGACTCCGCGGAGCCTCGAAAAGCGAGCCGTACCTCGAACATCGCCCCCGAGTGAGGGTACCTCAGGCAGGTTGCGGGACGGTCTCGGAACGACGTCGTGTCAGGCGTGCGGGTCACCGCGGCGACCCGCACGCCTGACGAGTGGGGGGCGGACTCAGGCGGTGACGTGGGACTGGTAGCGCGCGATCTTCGCGAACTCCTCCGGGTCCAGGCTGGCCCCGCCGACCAGGGCGCCGTCGACGTCGGGCTGCGCCATGATCTGCGCGACGTTGCCCGACTTCACCGAGCCGCCGTAGAGCACGCGCACTCCGTCGGCGACCGGCGCGTCGTACAGCTCGCCGAGCACGCCGCGGATCGCACCGCAGACCTCCTGCGCGTCCTCCGGGGTGGCGACCTCGCCCGTGCCGATGGCCCACACGGGCTCGTAGGCGACGACGATGCTCGCCACCTGCTCGGCAGGCACCTCCACCAGCGCGGCCCTGACCTGAGCGAGCGTGTGCGCGACCTGGTCGCCGGCCTTGCGGACCTCGAGGCCCTCGCCCACGCAGAGGATCGGCGTGAGGCCGTTCGCGAAGGCCGCGCGCACCTTGGCGTTGATCAGCACGTCGGACTCGCCGTGGTGCTCGCGGCGCTCGGAGTGCCCGATCACCACGTAGGTGCAGCCCAGCTTCGCCAGCATCGCCCCGGAGACCTCACCGGTGTACGCGCCGGACTCGTGCGTGGAGATGTCCTGGGCGCCGTAGACGAGCTCCAGCTTGTCGCCGTCCACGAGCGTCTGCACCGACCGCAGGTCGGTGAACGGCGGCAGCACGGCCACCTCGACCGCCGTGTAGTCGTGCTTGGCGTCCTTGAGGGACCAGGACAGCTTCTGGACCGTGCTGATCGCCTGCTGGTGGTCCAGGTTCATCTTCCAGTTGCCCGCCATGAGCGGCGTGCGAGTCGTTGCCACGTGATTCTTCCTTCGCTAGGAGTTCTGGGAGGTACGGCAGGTCAGTCGGCGAGCACCGGGTCAGTCGGCGAGCACCGTGAGGCCGGGGAGCTCCTTGCCCTCCAGCAGCTCGAGGCTCGCGCCGCCACCGGTCGAGATGTGGCTGAAGCCGGCCTCGTCGAAGCCGAGCGCGCGCACGGCCGCTGCCGAGTCGCCGCCACCCACGATGGAGAACGCGCCGTCGGCGGTCGCGTCGATGATCCCCTGTGCGACGGCGGTGGTGCCCGCGGCGAACGCCTCGAACTCGAACACGCCCATGGGGCCGTTCCAGGCGATCGTCTTCGCGTCGGCCAGCTTCTGCGCGAACAGCTTGCCCGACTCGGGGCCGATGTCCAGGCCCATGGTGCCGTCGGGGATCGAGTCGGCGGCGACGACCTGATGCGGCGCGTCGGCGGCGAACGAGTCGGCCGCGACGATGTCGACCGGCAGCACGATCTCGACGCCGTTCTCCTCGGCCGTGGCGATGTAGCCCTTGACGGTGTCGATCTGGTCGTCCTCCAGCAGGCTGTCGCCCACCGACAGCCCCTTGGCCGCCAGGAAGGTGAAGACCATGCCGCCGCCGATGAGCAGGCGGTCCGCCTTGGTCAGCAGGTTCGCGATGACGCCCAGCTTGTCCGACACCTTGGAACCGCCGAGCACGACGGCGTACGGGCGCTCGGGTTCGCCGGTCGCCTTCGACAGCGACTCGACCTCGCCGAGCACCAGGTCGCCGGCGGCTGCGGGCAGCACCTGCGCGATGTCGTACACGGACGCCTGCTTGCGGTGCACCACGCCGAAGCCGTCCGAGACGAACGCGTCGGCGAGCTGCGCCAGCTCACCGGCGAGCTCGGCGCGCTCCGCGTCGACCTTCGAGGTCTCGCGCGCGTCGAAGCGGACGTTCTCCAGGAGGGCGACCTGACCGTCGGCGAGGGCCTCCACGGTCGACTTCGCCGAGCCTCCGACGAGGTCCTCGGCGAGCACGACGTCCTGCCCGAGCAGCTCGCCCAGGCGAGCCGAGACGGGCGCGAGCGAGTACTGCGGGTCCGGCGCGCCCTTGGGGCGGCCGAGGTGTGCCAGCACGACGACGCGCGCACCGGCGTCGGTCAGCCGCTTCAGCGTCGGCAGCGCCGCGCGGATGCGGCCGTCGTCGGTGATCGTGGTCCCGTCGAGCGGGACGTTGAAGTCTGAGCGGACCAGGACGCGCTTGCCGCGCAGGTCGCCGAGGGAGTCGATGGTCTTCATAGGAGCACTCCAGGTCGAGAGACCGGCAGACAGGTTCTTCGCCAGTCGGGGTTCCGTCACATGACGACGTCCGCGTGCGCCGGCTGGCCGATGCGCACGCGGACGTCGGGGATCACGCTGGGGGAAAAGCCGTCAGAGCTTCTCGCCGACGAACACGGTGAGGTTCACGAGGCTGTTCGAGTAGCCCCACTCGTTGTCGTACCAGGAGACGACCTTGACCTGGTTGCCGATCACCTTGGTGAGCTTCGCGTCGTAGATGCTCTGGTGCGGGTTGGTCACGATGTCCGAGGAGACGATGTCGTCCTCGACGTACTCCAGCACGCCCTTGAGCGGGCCCTCGGCGGCGGCCTTGACCGCGGCGTTGACCTCCTCGAGCGTCACCTCGCGCGGCGCCTCGAACGTGAGGTCCGTGGCCGAGCCGGTGATGACCGGCACGCGCAGCGCGTAACCGTCGAGCTTGCCCTTGAGCTCCGGGAGCACCAGCGACACGGCCTTGGCGGCACCCGTCGTGGTGGGGACGATGTTCTGCGCGGCGGCACGGGCGCGGCGCAGGTCCTTGTGCGGGCCGTCCTGCAGGTTCTGGTCACCCGTGTAGGCGTGGATCGTGGTCATGAGGCCACGCTCGATGCCGATCGAGTCGTTCAGCGCCTTCGCCAGCGGGGCGAGGCAGTTGGTGGTGCACGACGCGTTCGAGATGATGTGGTGCGCCGCCGGGTCGTACAGCTCGTTGTTGACGCCCATGACGAAGGTGGCGTCCTCGTTCTTGGCCGGGGCCGAGATGATGACCTTCTTGGCGCCGGCGTCGATGTGCGCCTTCGCCTTGGTGGCGTCCGTGAAGAAGCCCGTGGACTCGATGACGATGTCCGCGCCCAGCTCGCCCCAGGGGAGGTTCGCGGGGTCGCGCTCCGCGAGCGCGCGGATCTTCTTGCCGTCCACGATGATGTTCTCGTCGTCGAACTCGACGGTCTTGCCGAGGCGGCCCAGCACCGTGTCGTACTTGAGCAGGTGCGCGAGCGTCTTGTTGTCGGTCAGGTCGTTGACGCCAACGACCTCGATGTCTGCACCCGACTCGACGAGAGCCCGGTAGAAGTTCCTGCCGATACGGCCGAAGCCGTTGATGCCGACGCGGATGGTCACAATGCCCTCCTCAGGGGCGCCGGCCGTCCCGGCGCACACGTTTCCTTGTATCTGTCGCCACTGGCGTCGATGGTCGACGGCGCAGTGCGTTGCCGGGTAGTCCGGGCACCGCGACCTCGCGACGACCCGAACGGGAAACGCGATGGTCACGGCGTCGTCACCTGACGATTTCGAGCCTATACCCGAACCGTGCCGAACCGTGACCCGAGCCCAGACAGTGTGCGACTCAGGGTTCTGTTCGTTCTCACAACCCGGATCCTGCGGTCCAGGTCAGAGGTCCAGCAGGTCAGAGGTCCAGCAGGTCAGAGGTCCAGCAGGTCAGAGGTCCAGCAGGTCAGAGGTCCAGCAGGTCGGCGGGCAGCCCGGCCTCGGTGTCGGGCACGCCGAGCTCGAGGGCGCGCTTGTCCGCCGTGGACAGCAGGCGACGGATCCGGCCCGCCACGGCGTCCTTGGACAGCTGCGGCTCGGCCAGGCGGCCCAGCTCCTCGAGCGACGCCTGCTTGTGCGCGAGGCGGAGCTCACCGGCCTGTCGCAGGTGGTCGGGCAGCTCGTCGCCCAGGATCTCGAAGGCACGCTGGACCCGGGCCCCCGCCGCGACCGCGGCGCGGGCGGACCGGCGCAGGTTCGCGTCGTCGAAGTTCGCCAGGCGGTTCGCGGTGCCGCGCACCTCGCGGCGCTCCCTGCGCTCCTCCCAGACCTTCAACGTCTCGGGTGCGCCGATGCGCTCGAGCATCCGCCCGATGGAGTCGCCGTCGCGGATCACCACGCGGTCGATGCCGCGCACCTCTCGGGACTTGGCCGCGACGCCCAGCCGGCGGGCCGCGCCGACGAGCGCGAGCGCCGCCTCCGGCCCGGGGCTGGTCACCTCGAGCGCCATGGACCGGCCGGGTTCCGTCAGGGAGCCGTGCGCGAGGAACGCTCCGCGCCAGACGGCCTCGGCCTCCTGCACGCCGGCGGACACCACCTCGGGCGCGAGGCCGCGCACGGGGCGGCCCCGTGCGTCGAGCAGGCCGGTCTGACGGGCGAGCGACTCCCCCTCGCGGACCACCCGGACCACGAACCGCGAGCTCTTCCGCAGCCCGCCCGCCTGGACCACGATGAGCTCGCTCGTGTGCCCGTACAGGTCGTGGATCGCATGTCGCAGCCGGGTCGCCGCCGCCTCCGTGTCGAGCTCCGCCTCGATCACGACCCGACCGGAGATGATGTGGAGACCGCCGGAGAACCGCAGTGTCGCGGAGACCTCTGCCTTACGGCAGGACGTCTTCGCCACCCGCACCCGCGCGAGCTCCTCCTTGACCTGTCCCGTGAGCGCCATGGCGTCATACTGCCATGGTCGTGGGTGAACCCGGTCGGTGGAATCGCGGACACTCGGGCGAATTGTCCCGGCGTGTCGCCTCACAGCCCGTCAGACGTCGCCGTAGACGCCCTCGAACACGTCGCGGTAGGCGGCGGCGAGGCGCAGCCCGTCGTGCTTGGCCGTGTCGTCGCCGCGCCGGACCTGCCGCATGATCACGCGGGCGCCCATCGACGCCGCGGCGGCCTCCAGGCCGGTGACGTCCTCGACCGCCGACGGGTCGGCGAGCACGGCGTCGATCCGTAGCCCGGGGGCGTGCTTGTGCAGCGCCTCCAGGTGGTCGACGGCGGTGAGCCCTGCCGTCTCCCCGTTCTCCGCCGACAGGTTGAGCGTCACGCAGCGCCGCGCCTTGGTGCTGTGCAGGGCGTCGGCGAGCTCGGGTACCAGCAGATGGACCAGCACCGACGAGTACCAGGAGCCCGGGCCGAGCACCACCCAGTCGGCGTCGAGCACCGCCTGCACCGCCTCCGGCGAGGCGGGCGGGTCGGCGGGCAGCAGCCGCAGCTGCTCGATCCGGCCCTCGGTGACTGCCACCCTGCTCTGGCCGACCACGGTCTCCAGGGTCGGCTCGGGACGCTCAGGGGTCGCGGGGTGCCGCACGTCCGCCTCGACCACCAGCGGGACCGAGGCCATCGGCAGCACCCGGCCCCTGGCGCCGAGCAGGCGGCCCACCCAGTCCAGGCCCTCCACCTCGTCGCCGAGCAGCTCCCACAGTGCCACGATCAGCAGGTTGCCCATGGCGTGGTTGTCCAGCTCGCCCTTCGACGAGAAGCGGTGCTGCAGCATCGCGCTCCAGGTGCGCCCCCACTCCGAGTCGTCGCAGAGGGCCGCGAGCGCCATCCGCAGGTCGCCGGGCGGCAGCACGTCGAGCTCCTCGCGCAGCCGTCCGGACGAGCCACCGTCGTCGGCCACGGTCACGACCGCCGTCAGGCGGTCCGACATCAGGCGCAGCGCGGACAGGCTCGCGGACAGGCCGTGCCCACCGCCCAGTGCGACCACGGAGGGATTCTTGCTCCACTCCGGCGCGGGGACGTCGGGCACTCCCGGGGCGTGCGGGATCATTCGCGACCCAGGTCCCGAGCCGAGACGGAGACGAGCTGGCCCCTGGCACGGAGCCGTTCGGCGATGGCTTCCGAGATGGCGACGGACCGGTGCTTTCCGCCCGTGCATCCCACGGCGATGGTCACGTAACGCTTCTCCTCGTTGAGGTAGCCGGCGAGCACCGGCGCAAGGGCATCGACGTAGCGGTCGATGAACTCGACGGCCCCCGGGCGCGCGAGCACGTAGTCGCGAACAGGCTGGTCGCGACCCGTCAGATGCCGCAGCTCGGTGATCCAGTACGGGTTGGCCAGGAACCGTACGTCCACCACGTGGTCCGCGTCCAGAGGGATGCCGTACTTGAACCCGAACGAGATGACGTTGACCCGCAGCACCTCGTTGATGTCGTGCGCCAGCCACCCGCGGATCTCCCGGGCGAGGTCGTGCACGGACAGGTCGGACGTGTCGATCCGCAGGTCGGCACGCTCGGCGAGGGTCGCGACGACGGACCGCTCCTCCGCGATGCCGTCGAGGATGCGCCCCTCGCCCTGCAGCGGGTGCGGGCGGCGCACCTGCTCGAAGCGACGCACCAGCACCTCGTCGCTCGCGTCGAGGAACAGGATCCGGTAGGCCACGCCGGCCTCCGTCATGTGCACGAGCACCTTGTCCAGCTCCGCGAAGAACTCCCGGCCGCGCACGTCCACGACGACCGCGACGCGCTCGATGCTCGACCCCTTGGCCATGAGGTCCACCAGGGGCACGAGCATCATGGGGGGCAGGTTGTCGACCACGTACCAGTCAAGGTCTTCCAGCACGGCCGCCGCTCGTGAGCGGCCGGCGCCCGACATTCCGGTGATCACCAGGACTTGCGGCTCGCTGTGCTCGGGGGCGTGCGTGGCGGCCTCGACCTCGGCGATACCGTCGGGTGCGGTGGTGGGTGACGGCTCGGTGTTGCTCATGGGGCCAAGCATGCCAGCACCGTCAGCCCTTGAGGGCGGCCACCACGGCCTCCGCCGTCTTGTCCCCCATGCCCCGCACGCTGGCGATCTCCTCGACGCTGGCCGCCTTGAGCCGCTTGAGCGAGCCGAAGTGCGTCAGGAGCACCTTCCGGCGCGCGGGACCGAGCCCTGGCACGTCGTCGAGCACGGACGCCGTCATGCCCTTGCTGCGCCGCCGGCGGTGCTGCGTGATGGCGAACCGGTGCGCCTCGTCGCGTACCCGCTGCAGCAGGTACAGGCCCTCGCTGGAGCGCTGCAGGATCACCGGGTAGTCGTCCCCGGGCACCCAGACCTCCTCCAGGCGCTTGGCCAGGCCGCAGAGGGCCACGTCGGTGATGCCGAGCTCGTCCATCGCGCGCTTCGCGGCGGCGACCTGCGGCGGGCCGCCGTCGACCACCACGAGGTTGGGCGGGTAGGCGAACCGGGCCTTCTCCTCGGGGGCGTCCGGGGCCACCTCGCCGTCGGACACCTCGGCGGACATCTCGACGTCGTTCGACCGGAGCCGGTCGGCGAGGTAGCGCTTGAAGCGCCGCGTGATGACCTCGTGCATGGCCTGGGTGTCGTCGCGGGCGCCGTCGCCGTCCGACCCGCGGATGCCGAACGAGCGGTACTCGCTCTTGCGGGGCAGGCCGTCCTCGAACACCACCATGGAAGCGGACTGGTAGGTGCCCTGCGTGTGCGAGATGTCGTAGCACTCGATGCGCAGGGGCGCCGACTCCAGGTCCAGCGCCTCCTGGATCTCCCGCAGCGCCTGGCTGCGGGTGGTGAGGTCACCGGCACGGCGGGTGCGGTGCAGCATGAGCGCGTGCTCGGCGTTCTTGCGGACGGTCTCGGCGAGCTCCTTCTTGTCGCCGCGCTGCGGCACGCGCACGTCCACCCGGGCACCGCGCAGCCCGGTGAGCCACGCCCCTACCTGGTCCAGGTCGGGCGGCAGCACGGGGACGAGCACCTCGCGGGGCACCGCGTCCCTGGCCTCCGGCCCGGTCGCCTCCTCCGCTGCCCCGTACACCTGCTGCAGCAGGTGCTCCACGAGCTCGCCGTCGGTGACGTCCTCGACCTTCTCGACCACCCAGCCGCGCTGGCCGCGGATGCGGCCGCCACGCACGTGGAACACCTGGACCGCGGCCTCGAGCTCGTCGCCCACCATGGCGAACACGTCGGCGTCCGTCGCGTCACCGAGCACCACCGCGTTCTTCTCCGTGGCCCGGCGCAGCGCCTCGATGTCGTCGCGCAGGCGGGCGGCCTGCTCGTACTCCATCTCCGCGGCGGCCTCCTGCATGCGCTTGGTCAGGCGCCGCTCGAACTTCGCGGTGTCACCGGCCATGAAGTCGCAGAAGTCGAGGACCAGCGCCCTGTGGTCCTCGACGCTGATCCGGCCGACGCACGGTGCCGAGCACTTGTCGATGTACCCGAGCAGGCAGGGGCGGCCCGACTGGCCCGCACGCTTGTAGACCCCCGCCGAGCAGGTGCGGATCGGGAAGACCCGCAGCAGCAGGTCGAGGGTCTCGCGGATGGCCCACGCGTGCCCGTAGGGACCGAAGTACCGCGTCCCCTTGCGCTTGGCCCCACGCATGACCTGGGCGCGCGGGACCTCCTCCCCGAGGGTCACCGCGAGGTAGGGGTACGACTTGTCGTCCCGGTACTTCACGTTGAACCGCGGGTCGTACTGCTGGATCCAGGTGAACTCGAGGGCGAGTGCCTCGACCTCCGTGCCCACCACCGTCCACTCGACCGACGCCGCGGTGGTCACCATCCGTCGCGTGCGCTCGTGCAGGTGCGCCACGTCCTGGAAGTAGTTCGCCAGGCGCTGGCGCAGGTTCTTCGCCTTGCCCACGTAGATGACCCGACCGTGCTCGTCACGGAACCGGTAGACACCGGGCGACGTCGGGATCTCTCCCGCCTTGGGTCGATAGGTAGCTGGATCCGCCATGACCCCAACCTAGACGGTGCCACTGACACCTGGGGGCGCGCTGCGCGGGGGTCAGACGGTGACGCCGAGGCGGGCGGGCGAGACGTGTACCGGGAAGTTCACCGACCGCGAGATGAAGCACATGGCGTGCGCCTTGTGGTGCAGGGCGGCGACGTGCTCGTCGGTAGCGAGCTCACCCGGGTCCACGACGATCTTCGGGTGCAGCGTCACGTCGGTGAACGCGCCCTCGCCACGGGCCTCGACCCGCATCGTGCCCGTCGCCGAGTCCTTGTACTCGCGCACGACCAGACCGGACTCCGCCGCGAGGTGCAGGAACCACAGCATGTGGCACTGGCTCAGGCTCGCGACGAACAGCTCCTCCGGGCTGTTCCGGGCGGGGTCGCCCCGGAACGCGGGGTCGGCCGAGCCGGGCAGCGGCGGCTTGTGCGGCAGGTCGATCTCGTGGTCCCGCGAGTACGCGGTGTACGACGACGTACCCGTGTCCCCAGCGCCCGTCCACCGCACCGTCACGGCGTAGTCATGCGTGGCTCCGCTCATGGGGTCAGCGTAGCGGCTGGTGGCCGGGATCACACTGCCGCTCAGGGCGGCGTGGCGGGCAGGAGTCCCCGCCGGTACGCCTCCCCGACGGCGGCGGCGCGGTCGCGCACGTCGAGCTTCCCGTAGACGTGCAGGAGGTGCGTCTTGACGCTGGCCTCGCTGATGAACAGACGGCGGGCGGCCTCGCGGTTGGACGCTCCGTCAGCCACCAGGGCGAGCACCTCGAGCTCGCGCGCTGTGAGCAGAGCGGGCGCGGGACGGCGTGCCTGGCTCATCAGGTGGCCCGCCGCGGCCGGGGCGAGGACCGCCTCGCCCCGCCGCGCCGCCCGGACGGCCGCGGCGAGCTCGTCCGTGCCCGCGTCCTTGAGGAGGTACCCGGTCGCCCCGGCGGCGACGGCGGGCAGCACGTCCGTCTCACCGTCGAACGTCGTCAGGACCAGGACGCGGACGTCCGGCACGCGTCGACGCAGCTCGGCCGTCGCCTCCACCCCGTCCATGACCGGCATCCGGAGGTCCATGAGCACCACGTCGACGTCGCCGCGCACCGCCCGGGAGACGGCCTGGCGCCCGTCGGCCACCTCGCCGACGACCGTGATCCCCGGGTCGTCGGCGAACGCACCGCGCAGCCCGTTGCGCACCACGGGGTGGTCGTCGGCGATCAGGAGCCGGATCGGGTGCTCGGCGGAGACGTCGCGCGCGGTCATGAGCGCCCCTGCCCGGCGGTGTCCGTGGTGGTCGCGAGGTCCGGCGCACCTGCGGCGGCCCCGCCACCGGCAGGGAGGACCGCGGCGGCGGCCGTCCTGCCCGCGGGGACGCTCGCGCTGACCGCCGTGCCCTCGCCAGGGGCGCTCTCCACGACGAGGGTGCCGCCGACGCCCTCGAGCCGCTCCCGCATCGCGATCAGGCCGAAGGTCTCGGCGCCGGCGTGCGGCGAGAAGCCCGCGCCGTCGTCCCGGACGTCGAGCAGCACGGCGTCGTCCAGGTAGCTGACGGTCACCCCCACCCGGCTCGCGGCCGCGTGCCGGGCGACGTTGGTCAGCGACTCCTGGGCCGCACGGAACAGGGCGACCTCCGCGGCGGGCGGCAGCGGCACGGCATCACCGGTGACGTCGCAGGAGCAGACCACGCCGTGGTCCGCCGCCCAGCGCCGGGTGAGGTCGGCCAGCGCCTCCGGGAGCCGTGAGCTCACCAGCTCGCCCGGGTGCATGGACCGCACGGAGCGACGGGCCTCGGCCAGCGAGTCCCGGGCCAGGTCGAGCGCCCGGTCGACGTGCGGACGCGCCCGCTCCGGGTCGTGCCAGACACGCTGCGCGGCCTGTGCCTGCGTGACGATCCCGGTCAGGCCCTGCGCCAGCGTGTCGTGGATCTCACCGGCCAGACGACGTCGCTCGTCCGCCACGCCCGCGTCGCGCGCCTGCTCGACGAGGCGGGCGTGCAGTCTCTCGTTCTCGGCGAGCGCCAGCTCCAGGCGGGTGACCGCACGCTGCTGCTCGCGCTGCTGCTCCATGCCCCTGACGGACAGGACGTAGCCCCCGGAGATGGCGACGGTCTGCACGACGACGATGAGGGCGAGCATCCCGATCGAACGGAGCGTCGGCTCAGGGCTGATCGTCACGAGGTTGATGACGAGCGACGTGGCGAGCACCCCCGCCGAGACCGCCGACCACGAGCGTGGGTGACGGGCCAGGTAGTACGCGTGGAAGAACCCGGTGATCACGAAGATCACGAAGTAGTCGTCGAGCGTGGCGAGCACCCCGGCGAACGTCAGCAGGCCGGCCAGGTAGACGACGGTCACCCTCCGGCCGCGGGCGAGCGGGTCGTGCCGGGTGTGGCCGGCCAGGATCCACCCGGCGGCGAGCACGACGAGCACGAGCTGCACCATCCGGTCGACCGGTCCGTAGGCCCCCGGGGCCGGTGCGGTGAGGCTGAGGATCAGGGGGACGAGGAGCAGGATCCAGGGCACGGCCACCAGGAACGCCTCGAACCGCAGCCAGACGTCCGGCCCGCTCAGGTCGGCACGCCACTGGCGCACGGACCAGCGCCGGGCTGTCGCGTCGTCGTCCACCGGATCCCTCTCCTTGCCGTCGTGGTACATCGTGACAGGGGGTGGGCTCAGAGCACCTGCCGCGCGCCAGGTAGGGCGCGCACTGCCCGTGCGACGGCCCAGCACACGGGGAGCGCCGTGACCGCCAGCAGGGCGAACTTCGCGACCGCGGGCGCGTCGACCGGGGCCAGCACCAGCGCGAGCAGCACGAGCACCGGCCCGTGGACGAGGTACACGGCGTAGGCGTTGCCCGCGAGGAAGCGCAGCGGTCGACCCTGCACGGCGAACCACGTGCGGAACAGCACGAGCGCACAGGTGGTGAGCCCGAGTGCCGTCGCGACCGACGCCGCGGCGGTCACCAGCGACTGCCACGACCCCCCGCCGGCGAAGGTGTCCGGGGAGGTGACCGCCACCGCCAGGTACACGGCGGCCCCCGCCACGGCGGCCGCCCCACCGGTCCGGGCGGCCCGCGCGGTGAGCGCGTCCAGCCAGCCCCTGCGCAGCGCCAGCGTGCCGAGCCAGAAGAACGCCACGTACAGCGGCAGGTGGTCGGGCGTGGGCAGGCCCACGACCGGCCAGGCCGTCTCGGTCGGCACCAGGATGCGCCACAGCCAGACGGCAGCGGTCAGGCCCGCTGCGAAGAGCAGGACCGTGCGTGTCCCGGGCAGGCCCCGCACGAGCACGGGAGCGTGGCGCCGACCACGGCGCAGGTGCCGCCACGCGGCGTGGACGAGAGACATGACCAGGAGGGTCTCGACGAACCACATGTACTGCGGCGTCGCCACGTCCGCCCACCACCGCAGCGGAGACGTCCCGGCGCCGGCCGACGGGAAGTCGTGGAGGTTCATCAGCGGGTTCAGCACGACGAGGAACACCAGCAGCGGGATCCCGAGACGGCGCAGCCGGTCCAGGGAGTACGACCGGGCGCCCTTGCGCTCGATGGACCCTGGTGCGAACAGGCCGGAGATCGCGAAGAACGCGCTCATGAACCACAGCTGGTTCAGGACCAGGAACAGGAGGAGCAGGGCCGAGGTGGGGCCGCGTCCGGGTTCGTGGTACGGCCAGACGGCCAGGGGGCTGTAGACGACGGCCGCGTGGTGCAGCACCACGAGAACGGTCAGCCAGAGCCGGAGGTTGTCCACGTACGCCAGGCGGGGCGCGGTCGGTGTACTCATGGCACCCAGCCTCGTCCCGGGCGGGACGGCGCGGATCAACCGTCGGGTCCACCGATCGGTGGATCTCCGTCAGCCGATCAGCCGGGACGACGCACCGTCCCGCCCGGCACCGTCCCGCCCGGCGCTGTCCCGTCCCGCGCCGTCTCAGGCCGTGGCGGCCGCCTTGGCCTTCGTGGTCCGCTTGGCCGCCGGCTTGCGCTTCGCCGCGCCGTTGGCGGGCGCGATCACCGGGATCTCCCCCGCCTGCGCATGCCCGTCGAGGATCTCCGCGAGGTACGTACCGGTGTGGCTCTCCGGAACGGTCGCGACCGCCTCCGGCGTGCCCTGCGCCACGACGTTGCCGCCGCCGCTGCCGCCCTCCGGGCCCATGTCGATGACCCAGTCGGCGTTCTTGATCACGTCGAGGTTGTGCTCGATCACGATGACCGTGTTGCCCTTGTCCGCCAGTGACTGCAGCACACCCAGCAGGCGCCGGACGTCCTCGAAGTGCAGGCCGGTGGTCGGCTCGTCCAGCACGTAGGCCGAGCGCCCCGAGGACCGCTTCTGCAGCTCCGCCGCCAGCTTGACGCGCTGCGCCTCACCACCGGAGAGCGTGGGCGCGGGCTGTCCGAGCCGCACGTAGCCGAGGCCCACGTCGACCAGCGTGGACAGGTGCCGCGAGATCGCGGGGAACGCCTTGAAGAACTCCGCGGCCTCCTCGATCGGCATGTCGAGCACGTCGGCGACCGTCTTGCCCTTGAAGTGCACCTCGAGCGTCTCGCGGTTGTACCGCGCCCCGTGGCAGACCTCGCAGGGCACGTAGACGTCCGGCAGGAAGTTCATCTCGATCTTGATGGTGCCGTCGCCCGCGCAGGCCTCGCAGCGCCCGCCCTTGACGTTGAAGGAGAACCGGCCGGGCCCGTAGCCACGCACCTTGGCCTCCTCGGTCTCCGCGAAGATCTTGCGGATACGGTCCCAGACGCCGGTGTACGTGGCCGGGTTCGAGCGCGGCGTGCGGCCGATCGGCCCCTGGTCCACATGGACCACCTTGTCGAGCTCGTCCAGACCCGTCACGCGCCGGTGCCGCCCCGCGACCCGGCGGGCGCCGTTGAGCTGGTTCGCCATGACCGTGTACAGGATCGAGTTGACGAGCGTGGACTTGCCGGAGCCGGAGACGCCAGAGACGACCGTCAGCACGCCGAGCGGGAACGACACGTCGACGTCACGCAGGTTGTTCTCGTGCGCGCCCACGACCGTGACCTGCCGGGCCTTGTCGACCGCGCGGCGCTTTGCCGGCACCGGGATGGTCCGGCGGCCCGCCAGGTACGCGCCCGTGACCGAGTCCTTCTTCTCGAGCAGGCCGGCGTAGTCCCCCGAGTGGATGACGTTGCCGCCGTGCTCGCCGGCGCCCGGGCCGATGTCGACGATCCAGTCGGCCGCGCGGATCGTGTCCTCGTCGTGCTCGACGACGATGAGCGTGTTGCCGAGGTCGCGCAGACGCGTGAGCGTGTCGATGAGGCGGCGGTTGTCCCGCTGGTGCAGCCCGATGGACGGCTCGTCCAGCACATACAGCACGCCGACCAGCCCGGAGCCGATCTGGGTGGCGAGCCGGATCCGCTGGGCCTCGCCGCCGGACAGCGTGCCCGCGGGACGCTCCAGCGTGAGGTAGTGCAGCCCCACGTCGAGCAGGAAGCCGAGGCGGGCGTGGATCTCCTTGAGCACCTCGGTGGCGATCTGCGCCTCGCGGACCCCGAGCTCGATGCCCTTGAGGAACTCGGCGGCCTCGCCCACCGGGAGGCGGCTGACATCGGCGATGGACAGCCCGCCCACCTTGACCGCGAGCACCTCCGGCTTGAGCCGCGCGCCACCGCACGTGGGGCACGGCACCTCACGCATGTAGGCCTCGTACTTCTCCTTGGACCAGTCGGAGTCGGTCTCGCGGTGCCGGCGCTCCAGGAACGTCACGGCACCCTCGAACCCGGTCGAGTACTGCCGCTCGCGGCCCCAGCGGTTCTTGTACTTGACGTGCACCTTGTGGTCACGACCGTGCAGGATCGCCTCGCGGGCACGCTCGGGCAGCGCACGCCACGGCACGTCCATGGAGAACTTCATCTCGTCCGCGAGCGCGGTCAGCACCCGCTCGAAGTACTCCGAGGACGTCTGCGCCCACGGCACGACGGCGCCACCGCGGAGCGTCTGCTCGTCGTCCGGCACGATGAGGTCCGGGTCGACCTCCAGCCGGAAGCCGATGCCGGTGCACTCGGGGCAGGCGCCGTACGGCGCGTTGAACGAGAAGGTCCGCGGCTCGATCTCGTCGAGCGCCAGGGTGTGCTCGTTGGGGCACGCCCGCTTCTCGGAGAACTTGCGGGTACGCGCCAGGTCGTCGATGTCGGCGTCCACCAGCTCGATCATCACGAGCCCGTTCGCCAGGGCGAGCGCGGTCTCCACGGAGTCCGTGAGCCTGCGCTGCACGCCCTCGCGCGAAACGAGCCGGTCCACGACCACCTCGATGTCGTGCTTCAGCTTCTTCTCCAGCGCGGGCGGGTCGGTCAGCTGCACGACCTCCCCGTCGACGCGGGCGCGCGAGAAGCCCTTGGCCTGCAGCTCCTTGAACAGGTCCGAGTACTCGCCCTTGCGGCCGCGCACGACGGGTGCCAGCACCTGGTAGCGCGTGCTCTCGGGCAGCTCGAGGATCTGGTCGACGATCTGCTGGGGTGTCTGCGACTGCACCTTCTCGCCGCACACCGGGCAGTACTGGGTGCCCGCGCGCGCGAAGAGCAGGCGCAGGTAGTCGTACACCTCGGTGATGGTGCCGACGGTGGACCGCGGGTTGCGGTTGGTGGACTTCTGGTCGATCGACACCGCGGGCGACAGACCCTCGATGAAGTCGACGTCAGGCTTGTCCATCTGGCCCAGGAACTGCCGCGCGTAGGCGGACAGGGACTCGACGTACCGGCGCTGACCTTCGGCGAAGATCGTGTCGAACGCGAGCGACGACTTACCGGAGCCCGACAGCCCCGTGAACACGATGAGCCGGTCCCTGGGCAGGTCCAGATCGACGTTCTTGAGGTTGTGCTCCCGGGCTCCCGAGACGACGAGACGATTGCTCACACAGGCATACTAGGGCGCCTCACCGACATTCGCACGCCTGTTCTATGGATGAGCCTGTCGGACTCGTCACACCGCTCCGCGTCAGCGCACGGGGCGGCCGCCGGCCACGCCGGCGCGGCGCACCCGAGCCTGCAGGTCAAGGGCGCGCAGCAGGTCCTGCTCGTGCGCGTACGACCCGTCGACGAGGCGCCGTCGCACGTCCACGACCTCCTGCGCGTACTGGGCCGCCGGCTCGAACCGCTCGAGGTCGAGGTGGACCGACACCATGTTGGAGAGCGCGGACGCCAGGCCGGGCAGGTGGAGCTCAGGGCTCCGTCGGGCCAGGTCCCTGCGCACGCGCACGGCCTCCGCCGTCGGGTCGATGCCCTCCTCGGACCGCCCCGCGTCGATGAGGGCCGCCCCCAGGTTCAGCAGCGCGTCGGCGAGGTCGGGCTCGAAGCGGTCCGGGTCGCCGGCGGCCAGCAGGCGCAGCTGGGCGACGGCCTCCCGAGTGGGCGCGACGGCGTCGGCCGCCCGGCCCAGCTCCGAGAACAGCACGCCCAGGTTGGACAGCGAGCGCGCCAGGTACTCCTCGCCGGGCTGCCCCTCCTCCGCCAGGCCACGCCGGATCGCCACCGCCTCCTGCTCCAGCGGCAGCGCCTCCTCCGGCTCGCCGGACCGGGAGTGCGTCACCGCGAGGTTGGACAGGGAGGCCGCCAGCATCCGGCGGTACCGGGTCGGGTTCTCGCGCACGAGCCGGCGGCGCAGCAGCACCGCCTCCCGCTCGATGGCTATCGCCTCGTCCAGGTCGCCGAGCCGGGAGCGCACGGCACCGAGCGACGCGAGGGTGTAGGCGAGCGTCCACGTGTGCGCGACCGGGTTCTCGCGCGCGAGCTCGCGGCGCAGCGCCACGGCCTCGCCGAGCGGCCCGATCGCGTCGCGGTCCCGGCCCAGCGCCGCGTACGCGTTGCCGAGGTTCGTCAGCACGAACCCGAGCTGCGGGCGGTGCCGCTGGGCGGCCTGCAGCACGAGCTCGCGGCTGATGTCCACCGCCTCCTGCGCGCAGGGAAGGGCCTCCTGGGGGCGACTCTCGGTCAGGGTCACCGCCCGGTTGGACAGCGTCTGCGCCAGCGGGACGCCCCACTGCCGGGGATCACGGGCCACGAGGGTCCGCAGGATCGGGATGACCTCGGCGTTCCGCGCCTCGTGCTCCTGCGGGTGCCCGGTCTCGACCAGGCTGACGGTCAGGCTGATCAGGGTCCGGGCCAGCTCGGGCTCCACCCAGGTCACGTCCCGCTCCGGGGCCGCACGGCACAGCTCGAGCGCCTCGAGCTCAAGCCGCAGCGCCTCCTGGGTCAGCCCGGCGCCCCAGTGCGCGGTGCCCAGCGTGTTGATCGAGTCGATCAGGGCCGTCCGGTACCGGTCGAGATCTCCTGCCGCGAGGCGCCGCCAGGCGGCGACGGCGGCGTCGAGGGTGTCGAGCGCCTCCGCCAGCCGGCCCGACTCCTTCAGCGCGGCACCGAGGTCGAGCAGCGCCTCCGCGCGGCCCACCGGGTCCCGCGCCACCACGACCGCCTGCTGGCCCCGCTCGACGTCGTCGGCGGTGCCCCCGAGCAGGCTGCGCTGCTTGAGCAGGAACATGGTCCGCAGGGCGCGCGGATCGTCGCCGCACGAGTCGGCGGCGCGCCGCAGGAGCTCGCCCGCGAGCGCCGCGGCTCCTGGCTGCTCCCCCAGCTCGACCTCGACCCGGCGGGCGACCCGCACCACCCGCAGCGCCGCCCTCCTGGACAGTCCCCACGTGCACGAGCCGACCAGGGCGACCGATCGCCCGAGCCGGTCCACGATGAGCAGGTCGCCGACGCGGTCGTGCCCCACGGCACTCGCCCCGAGGCCCACCACGGAGCTCTGCAGCCCGAGCAGCCACCGGGCTCCCGCGCGGACCGGCAGGCCGGGGACGACGCGGCGCAGCACGTCGCGCGCGCCGGCCGCGTCGTCCACGCCGAGCAGGCACGCCGCCGCCACGACGTCCTGGACCTCGTCGATGGTCAGGTCGAGCCCGGCCTCCCGCGCCGACCAGGCCCACGAGCTCGCGGCGACCTCGAGCAGGGCGCGGACGGGGTGCGGCTCGTCCGCGGGGACCGGGGTGCCCGCCGCCTCGAGCGCGGCCAGCGCTGCGGCCGCGTGCAGGTCGACCACGCGGGTGGCGCCGGCCGGTTCGGGCGCTCGCACGTCGGCCACGCCGGGGCTCTCGACACCGAGACGTTCGGCGAACGCGGCGACCGCGGCCTCCAGCACGACGTCGTCCGGCAGGCCGGGCGTCAGCGGCAGGCCGAGCGCGGTCTGCGTCGCGGCTCCGGGCTCGAGCTGCGTCCAGAGCGTCGAGCCCCAGCGCAGGCGGCGTAGCCACTCCCCCGCGACACGGGCGAGCAGCAGGACGCGGGTGCGGCCTCCGGCGGGCCGGCCGAGGGCGTCGAGCATCGCACCGAGGTCGAGCCGGGTCGCCGCGTTGTCCACGACGAAGAGCACGTCACCGTCCGGTCGCGCACGGATCGTCGCTGCCTCCTTGCCGCGCGGTACCGGGACCACGGTCCAGCCGGAGACGCGCATCCGGTCGCCGAACTCGAGCGCCAGCCGGGTCTTGCCGAAGCCTGCCGGCGCGACGACCAGCCGGAGCCGGATCGGTGTGGCGCCCTCGGCCCAGGTACGCAGCTCGTCGAGCTCCTCTTCGCGGCCGAGGAACGGGACGACGGCCTGCGCGGGGTCGAGCAGGGCGGTCGGCCACCTGACGCCGTCGCGCGGCACCTCGTCCGGAGCAGACGTCAGCGGACCGCGGCGTACCGCTGCGCGGGCGGCCCGGACCGCGGCGGCCAACCGGGTCGACACCTCCGAGACCACCACGATGAGCAAGTCAACAGGACGAACGTCCAACACTGCAAGGGGAACGGCAAGGCTGATTCACCCCGCGCACGGATCGACGCCGAGCGTCCAGGGCCCACCCGGGGACGGGAGCGCTGGTGAACGCCGCCGTCGGGCCGCCGCGCCGTGCCGGCCCGACACGCTGTCGCGACAATTAGGGCAAAGGTTGCATATCGCCTTGGATAGCGACATCCTTCCCTCGGCCGGGTGAAAGCCCTGCCGCTCCACGACCGCACGGACGAAAGGCAGGCACGTGAGCCTGAACCTCAACAAGCTCGTCGACAAGGCCTACAACGACCAGAGCATCGCCGCCATCCTGTCGGCACCGCCGTCGGCGCTGCTCGGCCTCACGCCGAAGCACGACGAGATGCTCGCCGAGCTCAAGATCAAGACCATCGAGGACCTGGGCAAGTGGCAGCACGCGCTGCACGCACAGGCGCTCGTGACGCTCGCCGACGCCGAGGTGCCTTCGGTGGCCGGCGACAAGTAGCACCGGCTCACGCGTCGCGGCAGACGCAGGACGGCACCCGCTCACCGCACGGTGGGCGGGTGCCGTCGTCGACACCGGTCGGCGCGGAGCGCCGCGGCCGTCACATGCCGAACCGCTCCACGTCGCGCATCTTGTTGGTCGCGTCGAGGGCGGCCACCTTGTACGCCTCCGCGAGCGTCGGGTAGTTGAACACCGTGTCGACCAGGTGGTCAACGGTGCCGCCGGTCGTCATGATCGCCTGGCCGATGTGGATGATCTCCGTGGCCCCCGTACCGAACACGTGCACACCCAGCACCTTGCGGTCCTCGGTCGAGACGAGCAGCTTGAGCATCCCGTAGGAGTCGCCGACGATCTGCCCCCGCGCCAGCTCGCGGTAGCGCGCGATCCCGACCTCGTACGGCACGCCCGCGGTGGTGAGCTGGCCTTCCGTGTCCCCGCAGTAGGAGATCTCGGGAATCGTGTAGATCCCGATCGGCTGCAGCTCGAGCACCGACGAGACCGGCTCGCCGAACGCGTGGTACGCCGCCAGACGACCCTGCTCCTGCGAGGTCGCCGCGAGCGCGGGGAAGCCGATCACGTCGCCGACGGCGTAGATGTGCTCCACGGAGGTGCGGAACTGCTTGTCGACCTGGAGCCGCCCGCGCTTGTCCGCCTCGAGCCCGGCGGCGGCCAGGTCGAGCCCGTCGGTCGAGCCCTGCCGCCCGGCGGAGTAGAGCACGCAGTCGGCCGGGATCCGCTTGCCCGAGGCGAGCGCGGTGACCGTCCCGTCGGCGCCCGCGGTCACGGACTCCACGGTCTCGCCCAGCCGGAACGTCACCGACAGGTCACGGAGCTGGAACTTGAGCGCCTCGACCACCTCGGAGTCGCAGAACTCGAGGATCTTCTCGCGCGCCTCGACGACGGTGACCCGCGTACCGAGCGCGGCGAAGACCGACGCGTACTCGATGCCGATCACGCCCGCACCGACCACGACCATGGTGCGGGGCACCTCGCTCATGTCGAGGATGCCGTCGGAGTCGACCACACGCACGCCGTCGAACGCGATGTTCGCGGGCCGGGCGGGCCGGGTGCCGACCCCGACGACCACCTTGTCCGCGGTCAGCCGGCGGACGACGTCGCCCTCCGGGTCCGTCACCTCGATGTCGTGCGGCCCGGCGAACCGGGCGCTGCCCACGACGGTCTCGACCTGGTTGCGCGCCAGCTGGTTGCGCACCACCTCGATCTCCCGCCCGATGACGTGCTGCAGGCGGGCGAGCAGGTCCTGGACCGTGATGTGCTCCTTGAGCCGGTAGCTGGAGCCGTACACGTCCCGCATCTGCAGGCCGGTCAGGTAGAGCGCGGCCTCGCGCAGCGTCTTGGACGGGATGGTGCCGGTGTGGAGGCTCACGCCGCCGACATGGTCGCGCCGTTCGACCACCGCGACCCGCTTGCCCAGCTTGGCGGCGCCGATCGCGGCCTTCTGGCCGCCGGGGCCGGATCCGATCACGACGAGGTCGAAGTGGTTCTCACGTGCGTCCATGGTCCGAGTCTGCCTGGTGGGGGTGCCGTGTGACGAACGACTTCATCAAGAGTTCACCGGTCGTGGCAGGCTGACGCCCATGAGCATCTACGCCGTGAGCTACACCTACACCGACGACGTGACGACCCGTGACGAGGTCCGCCCGAGCCACCGTGAGTTCCTGCTCGGGCTCAACGCGCAGGGCATCGTCCGCGCCTCCGGCCCGGTCGACGGCGGGACAGGCGCCCTCGTCGTGGTCGAGGCGGAGTCGGCCGACGCCGCCCTGGCGATCCTGGACGCCGACCCGTTCACCGTCCGCGGCGTGATCGCCGAGCGCAACGTGCGCCAGTGGGACGTGGTCATCGGAGGCCTGGCCGAGTAGCGCAGCGCCACCGGCCCGCTCCCGTGCCGGCGACGCTCGTCACGGTGCCGAGCTCGGTGGCGCAGCCGAGGACCCCGCTGGCCTCGTGCAGGCCCGCTGTCGCGTCCTCGGGCACGGTGCGTCCTCGGGCACCGTGCGTCCTCGGGCACGGTGACCTGCCACGAGGCGGTGAGCGAGCGGCCCGAGGGAAGTGCCCCACCGTCCGGCACGTCGGCCTCGCGGACTCCCATCGGTCCGGCAACGGGTCCCACCGTGTCAACACCGGGCGACGGGTCAGACGGCCCAATACTCCACCATGTGGAGATTATTGCGCAAACATCACATTGGAGGCATGGCGCACCGTGCCGCGTGGTGCGCATGATGCCGTTTCCAGAACTGCCGGCTACGTTCGGGGAGGCACTGCATGACCTCTGTCGACAGCACCGCTGTGGCCTACGAGAAGATCGGCCCGCAGATCTGCGTGGCGCCGCCGTACTACGCGCTCGATGACCTGGCCAGCCCTGTCCCGGGGCAGGCAAGGGCCACCGTCCCGGTCCAGACGCCGACCGGCCGCCAGGCGACCGTGATCAACGTCGCGGAGGCGGGCCGCCACCTCGCCATCCTCGGCCTCTGCGCCGCGGCCACGACCAACCCGAGCGGCGGGCAGCACTACTACCTCGCGCACCGCGGTGTCGGGCGCATGTACCCGCCCGCCGGGCTGCCGAGCACCCTCCACGGGACCGCGAGCGCCCGGATGAGCGGCCGCAACCGGGCCGTCGCCGAGACCGTGCTGCACGACGCCTACGGGAACCTCGTGGCGCGGCTCGACCTCGAGTACCTCGTGCTGTCGGTGCCCGTGTTCCGGCGTCTGATGGGGCGGGCCACCGAGCCCGACGCGGCGGAGCCCGCCAACCCGTACGGCGCGGCGGCTCCGCTCGTCGACGTCGCCGCGGACGCCGGGAGCGCCACCGCGAAGCTGGCCGTGGAGGCCTCGATGTGCCGGGGGCACTTCGACGGGTACCCCGCTCTCCCCGTGTCCGTCGCCGGCTACGCCACGTTCTCGCTCTTCGACCATGTGCTGGACGCCGCGGCGGGCCCCGGCGCGCGGTGGCAGGCGGGTCTCTACCGGCTGCAGGCCGACCATCTCGCCGCGGCGGGTCAGACCTGCACCGTGGACGTCGAGCCGTCCGCCCCCGCCGAACCAGAGCTGCACGACCGGGCGTTCACCGGGACGCTCCGGTCAGGAGACCGGAACATCTTCTCGATCCAGCTGGACTACACCCTGGTCTGACGTGCGCCCCGGCTCCCGTGGGCACCTACGGCAGGCCGACGGCCGCGCCACTGCGTGGACGCGGCCGTCGACCTGCTGTACATACCCGTCGTGTCGGTCAGCCCCCTACTTCGAGGCCTCGATCCGCTCGTCGTGCGCCGACTTGATGAGGCTCGCCGCCGTACCGACCACCAGCGAGACGACGATCACCGTCAGCGAGAGCCAGATCGGGATCTCGGGCGCCCAGTGGAAGCCCTCGCCACCATTGATCCACGGGATCGAGTTGGTGTGCAGCGCCTCGAGGATCAGCTTGATGCCGATGAAGCCGAGGATCGCCGACAGCGCGAGCGGCAGGTACACCAGCCGGTCCAGCAGGCCGCCCAGCAGGAAGTAGAGCTGACGCAGTCCCATCAGCGCGAACAGGTTGGTGCTGAACACGATGAACGGGTCCTTGGTGATGCCGAAGATCGCGGGGATCGAGTCCACCGCGAACAGGACGTCGGTCGAGCCGATCGCCAGGAACACGATGATCATCGGGGTGAAGAGCTTGCGGCCGTCGACGGTCGTGCGCAGCTTGGCGCCGTCGTACTGGTGGTGCAGGGGCAGGACCCGCCGCATCATCCGGATGAGCGCGTTCTCCTTGTAGTCGTCGTGCTCCTCGGGCTTCTCGGGGATCGCCTGCTGGATCGCCGTGTAGATGAGGAAGGCGCCGAAGATGTAGAAGAGCCAGGTGAACTGCTCGATCAGGGCGGCGCCCGCGAGGATGAACGCCGCGCGGAAGACCAGGGCCATGATGATGCCGACCATGAGTACCCGCTGCTGCTGCTCACGCGGTACCGCGAACCTGGCCATGATGATGACGAACACGAACAGGTTGTCGACGCTCAGGGAGTACTCCATGAGCCAGCCGGCATAGAACTCCGCGGCCGGGGTGACGCCACCGACCACCCAGACGACCACACCGAAGATGATGGCGAGCCCCACGTAGAAGCTCACCCAGAGGGCGCTCTCCTTCATGGACGGGATGTGCGGACGGCGCCCGACGATGAGGAGATCGGCCACCAGCAGGACGATCATCGCCCCGAGTGCGACTGCCTCAAAGGTCACGGGAAGTTCGTGGACCATTGTTTCCTTCCAGAACAGGGAGGAACGCGCGACAGCATCGAGCCTCCGGTGTGTACAGCAGGGCACCGGAGGTCTTCCTCGCCCGCCCGTGCACCAGCCTGGCCGAAACCATGCTGGGTCGCACGACGAGCCGGCCAGGCCGAGCTGGCGTCATCGGCAGCTGTGATGACGACCAGGCCGTTTCGAGGTACTCCCCTCCAACGCAGGGAAGCATACGGACGCCACCTTTGTTCCCGAACATGACGTATGACACCCCCGTGCTGGCCCGGCCGGGCCAGCACGGCCCGGCCCGGTCTACGCCGTCGCGGCCTGCATCTGTCGCAGCTCCTTCTTGAGCCCGGAGATCTCGTCGCGCAGCCTGGCCGCCACCTCGAACTGCAGCTCCGCGGCCGCCGCGTGCATCTGGTCCGTCAGCTCCTGGATCAGCTCGGCCAGCTCGCTCGCCGCCGCACCGGCCAGCCGGTTGCCCGACGTCGCACCCTCCTTCGGCGATCCCGGCACCCGGGCGCCCGGACGGCCTTCGCCCTTCGCCTTGCGGCTGTTCCGGAACCCGCCGGCCAGGAGCTCCTGGGTGTCCAGGTCCTCGCGGGCGAGCATGTCGGTGACGTCCGCGATCTTCTTGCGCAGCGGCTGCGGGTCCAGCCCGCGCTCCAGGTTGTACGCCACCTGCTTCTCGCGGCGGCGAGTGGTCTCGTCGATCGCCATCTGCATGGCGGGCGTGATCTTGTCCGCGTACATGTGGACCTGGCCCGAGACGTTACGGGCTGCGCGGCCGATGGTCTGGATGAGGGATCGCCCGGAGCGCAGGAAGCCCTCCTTGTCGGCGTCGAGGATCGCCACCAGCGACACCTCGGGCAGGTCAAGGCCCTCGCGCAGCAGGTTGATGCCCACGAGCACGTCGTACTCGCCGAGCCGCAGTTCACGCAGCAGCTCGACGCGGCGCAGGGTGTCGACGTCGGAGTGCAGGTAGCGCACCCGGACGTTGCGTTCCAGGAAGTAGTCGGTGAGGTCCTCGGCCATCTTCTTGGTCAGCGTGGTCACGAGCACGCGCTCGTTCCGGTCCACGCGGTCGCGGATCTCCCCGAGGAGGTCGTCGATCTGCCCGGTCGTCGGCTTCACGACGATCTCCGGGTCGACCAGCCCGGTCGGCCGGATCACCTGCTCCACGACACCGTCGGACAGCGAGCGCTCGTAGTCGCCGGGCGTGGCCGAGAGGTACACGGTCTGACCGATGCGCTCGGTGAACTCCTCCCACTTCAGCGGGCGGTTGTCCATGGCGCTCGGCAGCCGGAACCCGTGGTCGACGAGCGCGCGCTTGCGGGACGCGTCGCCCTCGTACATGGCCCCGATCTGGGGCACCGTCTGGTGGGACTCGTCGATGACGAGCACGAAGTCCTCGGGGAAGTAGTCGAGCAACGTGTTGGGCGCGGTGCCGGGCTCTCGGCCGTCGATGTGCATCGAGTAGTTCTCGATGCCGCTGCAGGTGCCGATCGAGCGCATCATCTCGATGTCGTAGGTGGTGCGCATGCGCAGCCGCTGCGCCTCCAGCAGCTTGCCCTGCTTCTCCAGCTCGGCCAGCCGCTCCTCCAGCTCCTTCTCGATGCCGCCGATGGCCCGTTCCATGCGCTCGGGGCCGGCCACGTAGTGGGTGGCGGGGAAGACATAGATCGACTCCTCGTTGCGCACCACGTCGCCCGTGAGGGGGTGCAGCGTCTGGATGGACTCGATCTCGTCGCCGAACATCTCGATCCGGATCGCGAGCTCCTCGTACACCGGGATGATCTCCACGGTGTCGCCGCGCACCCGGAACGTGCCGCGCGTGAACGACATGTCGTTACGGGTGTACTGCATGGTCACGAACTGGCGCAGCAGCTGGTCGCGCTCCACCACGTCGCCCACGTCGAGCCGCACCATGCGGTCCACGTACTCCTGCGGCGTGCCCAGGCCGTAGATGCACGACACCGAGGCCACCACGATGACGTCGCGACGCGTCAGCAGCGACGACGTCGCCGAGTGCCGCAGCCGCTCCACCTCGTCGTTGATCGAGGAGTCCTTCTCGATGTACGTGTCCGACTGCGCGATGTACGCCTCGGGCTGGTAGTAGTCGTAGTACGACACGAAGTACTCGACGGCGTTGTTCGGCAGCAGCTCGCGGAACTCGGTGGCGAGCTGCGCCGCGAGCGTCTTGTTGGGCGCCATGACGAGGGTGGGTCGCTGCAGCTTCTCGACGAGCCAGGCTGTCGTCGCCGACTTTCCGGTACCCGTGGCGCCGAGCAGCACCACGTCCTTCTCGCCCGCCTGGACGCGTTCGGCCAGCTCGGCGATCGCCGTCGGCTGGTCACCTGCCGGCTCGTATTCGGAGATGACCTCGAAAGGGGCCACCGTGCGCTGCAGATCGGTCACGGGTCGCATGTGACTACGGTACGACCGACCACTGACACTCCCGCAGCAGGGCTGCTCAGGAGGCCGGCCCGGCCCCTTTACCCCCTGTCGGCGGCCAGGCGCAGCGGCGCCTCGGCGTCAGCGGGCGTGCCCCTCTGGAACAGCACGGACCGCAGGACCTGCGGCCGGAAGAGGTCCGTCGTCGGCGCCATCAGCCCGAGCACCCGGCGGAACGTGGTCTGGACCTCGCGGTTCACCCCACAGCGCTCCTGGATCCGGCCGAGGTACCAGCTGGTGACCCGGTCGCCGAGCGAGCGTGCCGCCGCGTTGCCCGTGACGTCGGGACGCGCCTTGTCCGCCCCCGTCGAGATCGCCCAGGCCTGCGCGGACGCGGCGAGCAACGCCGTCTGGGTCCTGCGGCCCGAGCGGCCGGCCGCGAGGCTCTCGTCGAGCGCGACGGCGTCCAGCGCCGCCGTCGACATGCCCTGGCCGAACACCGGGTTCAGCGCGCACAGCGCGTCGCCCGTGACGAGCAGACCGTCAGGGACCACGCGGTCGTAGGCCCTGCGCACGTTCTCCGTCCTGCGGAACCCGAAGACGGGCGAGACCGGTTCCGCGTTGTCGATCCAGTGCCGGAGCACGGGGTGCGGCTGGCGGTCGGCCATGGACTCGAAGGCGTCGGACGCGGTCGGCAGGGCCTCTCCGCGCGGGGTGGCGAAGGTGATCATGTAGGTGCCCGCCGGTTCCACCGGGGCGACCACGGCGCCGATCGTCTCCCCGATGAGGTAGAGGATCCGGGCGTCCGTCAGCGTGTCGACCGAGCGGTCCCGGTAGACCCGCGACACGTAGCCGATGCCGGACTCGACCCGCTCCTCCGCCGGCCTGCCCGCGCCGAGCTCCTCGAGCCATCCGGGCATGCGGGAGGAGCGGCCGGACGCGTCGACCACCAGGTCGGCGGTCAGCGGCGTCGGCTCGGAGGCGGCTCCGCCGCGCTCGCGCAGCAGCACGCCGGTGACCTGGTGCGCCGACCCGGTCAGGCCCACGACGTCGGTCCCCTGCGCCGCCGTCACCCCCGGGAGCGCGAGGATCCGTCCCCGCACCACGTGCTCCAGCAGCGGCCGGGTGAGGCACACCGTCGTGGCCGACACCGGCCACCGGCCGAGCCAGCGGCCCCGCATGTGCTGCAGGTAGTCCGTAGGGGACCGGACCCGCAGCGCGCCGGCAGCCACCAGCTCGTCCCCGAGGCCCGGGAGGAACCGCTCCATGGCCACCAGACCGCTCTCCAGCAGGAGGTGGGTGTGCTTGCTCTGCGGCACCCCCTTGCGCGGCTCGGGCCGGTCCGGGTACCGGTCGCGCTCGACGAGGGTCACCCGCTCCGCGTGCCCGGCGAGCGCCGCCACCGCCATGAGGCCGGCGACGCTGCCTCCGACCACCACCGCGTGGCCCCTGCCGTCGCCGATGCCCAGCCGCCTGTCCGTCATGCGCCACACCCTCCACGGTCACGACCCCAGCGGCCGCCGCGACCCTCGTCGAACCACCATGTCCGGTTGGCCGGATTTTCGACCATCGGGGGCACCTGCGGCAAGGCACCGGCGTCGGTCAGTGCAGCGTCCCCGCGGTCTCTGCCGGCTCGGCCAGCTCACCGCGGGCCGCCGCGAGCGCGGTGCGCACGACGATCTCCAGGGCGCCGGCGAGCGCGTCGAGCGGGAGGTGGGGCTCGCCGCCGTCGGACAGCGCGGAAGCGGAGGCCGCTCCCCCGACCTCCTCCGTGGTGCGCGGCACGTGCACGAACCCGGACAGCACACCGGGCCGCTCCGCCAGCGCGTGCTGGAGGGCGTAGAAGCTGGCGTTGCAGACGTACGTCCCCGCGCTGTACGTGACTCCCGCGGGGACTCCGCCGGCGCGCACGGCGGCGGCCGCGGCCTTGACCGGGAGGGTCGCGAACCGGGCGGCGGGCCCGCCGTCCGCGACGGGGACGTCGACCGGCTGGGCTCCACCGTTGTCGGGCAACCGCGCGTCCATGAGGTTGATCGCCACCCGTTCGATCCGCACCTGCGTGACGCCGTCGGCCAGCCCCACGGCGACGACGACGTCCGGCGCGTGCTCGTCCAGGAGCCGCAACAGCGGTCCGTCCGGTGACCTGACCTGGTCGAACACGACCGGCAGCACCGCCGTGACGAGTTCCTCCGGCCCCGCCCAGCGTGCCGCGAGAGCCAGTACGGCCTCCGCCGACGCGTTGACGGTGTCTCCGCCGAACGGCTCGAACCCTGTGACCAAGACCTTCATCGCACACGCTCCTCATGGACGGCCGTGCGGGTCACGCCGGCCGGATCACACGGAGTCCGCCTCCGCCTCTTGCGCGACCTCGACAGCCACGCGCTGCCACAGGGTATCCACCTGGGCGCGCAGGTCGTCCTCGCTCCCCGAACCGTCCAGGGTGAAGTCCGCGGCGGCGAGCCGCTCGTCGTCGCCGGCCTGGGACGCGAGCCGGGAGCGTGCGGCGTCCTCGCTCAGCCCGCGGGTCTCCACGAGGCGGCGCACCCGCTGCTCCGCGGGGGTGTGGACCACCACGAGCAGGTGGAAGTGGCCGGCCTGGCCGGTCTCCACGAGCAGCGGGATGTCGTGCACGACGACCGCGGCCGGGTCCGCGGCCGCCGCCCTCGCCTCCCGTTCCGCCGACAGCCGGCGCACCTCGGGGTGGACGATGTCGTTCAGCCGGCTCCGGGCGGCGGCGTCGGCGAAGACGAGGGCACCGAGCCCTGGCCGGTCGAGGCTGCCGTCCGCCGCCAGGACACCGGGGCCGAACGCCTCGACGATCTCGGCCAGCCCCACCGACCCGGGTGCCACCGCCTCGCGGGCCAGCAGGTCGTGGTCGACGACGACAGCGCCGAGCTCGGCCAGGCGGGCCGTAGCGACCGACTTGCCGGCCGCTATCCCTCCGGTCAGTCCGATGCGGAACATGGGGTCCTCAGGGGCCGGGAGCATTGCGGTACCGCGTGCGGCACGGGGTGCGCCGCGGCACGTCAAGGCTACCTGGCGCCCGGTGGGGGCGGTCCGGGCGGGCCGCGGAGCCGGCGCCCCGCGCCACGGGCTTGCGTCTCAACCGGCTTGAGGTCGCACGCTTGAGCACATGACCACACCACATGACCCGCTCTTCCCCATCGGCGACGTCGCGCGCCGCACCGGGCTGAGCGTGAGCGCCGTCCGGTTCTACTCCGACGAGGGCATCGTGCCCGCCACCGAGGTGACCCCGGCCGGCCACCGGCTCTACGGGCCGGAGGCCGTCGCGAGGCTCGACTTCATCCGCACGATGCGCGAGCTGGGCACCGGGCTCGAGCAGATCCGCCAGGTCCTGGCCGGCGAGATCACGCTGCACTACCTGCTCGCCGAGCACCTGGACGTCGTCGAGCGGCAGGAGCGGGACCTACGGGCCAGGCGCGCCGTCCTGCGTGCGCTCGTGCGCCAGCAGGACCCGGCGCGCCGGGCGGACCTGCTCGGCAAGCTGGTCTCGATGCCGGACGCCGAGCGGGAGCGTCTGGTCGAGGACTTCTGGCAGGAGGTGAGCGCCGGCCTGACCGACGCCGACGCCGCGCGTCTCGGCGCGCTCCGGCCGCGGCTGCCTGCCGACCCGACCGCCGCCCAGCTGGAGGCCTGGATCACGCTGGCGGGACTGCTGGAGGACGCCGCGTTCCGCGACGCCACCCGGTCCTACCTCCACGAGACCTACGCGACCGGCCCCGGCGCCGTGCTCGGCACGGCACGGGTCCAGGACTTCATCACCACCGCCGGGCAGGACGTGACACCGAAGCTCATGGCTGCGCACGCCAGCGGGCTCTCCCCCGACGACCCGCACGCGCGCGAGCTCGCGGCACGTCTGGTGCACCAGACGGCCGCCGCCCTGGGGGTCGAGCTGGACGACACGCTGTGGGAACGCGTCGCCTCGGGCTATCCCCACGCCGACCGCCTGCTCCACGAGTCGCTCCAGGATCCCGGGTACGTGGCGACGCACGGGAGGTACCTCTCCCTGGTCGCCACCGTCAACGGCGAGCCGTCGTCCGACGCCGAGCTCGCCGCGGCGGTCGACCCGGCCACGGCGGCACAGGAGGCGCACCTGTCGACGCTCGGACCGTGGCTGGCCGAGGCGATCCGCGCCGCCCGACGATCCGGCTCCTAGTGGTGTGCTCTGGCGGCCCGGCCCTCCGGGCCGCCAGGGCCTGCTCAGACCCGCGCGGGCGTGCGCGCCGACTGCCGCTCGGGGGTGAACGCGACGGGCAGCACCGCCGGGTAGCGCGACCAGGGCGACGGCGCCCAGGTCACCGCGGGGTCGGTGAGGCGCAGGTCGAGGCGCTCCATGAGGCTCTCCACGGCGATCTTCACCACGAGCCGCCCGGGGCGCTTGGCGGGGCACGCGTGCGGCCCGACGCCGAACGACAGGTGCGACCGGTTGCCCGCCTCGAACAGGTCGTCGGGGGTGCGCACCCGCGGATCGTTGTTCGCGGCGGCGACGCCCATGACGATCGCGTCCCCCGCCCGGATCCGCACGTTGCCGAGCGTGCAGTCCGTCACGGCGTACCGGGCGGGCAGGTTCGCGACGGGCGGCTCGCTCCACAGCGTCTCGTCCATCGCGTCGTCCAGGCCGCGGCGCACGCCCGTGACGCGCCCGGTGTACCTGGGGTCGGTGAGCATGCGGCGCAGCGTGGCCGCTATCCACGTCACGAGCATCTCGTTGGCCGCGCAGATCGCGACCACCATCGAGTGCACGATCTCCGTGTCGTTCTCGAAGCTCGGGTGCGCGACGAACTGCGCGGTCAGGTTCTGCCCGGGGTTCTCGCGGGTCGCCAGCACATGGTCCAGGACGATCTGGTCCATGGTGGCCAGTGCCGACACGGAGTCGCCGCCGTGCCCGAACACGCCGCTCGCGCAGCGCAGCAGGGCGATCCCCTGCCGGTCGTCGAAGCCGAACATGCCGGACACCGCGAGGAACGACACCGCTGCGGAGTAGCCGCCGATCAGCTCGGCGTGCCCCTGGGCGGCGAACGAGTCGATGAGGCGGCTGCAGACGCCCCGCACGAGGGCGGCCGTCTGCGCCTCGTCGATGCCTGCGAACGCCTCGTCCACCGGGAGGCGCAGCCGCCGGTGGTCCGCGCCGTCCGCGTAGTACAGCGCGCGCCGTCCGGCCGGGGAGAGGATGGCGTGCAGGGTGGACTCCATCGGCAGCCGCTCCTTCCAGTGCCGTGGGTCGCGCGCGAACACGCTCTCCGTGCGCATCACCTCCATGACCTCCGCGTGCCCCAGCACGAGCCAGCCCGGCACGCCCGGCTCCAGGTCCACGGGCGCCACCGGACCCCATTCGTCCTGCAGCTTCCGCAGCGCCGCGGTCATGTCCTCCGCGCCGGTCAGGTCCACCAGCGCCACACGACCTCCGCTCCGCTGCGGTTCCAGGTCAGGCATGGCCCTCCACCCGTCGATATTCATCGAATCATCCACCGAAGTATGGGGCGACCTGCGTAGACGCCCGATCGTGGGTTTCTATCACGGTCTACGAAGAACCCGTAACACCCGTGTGGTCCAGGTCACCCCGTGCGGATCCGCTACGTTCAAACCGTCTGTGCACACGCGGGACCAGGCACGTGGGACCATGCACACGTGAGCATGCACGGTGGCGGCGGGAGCATGGGCGGCGGCCGCGCGATGCGGTCCTTCACGCAGGACGGCTCGGTCACCCGGCAGCACCTGGGGTGGCCCACGCTGCGGCGCATCGCGGGCTTCGCCCGGCCCTACCGGGGCCGACTGACCCTGTTCGTGCTGATCCTGGCCCTGGAAGCTGCGGCGGGGGCGGCCACGCCGCTCCTGTTCCAGCGGATCATCGACCACGGCATCGTCGACGGCGACACCCGCCTGGTGGTCCTGCTCGCCGGCGCCGCGGCGGTGCTCGCCGTGCTCGCCGCCGGCCTCTCGGTGGCGGACCGGCTGGTCTCGTCCCAGGTGGGCGAGGGGCTCATCCTGGACCTGCGCGTCGCCGTGTTCGACCACGTGCAGCGCATGCCGCTGGCCTTCTTCTCCCGCGCGCGCACCGGCGCCCTGGTGCAGCACCTCAACGGTGACGTCCTCGGCGCGCAGCGCGCCTTCACCTCGACCCTGCAGACGGTGGTCTCCAACACCCTGACCATCGCGTTCACGCTCGCGGCGATGCTCACCATGTCGTGGCAGCTCACCCTCGGGGCCCTCGCCCTGGTCCCGCTGTTCGTGCTCCCCGCGCGCTGGTTCGGCCGCCGCCTGGCCGCGCTGACCCGGCGCGGCATGGAGGTCGACGCCGACCTGGGCCAGGTCATGAACGAGCGGTTCAACGTGTCCGGCGCCCACCTCGT
Source organism: Promicromonospora xylanilytica (assembly GCF_054782895.1). NCBI lineage: Bacteria > Bacillati > Actinomycetota > Actinomycetes > Micrococcales > Promicromonosporaceae > Promicromonospora > Promicromonospora xylanilytica. The sequence goes on from NZ_BAAGRP010000007.1 coordinate 399,865, forward strand.
GAAGATCTTCGGCGACCCGGCCGCCGAGTCCGAACGGTTCGCGGCACCGGCCCGCGAGCGCCGCGACCTGGGCGTTCGGACCGCGCTGCTCGGCACGTGGTTCCGGGTGGGGCTGTCCACCATCGCGGCGCTGGCCGTGGCGGGCGTGTACGGGCTGGGCGGTCTGCAGGCGATCGCGGGCGAGCTCACGGTCGGCACCGTCGTCGCACTGGCCACCTACCTCACGCGCCTGTACGGGCCGCTGACCGCGATGGCGAACGTCCAGGTCGACGTGATGACGGCGCTCGTGTCGTTCGAGCGGGTCCTTGAGGTGCTCGACCTGGAGCCGTCGGTGGCCGAGAAGCCGGACGCCACCGACCTGCGGACCGCCGTCGCGGTCCACGGAGCGTCGGTCTCCCTCGCCGGTGTGACGTTCCGGTACCCGCGGGCCGACGAGATCTCGCTCGCGTCCCTCGAGTCGGTCGCCGGACAGCGCAAGGACCCGGCGACCGACACGCTGCGCGACGTCTCGTTCGACGTTCCCGCCGGTTCGATGGTGGCCCTGGTCGGCCCGTCCGGTGCGGGCAAGACCACCGTCTCGCAGCTGGTGAGCCGGATGTACGACCCGACATCGGGCGCCGTGCGCATCGCGGGGACCGACCTGCGCGACGTGACGTTCGCGTCGCTGCGGGCGACGATCGGCGTGGTCTCGCAGGACGCGCACCTGTTCCACGACACGATGGCGGCCAACCTGCGGTTCGTGCGCCCGGAGGCGTCGGACGCCGACCTCGAGCGGGTGCTGCGCCAGGCCCGCATCTGGGGCCTGGTCGAGCGGTTGCCCGAGGGTCTGGAGACCGTGGTGGGCGACCGCGGCTACCGGCTCTCCGGAGGCGAGCGGCAGCGGCTCGCGATAGCGCGCCTGCTGCTCAAGGCCCCCGACGTCGTGGTGCTCGACGAGGCCACCGCGCACCTCGACTCGGAGTCCGAGGCGGCCGTGCAGGTGGCGCTCGACCAGGCGCTCGCCGGGCGGACGTCCCTGGTCATCGCGCACCGCCTGTCCACGGTCCGCGCGGCGGACCGCATCGTGGTGCTCGACGGCGGGCAGGTGGTGCAGTCCGGCACGCACGCCGAGCTGATCGCCGCCGGCGGCCTGTACGCCGACCTGTACCGGACCCAGTTCGCGGAGTCCGCCTGAGCGGGCGCTCCGCTACGGCGCCGCGGCGGTGTCCTCGATCGCGGCCTCGATCCGGGCCAGGACGGCGCGTGACCGCTCCAGCTCGGACCGGTACCGCTCGGGCAGGTCGGCGGCGAGCCGGCGCCGTATGTCCACCGCTTCGCGCGCGAGACCCAGGGCCTCGGAGTTCTCGCCGACGGCACTGAGCGCGCTGGCCAGGTTGGAGACGGCGAGCGCCAGCTCGGGCCGGTGCTTGTCCGGGTTCTCGAGCACGAGCTGGCGACGCATCGCGACGGCCTCGCGCATGGGCCGCAGCGCCTCGTCCGCCCTGTCCAGGTCGAGCATGGTGGCCCCGAGGTTGGCGAGCGCCTCGGCGAGCCCGCCGCGGTACTTCTCCGGCTGGTCGTGCACGAGGCCCCGCAGCATGTCGACGGCTTCCTGGGTGGGGCGCAGGGCCTCCTCGAACCGGCCGAGATCGGCGTACCGCACACCCAGGTTGGACAGCGACTGGGCGAGGAACTTCAGCGACCGCACGTTCTGCGACGCGAGCCCGCGGCGGATCGCGACGGCCTCCTCCTCGAGCAGGACGGCGTCGTCGTACCGGCCCCGCCGCGCATAGGTGACCCCGAGGTTCGACAGGGAGTGCGCGAGGTAGTGCAGGTACCGGTCAGGGTGCTCGTCGGCCAGCTCCCGCCGGATCTTGAGCGCCTCGCGCTCCAGGCGGAGCGACTCGTCCGCGCGGCCCGTGGTCGAGTACAGGGCCCCGAGCGCGGACAGCGCGCTGGCCAGGTCCGGCCGTGTGCCCTGCTCGTTCACCTTCGCGAGCCGCCGCTGGAGTCCCAGCGCCTCGACGAGCGCCGACTCCGCCTCCTCGGAGCGCCCCAGCGCCTCCAGGGTGGTGCCGAGCTGGCCGAGCGACCAGGCCAGCTCACCGAGGTGCTCGGGGCGGGCCTCGACCAGCCGGCGCCGGATCGCGACGGCCTCCGCGTTGGCGGGCAGCGCCTCCTCCGGCCGGCCGCTCTCGGTCAGGGCCTCGAAGTTGCCCAGCACCGCCGCGACGTGCGGCTCGTACTGGACCGGGTCGCCCTCGGCGAGGCGCCGGTAGATGTCGAGCGAGGCCCGCTGCGCCGCCTCGGACTCGCTCGTTCGGCCGAGCTCCGTCCAGGCCATCCCGGCGTTCTGCAGGGCGCGCGCGTGCTCCGCGTCGGCCCATGGCGCGTCACCGGGCGGGAACCCACCGCACAGCGCGACGACCTCCTCCTGGACCGCGAGCGCGTCGTCATGCCTGCCGACCGCCCAGTAGCCCGTCCCGAGGTTGTTCAGGGCGGTGCACAGTGGCGGCCGGTACCGGTCCTCGTCGGTGCGGGCGAGCTGCCGCCACAGTCCTACAGCCTCGCGCAGGAGCGCCACGGCGGCGTCGGAGTCGCCCTCGGCGATCAGCACGAGGCCGAGGTCGGCCAGGGCCTCCGCGCGTACGGCGTCGTCGTCCCCGGCCCTGGCGAGGTCCGCGATGCGGTGCGTGAGCCGGTCCAGCACCGGTACGGCGAGCGGGCCCGCCGAGCGCGGCAGGCGGCGCGCCACCCGCATCAGGCACGCCAGGTCCTCCGGCTGCTGGTCCGGCAGCGCTGACACGGCTACCGCGATCAGCTCCCCGGTGACGTCCCGCTTCGCGGCGGGCCGGTCCAGGCTCATCCGGGTCGCCGCCTCGAGCACCTTGCACGCCTGCCCCTGCTCCAGGTCGCTCGTGCACGCGGCGATCAGCTCGTCCGACTCCGCCAGGACCCGCGCCACGAACAGCTCGGCCAGGCGTGGGACACGGAACAGGTGGGCGCGGAGCCAGCCGACGGCCTCCGGTGTCTGCTGGTCGGGGTCGACACCCGCGCAGCGCAGCGCGGCGCGCAGTCCGGCCTCCGAGCTGTCGCCCAGCAGCGTCGCCGCCACCAGTGCGGCCTCGGCCGTGCCTCCCGCGCCCGCCACGAGCCCCGCCGCGGTGGCCGAGCGCACCCAGCCGGCGCGCTCGTGATCGAGCACGACGCCCAGGGCGGTGGCCGGGTCCACCGGTTCACCCCCGCCGTCGAGCACCGCGGCCAGTGCGGCGGCATGGAGGTCGAGCGCGCGGAGGCGCACGCCCGGCGTCGGCTCGAACCGGATGCGTGGCACCGGCCGGCCCAGCTTCCTCGCGAACCGGGCAGCCGCGCCGTCCACCAGCGCGGGCACGTCGTCCTGGCGCTCGGCCGTCAGGCCGAGCGCGGAGTCGAACGCCACGTCGGGCGACCGGTCCAGAGCGGGATCCAGCGCCATCTGGGTGACCGGCGGAGTGCGCCCGGCCCACAGGCTGCTGGTCCACCGCTCACGGCGCCACCACTGCCCGCCTGTGCGGGCGACGCACAGGATCCGCAGGCGGCCGCGCCACGGAGCCGCCCCGACGGCGTCGAGCATCGCGGAGAGACCAGGCCGGCACCCGGCGGTGTCGAGGACGAGCAGCACGCGCCGCGCCCCGGTGACGCTGGACAGCGCTGCCATCTCCTGGCCGATCGGTACGTGGACCACCGTCCACCCGGTCCGCCGCAGTCTGCGACCGAGCTCGAGCGCCAGCCGCGTCTTGCCGACCCCGCCGAGCCCGCTCAGCAGCCGCAGCGCCACCGGGTCCCGCGACCGCGCCCATGACCGCAGTTCCGCCAGCTCCCGGCCTCGGCCGGTGAACGGCACCACGCCGCGCTCGGGCGCGAGGAGCGCGGCCGGACCTGTGCCCCGCGCCTCGTCGGCTCCGAGTCGGTTCATGGGGAGTTATCCAACAGCACCGTGGCGGTCCTGGCCAGTGAGCCCGTGATATACCGAAGGGCACCGAAGATCACGTTTGCGCAGGTCAAAAGCACAATCGCTGAGACGGCGCCGCATCTCGTACCGCATCGTGAAAAACGATGCCGCCCCACATCCCCGAGAACGCCGACGGCCCGCCGCCCCGGAAGGGGCGACGGGCCGTCGATGAGCTCAGATCAGTTGCCCGTGAGCTTCTCGCGAAGCGCGGCGAGCGCCTCGTCCGAGGCCAGCGTGCCGCCGACCTCCTCGACCGGAGCCGAGGAGTAGGTGGTGTTGCCGGCCGGAGCGGCAGCCGGGGCGTCGGTCGTCGCCTCGGTGTCCGCGGTCAGCGCCTCGGCGACCTGCTTGCGGTGCGCGGTCCAGCGCTCGTGCGCCTTGGCGTACTCCGCCTCCCACGCCTCGCGCTGCGCCTCGTAGCCCTCGAGCCACTCGTTGGTCTCCGGGTCGAAGCCGTCCGGGTACTTGTAGTTCCCGGCCTCGTCGTACTCGGCGGCCATGCCGTACAGCGCGGGGTCGAAGTCCTCGGACTCCGGGTCCACGCCCTCGTTGGCCTGCTTGAGCGACAGCGAGATGCGGCGGCGCTCCAGGTCGATGTCGATGACCTTGACGAACACCTCGGCACCGACGGTGACGACCTGCTCCGGCAGCTCGACGTGGCGCACGGCCAGCTCCGAGATGTGGACCAGGCCCTCGATGCCGTCCTCGACGCGCACGAACGCACCGAACGGGACGAGCTTGGTGACCTTACCCGGCACGACCTGACCGATGGCGTGCGTACGGGCGAAGGTCTGCCACGGGTCCTCCTGCGTCGCCTTCAGCGACAGGGAGACACGCTCGCGGTCGAAGTCGACGTCGAGCACCTCGACGGTGACCTCCTGGCCCACCTCGACGACCTCGGACGGGTGGTCGATGTGCTTCCAGGAGAGCTCGGAGACGTGCACGAGACCGTCGACGCCGCCGAGGTCCACGAACGCACCGAAGTTGACGATCGAGGAGACGACACCCGGGCGCACCTGGCCCTTCTGCAGCGTCTGCAGGAAGGTGGAGCGAACCTCGGACTGCGTCTGCTCGAGCCAGGCACGGCGCGAGAGCACGACGTTGTTCCGGTTCTTGTCGAGCTCGATGATCTTGGCCTCGATCTCCTTGCCGACGTACGGCTGGAGGTCGCGGACGCGACGCATCTCCACGAGGGAGGCGGGGAGGAAGCCGCGCAGGCCGATGTCGAGGATGAGGCCGCCCTTGACGACCTCGATGACGGTGCCGGTGACGACGCCGTCCTCTTCCTTGATCTTCTCGATCGTGCCCCAGGCGCGCTCGTACTGTGCGCGCTTCTTGGACAGGATCAGCCGGCCTTCCTTGTCCTCCTTCTGGAGGACCAGGGCCTCGACGGCGTCACCGACGGCGACAACCTCGCCAGGGTCGACGTCGTGCTTGATCGAGAGCTCCCGGGACGGGATGACACCCTCGGTCTTGTAGCCGATGTCGAGAAGGACCTCGTCGCGGTCCACCTTGACGATCGTGCCTTCGACGATGTCACCATCGTTGAAGTACTTGATGGTGGCGTCGATGGCAGCAAGGAAGTCCTCCTCGGTGCCGATGTCGTTGACGGCAACCTGGGGTGCGGACTTCGCAGGGGTGGAGATGGTCATTGAGTTCGATGCTCCGATGCGGACATGGCGTAGTACGGACAGGGTCTGTTGAGTTCTGCTGTGCGGTATCCGAGGTCGCCGGAAGGCGCACGGCACCGCCAGTCATCCTAGTGGCGTCGCAGCGCCCTGGTCAACGTGAGCCAGGGCGCCACGAGCCTCAGGATAACGGGGCGTGGTCACCGTGCGCCGGGTGTGCCCGGCCGGGGGGGTCGGGGCTCAGAGCGCGAGCTCCAGGTCCTTGCCCGGGATCGCGTCGAGAAGCGCCCGCGTGTAGGCGGTGCCCGGCGAGTCGAAGACCGAGTCGACGGTCCCCTCCTCCACCACGCGCCCCTCCTGCATGACCAGCACCCGGTCGGCGATCTGGCGCACGACCGCGAGGTCGTGCGTGATGAAGAGGTACGTCAGGCCCAGGTCCTCCTGCAGGCCGGCGAGCAGCTGCAGGATCTGCGCCTGCACCACGACGTCGAGCGCGGAGACGGCCTCGTCGCACACCACGAGCTCCGGCGAGAGCGCGAGCGCGCGGGCGATCGCCACACGCTGTCGCTGTCCGCCCGACAGCTCGGACGGGAACCGCTGGAGCTGCCCCTTGCTGAGCGCCACCTGGTCGGCGAGCTCCTCGACACGGGCACGGCGGGCCGCGGCGTCCCCGTAGTCGTGCGCGCGCAGCGGCTCCTCGATCGCCCGGAACACCGAGTAGAGCGGGTCGAGCGACGAGTACGGGTCCTGGAACACCGGCTGCACCCGGCGCCGGTAGGCGATCTGGTCCCTGTGGTTGCCCCCGCCGACCAGGGCGCCGTCGAACGTGATCGAGCCGGAGGTGGGCTTCTCGATGTCGAGGATCATCCGCGCCAGCGTCGACTTGCCCGAGCCCGACTCCCCCACGACGGCCACCGTGGAGCCGCGCGGGATGTCGAGGCTCACGCCGTCGACCGCCGTGAAGTCCTTGGCGCGGGAGAACAGGCCCTTGCCGCGGATGGAGAAGACCTTGCTCGCGTCCTTCACGGACACCAGCACGTCGGCGTCCGCCGAGCTGTCGGCGTCCGCCTCCGGCGCCAGCAGGGCGTCGTCGAGCACCTCGTCGAGGCCGCGCTCGCGCGCGATCTCGATGCGCCGCGAGGCGAGCGACGGTGCCGCCGCCATGAGGCGCTTGGTGTAGTCGTGCCGCGGCGCCGTGAGCACCTCGCGGGCCGGGCCCTGCTCCACGATGTCGCCGCGGTACATGACCACCACGACGTCGGCGCGCTCGGCCGCGAGGCCGAGGTCGTGCGTGATGAGCAGCACGGCGGTGCCGAGGTCCTGCGTCAGCCCGGAGAGCTGGTCCAGGATGCCCCGCTGCACGGTCACGTCGAGGGCCGACGTCGGCTCGTCCGCCACCAGCAGGGCCGGACGCCCCGAGAGGCCCATGGCGATGAGCGCACGCTGGCGCATGCCGCCGGAGAACTCGTGCGGGAACTGCGCGGCACGCTGCCGGGCGTCGGGCAGACCGACCTCGTCGAGCAGCTCGACCGTGCGCGCCCGGGCGTCCCGCCGGGTGCGCAGACCGTTGTCGATCAGGCCGGAGTCGATCTGCCGGCCGATCTGCATGATGGGGTCGAGGTTGGTCATGGGGTCCTGCGGCACCAGCCCGAGCTCCGTGCCCCGCAGCTGCGCCATGCGCTGGGGGGTCACGTGGCCCAGGTCCTCGTCCTTGAACCAGATGTGGCCCTCCGCCACCGACCCGTTGCTCGCGAGCAGGCCGAGCACGGCCATCGCGAGGGTCGTCTTGCCGGAGCCCGACTCCCCCACGATCGCCACGGTCTGGCCGCGCCGGACCGTCAGGTTCGCGTTCGACACGGCCCGCGCGGCGCCGTGCTCGGTGCGGAAGTCGACGCACAGGTCCTCGACGCGCAGCACGACGTCGTCGGCCGGTGCCTCGGTGGCCGGCTGAGCCGGGGTCTTGTCAGTGGTGTCGCTCATCGTCGCGTCCTGTTCCGGGGGTCGAGGGCCTCGCGCAGGCTCTCGCCCACGAGGGTGAAGCCGAGGGCCGTCACGGCGATGCAGATACCGGGCAGGATCGCCAGGCGCGGCGCGACCGCGAGCTCCTGCTGCGCGGCCGTCAGCATGCGGCCCCACTCCGCGGTGGACGGCTCGCCGCCACCCAGGCCGAGGAAGGACAGCGCCGCCGCCTCGATCACGGCCGTCGCGAGGCTCAGCGTGGCCTGCACGATGACCGGGCCCACGCTGTTGGGCAGCACGTGGCTCATGGTCACCGACCGGCGCGTCAGCCCGAGGGCCGACGCCGCGAGCACGTAGTCCTGACCCTTCTGGGCCAGCATCGAGCCGCGTAGGAGCCGCGCGAAGATCGGCACCTGCACCACACCGATGGCGATGATCACCGCCATCGACGACTGCCCCGCGATGGCCGCGATCGACACGGCCAGCAGCAGCGACGGGACCGACAGCATGAGGTCCACCAGGCGCATGACCGCGAAGTCGACCCACTTGCCGAACCAGCCGGCCAGGAGCCCGAGCAGCAGGCCACCCGTCAGGCCGAACAGCGTGGACAGGACTCCGACGAGCAGCGAGGCGCGCGCACCCCAGATCAGCTTGCTCAGCACGTCGCCGCCGTAGCGGTCCAGGCCGAGCGGGTACTCGGCCGACGGGCCGGGGATCATCGTGGGACGTACCTCGTCACGGCCCGGCAGCTCCGTGCCCCCGTACGGGGCGAGCAACGGCGCGAAGATCGCCACGAGCACGAACACAGCGACGATCACGCCGCCGATGATGGCCACGGGGTTCTTGCGCAGCGTGCGCCACGCACGCGCCCAGACCCCCTCGCCGCCGTGGTCGGCGCCGGACGGACCGTCGCCGTGGATGCTGGTGTGGAGCGGCGCGGCGGCCGCCCCGTCGGTCACGGGAAGCTCGTTGGCGCTCACTGCTGCCTCCTCAGCCGCGGGTCGATCAGCCCGTACGACACATCGACTATCAAGTTCACGAGGGCGTACACCACGGCGATCAGCAGCACGAAGCCTTGCATCACGGGGTAGTCGGCGCTGAACACCGAGTCGGCGAGGAAGCTGCCGATGCCGCTGAAGGCGAACACCGTCTCGGTGAGCACCGCGCCGCTGAGCAGCAGGCCCACCTGCAGTCCGATGGTGGTGACCACCGGCAGCATCGCGTTCTTCAGGATGTGCTCGTTGCGCAGGCGCCCCGGCCGGATGCCCTTGGCGCGTGCCGTGCGCACGTAGTCGGCGTTCTGCACCTCGGACACGGCGGCCCGGGTCATGCGGGCGACGATCGCCAGCGGGATGGTACCCAGCGCGATGCCGGGCAGGATCAGATGCACCAGGGCGTCCCACGCCGCGTCCCACTCACCGGTGAGCAGGCCGTCCAGGACGTAGAAGTTGGTGGGATGGGTGGCGATCATCGTCGCGCTCTGGCGTCCCGTCGTCGGGAACCAGCCGAGCTCGACGGCGAACAGGTACTTGAGGATGAACGCCAGGAAGAACACCGGCACGGTGACGCCGATCAGCGAGACCACGACGGCGGAGTGGTCGACGATCGACCCGGACCGCCGCGCCGCGACGTACCCGAGCGGGATACCGATGCCGATCGCGAAGATCAGGGCCACGAGCGTGAGCTCGATGGTCGCGGGGAACCGGGTCAGGAACTCGTCCAGCACCGGGCGCCCGCTCTGCAGGGACACCCCGAAGTCGCCCTGGAGGAGCTGGAGCAGGTACTTGCCGTACTGGACCGGCAGCGGCTGGTCCAGACCCATCTGGGCCTCGATCTCCGCCGCGGCCTCGGGGGTGTACCGCTCACCCAGCATGGCCTGCACCGGCCCGCCGGGCAGGGCACGCACCCAGCCGAACAGCAGGATCGAAAGCCCCAGCAAGAGGGGTATCAAGAGCAGCAGTCGCTGCACAATCAGTCTGAGCATCGTTCCTCGACAGACATGCGATTCATCGGTCACTCCGGCGGCGGGGCTCGTGGCCAGCCGTCAAGGACTCCGGACAGCGGTCGGGGCGCGGCAGCCGCCGCGCCCCGACCTGAGGTATTTCACCCTAAGGCTTGGGGCCCCCGGGCAGTTCGGAAGGGAACCTTACTCGCTCCCGCCGAGGGTGATGACGTTGTACACCTCGTCCTGCACCGGAGAGATCGGGTAGCCCTCGACGTCGGGAGCGACGACGAGCGACGGCACCGGGCTCGCCAGCGGCACGCCCGGCAGCGCCTCCATGATCACCTCGTTGGCGTTCATGTAGGCGGCCTCCTGCTCCTCGAGGGGAGCGTTGCGGGCGTCCTTGATGGCCTCGAACACCTCCGGGTCGTCGAAGCCCCACTCGAGCGACTTGGCGCCGAAGAAGGTGCCGACGAAGTTGTAGGTGTCGTTGTAGTCGCCCGTCCAGCCCAGGAGGTGCAGACCGTGCTTGTCGCCACCCTGGATGGTGTCGATGTAGGTCGGGCTCCACGGCTCGGGGGTCGCCTTGCTGGTGATGCCCACCTCCTCGAGGTCGGCGGAGATCGCCTCGAAGATCGCGGCGGCGTCCGGCATGTACGGGCGCGAGACCTCGGTCGGGTAGTTGAACTCGATCTCGAGGTTCTCCTGGCCGGCCTCCTTGAGGAGCGCCTTGGCCTTCTCCGGGTCGTGCTCGTACGTCTGGACGTCCGGGCTGAACCCGGTGACGATCTCCGGCACGAACTGCGTGGCGGGCTCGGTGCCCTCGGGCAGTGCGGCCTGCACCAGGCCCTCCTTGTCGATCGCGTGGGCGATCGCCTGGCGGACCTTGATGTCGTCCAGCGGCTTCTGCGCCTGGTTCATGCCCAGGTAGAGGATGTTGAACGCGTCGCGGTCGAGGATCGTGTACCCGGCGCCCTCGAGCGCGTCGACGTCGGCGGGCGCGACCAGGTCGTAGCCGTCGATGTCACCCGCCTCGAGTGCCTGCCGGCGCGCGGTGCCGTCGGCGATCACCGTGAAGACGATGGTCTTGACGTCGGCGATCTCGCCCCAGTAGTCGTCGTTGGCGGTGAGGGTCACGCTCTCGCCGCTCTTCCACTCCTTGAAGGCGTAGGGCCCGGTGCCGACCGGGTGCTCCTTGCCGTACTCGGTGAGCTTCGGGGCGTCGGACGTGCCCTCCACCTCGTCCGCCCCGAACTCCTCGAGCGCCGTGGGCGACTGCATGGAGAACGACGGCAGGGAGAGCGCCGGGACCAGCTCCGGGATCGGCTCCTTCAGCGTGACGACGGCGGTCGCGTCGTCTGACGCCTCGCAGGAGTCGTACAGGCTGTCCTTGCCCGCACCACCGAAGACGACCTTGTAGTAGTACGAGAGGTTCTCGTGCGCGGCGAGACCGGTCCAGTCGTGCCAGCGGTCGAAGTTGAAGCACACGGCCTCGGCGTTGAAGTCCGTGTCGTCGTGGAACGTCACGCCCTCCTTGAGGTGGAACGTGTACTCCAGACCGTCCTCGCTGATGTCCCAGCTCTCCGCGAGCAGCGGAGCGGGGTCGGCGGTGCCCGGCTCGACGCCGACAAGACCCTCGAAGATCTGGCGGGCGACCCGGAACGTCTCGCCGTCGCTGGCGAACGCTGGGTCGAGCGAGCTCGGCTCCGCCGATCCGGCGAACACGAACGTGCCGTCTCCGCCACCGCCCTCGCCGCCGTCGGCGTCCCGCTCGCTGGCGACACAACCGCTCAGAGCCACTGCGAACGCAGTCACCAGGGTGACGCCGCCCGCAAGGCGCGTAGCGCGTCGACGCATGGCACTCTCCTTCCTCGAGCGCACCGGCGGGCCCGGGTTCGGACACGACGACACGCAGACGTTTGCGCCTGACCTTAGGAGCGTTCGCGTTGCCTGCGTATTTCGCTTCCCTGACCGGAATCCAATCGTGACCCTTTCGTTATCGCCACGGCTGTGGTATTTGGGGCCGACTCATAGATGGCGTCGCACGGAGCCATAGTCAGTACGCAGGGGCGATGATTGCTCCGTGAACGACGACGAGCCCGTGTCCTTCGGCTACCGCGACGTGCCCGACGACGGCAGCGCCGCCCGGAGCTGGTGGGACGCCAACGCCGGGGAGTACCTCGACGAGCACCGCGAGTTCCTCGGTGACGCCGGGTTCCGCTGGGGGCCCGAGGGCCTGACGGAGGCGGAGGCCGGCCTGCTGGGCGACGTCGCCGGGCGGGACGTGCTGGAGGTCGGGGCCGGCGCGGCGCACTGCTCGCGCTGGCTCGCCTCCCGCGGGGCGCGGGCGGTCGCCACCGACTACTCGGCGGGCATGCTGGCCGGGGCGGAGCGGCTCGATGCCGCGACCGGCGTCAGCGTGCCGCGCGTCCAGGCGGACGCACGGGCGCTGCCGTTCGCGGACGGCTCGTTCGACGTCGTGTTCACGTCGTTCGGCGCGCTGCCCTTCGTGCCCGACGCCGGCGCAGTGCACCGCGAGGCCGCCCGCGTGCTGCGCCCGGGCGGGCGCTGGGTGTTCTCCGTGACCCACCCGCTGCGGTGGGCCTTCCCGGACGACCCGACCCGGCGCGGCCTGACGGCGTCCCGCTCGTACTTCGACCGCCGGCCCTACGTGGAGGCCGACGCCGCCGGCCGCGTCCTGTACGCCGAGTACCACCGCACGGTCGGCGACCACGTGCGCGACGTCGTCACCGCCGGGCTGCGCCTGGCCGACCTGGTCGAACCCGAGTGGCCGGAGTGGAACGACCAGGTCTGGGGCGGCTGGGGCCCGGAACGCGGCCGGTACCTGCCGGGCACCGCGGTCTTCGTCACCGAGTCCCCCAGGGGTTAGTGGCCCGCCTCGTGCCAGGTGCTCCCCGTGCCCACCGAGACGTCGAGCGGCACGTTGAGCTCGAAGGCCGTACCCATCTGGCTGCGCAGGACCTCCTCGGCGGCCTCCCGCTCCCCCGGCGCGACCTCGATCACGAGCTCGTCGTGCACCTGCAGCAGCAGGCGTGACGTGAGCCCGCGGGCGTCGAGCTCGCGCTGCACCTTGAGCATCGCGAGCTTGATGATGTCCGCCGCGCTGCCCTGGATGGGCGCGTTGAGCGCCATGCGCTCGGCCATCTGCCGGCGCTGCCGGTTGTCGCTCGTGAGGTCGGGCAGGTAGCGGCGCCGGCCGAGGATGGTGGCGGTGTATCCCGTGGCACGCGCCTCCTCGACCACGCCGGCGAGGTAGTCCCGTACACCGCCGAACCGCTCGAAGTAGTCGTCCATGAGGGTCTGTGCCTCGCCCGTCGCGATGCCCAGCTGCTGCGACAGGCCGAACGCGCTCAGGCCGTACGCCAGGCCGTACGACATCGCCTTGATCTTGGAGCGCATCTCGGCGGTCACGTCGGCCGGCTCGACCTCGAACACCCGGGAGCCCACGTACCGGTGCAGGTCCTCCCCCGAGTTGAACGCCGCGATCAGGCCCTCGTCGCCCGACAGGTGGGCCATGATCCGCATCTCGATCTGGCTGTAGTCGGCGGTCAGCAGCGACTCGTAGCCCTCGCCGACCCGGAACGCCCGGCGGATCTGCCGGCCCGCCTCCGTGCGGATCGGGATGTTCTGGAGGTTCGGGTCGGTGGAGCTCAGGCGGCCCGTCGCCGCGATCGTCTGCTGGAACGTCGTGTGGATCCGGCCGTCCGTGGCCACCGACTTCAGCAGCCCTTCGACCGTGACCCGCAGGCGTGCCACGTCACGGTGCGCCAGCAGGTGCGCGAGGAACGGGTGCTCCGTCTTCACGAACAGGTCCTGCAGGCTGGCCGCGTCAGTGGTGTAGCCGGTCTTGATCTTCTTGGTCTTGGGCATGCCGAGCTGGTCGAACAGCACCTCCTGCAGCTGCTTGGGGCTGCCGAGGTTCACCTCGCGGCCGATCACGTCGTACGCCTGCGCGGCCGCGTCGGCCACCCCCTGGGCGAACTGCTTCTCCAGGCCCGTCAGGTACTCCGTGTCGGCGGCGATGCCGATGCGCTCCATGCGTGCCAGCACGCCGGACAGCGGCAGCTCGACGTCGTCCAGCAGGTGCGTGGCGCCCCGGTCGGCGAGCTCGCCCTCCAGGGCCGTCGCCAGCTCGGCCACCCCGTGGGCGCGCACCGCCTCCGCCTGCCCCTCGGTCTCGCCCTCGAGGGAGAGGTCGAGAGCGCCCTGCGCACCGTCGGGCTCCGCCACCTTGAGCTCCCTGCCGAGGTGCCGCATCGCAAGGTCGCCCAGGTCGTAGCCACGCTGGTCGGGGTAGCACAGGTAGGCGGCGAGCTCGGTGTCGAACGTGACGCCCTCGAGGTCCATACCCCGGGCGGCGAGCATGTGGGCGGCCGCCTTCGCGCCGTGCAGGATCTTGTGCGCGGACGGGTCGGCCAGCCAGGCGGCGAGCGCCTTCTCGTCGTCGGGGCCGAGCTGGGTGAGGTCGAGGTAGGCGGCCTCGCCGGCAGGCTCCCCCACGGCGACGGCCCAGGAGTCGCCGCCACCGGCCACGGCCTTGCCCGCCACCTCGACGCCCACGTGCTCCGAGCGGGCGGCGAGCCAGGCACCGAGGGTGCCGGGGGCCACGTCGGCCAGGTCGAGCTCGACCCCGGCGGCCACCGGGGTCTCCTCCGCGGCGGCCCCCGCCGGGTCGACGGCGAGGAGCCGGTCGCGGAGCTGGCCGAACTGCAGGGTGTCCGAGACCAGGTGCACGGCCTCGCGGTCGAAGCCCTCCAGGGCGAGGTCGTCGACGCCGAGCGGCAGCTCGACGTCGGTCAGCAGGGCGTTGAGCTCCCGGTTGATCCGCACCTGGTCGAGGTGGGTGCGCAGGCTCTCGCCCGCCTTGCCCTTGATCTCGCCGGCCGCGTCGAGCAGGGCCGCGAGCCCACCGTGGGCGGTGATCCACTTCGCCGCGGTCTTGGGCCCGACGCCGGGCACACCCGGCAGGTTGTCGCTGCTCTCGCCCACGAGCGCGGCGAGGTCCGGGTAGCGCTCCGGCGGCACGCCGTACTTGGCCTCGACCGCGGCCGGGTCCATGCGGGCCAGCTCGGACACGCCCTTCTTCGGGTACAGGACCGTGACGTCACCGTTCACCAGCTGCAGCGTGTCGCGGTCGCCCGAGCACACCAGCACCTCCATGCCCGCGCCCTTGGCCTGCAGGGCCAGCGTCGCGAGGATGTCGTCCGCCTCGATGCCCGCCAGCTCGATGGACGCGACGTTGAGGGTGTCCAGCACCTCCTTGATGAGGGGGACCTGTCCCTTGAACGCGTCCGGTGTCGCGAGCCGCGTGCCCTTGTACTCGGGGAACCGCTCGGTGCGGAACGTGACGCGGCCCGCGTCGAACGCCACGGCGAGGTGCGTGGGCTGCTCGTCGCGCAGCAGGTTCGTCAGCATCGACGTGAAGCCGTAGACGGCGTTGGTGATCTGTCCTGAGCTGGTCGCGAGGGTGTCGGGCAGCGCATAGAACGCCCGATAGGCCATCGAGTGGCCATCGATCAGCAGGAGACGGGGGCGGCCTGACGCAGGCTTGCCCGGAGTACGGCTTGGCACGGTGGAGGTCACGCCTGACAACATAGCCCGCATGACTGACACGAGCGCTTCCGCGACGCCCTCCGAGCCCGGCATCGACTGGAAAGCCATGTACGGCGGCGACACGACGGGCACGCTCTTCGAGCGTATGGAGATGGAGCTGCTGGAGCTCGCACCAGACCGCGCGGTCGGACGGATCCCGGTCAAGGGGAACACCCAGCCTGCGGGGCTGCTGCACGGCGGTGCGTCGGTCGTGCTCGCCGAGACGCTCGGCTCCCTCGCCGCGCAGGCGCACGCGGGCCCGGACAGGAAGACGGTCGGCATCGAGGTGAGCGCCACCCACCACCGCGGCGCCCGCGAGGGCTACGTCACCGGCACGGCGACGGCGATCCACCTGGGCCGCTCCACGGCGTCCTACGAGATAGTCATCACCGACGAAGCGGGCAAGCGGGTATGCACGGCACGCCTGACGTGCATGATCCTCGCGTAGGGCGGTGATCCTCGGTCAGGGCGGGGTCTCAGCCGGTCCGGGCCGGGCGGCGGGACGGCGCGCCGCCGCCCACCGGGCGCAGGTCGATGGGACCCGACTCCATGACGGACCGGGCGCGCCGGCGGCGGGCGATGAGGTCCTCGAGGCCCGCGCGGGCGGACCGGCGCCCGGTGTGGGCGCCGTCCCGCGCGGCGGCGGCGTCGGTCGCGAGGCGGCGCTGGAGCGCGGCGACGGATGCCACGCGGTGGCCCGCCGCCGGGCCGAACCCGAGCCGGGCGAGGAACCGCTGCACCCCGCGGTTGCCGGGCACCGGCGCGGAGTAGATGTCGTCGCACTCGTGCTCGGCCGCGAGATCGGTGGCCGCGCGGAGCAACGCGTGCCCGACACCGTGCCGGCGCGCCCGCGGTGCGACGAACACCATGTCGAGATAGAGGCTCGGGCGGTACGCGAAGAGGTAGGCCGCGACGACCCGCCCCAGGACCACGCCGACGATCTGCCCGCCCAGCTCCGCGACGAGCACGTGCCCCCCGGCGGCGAGGAGCACGCTGAGGTGCTCCAGCAGCCGGCCGGTGTCCTGGCCTCCGAGCTGTGCCCCGGTCGGTGAGTCGTCACGCGCCTCGACGGCCAGTGCGGCGACAGCCGGCAGGTCGTCCTCGCGGGCAGGGCGAATCTCGAGCACGATGTCTCCTTCCGGGGGCTGGGGGTCCGGGCGTCACGTCCGGCTGAGCGGAGACACTAGTCCTCACCCCGGCCGGCCGAAAACACGCGAACCGAAATTTCACCCGCTCAGGCGTGCGCCAGGGTCAGGCGCCGACCTGCTCGATGACGGCGTCCGCGACCTCGCGCATGGTCAGCCTGCGGTCCATCGACGTCTTCTGGATCCAGCGGAACGACTCCGGCTCGGACAGGCCCATCTTGGTCATCAGGAGGCCTTTGGCACGGTCCACGCGCTTGCGGGTCTCGAAGCGTTCGGTGAGGTCAGCGACCTCTGCCTCGAGCGCGCCGATCTGCGAGTAGCGCGAGATCGCGATCTCGACGGCAGGCAGCAGGTCGGCCGGGGTGAAGGGCTTGACCACGTACGCCATGGCGCCGGCGTCCCTGGCCCGCTCGACGAGCTCCGTCTGCGAGAAGGCCGTGAGCAACACCACAGGAGCGGCGTGGGCCTTGCCGATGCGCTCGGCGGCCGAGATGCCGTCCAGCTCGGGCATCTTGACGTCCATCACGACGACGTCGGGCTTGAGCTCGATCGCCAGGTTCACGGCGGTCTCGCCGTCGCCGGCCTCGCCCACCACGTCGAAGCCCGCCTCGCGCAGGGTCTCCACGACGTCCATGCGGATGAGGGCCTCGTCCTCCGCCACGACGGCACGGCGGGACGGGTTGGCGGGAGCTGCCTCCGGCTCGGCGTCGATCATCGGGGGCAGGTCCAGGGAAAGCTTCTCGGTGTTCTCGTCGGTCACGGGGAACATCCTACGTCGCGCACACCCGGGCTTGGGGCCTGGACCGACGGTGTGGTTCGATGTCTGCTGCACGACGCCGCGGTGCGGCGAGCCGGGTTGGCGGAACAGGCAGACGCGGCGCTCTCAAAAAGCGCTGCCCGCGAGGGCGTGTGGGTTCGAGTCCCACACCCGGCACCACGAGCGGGTACCCGGCTACCGGGTACCCGCCGGCTCAGGCCTCGACGGCGGCGGCGACCAGCCGGCTCCGGTCGTACCGCACGAGCTCCAGGCCGAACTCGGCGAGGATCTCGGGCAGGAGCCGCACCACGTCACGATCCTTCTCCCGGTTGGCCTCCGGCAGCTCCGACCACGGCACACCCACCATCGGGTGCACCTTGGCGGCGTCGTCCCGCACCTGCCCGCCGCGCCAGCCCTGCTGGACCCGCACGGCCTCCCACAGCTCGTGCTCCGCCTCGGCGAGCTTCTCGAGCTCCGCGCCCTCGAACACCACCTCCGCGGCGCCGTCGCGCGGCGCGATCGTCGCGCCCATCCGCGCCAGGCGTTCCGGCAGCCCCACGACCCAGCCCCGGTTGGAGGCGCGCAGGTCCTCGGAGAGGTCCTCCCAGCGCACCATCGCGGGCACCTCGCCCCACGTGACGCCGCGCTCGAGCTGGTTGCGCAGGTACACGTGGTGCACCGCCCGCGCGATCCGCTCGTACATGTCCGCGTGCGCCCGCGCCTCCTCGCGCTCGACGTCGGCCAGCAGGTCGCGCATGGTCACGGTGCGCAGGCGCCCGTCGAGGTTGTCGAGCACGCGGGACGCCTCCGTGCCGAAGGCGCCCGTCAGCCCCGCCAGGCCGTCGAGCAGCAGCACGAGCGAGCCGGGCCCTCCGTGCCACAGCCTCGTCGCCGTGAGGGCCACGCGCAGGGACATGTCGTCGGACGCGTGGCAGACGTAGACGACGTCGGGCACCCCGAGCCCGCTCGTGCCGAGCGACGGCGCCGCACGGAGCGTGATCTTCTGCGCCACGGGCGACCACCGGGCCCGCAGCGCCGCGGTGACCACCTCGGCGTCGTCCGCCACGAGGTCGACCGTCAGCCGGGCGGCGTCCCCCGCGAGCTCCCACTCGCGCGCGAGACCCACGACGAGGGCCTTGGCGAACTCGCCGGAGCCCACCACCGCCACGCGCGTCAGCGGGGCCGGACCGCCGGCCGAGTCCACCATGCGCCGCACCTCCTGGACGGCGAGCGCCTGCGCGGCGATCACGTCGATCGTGAAGAAGTCCACACCCGGCTCGGCGCAGCTCAGGTGCCGGGCCTGGAGCGCCACACCCAGGTCGGGGTCGCTGACGTGGGCGTACAGGCGCTCGGGTCCCCGGCCGGCGCGGCGCACGGCGTCCTCCGCCTCCGCGACGGTCAGCACGTTGGCGGTGGCCTCCCGCGTGTCGTCGCCGCACGCGTACAGGACGGTCGCGCCCGTGAGCCCCACGTCGTCCAGGCCGGAGGCGTCCGCGGTGCGCAGCACGCGGTGGCCGGCGGCCTCCAGGGCAGCGGTGACGGTGTCCGCGGCGTCGGTCCCCCCGACGACTATCGCGTGGCCGTGCGCCCGCCGGTCCCTGAACCGGCGGATCTCACCCGTGAACAGCGCCCGGGCCGCCTCCAGCAGGGCGTAGACGGCGGTGGCGGGCGCGAGGAACCTGGCCACCTGGAGCTGCCAGGAGAGCGGTCCGCCGCCGCTGGCTGGGCCGGCGCCCATCACGAAGAGCTGCAGGTCGTGGTAGACGATGTCGTACCAGGTGCGGCCGGGCTGGTGGCCGGTGTCGAGGGCGAGGCCCCACCAGCCGAGGCCGAGCGAGATCACGACGAGGGCGGCGAAGCCGAGCCGGGACCAGGGAAGCGAGGTGCGGGACACGAGAAGGAACAATAGCGACATCTACGCGGATGCCGGGCGGTGGTCTCCCCGGGCACGACAAGGCCCGGACGCCCCTGTGCGGGGTGTCCGGGCCCGGTCCGGCGCGGCCGTGCGTGCGGCCGTCAGACCATGCTGTAGCCGTCGACGTGCGACCCGATGCGGTGCACCAGGATCGAGTTCGTCGTGCCGGGCACACCGACCGGAGCGCCCGAGACGACGACGACCAGGTCGCCCTTCTCGGCGAGGCCCTGGTCCTGCAGCGTCCGGTCGACCTGGTCGACCATCGCGTCGACGTTCGCCACCTTCGGCACCAGGTACTCGGAGGTGCCCCAGGTCAGGGCGAGAGTGTTGGCGACATGCTGCTCCGGGGTGAAGGCGAGCAGCGGGATGGACGAGCGCAGGCGAGACATCCGACGTGCGGAGTCACCGGACTGCGTGAACGTCACGAGGTACTTGACCCCGAGCGTCTCGCCGATCTCGGCGGCGGCCCGCGTGATGGCACCACCACGCGTGTGCGGGGTGGAACCGAGCGGCGCGATGCGCTCGCGGCCCGCCTGCTCCGTGGCCTCGATGATCCGGGCCATGGTCTCGACCGTGATGATCGGGTAGTCGCCCACCGAGGTCTCGCCGGACAGCATCACGGCGTCGGCACCGTCGAGCACCGCGTTGGCGCAGTCCGACGCCTCGGCGCGCGTCGGCGTCGGCGACGTCGTCATGGACTCGAGCACCTGCGTGGCGACGATGACCGGCTTGGCGTTGCGACGCGCCATCTCGACGATGCGCTTCTGCACGAGCGGCACCTGCTCCAGCGGCATCTCGACCGCGAGGTCACCGCGGGCGACCATGACGCCGTCGAACGCGGCGATGACCTCTGCGAGGTTCTCCACGGCCTGCGGCTTCTCGATCTTGGCGATGACGGGGACCGTGCGGCCCTCCTCCTCCATCACCCGGCGGACGTCCTCGTAGTCCTTGGCGGACCGCACGAACGACAGCGCGATGAAGTCGGCCCCGAGCTTCAGGGCCCAGCGCAGGTCGGACTCGTCCTTGTCGGACAGGGCCGGCACGGAGACGGCGACGCCGGGCAGGTTGATGCCCTTGTTGTTGGAGACGGGCCCGGGGACCTCGACCTCGGTGATGACACGCGGGCCGTCGACGGCGGTGACGCGCACGCGCACCTTGCCGTCGTCGATCAGCAGCGGGTCGCCCACCTTGGCGTCCTGGTTCAGGCCCTGGTGGGTGGTCGACACGATCTCCCGGCTACCGAGGATGTCCTCGGTGGTGATGGTGAACGTGTCGCCCTTGTTCAGGAAGTGCTTCTCGTCCCCGGCGAACCGGCCGAGCCGGATCTTGGGGCCCTGGAGGTCGACGAGGACGGCGACCGACTTGCCGGCCGCCTCAGCGGCTGCTCGCACGTGACGGTAGACCGCCGCGTGCGCCTCCTGCTCACCGTGGCTGCGGTTGATCCGCGCCACGTTCATGCCGGCGTCTACGAGCTCCCGGAGCTTCTCCGGCGTCTCCGTAGCGGGTCCGATGGTGCACACGATCTTGGCTCTGCGCATGTCTCCAGCCTAGGCAGGTGGGCGCCGCAGCGCCCTGTGGGGGTGAACAACTCCCGGGTGCGTTCTCCGGTCACGACCGCAGAGCGAGCGTTCGCGGACGCACCGGGGCAGGCAGCTCGGTGCTGCCCTGCAGGTAGGTATCAGCCGCGGCGGCCGCAGCACGGCCCTCCGCGATGGCCCACACGATGAGGGACTGCCCGCGGCCGGCGTCGCCGGCCACGAAAACTCCGGGCAGGCTTGCAGCGTAGTCGTCGCCGCGGGCGACCAGACCACGCTCCGTGATCTCGATGCCGGTCTGCTCCTCGAGCACACCGGTCTCGGGACCGGTGAAGCCCATGGCCACGAGCACCAGGTCGGCGGGGATCTCCCGCTCGGTGCCGGGCGTGGCGGCCCGGCGACCGTCGGGCAGGTACTGGGTCTCCGCGACCTTGAGGGCGCGGACGTTGCCGTCGGCGTCGGCGAGGAACTCGACCGTGGAGGCCAGGTACGTGCGCTCCCCGCCCTCCTCGTGCGAGGTCGAGACCTCGAACAGGATCGGGTCGGTCGGCCACGGCTGGTTCGCCGTGCGCTCGAGCGGCGGCTTCTTGCCGATCGCGAGCGTGGTGACGCTCGCGGCCCCCTGGCGCAGCGCGGTGCCCAGGCAGTCCGAGCCGGTGTCACCGCCGCCGATGATCACGACGTGCTTGCCAGCGGCCGTCGGCGCGCCCTCGGGCAGGACGTCCGGCGTACCGGCCGCGACCGCCTGGTTGGCAGGGGTCAGGTAGTCCATGGCGAAGTGGACGCCCGCCAGGTCACGGCCGGGCAGCGACAGGTCGCGCGGCACGGTGGCGCCGGTGGCGACCACCACGGCGTCGAACCGGCGACGCAGGGCGTCCCAGCTCATGTCCTTGCCGATCGCGACGCCGGGGCGGAAGCGCGTGCCCTCGGCCTCCATCTGCTCCAGACGGCGGTCGATGTGCAGCTTCTCGAGCTTGAAGTCCGGGATGCCGTAGCGCAGGAGGCCGCCGATGGCGTCGTCCCGCTCGTACACGACCACGGTGTGGCCGGCGCGCGTCAGCTGCTGCGCGGCGGCGAGACCAGCGGGCCCCGAGCCGACGACGGCGACCGTCGAACCGGTGAGCCGCTCCGGCACGTGCGGCGTGACCAGGCCACGGGCGAACGCCTCGTCGATGATCGACACCTCGACGTTCTTGATCGTCACCGCCGGCTGGTTGATGCTCAGCACGCAGGACGACTCGCACGGCGCCGGGCACACGCGCCCGGTGAACTCCGGGAAGTTGTTGGTCGCGTGGAGGCGGTCGATCGCGTCGGCCCACTGACCACGCCACACCAGGTCGTTCCAGTCCGGGATCAGGTTGCCCAGCGGGCAGCCCTGGTGGCAGAACGGAACACCGCAGTCCATGCAGCGGCCGGCCTGTTCCTTCAGGAACGGTTGACCGTCCTCACGGTGCGCGTGCGTGTCCTTCCAGTCCCGCAGTCGCACCTCGACGGGCCGGTTCGGCGGGAGCTCCCGCTCCCGGACCTTGAGAAATCCCCTGGGGTCAGCCACGTGCCACCTCCATGATCTGGTCCCAGACGGACGGGTCCCACTGGGTCTTGCCCGAGACGTCGGCGCCTGCGGCCTCCGCCTCGCTGAGGGCCAGGCGCACGCGCGCCCAGCCGGGCGGGAGCATGCGGCTGAACCGGCCCCGCGCGAGCACCGGGTCGTCGAGCAGCTCGGCCGCCACGGTCGATCCGGTCTCGGCGCGGTGCCGCTCCAGCAGCCCGCGCACGGTCTCCCAGTCGGCGTCGGTCAGCGCCTCGACGGTGAGCTCCCCCGTCTCCAGCGCCACCTGGTTGACCCGCGAGACCCGCAGGTCCAGGAAGTAGGCGGTGCCGCCGGACATGCCGGCGCCGACGTTGCGGCCCGTGGGGCCGAGCACCAGGACCGTGCCACCCGTCATGTACTCGCAGGCGTGGTCGCCCACGCCCTCCGCGACGAGGGTGGCACCCGAGTTGCGCACGCCGAACCGCTCCCCCACGCGACCGCGCAGGTAGACCTCGCCGGACGTGGCGCCGTAGCCGATGACGTTGCCGCCGATGACGTTGCCGCCGTCGAGCACCGACGCCCGGTCCGGGCGCACCGCGATGCGGCCGCCCGACAGCCCCTTGCCGACGTAGTCGTTGGCGTCTCCGAACAGGCGCAGCGTGATGCCGCGGGGCAGGAACGCGCCGAGCGACTGACCGGCCGACCCGGTGAGGGTGACGGAGATCGTGTCGTCGGGCAGGCCCTCGCCGCGGTAGCGCTTGGTCACCTCGTGGCCGAGCATCGTGCCGACCGTGCGGTTCACGTTCCGGATCGGCAGCTCGACCTGCACGGGCTCCGCCCGCTCGAGCGCCGGGGCGGCCGCCTTGATCAGCTGGTTGTCCAGCGCCCTGGCCAGGCCGTGGTCCTGCACGGCGGTGTGGCGCAGCGACGAACCGGGCTTGACCTGCGGCTGTGCCAGCACCGGCGCCAGGTCGAGGCCCTGTGCCTTCCAGTGGTCGACGGCCTTGCGGGTGTCGAGCACCTGGACCTGGCCCACCGCCTCCTCGAGGCTGCGGAAGCCGAGCGCGGCGAGGTGCTCACGCACCTCCTGGGCGATGAACTCGAAGAAGTTCACGACGAACTCCGGCTTGCCGGTGAACCGGCTGCGCAGCTCGGGGTTCTGCGTGGCCACGCCGACCGGGCAGGTGTCCAGGTGACAGACGCGCATCATGACGCACCCCGACACGACCATGGGCGCCGTCGCGAAGCCGAACTCCTCGGCCCCCAGCAGTGCCGCCACGATCACGTCGCGGCCGGTCTTCATCTGGCCGTCGACCTGCACCACGATGCGGTCGCGCAGGTCGTTGAGGACGAGCGTCTGCTGGGTCTCGGCCAGGCCGATCTCCCAGGGTGTGCCCGCGTGCTTGAGCGACGTGAGCGGCGAGGCGCCCGTGCCACCGTCGTGCCCCGAGATGAGCACGACGTCGGCGTGCGCCTTGGACACACCGGTCGCGACGGTGCCGACGCCGAACTCGCTGACCAGCTTCACGTGCACGCGCGCGGAGGGGTTGGCGTTCTTCGCGTCGTGGATCAGCTGGGCCAGGTCCTCGATCGAGTAGATGTCGTGGTGCGGCGGCGGCGAGATGAGCCCGACGCCCGGGGTCGAGTGCCGGGTCCGCGCCACCCACGGGTAGACCTTGGAACCGGGCAGCTGGCCGCCCTCGCCGGGCTTGGCGCCCTGGGCGAGCTTGATCTGGATGTCGGTGGCCTGGGTCAGGTACTCCGAGGTCACGCCGAACCGGCCCGACGCGATCTGCTTGACGCGCGAACGCCGTTCGTCGTCATACAGCCGCTCGGGGTCCTCGCCGCCCTCACCCGTGTTCGACCGGCCGCCGAGGCGGTTCATCGCGATCGCGAGGGTCTCGTGCGCCTCGGCCGAGATGGAGCCGTACGACATGGCGCCCGTGTTGAACAGCTTGACGATCTCGCTGACCGGCTGGACCTCGTCGATCGGCACCGGCTCGCGGTCGGGGTTGAACCGCAGCAGGCCGCGCAACGTCATGAGGCGGTTCGACTGCTCGTCCACGCGCCGCGTGTACTGCCGGAAGATGTCCATCCGGCCGGACCGGGTGGCGTGCTGCAGGCGGAACACCGTCTCGGGGTCGAACAGGTGGTCCTCGCCGTCACGCCGCCACTGGTACTCGCCGCCCGTGGTGAGGCGCTCGCCCGGCTTCGTGTTGCCCGACGGCGGGTACGCCTCGGCGTGCCGCGCGGCGACCTCCGCCGCGATGACGTCCAGGCCGATGCCACCGAGCCGCGAGGTGGTACCGGTGAAGTAGTCCTCGACCAGGTCCTTGGACAGGCCGACGGCCTCGAAGATCTGGGCGCCGCGGTACGACATGATCGTGGAGATGCCCATCTTGGACATCACCTTGAGCACGCCCTTGCCGAGCCCCTTGATGAGGTTGGCGACGGCCTTCTCGGGAGTGACCTCCAGGTACCCGCGGTGGGCGAGGTCCTCGACCGTCTCCATCGCGAGGTACGGGTTCACGGCGGCGGCGCCGTAGCCGATGAGCAGCGCGACGTGGTGCACCTCGCGCACGTCGCCGGCCTCGACCACGAGCGACACCCGGGTGCGCGTGTGCTTGCGCACCAGGTGGTGGTGCACGGCGCTGGTCAGGAGCAGCGACGGGATCGGGGCGAGCTCGGAGTTGGCGTCCCGGTCGGACAGCACGAGGAAGCTCACGCCCTCCTCCACGTACCGGTCGACGTCGGCGAAGATCGCCTCGAGCCGGGCGAGCAGCGCGTCGCCACCACCGGAGACCTCGTAGAGGCCCTGGATCGTCTCCGCGTGGAAGACACCCTCCAGCTCCCGGTCCCGCTCGACGTGCACGATCTTGGCCAGCTGGTCGTTGTCCAGCACGGGGAACCCGAGCACCAGCTTGCGCGCATGCTCAGGGATGTCGACGAGCAGGTTGGGCTCCGGGCCGATGGTGCTGTCGATGGCCGTGACCAGCTCCTCGCGGATCGCGTCCAGCGGCGGGTTGGTCACCTGCGCGAACATCTGCGTGAAGTAGTCGAACAGGAGCCGCGGACGCTGCGAGAGCACGGCGACGGGCGTGTCGGAGCCCATGGCGCCGAGCGGCTCGCCGCCGGTGGTCGCCATCGGCGTCAGGATGATCTTGAGCTCTTCCTCGGTGTACCCGAAGGCGCGCTGCCGCCGCCGGACGGACGCGGGGCTGTGCGCCACGTGCTCACGGTCGGGCAGGTCGTCGAGGTTGACCGAGTTCTCGCGGACCCAGTCCCCGTAGGGGTGCTTGGCCGCGAGGCCGGACTTGACCTCCTCGTCCTCGACGATCCGGCCCGAGCCGGTGTCCACGAGGAACATCTTGCCGGGCTCGAGCCGGCCCTTGCGGACCACCGTGGCGGGGTCGATGTCGAGCACGCCGGCCTCGGAGGCCAGCACGACGAGCCCGTCCTCGGTGACCCACCAGCGGCCGGGACGCAGGCCGTTGCGGTCCAGCACGGCGCCGATCAGGGTGCCGTCGGTGAACGTGAGGGAGGCCGGACCGTCCCACGGCTCGATGAGGTTCGCGTTGTACTCGTAGAACGACCGCAGCGCCGGGTCCATGCTGGTGTGGTTCTCCCAGGCCTCCGGCACCATCATCAGCACGGAGTGCGGCAGGGACCGGCCGCTCAGGTGCAGCAGCTCGAGCACCTCGTCGAAGCTCGCCGAGTCGCTCGCCCCGGGCGAGCAGACCGGCCGGAGCGCCGTCAGGTCACCGAGGAGCTCGGACTCCATGGTCCCCTCGCGCGCCGCCATCCAGTTGCGGTTGCCGCGCACCGTGTTGATCTCACCGTTGTGGGCCAGCAGCCGGAACGGCTGGGCCAGCGGCCACGACGGGAAGGTGTTGGTGGAGAACCGTGAGTGGACCAGTGCGAGCTCCGTGGCGTACCGCGGGTCGGACAGGTCCGGGAAGAACGGCTCGAGCTGCGCCGTGGTCAGCATGCCCTTGTACGTCAGGGTGCGGGCGCTGAGCGAGGCGAAGTACAGGCCTGCCTCGTTCTCCGCGCGCTTGCGCAGGCGGTAGCAGCGGCGGTCCAGGTCGATCCCGGACAGGCCACGGGAGGGGTCGGCCACGACGACCTGGCGGAACACCGGCATGGACGCCCGCGCCGTCGGGCCGACGATCCCGGCGTCCACCGGGACGTCGCGCCACGCGAGCACGTCCAGCTTCTCCTCGGCGGCCAGCGCCTCGACGCGGCGCTCGACGGACTCCCGCTCGGCGGCGTCGGTCGGCAGGAAGGCCGTACCGATCGCGTACTTGCCCGCGGGAGGGAGGTCGACGCTCACCACGTCGCGGATGAAGGCGTCGGGGATCTGGGTCAGGATCCCGGCGCCGTCACCACTGTCCTCCTCCGCCCCCACCGCGCCGCGGTGGTCGAGGTTCAGCAGGGCGGTGAGCCCGGCATCGACGATGTCGCGTCCGGGCGTGCCGCGCAGGGTCGCCACGAAGGCGACTCCGCACGCGTCGTGCTCGGCCGCCGGGTCGTACAGGCCGCCTTCCATGCTCTGCGTGGGCAGCCCAACCTTCTGTGTCGGCAACGGCTTGGTCATGGGTCCTCACAGGCACCCGGCCATGGCCGGGCGCAGTTCCTTGCGATGGTCCGGGACGACGGCGGCCCGGTCGGTCAGGGGGCTCGTCGTCCGGTGGTCCCGGCGGTCGTGCCCCTCAGGTGCGCGCGGAGGCGTCCGAGTCGGACTTCTCCACTGCTGCGGTCTTCTCTTCCTCCGGCTCGGCTGCCGCCTCGTCGGTCCCTTCACGTGCTGGGTCTGGCCCGGGATCAGGCTCCGGGTCAGGCTCTGGCTCCGCCGCAGGCCCTGCCGACGGATCCTCGCCCGCCGGCCACAGCCGTACCGACTCTTCCCTGGTGGGGAACCTCCGAGCCAGCACGATCGAGACCACCAGGGCGGCGAGGCCGAGGAGGACCGAGGTCCAGACGTTGAGGCGAAGCCCCAGCACCAGCTCTGCATCGTCGATGCGGAGCATCTCGATCCAGACCCGTCCGAGAGTGTAGAGCAGGACGTACGTCCAGAATACCCGCCCATGACCCAACTTGAACCGACGGTCGAGGAAGAGCAGGGCTCCAGCCATTGCCAGGCACCACAGGAGCTCGTACAGGAACGTCGGGTGGAACAGCGTTCCCTCGGGGTACGCGACGCCCGTGGCGGGGTTCGCCACCAGGTACTCGGCGTCGATCCGCAGCCCCCACGGCAGCTCGGTGGGCCGCCCGTACAGCTCCTGGTTGAACCAGTTGCCGAGCCGTCCGACGGCCTGCGCCACGAGGAGTCCCGGCGCGGCGGCGTCGGCGAAGGACGACAGCCGGACACCCTTCTGCCGGCAGCCGAGCCACGCGCCGAACGCACCGAGTGCCACGGCACCCCAGATGCCGAGGCCGCCCTCCCAGACGTAGAGCGCCTTGACAGGGTCGCCCCCGCCCGAGAAGTTCTCGCCGAAGTACCGGTCGGGCGAGGAGAGCACGTGGTAGAGGCGCCCGCCGAGCAGGCCGAACGGCACCGCCCAGAACACGATCTCGAGCACGTCCTCCGGGTCGCCCCCGCGCGCCTTCCACCGCCGGGCGGTCATCCAGACGGCGATCGCGATGGCCGCCAGGATCGCCAGGGCATAGGCCCGTAGCGGGAAGAGCCCCAGGTACCAGGTGTGCTGGGCGGGGCTGGGTATCTCGGTGGTCAGCGCAGCAGGCAGCGCAGCGGTCAGCTCGACGGGCAGAGCTGCCGGCAGCACGGTCAGCAGCGTCACGGAACCTCTCCGGGAACGACGGTCGCGCCTGCGGGGGTGTCCGGCGCGGTGGCACGCGCCGAACGTACCCCGGCGGCGAGGTCCTTCGTCACCTCGGCCAGCTTCGTGAGACGGGCGGCCCACTCGTCGTCGGACAGCGGTGCGTCCGACAGGAGCGGCCGGACCAGCGCCGAGCCGACGATGACCCCGTCGGCGTACCGGCCGATCTCCTCGGCCTGCGCGCCGGTGGAGACGCCGAGGCCCACGCAGACGTTGACAGCGCCGGCGGCGCGCGTGTCGGCCACGAGCTGCTCGGCGCGCGAGCCCACCTCCGACCGCACCCCGGTCACGCCCATGAGCGACGCCGCGTAGACGAAACCGCGTGTCGCGCCCACGGTGAGCTTCAGGCGTTCCGGGGTCGAGCTCGGTGCCACCAGGAACACGCGGTCCAGACCGTGGGCCGTGCTCGCGGCGATCCAGTCGGGCCCCTCGTCCGGGATGAGGTCGGGTGTGATCAGCCCGGCGCCCCCCGCGGCGGCCAGGTCACGGGCGAACGCGTCGGCGCCGTACTTGAGCACCGGGTTCCAGTAGGTCATGACCAGCACCGGTACGTGCGGGGCGTAGTCGGTCAGCTCCCGCAGCACGCGGAACACGTCCCGCACGCGCGCGCCCGCGTCCAGCGCGGTCTGCGCGGCCTGCTGGACCACCGGGCCGTCCAGCACGGGGTCCGTGTACGGGAGTCCGAGCTCGACGATGTCCACGCCGCTGTCGATCAGGGTCCTGACCGCCTCGATCGACCGGTCGACCGTCGGGAAGCCCACGGGGAGGTAGCCCACCAGGGCCGGCCGGTTCTCCTGCTCGCGCAGCCGGTCGATCAGGTCGCTCGTGCGCGAC
This sequence comes from Promicromonospora xylanilytica, assembly GCF_054782895.1. Lineage (NCBI taxonomy): Bacteria > Bacillati > Actinomycetota > Actinomycetes > Micrococcales > Promicromonosporaceae > Promicromonospora > Promicromonospora xylanilytica. The sequence continues at coordinate 428,534 of NZ_BAAGRP010000007.1, forward strand.
CCCGTCACCGGTTCCGTCACCGCGCTCATCCCCGGCCCTCCTGCCGCTCGAGCTCTTCTGCCGCCGCTCCCTGCTCGAGCAGCCCGAACCACCGGGCGGCCGTCGCCACGTCCTTGTCGCCGCGCCCCGAGAGGTTCACGAGGATCAGGAGCGGCTCGCCGTCGGGTCCCGTGCGGCCTGCCGCCGCCGCGGCCTTGCCGACACGCAGCGCGCCGGCGAGGGCGTGCGCCGACTCGATCGCCGGGATGATGCCCTCGGTGCGGCACAGGAGGCGGAACGCCTCCATGGCCTCGTCGTCCGTGACCGGCTCGTAGGTGGCGCGGCCCAGGTCGTGCAGCCAGGCATGGGCCGGGCCGACGCTCGGGTAGTCGAGACCCGCCGACACGGAGTGGCTGGGCAGGGTCTGGCCGTCGTCGTCCTGCAGCAGGTACGACCGGGCCCCGTGCAGCACGCCCAGCGCACCACCGCTGAACCGCGCGGCGTGCCGGCCCGAGTCGACGCCCTCGCCGCCCGCCTCGAAGCCGCACAGGTCGACGCCCTCGTCGTCGAGGAACGCGTTGAAGATGCCGAGCGCGTTGGACCCGCCGCCCACGCACGCAGCGACGACGTCGGGCAGACGGCCGGCACGCTCCAGCATCTGCTCCCGCGCCTCCTCGCCGATGATGCGGTGGAACTGGCGCACCATCTCGGGGAACGGGTGCGGGCCCGTGACCGTGCCGAGCAGGTAGTGCGTGGTCTCGACGTTGGCCACCCAGTCCCGCAGGGCCTCGTTGATCGCGTCCTTCAGGGTGCGCGAGCCGATCTTCACGGGCACGACCTCGGCGCCCAGCAGGCGCATCCGGGCCACGTTCAGCGCCTGCCGCCGCGTGTCCTCCTCGCCCATGTAGATCACGCACTCGAGGTCCATCAGGGCGGCGGCGGTGGCCGTGGCGACGCCGTGCTGGCCTGCGCCGGTCTCGGCGATGAGGCGCTTCTTGCCCATGCGCTTGACCAGCAGGGCCTGCCCCAGCACGTTGTTGATCTTGTGCGAGCCGGTGTGGTTGAGGTCCTCACGCTTGAGGAAGACGCGCGCGTCGCCCGCGTGCTGCGCGAACCGCTGCACCTCCGTCAGCGGGCTGGGCCGGCCGGTGTACTCCCGGTGCAGGCGCTGCAGCTCGGTCGCGAACCCGGGGTCGTCGGCCGCCTTGCGGAACTCCGTCTCCAGCTCCTCGAGCGCGGCGATGAGCGCCTCTGGCACGAAACGCCCGCCGTACTGGCCGAAGTACGGCCCGGAGACGTCGGACAGCTTTGCGGAGGTCACGTGGAATCCCTTCAAGCCGGGCGGACGGACCGCAGCGACGGGTGCGAGCCGGCGGCGACGAGGTCTGCCACCGACGAGCGCGGCGCGCCGTCGGTCACGAGCGCCTCGCCCACCAGCACGCCGTCGGCGCCGGCGCGGGCCATCTCCATCACGTCGTGCGGGCCACGGATGCCGGACTCCGCGATCTTGATCACGTCGTCCGGGATGTACTCGGCGAGGCTGCGGAACAGACCGCGGTCCAGCTCGAGAGTCTTCAGGTTCCGGTGGTTCACGCCGACCACACGGGCACCGGCGCCCACGGCCCGGCGGACCTCCTCGAGGTTGTGCGCCTCGACCAGGGCGGTCATGCCGAGCGAGTGCACGCGCTCGACGAGGGACTCGAGCACGGTCTGCTCGAGGGCCGCCACGATGATCAGCACCAGGTCGGCGCCGTGCGCGCGCGCCTCCCACACCTGGTAGGGCGTGACCACGAAGTCCTTGCGCAGCACCGGGACGTCGACCCGGGCGCGCACCGCGTCCAGGTCCGCCAGGGAGCCGTTGAAGCGGCGCTGCTCGGTGAGCACGGAGATCGCGGACGCGCCGCCGGTCTCGTACTCGACGGCGAGCGCCGCCGGGTCGTCGATCTGCGCGAGGGAACCCTTGCTGGGGCTCGAGCGCTTCACCTCGGCGATCACCGAGACGGCGTCCGCCTGCTTGAGGCGACCGAGGCACTCGAGGGCCCCGGGCACCGCGGTGGCGCGCTCCTTGAGCGCGTCGAGAGGCACGCGTGCCTCACGCTCCGCGAGGTCCTCACGAACTCCCGCGACGATGTCCTCCAGGACCGACATGTAATGAGCCTCCCCGTGCCCTTGCTCTGCCCTCGTCTTACGCCTCGTACGTTGTTGGGGGTGATCGCCCCATGGCCATCGTAGGCGGATCCAAGGTGTGGTCCTGACCACTCCCGGAGCGTGAGACGACGTGCCGTCAGATCCCCGGCCGGGAGTGGTACGAGTACTCCCTGGAGATCATCTGATCGATTCCGCCGGTCAGATCCACCCGGTCAGGTACGGCTGCAGCCCGGGGAGGTTGCGTGCGACGAAGAACGCCAGCGTGACGCCGAGGGTGACCCAGCCGGCGGTGCCGGACAGGCCCTTGACGGGCCGGCCGCGGGCCGCGGACACGAGCCACGCCAGCCACAGGACGACCACCACGGGGGCGGTCACGGTCCAGAGCGCGTTCGCCGACCAGGCCCCCGCGAGGTCGAGGTGCGCCAGGTCGTGCGTGGCGCGCAGGCCTCCGCACAGCGGGCAGGCCAGGCCGGTCAGCTCCAGCAGCGGGCAGAGCCCGTAGGAGCCGCGGGCGTGCGGGTCGCGCACCGCGACCAGCAGCGTGGCGGCCGCGACCGCCGCCCCCGCCAGCAGCGGTGCGCGAAGGAGGTTCCGCCCGGGGCCCGGCACGGTCGCCGCCGCCCGGTCCACCGGGCCGCCCGACCGGGCCGACGCCTCAGGAACCGGGGCCACCGGCCAGGAACCTCACGACGAGGAGCCCGCTCACCAGGGCGAGGATCACGAGGGAGGTCCAGCCGAGCACGACACCCGTCAGCGCCATGCGCTCGTTGTCGGCCTCGCCGGCCCGGACCGCCCGGCGGCCCTTGTTGCCGATGATGATGGCGGGGATACCGGTCAGGACGCCCAGCGCCAGCACCACCGACGCGACGCCCAGCACGAGGGACCACGCACCCAGGTTGTTCTTGGGGTGTGCGGCCGCGGGAGGCGCGGCCATCGCGAGGGCGGTCATCGCACTACCGTCCGACGCTCTTCTGGCCCATGCCGAGGTTCCGCAGCACCAGGCCGATGATGAGCGAGGCGCCGATCACCACGAAGCCGAGCACGAACAGGATCAGCCAGGAGGACCAGGACTGGGCCACCAGCACACCCCACGCGCAGACGAGGACGCCCAGCGTGATGCCGGCCATCGTCACCCACGCGGCGACCGTGTGGCCGTGGTTGGTCGGCGGAACGCCCGGCGGCAGGTAGGCGATCTCGGGCTTGTTGTCGGTCATCGCAGGTGGGTGCCTTTCGTGTCGTGCGGTACGCGCTCAGCCTAACCGTTCCCGGTCAGGTCAGCGGCCCGTGGGGTCGTCGCCGCGGGACAGCGCGTCCCAGGCGTCGTGGGGGTCGATCTGGTCGTCGTCGGACCCCGGTTCGGGGGCCACGACCTCCCCGGCCGGCGGCTCGGCCGGCGAGGCGTCGGTGGCGGGTGTCGCCGTCCCGGGCGGTGTGGCCGAGGGGTCCGTGCGTTCGTGCCGGCCCGACGTCGCCGCCCAGCCCCGGGCCGCCGCCGCGGCCCAGAGCGCCACGACCACGGCGAGCACGCCCGTGACGAGAGCCGCCCACGGCCACAGGGTCAGCGTGACGGGCGACGTGAGCTCGGTGACACCGCTCGTCGCGGACGCGGCGGCGGTGGCAGCGGGCACCGGGTCGCTGACGACGACGAGCGTGCTCGTCACCACCAGCACCCCCGCTGCCGCGGCGACCACGAGGGCGATGTACCGGGCCACCCGGCCGGTGAGCGCGCACGCGATGCCCGCGGCGAGGAGCACGAGGGCCCCGGCGCCGACCCCCGGCGCCGCCGAGGTGCCCGCCGCCGTGACGGCCACCTCGGGTTCCAGCGCCGTGGCCACCGTGGTGGTCACCCAGGTGGGCGAGCCGGTGCCGAACGTGAGCGCGCCGAGGACGAGCAGCGCGAGGACGGTGCGGGTGCGGGTCACTCGGCGCCTCCGGACCGGCGCAGGGGCGCGAGGCGCGAGGCGAGCTGGATGGCTCGCACCGCCGCCGCCGCCTTGTTGCGCGACTCCGCGTACTCCAGGGCGGGCACGGAGTCGGCGACGATGCCACCGCCCGCCTGCACGCTGGCGCGGCCGCCGGCGATGTACGCGGTGCGGATGGCGATGGCCATGTCCATGTTGCCGCCGAAGTCGAAGTAGCCGCACACCCCGCCGTAGATACCGCGGGACGCGGGCTCCAGCTCGTCGATCAGGGCGACCGCGCGCGGCTTGGGCGCGCCGGACAGCGTGCCCGCCGGGAAGGTCGCCCGCAGCGCGTCCAGGGCGCTGCGGCCGGCGCGGAGCCGGCCCACCACCGTCGAGCACATGTGCATGATGTGGCTGAACCGGCGCACCTTCATGAACTCGACCACCTCGACGCTGGTGGGCTCGCACACCTTGACCATGTCGTTGCGGGACAGGTCGACGAGCATGATGTGCTCGGCCCGCTCCTTGGGGTCCGCCAGCAGCTCCTCGCCCAGCTCCGCGTCCTCCTCGGGGTGCGCACCACGCGGCCGGGAGCCGGCGATGGGGTAGGTGGTGACGTGGCCGTCGTCCACCTTGACGAGGGTCTCCGGGCTGGAACCCACCACGGCGAACTCGGCGCCGTCGGGCTTGGCCAGGTGGAAGTAGTACATGTACGGGCTCGGGTTCACGGTACGCAGCGCGCGGTAGACGTCCAGCGGGTCCGCAGGGCAGTCCAGGTCGAGGCGCTGGGACAGCACCACCTGGAACACCTCGCCGTCGCGGATCGCCTCCTTGCCCGCGAGCACCGCGGACTCGAACTCGTCCTGCGTGGACCGGAACTCGAGCTGCGGCTCAGGGCCGTCCACGACCACCGACGTGACCCGTGCGCCGCCGGCGGCGAGCTGCGCCTCCATGGCGTCGAGCCGCGCGACGGCGTCCGCGTACGCCTCGTCGACCCGGTCGTCCGTGGCGTCGCCGTTGATCGCGTTGGCGACCAGCCACACGGTCCCCTCCCGGTGGTCCACCACGGCGAGGTCGGTGGCGAGGCACAGCGCGAGCTCCGGCGCGCCCACCTCGTCGGGCGCCGTCGACGGGAGCGTCGGCTCCCAGTGCCGCACGATGTCCCACCCGAGCACGCCCGCCAGGCCGCCGGTGAGCGGCGGCAGGTTGGCCACACCGGGCGTGCGAAGCGCGGTGAGGGCCGCCTCCAGCACGTCCACGACGTCGCCCTCCGTCGGGATGCCGACGGGTACGTCACCGGTCCAGACGGCCTGCCCCTCGTCGCTCGTCAGGGTCGCGCGCGACGTGACGCCCACGAACGACCAGCGCGCCCAGACGCCCGACTCCGCCGACTCGAGGATGAAGCTGCCGGGGCGGCCCTGCGCGAGGGTCCGGTAGAGACCGACGGGGGTCGCGTCGTCGGCGAGGAGGGGGCGAACCACCGGGATCACCCGGCGGTCGGCCGCCATCTCGCGGAACTCCCCGAGGCTCGGCCAGGTGCGACCCCAGGACAGGTCGGCGGGCGCGGTCGCCGCGCGGGCCTCGTGCGGGTCGAGCTGGGTCTCGAGCTGGGTCACCGGTACTCCTCGTCTCGCTGGTCACGTTCGGTGCCGTTCCGCACGGCGTGCTCTCCGGAGCCCTGCTCGGGGCGCTTCCCGAGGTCCGGGTCGGTGCGCTCCCCGAGGTTCGGCTCGGTGCGCTCCCCGACGACGGCGCCGAGGTCGCCCCCGGCGTCGAAGCACGTGCGGGTGCCGGTGTGGCACGCGGCGCCGACCTGGTCCACCTGGACCAGCAGGGCGTCGCCGTCGCAGTCGAGGCTGACCGACTTGACGTACTGGGCGTGGCCCGACGTGTCGCCCTTGCGCCAGTACTCCGCGCGGCTCCGCGACCAGAAGGTCACGCGCCCCTCGGTGAGGGTGCGGCGCAGGGCCTCGTCGTCCATCCAGCCGACCATGAGCACCTCGCCCGAGTCGTGCTGCTGGACGACGGCGGCGACCAGGCCGGTGTCGTCCCGCTTGAGGCGGGCGGAGATCGTGGGGTCGAGAGCTTCGGGCACCTGAGAATCCTGCCACGTCGCGGGCCCACGGAGGTGTGATGTCCGCCGCCGGGGCGTGTCCTTGCCGAACTCGGACAGGGCTGCCGCGTGGGCCCGGTTCTGCGCCGAACCGAAAGCTGCGCGCCGAATCACCGCCGAACCGAAGGTCGCGCGTCGATCCGGCCCTCCCAGGACGCTCAGGCTTCGGTTCGACACCAAGATCGACAGATCAGCTTCGGTTCGGCGCGAACAGATTCGACCTGAGACGGGAAAGTTGCGGTTCGGCACTCGTCATCGAGCATCAATGTTGCGGTTCGGCGCCCTGCGCCTCAGGCTGATCCGAACAAGGCGTCCACAGGACGGCGATCCCATGCCGAGCCGCAAGGTAGTCGTCCGGACCACCGTGTCGGACGACGACGCCAGGCCCGAACGGCACAGGGCTTCCAGCAACGACGCGGCGTGAAGTGAGTGCGCGGAATTCTCCGGCCGCATATCGGACCAGCCACGCGACCCCGATCAGCGGGGCGGGTCGTTGTATCGGTCGAGGGTCGCGCGGACCACGCTCGAAACCGCGCCCGGTGTATAGACGGCCTTCGTCCGGAAATGCAGCACGACTGTCGAGACGGCTGTGATGTCGTTGTGCCGCTCGGCATCCGCGGCGATCCGGTCCAGGTCGTGGTGTTCGTCGCTGTCGACCTCCGCGATCAGGATCCGCCCGTCCTTGAACACCCATCCCAGATCACCCCGACGCATCACCCCGGACAGGTCGCGCACCGGTACCTGCAGCGCATCCGGTGGCACGCCGTTGTCGACGCAGTCGAGCCGGGCTCGGGACTCGTTGGGCGACTCTGCCCTCGCGTCCGTCTCCACGAAGTACCCGTGTCGTGTGGCGATTCCCCGTCGTCCGCGAGTTCTGTCATGGACTTCGTCCAGCTTGTCCCGGGTGATCAGCCCCCTGTTCAGCGCGTTGTCCATGGCAGCAACCGCATGAAATCGGTCCATCTCAGGAACCGCCTGGGTGAGCGCCCAGTCCACTGTTGCAACCTGGATACCGTCGACCTCGGTGGAAGTCATCCCGCCGTCGAACATCCGGGCCTGGATGCCGTCGCGCGAGTAGGCGCGGCGTCCGCCGGGAAGGGTCGCCTGCGGTCGGAGTGCGATCGGGAGACCCCAGACACCATGGAGCGCGAGCGCGCACGCGCCGACGACGACCGACTCCGGACCGAGTGCGAGCTTCGCGGCAAACGCGGCCCGACGTCGACGCCGATCGGGGTGCCGGGACGAGACCGGTGTCGAGTCGGTGTCGTACACGCCACGCGTGACTCGTCTCCAGGTCCCGGATTCGAGGAGGCGGGCGACGCGCGTCGGTGACACACCGACGGCGCGACACTGTGCCGTCGTGATCAGGCCCGCCTGAGCCTCGGCGAGGATCATCAGGTCGCTGGGCAGCTCGTACTTTCGTCCCACTCCGCCAGACAACGCCACCGGACCGGCTCTTGGGGGCCGCGAGCGCCCCGCCTGTGTACAAGCCCGGTCCGAGCCTGGTTGTGGTCGCGCTCGAAGGCTTCTGGCGCTGTTGGCAGGTACCGCTCCGAGGCACGAGCAGTCCGCCGCCGACGTCGGCAACCCGACGTCGCGTCGCTCGGCGCCGTCCGACGAGCTTTCCTGTCAGGCTGCCGGACTGCCGAACGCCCGGCACCGCAGCGCCCCAGCACCGAACCGCAACCTGTGCACGGTTCAGTCGAGTCGACCGGGCACCGAACCGCAGGTTACGTGCCCAATTACCCCGGTCGTCGACGCCGAGCCGCAACCTACGAGTCGGTCACCTGGTCGAGCAGAAGGTTGTGCGTCGCCGAGGGGTCTGATCGACGCACAGATTGCGGCTCGGCACCCGGCAGACTCTTAACTTGCGGCTCGGCGGCCGACGGACTCTTAACCTGCGGTTCGGTCCGACCCACCGACCCACCGACCCACCGACCCACCGACCCACCTAACGCGTCTGCGCCACCCAGCTCTCGTGCATGCGGCTGTACACGCCGCCCGCCGCGGCGAGCTCCTCGTGGCCGCCCACCTCGACCACGTGCCCGTCGTCGACCACGACCACCAGGTCGGACGCCTCGGCGGTGGAGAGCCGGTGCGCGATCGTGATCGTGGACCGGCCCGCGGTCAGCGAGTCGAGCGCCCTCGCGATCCGCACCTCGGCAGCCGGGTCGACGGCGGAGGTCGCCTCGTCCAGCACCAGCAGGTCGGGGGCGGCCAGGTAGGCGCGTGCGATCGCGACCAGCTGCCGCTCCCCCGCGCTGAGCGCCTCACCGCGCTGGCCGACGGCGGTGTCCAGCGCGTCCGGCAGGCCCGCCACCCAGTCGGTCAGGCCGAGCTGGGCGAACGCGTCGGTCACCGCGGCCCGGGTCTCGGCCGACGAGGTGTCGACGGAACTGCCCGGGGTGGGCTCCCGCAGGCCGTAGGCCGCGTTCTCCAGGACCGTCCCGTCGAACAGGAACCCCTCCTGCGGCACCATGACCACCCGCTCGCGCAGGGACGCGAACGACAGGTCACGCAGGTCGGTACCGTCGAGCTCCACCACGCCGCCCGTCGGGTCCATGAGCCGCGTGACCAGCTTGGCGATCGTCGTCTTGCCGGAGCCCGTCTGCCCGACCACCGCCACCTTGGTGCGCGGCGGCAGGTCCAGGTCCACGCCGTGCAGCACCTCGGGCCCGCCCGGGTACGCGAACCGCACGTCGCGCAGCGTCACCCTGGCCGGCCCGCGCGGGAGCGTGACCGCGCCGGGCCGCTCCGCCACCTGCACGGGGGTGTCGAGCACCGCGATCACGCGCCGCCACCCGGCCACCGCGTTCTGCATCTCGTTGAGGATCTCGGTGGCCATCTGGACCGGGCCGGTGAACAGCTGGACCAGGAACAGGAAGGCGACGAGCTGACCGACGGACAGGCCACCGCCGATGCCGAGGTACGCCCCGACGACCACCACGACCGCCAGCACGAGGTTGGCCACGAACACGCCGGAGGAGAACACGGCGGCCACCATGATCTGCGCGCGCTGCTGGGCCGACCTGGTCGCGTCGACCGCCGAGCCGACCCTGCGCCCCGTGCGGCCCGCCACGCCGTAGGCCCGCACCGTCTCGGCACCGACCACGGACTCGGAGATGGCCCCGAGCATCGCGCCCGTGCGCTCCCGTACCGCCGTGTACGCCTTGTTCACGTGCCGCTGGCCGTACCGGATCGCCACGAACATGGGCACGAAGCAGATCCAGACCACCAGGGTCAGCTGCCAGGAGTAGAGCGCCATGAGCACGGTCGCCACCGTGACCTGCAGGGCGTTGATCAGCAGCATGATGCCGCCCCACTGCACGAACATGGACACCGTGTCCACGTCGTTGGTCACGCGGGAGACCAGCGCGCCGCGGCGCTCGGTGTTCTGCGTCAGCGTGGCGAGGTCGTGCACATGGCGAAAGGCCCGCACGCGCAGTGTCGCCAGACCGGCCTCGGTCGACCGGAAGAGCCGCACGTTCACCATCGCGGCGCAGAGCCCCGCCAGCACCAGCGCGCCGACCGCCAGGCCGGTCAGGAGAGCGACCCGGCCCGCGTCGGGACCACCAGGGGCCAGGATGCCGACGTCGATGGTCTGCTGCACCGTCAGCGGCACCACGACGCGGCCCGCGGCGGCGAGCGTCGCCAGGGCGAGCGTGCCCCACAGGCCGGCGGTGATCTCCGGGGAGATCGCGAGCCCGCGGCGCAGCGTGGCGAGCACGCCGAGGTCGCTGGTGGACTCGATCCGCGCGCCGTTGGCGTCGAGCAGGTCCTCGGGCAGGTCCTGGGTGGTCTCGTCCGTCGCCGTGGTCATCGGGACACCTCCTCGAGCTCGTCGGTCAGGTCGTCGGGCGCGACGCCCTCCACGCAGGCCTCGTCGGCGCGCTCCCGCGCCCGCCGGTCCGCCTCGTCCTGGTAGGCCATGGCCAGCTCCCGGTAGCCCGGGTCGCGGGCCATGAGCTCCTCGTGGGTACCGACGTCGACCACGCGGCCGTCCGCCACGTGCACCACCTGGTCGGCGAGCGCCACGGAGCTCATGCGGTACGCGACCATCACGACGGTGGTGCCCGCGCCGCCGTCGCCGTCCGCCTGGGGGCGCAGGCCGTGCAGGATCTCCTGCTCCACGCGTGGGTCCACGGCGCTCGTCGCGTCGTCGAGGATGAGCAGGCGGGGCCCGCGCACCAGGGCGCGGGCTATCGCGAGGCGCTGGCGCTGCCCGCCGGAGAGGTTGGCGCCGCGCTCGCCGAGCGGGGCGTCGAGGCCGTCCGGCAGGTCGCGCACCGTGTCCTCGAGGCGGGCCATCCGCAGGGCCGTCCACACCTCGGCGTCCGACGGGGAGCCCGGCTCCCCCGCGTCGGCGAGGGTGACGTTGGACCGCACGGTGTCCTCGAAGATGAACGTGGCCTGCGCGACGAGCGCCACCTGGGCGGGGATCTCCCCTTCCGCCAGCGTGCGTGCGTCGACGCCGTCGAGCAGGACGCGGCCTCGGGTGGGGTCGGAGAGGCGGGACAGCAGGCCGACGAGGGTGGACTTGCCCGCTCCGGTCGTGCCGACGACGGCGACGGTGCTGCCGGGCTCCACGGCGAGGTCCACGCCGTCGAGCAGGGTGACCTCGCGGTCGAAGCGTTCGCCGCCCCGCGGGTCGGGCACGGGAACCACGCCGCCGACGGTGACGTCGACGCCCACGCCGTCCAGCCGCACCGCGAGCCCCTGCTCGCCGCGGGGCAGCGTGCCGGTGCCGTACCGGAGCGCGCCGGGCGCGTCGATCGCGCCGGCGATGCGCTCGTAGCCGACGAGCGCACGGGGCAGCTCCCCGAGCACCCAGCCGAACGACATGACCGGGACCGTCATCATGATCAGGAGGTAGGCCGCGCTGACGACGTCGCCCGTCTGCACCGCGCCGGTGCTCGCACGCCAGGCGCCGACGCCCAGCACCACGAGGGTGCCGATGCTCGGGAGCATCTGGATCACGGGGTCGAACACCGCCCGGACGGTCCCGACGCGTACGTTCGCCGCGCGCAGGGCGTCGGTGCGCCCGGCGAAGCGGCTCTCCTCGCGGGCCTCGGTGCCGAGGGCCTTGACCAGCAGCGCGGCCTCGAAGGACTCGTGGGCGACGTCGGCGACGTCACCGCGCAGCTGCTGGGCGCGGGTGACGGCCGGCGACATGTGCCGCTGGTAGACGGCGTTGGCCGCGATGGTCAGCGGGAGGATGACGAGCGCGGCGAGCGCGAGCCACGGGTCGATCGACACGAGCATCCAGACGGCGACCGCGATCATCACCACGACGCCGAGCGCGAACGGCAGCGGGTTGAACACGTGCGTGGCCGCCTCGGTGTCGGAGGTGGCGTGGTTGAGCAGCTGGCCCGCGGGGTGGGACCGGTGCCAGGAGACGGGCAGGCGCAGGTACTGGCGGGTGAGCCGCGTCCGGTGGTCGGCCTGGTTGTCGACGAACCCGAAGCCCGCCCAGATGCGGCGCCCCGCCACGCTGAGCGCGAGGAGCAGGGCCACGGCGGCGAGCACGACACCGGCCAGCCAGATGCGTTCCCGCCCGGCGGGGTCGCCCTGCAGCGCGGGGATCACGACCTCGTCGGTGGCCCAGCCGACGGCGCGGCTCACGCCGACGGTGAGCGCGCCGAACGCGCCGGACATGCCCACGGCCAGCACGTAGGTGCGCGGGTGCGCGCGCATGCCGCGCCACATCAGGGCCAGTGCACGGCGCCAGCGCGGGCCGGTCAGGGCCATCGGCCGGTCGGGGTGCCCTGGTACGGGCGGCGGCCCGATGTCGGGGACGGTCGGCTGACGGGCGGCAGAGGGCACGGCGAGACCTCGCTTCATGGGATGAACCGATTTTCTCATGTCCCGGGAATCGATTCGACTGTTTTACGCCCAGGGCGACGTCGACGTTAGGACCTCGACCAAGGTTGAGGTCAAGGGCGGAACGGGGTCAGCGCACGTCGATGCCCGCCGCGCGCATCGCGTCCTTGACCTGACCGACGGTCAGGGCGCCGAAGTGGAACACCGACGCCGCGAGGACGGCGTCCGCCCCCGCCTTCGCGGCCTCCACGAAGTGCTCGGGCGTGCCCGCCCCGCCGGACGCGACGAGCGGCACGTGCACCCGCTCCCGCACCGCGCGGAGCATCTCCAGGTCGAACCCGGCGGTGGTGCCGTCGGCGTCCATCGAGTTGAGCAGGATCTCGCCGGCACCGAGGACCGCTGCCTTCTCGGCCCACTCCACGGCGTCGATCCCGGTGCCGCGGCGCCCGCCGTGCGTGGTGACCTCGTAGCCCGACGGGGTGCTGGCGTCGCCGGTGACCCGGCGCGCGTCGACGCTCAGTGTCAGCACCTGCGAGCCGAACCTGTGGGCGATCTCGGCGATCAGCTCGGGCCGTGCGATGGCCGCCGTGTTCACGCCCACCTTGTCGGCGCCCGCTCGCAGCAGCCGGTCCACGTCGTCGGTGGAGCGCACGCCGCCGCCGACGGTCAGCGGCACGAACACCTGCTCGGCGGTGCGGCGCACGACGTCGACCATCGTCGCCCGGTCGCCGGACGAGGCGGACACGTCCAGGAACGTGAGCTCGTCGGCGCCCTCGGCGTCGTAGCGGCCGGCGAGCTCGACCGGGTCACCCGCGTCGCGCAGGTCGGCGAAGTTGACGCCCTTGACCACTCGGCCCGCGTCGACGTCCAGGCACGGGATCACGCGGATCGCGACGGACATCAGCCCTCCTTCTTCTCTGGGTCTTCCTCGGCGCCCGCCTCTGGCGGGTCAGGTCTGTCGTGCTCGGGCTCGTGCGCGTCGAGGATGTCGACCACGTACACCAGCGTCTCGCCCGCGAGCCGGCTCGTGGTGTCGGCGTAGCCGTCCTGCGGCGGTACCACCAGCAACACCTGCGAACCGACGGTCTGTTCCACCAGCCCCTGGTCCCAGCCCTCGACCAGCCTGCCGATGCCGATCTCCGCGGACTGCGGCGGGGTGCCCTCCGACCACGTCGTGTCGACCACCGCCCCGTCGCTCCAGCGCACCGCGGTGAACTCGACGGTGACGACCTGCCCCGCCCGCACCTGCTGCCCGCTCCCGCGGACCAGCGGGTGCACCACGAGCTCGCCCGGCGGCTCGGCACCACGTGGAACGCGGATCTCCGGGGCGCCGAGGTCGTCGAGGCGCACCTGCGGCAGGTTCTCGGGCACGGGAGCCCCCTCGACGCCGGACGCGCGGGCCGGCAGCACGTCGACGACCAGCAGCACCGGGACGCCGCCGTCCTCCTCGACGAGCGAGATCCGCGCACCGACGCGCACGCCCTCGAGCGCCTCGAAGAGGTTGTTGCCGAGGGACTCCTCGGTCATCGTGTAGGCGGCGGGCGCCGTGCGGAACGTGTTCTGCAGCTCGGTGCCGTCGCGGCCGTCCTGTGCGTAGAGGTTCAGCAGCACGGGGTCGTCACGTTCCAGCACGTCCCCCGTGCCTGGCCAGACCGTCTCGGTGCCGGGGCGCACCACGTCGAACGGCTTCTCGTACTCGAGGGTCGGCGGACCGCCGCTCGTCCCCTGGACGTCCAGCGGGGCCTGCGCCGCCGACGAGGCGGGTGCCGGGCCCACGTCCACCGGCAACGACGCCGGTGCGCACGCGGCGGTCGCGGTCACCGTCGTCACGACCAGCGCACCGACGGCGACACGTAACCAGGAACTCACCCGCAGAGTCTCCCATGACGAAGGTGTGCCCCGGAATCGGCCCTACAGCCGACCCCGGGGCTCCGACCAGGCCCTACATGCTCTCGATGAGGCGCTCCACGCGGTCGTCCACGCTCTTGAACGGGTCCTTGCACAGCACGGTGCGCTGCGCCTGGTCGTTCAGCTTGAGGTGCACCCAGTCCACCGTGTAGTCCCGCCGCGCCTCCTGGGCCGCGCGCACGAAGTCGCCGCGGAGCTTGGCCCGGGTGGTCTGCGGCGGCAGCGCCGTGGACTCGAAGACCTCCAGGTCCGTGGTGACCCGCTCGACCATGCCGCGCGCCGCGAGCAGGTTGTACAGGCCCTCCGTCCGCGAGATGTCGTGGTAGGCGAGGTCGAGCCGCGCGACCCGCGGGTCGTCGAGCCCCATGCCGTGCTTCTCCTGGTAGCGCCGGATGAGCCGCAGCTTGATCGCCCAGTCCAGCTCACGGTCCACGAGCGACAGGTCCTCCGCCTCCAGGGCACGCAGCCCGCGCTCCCACAGGTCGAGCACCTGCTTGACCACCGGCGTGACCTCGAGGTTCGCCTCGACGAGCTCGCGAGCGCGCTCGTAGTACTCGGACTGGATCTCGATGGCCGTCATGGTACGGCCGTTGGCCAGCGTCACCGCGTGCTTGCCGCTGCGGTCGTGGCTGATCTCGCGGATGGCGCGGATCGGGTTCTCGAGCGTGAGGTCCCGCATCGGCACCCCCGCCTCGACGAGGCGCAGCACCAGGTCCGTGCTGCCCACCTTGAGCATCGTGGTCGGCTCCGCCATGGACGAGTCGCCGACGATGACGTGCAGCCGCCGGTACAGCTCGGCATCGGCGTGCGGCTCGTCCCGCGTGTTGATGATGGGACGCGACCGGGTCGTGGCGCTGGAGACGGCCTCCCAGATGTGGTCGGCACGCTGCGAGAGGCAGTACACCGCACCGCGGGGCGTGGCGAGCACCTTGCCGGCCCCGACCAGGATCTGCCGGGTGATGAGGAACGGCACGAGCACGTCCGACAACCGCGAGAAGTCGCCCGAGCGCCGTACCAGGTAGTTCTCGTGGCAACCGTACGAGTTGCCCGCCGAGTCCGTGTTGTTCTTGAACAGGTGGATGCGGCCAGGCAGGTCCTCGTGCTCGAGGCGCTGCTGCGCGTCGGCGACGAGCCCTTCCAGGATGCGCTCACCGCCCCGGTCGTACGACACGAGCTGGCGCACGTCGTCGCACTCCGCCGTCGCGTACTCCGGGTGCGAACCCACGTCGAGGTAGAGGCGGGAGCCGTTCCTCAGGAACACGTTCGAGGAACGACCCCACGCCACCACTTTGCGAAACAGGTAGCGGGCCACCTCGTCGGCGGACAGACCACGCCCGTCATCGGCCGCGCACGTGACGCCGTACTCGGTCTCGAGACCGAAGATCCTGCGGTCCATGGACTTCCCCTCCCTGTTCGCGGAACCTGCTGCTAGTGGTCGGTACCGGGAGCGGTACCGGGGGTGTCCGGCCGGTCGCCGGGCTCCTCCTCGGCCGGGGTCGTTCCGGTCGTGGACTCCTCGGTGCTGGACTCCTCGGTGCCGGACTCCTCGGTCGGCGCCTCGGGGGCGGGCAACGGCTCGGCCCTGGCCTGCGTGGCGCCCTCGGCCTCAGGAGTCGCCGGCACGTCGGGCTCGGCTCCTGCTTCCTGGGTGGGCGGCGCCCCGCCGTCGGCGAGAAGCTCGGCCAGGACCGGACGGGCGAGACGCCGGAACGCTCGCCGCGGACGGTCTCGTTCCAGCACGGCCACCTCGAGCTGGGCCGCCTCGATGGTGCGCGACGCCGAGCCCTCGCCCGATCCGAGCACCGCCACGGCGAGCCGGAGGGCCTCGCCGAGCGACATGTCCTCGCGCCAGCCCTCCTTGACGCGCCGGCCCAGCTGCTCGGCCTGCCCGCCCATGACCACGAAACCGTGCTCGTCCGCCACCGTGCCGTCGTAGGTGAGGCGGTAGATCTGGTCGTCGGCCGAGTCAGCACCGACCTCGGCGACCACGATCTCGACCTCGAGCGGCTTGGACTCCGTGATGAACACCGTGCCGAGCGTCTGCGCGTACGCGTTCGCCAGGCCACGCGCCGTCACGTCCGAGCGGTCGTAGGAGTAGCCACGCATGTCGGCGTACCGGACGCCGGCCACGCGCAGGTTCTCGAACTCGTTGTACTTGCCGACGGCGGCGAAGGCGATGCGGTCGTAGATCTCCGAGATCTTGTGGAGCGCCCGGGAGGGGTTCTCCGTGGCGAACGCGATGCCGCCGTCGTACGCGAGCACCACCACGGAGCGTCCGCGAGCGATGCCTTTGCGGGCGAAGTCCGCCCGGTCCTTCATCAGCTGCTCTGGCGAGACATAGAACGGCATGTTCATGCGAGGTGCCCCCTCTCTCGGCGCTCCGTGACGATCTGCTCCGCGACGCGGGAGATCTCCGCGTCCTCGATGCGCTGATAGCCGTCCTCGGACACGGTGGCGACCACGGGGAAGATCCCGCGCACGGTGTCCGGACCGCCGGTCGCCGAGTCGTCGTCGGCGGCGTCGTAGAGAGCCTCCACCGCGA
This sequence comes from Promicromonospora xylanilytica, assembly GCF_054782895.1. Classification (NCBI taxonomy): domain Bacteria; kingdom Bacillati; phylum Actinomycetota; class Actinomycetes; order Micrococcales; family Promicromonosporaceae; genus Promicromonospora; species Promicromonospora xylanilytica. The sequence goes on from NZ_BAAGRP010000007.1 coordinate 444,948, forward strand.
CCCGCACCCCGGCCTCGGCGTCCATGCCGCGCCGCCAGAGCTTCTTCAGGGCGCCACGGGCGAAAATCGAACCAGAGCCCACGCCGTGGTGCTCGTGCTCCTCGTACCGCCCGCCGGTGGCGTCGTAGCTGAAGATCCGGCCGGTGCCCTTGGCGAGGTCGTAGCCCGCGAACAGCGGCACCACCGCCAGCCCCTGCATCGCCATGGGCAGATTGCCCCGCAGCATCGTGGCCAGGCGGTTCGCCTTGCCGGTGAGCGAGAGCAGCGAGCCCTCGATCTTCTCGTAGTGCTCGAGCTCGAGCTGGAACAGCCGCACCAGCTCCAGCCCGATGCCGGCGGAGCCCGCGATACCGACGGCGGAGTACTCGTCGGCGGGGAACACCTTCTCGATGCTGCGGCTGGCGATCATCGGACCGGCGGTCGCCCGGCGGTCGCCCGCCAGCAGGACGCCACCGTCGAAGTTGAGCGCCACGATCGTGGTGGCGTGCGGGGACAGGGTCGCCGGGTCGGTCACGCCGCCCGGCATGGCCCGGTGACCGGGCAGGCGCTCGGGGGCGTGCTCGGCCAGGAAGTCCACGAAGGACGACGATCCCGGACGCAGGAAGGCGTCCGGGAGTCGTCCTGTGGTGCGGTCTGCGCTCAGGGTCACTGCCCACCCTTCTGGACGAATCCGCGAACGAACGACTCGGCGTTGGTCTCGAGCACCCCGTCGATCTCCTCCAGCAGCGCGTCGACCTCGTCGTCGTCCTTCTGGGCCGCCGCGGCGGCGGGGGCCGGGGCCTCCGCGTCGTCGTCGGGAGTGCGGTCCTCGTGTGACGGGTTGATTCTTTCCTGACCGGCCATGATCGCCTCCTGGTGATTCTCTGACGTGGTGCTGGTCTCGAAGCCTAGGCCCTGACCTTAGACATTGACCCTAGGCGGTGACACTGACATCGCAGGTCATCTTCTTCCGGAGAGTCCCGCGAGCAAGGTCCCGGCGTCAGGGCTCGCGTCGAGCAGTGCGCCGATGTGGCGTCGCGTGCCACGGGTCGGGTCGAGCATCGGCACCCGCTGCAGCGCCTGGGACCCGTCGACGTCGAAGATGACCGAGTCCCAGCTCGCCGCCGAGATCTGGTCCCCGTAGCGGGCCATCACCTCACCGCGGAAGTACGCGCGCGTGTCCACCGGCGGGTGCTGCACGGCGCGCGCGACGCTCTCCTCGTCGACGACGCGGTCCACCGCGCCCTTGGCGAGCAGCCGGTGGTAGATGCCGCGCTCCGGACGCACGTCGGACCACTGCAGGTCCATGGCGTGCAGCCGCGGGTGGTCCCAGTCCAGGTTGTCCCGGGAGCGCAGCCGGTCGAGCAGTCGCATCTTGGCGATCCACTCCACCTCCCGCACGCAGCTCGCCCGGTCGGTGCCGAGCCGCTCCACGACCGACGACCAGCGGTCGACGACCGCGTCCGACTCCGGGTCGGTGCCGAGCACCTTGAGGGAGCGCCGCACGACGTCGACGAGCTCGCCCTGGACCTGGAGCGCCGTCATCGTGCGGCCGTCCGCCAGGTCGAGCGGCGCCGTCAGCTCGAGGTCACGCGACACCTTCTGCACGTCGCTCACGGGGTTGGCCAGGCGCAGCGCGCCGAGCTCCCCACGGGCGTCCACGCCGGCCTCCGCCAGCTCGTCGAGGTGCTCCAGCACCCACAGCACCAGCGACGCGGTGCCCGTCTTGAGGAAGGTGGGCACCTCCATCAGGTTGGCGTCGCCGATGATCAGGTGCAGGCGGCGCCACCGCTGCCGGTCGGCGTGCGGCTCGTCGCGGGTGTTCACGATGGGGCGGCGCAGCGTCGTCTCCAGGCCGATCTCGGCCTCGATGTAGTCGGCGCGCTGCGAGATCTGGTAGCCAGCGGTGCCGCTCGTCACGCCGAGGCCCACGCGTCCGGAGCCGGTGAAGACCTGGCGCGTGACGAGGTAGGGCGTGATGAGCTCGGCGAGCGTGGTGAACGGCAGCGCGCGGTCCACGAGGTAGTTCTCGTGGGTGCCGTAGCTGGCGCCCTTGCCGTCCACGTTGTTCTTGTAGAGCACCACCTCGCTCCCGGGGAAGCCGGCCAGCTCGCGCAGGGCCGCGAGCATGACCCGCTCACCGGCGACGTCCCAGCGCACGACGTCCTCCGGCGTCATGACCTCGGGCGAGGAGTACTCGGGATGAGCGTGGTCCACGTACAGCCGGGCGCCGTTCGTGAGGATCACGTTCGCGGCGCTCGGGTCGTCGTACTCCTCGGCGGGCGGCCGCTCGACCTCCTGCGTCGACCCGTTCCTGCGTCGGCCCCGGCCCGGCAGGCCGGGTTCCACCACGGGCACCTGCCCGGTGACGGGTCCCGACGGCGCGGGCAGCGCCGGGTCGTCGGTCAGCATCGAGGGGGCCGCAGAGGCGCGGTCGAGGTGGAAGCCACGTGCGTCCTGCAGCGGGTCCTCGTCGTCGTAGTCCCAGCGAGCCTTGCCACCCGTGCCCTCGGCGCGCGTGGAGATCGCCCGGTAGGTCGTCACCACCTGGCTGGAGAGCAGCATGGGGTTGGCCAGGGGGCGACCCGGCTGCAGCACCCCGTACTCGGTCTCGATACCCATCACACGACGTACGCTCACGTCCACCACCCTATGCCGGAGTAGTTCCGTCGGTCAGACAGGATCCGCGCCCGCCGGACGGACGGACGCGGACCCTGCACCGGTGCCTGTCAGAGGTACTGGCCGGTGTTCTGGACGGTGTCGATCGTGCGGGGCGTCGCGCCCTCGCCCTTCTTCTGCACGATGGTGCGGATGAAGACGATGCGCTCGCCCTTCTTGCCGCTGATGCGCGCCCAGTCGTCGGGGTTCGTCGTGTTCGGGAGGTCCTCGTTCTCCTTGAACTCGTCGACGCACGCGGTCAGCAGGTGCTCCACGCGGATGCCCTTCTGGCCGGTGGCCAAGAAGTCCTTGATCGCGTTCTTCTTGGCGCGGTCCACCACGTTCTGGATCATGGCGCCGGAGTTGAAGTCCTTGAAGAACAGGACCTCCTTGTCGCCGGACGCGTACGTCACCTCGAGGAACTGGTTCTCCTCGTCCTCCGAGTACATGCGCGCCACGACCGACGTGATCATCCCGTCGAGGGCCGACGCGATGTTGCCGCCGTACTCCGCCAGGTCGTCGGCGTGGATCGGCAGCTCCTTGGTGAGGTACTTGCCGAACACCTCCTTGGCACCCTCGGCGTCGGGCCGCTCGATCTTGATCTTCACGTCGAGGCGCCCCGGGCGCAGGATGGCCGGGTCGATCATGTCCTCACGGTTGGAGGCGCCGATCACGATGACGTTGTCGAGCCGCTCCACACCGTCGATCTCCGCGAGGAGCTGCGGCACGATGGTGGTCTCCACGTCCGAGGAGAGCCCCGTGCCGCGGGTGCGGAACAGCGACTCCATCTCGTCGAAGAAGACGACGACGGGCATGCCCTGGCTGGCCTTCTCCCTGGCGCGGGAGAAGATCAGCCGGATGTGCCGCTCGGTCTCGCCCACGTACTTGTTGAGCAGCTCCGGACCCTTGACGTTGAGGAAGAAGCTCTTCACCTCGGGGTTGCCCCCGTTGGCACGCGCGACCATCCCGGCCAGCGAGTGAGCCACCGCCTTGGCGATGAGCGTCTTGCCGCAGCCGGGCGGGCCGTACAGGAGCACGCCCTTGGGCGGGCGCAGGCCGTGCTCCCGGAACAGGTCGGGGTGTGCGAACGGCAGCTCCACGGCGTCCCGGATCGCCTCGATCTGCGGGCCGAGGCCGCCGATGTCCTCGTACTCGATGTCCGGGACCTCTTCGAGGACCAGCTCCTCGACCTCGGACTTCGGCACGACCTCGAACACGAAGCCGCTGCGCGTGTCGATGGTGAGCGAGTCACCCACCCGCAGGGGCACGTCCATGACCGAGCCGGCGAGGCGCACCACGCGCTCCTCGTCCGCACGGCCGACGACGAGCACGCGGTCGCCGCCCAGCATCTCCTTGATGGTCACCAGCTCGCCGGTGCGCTCGTACTCCCCCGCACCGACCACCGTCATGGCCTCGTTGAGCTTGACCTCCTGGCCCGGACTGAGCCGGGTGACGTCCAGGTTGGGGCTCGCGGACACGTGCATCTTGCGACCGGCGGACGAGATGTCGACCGAACCGTCGGCGTGAGCCCCCAGGAACACGGCGTACGTGCCCGGCGGCTTGGCAAGCTCGTCGAGCTGTTTCTTCAGCTCGACGATCTGGTCGCGCGCCGCGCGGAGTGCCTCCGCCAGACGCTCGTTCTTGGCTGAGAGGAGGGCAATCTGGCGCTCGTAGTCGCGGTTTGGCAAAGACTCATGCTCGGGATGGTTGTATCCTGACGTGCTCTCGGTCATGACATCCCCTCTCGTAGGGCCCGGGAGGCGACCATATGACGCAAACGCCTCCGAGAACAGCACTCTAAGCACAGTCACTGACACACCGGGAGCAAGAACACCCGTTTGAGACGCGCGGGGTACGCGATCGTTACAGCCCGTTCACGCGGACGGGGCGTTCGGATCCTCGGGGGCAACGCCCAGGTCACGGCGCACCTTTCGGACCTTCTTGTCCGATATGGCGCGCTCCCCCAGTTCCTCCGGGGTCCACTCCGCCTCGGGCTGCACGGGGTACGCACCCTTGGCAGGACGCCGTTTCCGCTCGGGCGGGGTGACGCCGTCGGCCAGCCGGCGGGCGGTGATCAGGAAGCCCGTGTGCCCGATCATCCGGTGCTCGGGACGCACCGCCAGACCCTCGAGGTGCCAGCCCCGGACCATCGTCTCGAAGGCCGACGGCTCGGCGAACCGGCCATCGGCACGCAGGTCTTCCGCTGTGCGCGAAAGTTGCGTCGTGGTCGCCACATAGCAGACGAGGACGCCGCCGGGCGCGAGCGCCGAGGCCACGGCGTCGACGTTCTCCCAGGGCGCCAGCATGTCCAGGACCACCCGGTCGACGGCGCCCGGCTCGGCCACCTGGGGCAGCACGTCGGCGAGGTCGCCGACGGAGAGCTGCCAGGCCGGGTGCGACCCACCGAAGAACGTCTCGACGTTGCCCTGCGCGATGGCCGCGAAGTCCTCCCGGCGCTCGATCGAGTGCACGTGGCCCGCGTCGCCGACGGCGCGCAGCAGCGACATGGTCAGCGCGCCGGAGCCTACGCCCGCCTCGACGACACGAGCGCCCGGGTAGATGTCGGCCATGGCGACGATCTGCGCCGCGTCCTTCGGGTACACGACGGCTGCGCCGCGGGGCATCGACAGGACGTAGTCGGCGAGCAGCGGGCGCAGCGCGAGGTACTCGATGTCCGCGGTGTTGACCACCACGGACCCCTCGGGCTGCCCGATGATCTGCTCGTGCTTGAAGTAGCCCTTGTGCGTGTGGAAGGTGCCGCCGGGCTGGAGCGTGATGGTGTGCAGGCGCCCCTTGGGGTCGGTCAGCTGGACCTTGTCGCCCACTCGGAACGGGCCGCGGCGCAGCTCGGCGCCGGTGGCGGTCGGGGTATCGGTGGGTGTGGTCACGACGGACCATCTTATGTGCTGGGCCACCCGGACGCGTCCGGCGGCGGCACGCCGCCCGGTCACCCGGACGCGGCGCAGGTCAGGTCGCGCGCACCGCTCGTGCGACGTCGGCGAGGTCGAGCACCCCGGTGACCCGGCCGCCGTCGACCACCGGGACGAGCCTGGCCCCACCGGACCGCTGGGCGAGGCGCGTCAGCAGCTCGGTGCCCGCCAGCCCCGGGGGGATCGCGGACCCTTCGACGAACGGCACCGCGACGGCGTCGACCCGTGTCTGGTCCCTGGCCGCGGTAGGTACCGCGGCGACGGCGTCGACGTCGAGCACCGCGATGGGGGCGTCGTCGTGCCCGACGACGACCACGTGGTGCGCCGGCGACGCGCCGCCGGCGACCGCCTGCGCCCGCGCGCCCAGCACGTCGGCGACCGTGGCGCCGAGCGGCACCAGCAGCGCGGGCCGGGCGAGCGTGGCGGCGGACAGCCCCTCGACCGCCTCGCGGCGCCGCCCGTTGGTGATCGCGGCCCCGGCGCCCGCCCAGAGGAACGCGCCGATCAGCGCCGACCACAGGACGTCGGTCAGCTCCGGCGTGGTGCCCAGCACGAACGGCACCGCCAGGGCCCAGAGCAGCACACCCACCGCGACGACGCGACCCACCCAGCCCGCCACGATGGTGCCCGTGGTGCGGCGGCCCGTGGCGGCCCAGACGATGGACTCCAGGATCTGGCCGCCGTCCAGCGGTAGGCCGGGGAGCAGGTTGAACACTCCGACGACCGCGTTGGAGAACGCGCCGGCGAACAGCAGGAGCGTCGGCACGTTCATGACCGGGGAGGCCTGGTAGGCGAACCAGAACCCCGCCGCGAGCGCCAGGTTGGTCAGCGGCCCGACGACGGCGACGAGGAAGCCGTCGAGCGGACGTACCAGACCACCGGTGTAGGCGGTGTGGCCGCCCCAGAGCGTGACGGCGAGCTCGGTGACGTTCTGCCCGCGTGCCCTGGCGACCAGCGCGTGCGCGACCTCGTGCAGGAACACGGACCCGAACAGGAGCAGCACGAACACGAACGCGACGAGGTAGGCGCCGACGCCGAGTCCCGGCGCCCGCACCTGCACGGTGGGCACGAACAGCACGGTCAGCACGACGGCCGCGAGGAACCAGGACCGCGTGACGATCACGGGCGCACCGGCCACGCGGCCGATGACGAACCCCTTCGAGCGTTGGGGGGCGGGCGGGGCGGGCGTGGAGGCGGGCTCCGAGGTGGTCACCGGACCAACCTATCCGGCCGGTCGGCCGTGGCGGGACGGCGCGCTGTGGACAACTCCCCGGGGATGTCGGTGGCCGCCCATAGGGTTGGGGGCATGACGACGACGGAGGTATCCCAGGGGCCGGTGCCGGGTGTCCCGGCAGAGGCGGTCGACGCCGCGCAGGGCGTGCGCGCACCCTCACGGCCGCCGGCCCTGTCGCCGTCCCGTGCGAACGACTACATGCAGTGCCCGCTGCTGTTCCGGTTCCGCACGGTGGACCGGCTGCCCGAGCCACCGTCGGCCGCGGCGGCACGCGGCACGCTGGTGCACGCGGTGCTGGAGCGGCTGTACGACGCCCCGCTGGGCGAGCGGACCCTGTCGGCCGCGCACGACCTGCTGCCGGGCGAGTGGGACCGGCTGCTGGAGGCGGACGACCGGTACACATCGCTGTTCACGGACGGGATCGGGCCGGACGGGCAGGACCGTGCGGGGTGGCTCGCAGGTGCCGGCTCGCTGCTCGGCACGTACTTCACGCTGGAGGACCCGAACCGGCTGGAGCCCGCTGAGCGCGAGCTGCTGGTGGAGTCGCAGCTCGACGGTGGCCCGCTGCTGCGGGGCATCGTGGACCGGCTGGACGTCGCGCCCACGGGTGCCGTGCGGGTGGTCGACTACAAGACCGGCAAGTCGCCGCGCCCTGGCTACGAGTCGTCCGCGGTGTTCCAGATGCGGTTCTACGGGCTCGTGCTGTGGCGTGAGCGCGGGGTGCTGCCCAAGATGCTGCAGCTCGTGTACCTGGGTGACGGCCAGGTGCTGCGCGGCGAGCCGACGGCCGGTCAGCTGGAGCAGACCGAGCAGAAGATCCGGACCATCTGGTCGGCCATCGAGAACTCGGCCAGGACGGGTGAGTGGAAGCCCCGCAGGTCCAAGCTGTGCGGCTGGTGCGCGCACCAGGAGCTGTGTCCGGAGTTCGGCGGCACTCCCCCGGAGATCCCGGAGGGCGCCGTGCCGCTGCGTCTGGGTATCGCGGTCTGACCGGCCGCCCGGGTCCCGCAGGGTCAGCCCGGGTCCGGCAGGGTCAGCCCGGGTCCCGCAGGGTCAGCCCGGGTCCGGCAGGGTCAGCCGAGCAGGTCGATGACCTCGCCGGACGCGATCCGCGCGAGGACGTCCAGGTCGATCTGCTTGAGCGACGCCGCCCGGCTGAGCCCCGGGCGCTCCGGCACCGGCACCACGGCGGGCACGCCGAGGGTGCGGGCGCCCGAGGCGAGTGCCGAGGTGATCCCGGGGCTGGAGTCCTCGACGGCCACGCAGTCCTCGGGCCGCACGCCGAAGAGGTCGGCCGCCACCAGGTACGGCTCGGGGTGGGGCTTGCCGTGCGTCACCTCGTCGCCGGTGACGAGGTGGGCGAACGTGCCGGCGGGGGCACCGTCGGCCACGACCTGGGCCTGGCTGCGGTACGACATGGTGACGATGGCGCACGGGACCTGCGCCGCCCGCAGGTCCTCGAGCAGCTCGGGCACGCCGGGGCGCCACGGCACCGCCTCGCGCAGCTGCTCGTTCACCCGGTCCACGAGCCAGGTCACGATCTCGGCGGGCTCCAGCGGGACCCCGGCGTCGCGCAGCATGGCGCCGGTGGTCAGGAGAGCCTGCCCGACGGCGCCCAGCGCGTCCTCGTGCGTCCAGGTGGCCCCGTGCTCCGCGACGATCTCTCGCTCCGCGAGCATCCAGTAGGGCTCGGTGTCGACGAGGGTGCCGTCCATGTCGAACAGGACGGCGGCGGGCAGGGCGGCGGCAGGCGCGGCGGCGGATGAGTCACGGGGCACGGGCACATCGTAGGTGCCGACGTCGCACGGGCCCTAAACGTTCTCCGGGCCCGCACGCTGCCGCCGTGCTGTCGCCACCGCTGCCACCGTGCTGTCACCACCGCTACCGCCGTGCTGTCGCCACCGCTACCGCCGTGCTGCCGCCACCAGTGCCGCCGGGATGGCGCACGATAGCGCCATGACGCACACAGCAGCCTCCGGCATCGCCGCCTTCACCTTCGAGATGGGCGTGCTCAAGCGCCTGCGCCGGTCGGGCTGGTGGCAGGTGGGTGTCCGAGACCCGGAGTCGGTGGCCGAGCACAGCCTGCGGGTCGCCCAGCTCGCGGCCCTGCTGGCCGCGCAGGAGGGCGCAGACCCCGCCCGTGCCGCCTACCTCGCGCTCTGGCACGACTCCCAGGAGACCCGCATCACGGACCTCCCCCACACGGCTCGCCCGTACGTCACCAAGCCGGACAACGTGGCGGTCACGCGCGATCAGGTCGCTCCCCTGCCGGACGCTGCCGCCTCGACCGTCCTCGACGCCGTCACCGAGTTCGAGGCGCAGGACACGGCGGAGGCACGCTGCGCGCGTGACGCGGACAAGCTGGAGTGCCTCGTGCAGGCCGTCGAGTACCGGCACGGCGGCCAGGCCGGGGTGCAGGAGTGGATCGACTCGTCCTACGCGGCTCTCCGCACGGACACCGCGAAGCGGGTGGCGGACGCGGCCCTCAGCCTGTCCCCGATGTGCTGGCGGAACTGATGAGCCGGGAGGACCGATGGCCGGCGGGACCGATGGCCGGCCGGGTCAGTCGGCGAGCAGCTCCTGCATGCGCTCCTCCTGGTCGGCGTCCAGCTCGACCCGGTCGAACGCGGTGACCGCCTGGTCGAACGTGCGGTTCACGGTGGGCTCGATCTCGACGACGCCGGCGGGCGCGACGATCGCGCCCTCGTACTCCGCGATCCAGGCGTCGATGTGCGCCACGTACGCGTCTCGCGCCTGGTCGAGCTCGCTGCCGTCGGCCAACGGCACCGCACGCACGTCCTCCTTGGCGGTCATGACCTCGTCACGGGCCCCCTGGGCGAGGTCGGGCACATCCGTCATGAGGGCGGTCGCCAGCTCCTGCTGCTTCTCGGTGTCGGTGGTCGCCTCGATCTCGTCGAAGCGGCCGCTGATCTCGTCGATGTAGTCGCGCATCGCCGACTCGCTGTGCTCAACGGCATCGAGGAGCACGTCAGCGGGCTCGTGGCTGCGCTCGGCCTGGGACCAGGCGATGCCGCCACCGGCGCCGGCGACGAGGAACGCTCCGACCGCGGACAGCAGTGCCCGATGATTTCGCAGGTTGCGCATTGGTTCATACTCACCCGAACCCAGGGCCCTCCGCGCCCCGAAGAGTGTGATTCGTGGCGGAGCAATCCGACATAGACCACTATATCGGGCAGTAAACATCATGCGGAGCTCCCCCTTTGCGCCCGGCCGTCCCTCAGGACCCCTTCTGCCCCAGGTGCTCCAGCCGCTCCGCCGCCAGAGCCGCCCGGTTCATCCCGGCGCGGATGTAGGGCGCGTCCGTGCCCGCGCTCTTCGGATAGAAGATGCCCAGGTTGATGAGGCTCACGAAGCACGCGTAGACCAGCTCGTCGTGCACCAGCCCCAGGGACAGGAGCGTGCCGATGCCGATGATCGGGACCAGGTAGACCGCCACCGTGGGCTGCCAGGCGGCCAGCCGTCCGAGCGTCGCGATCTCGCCCTGCGGCACGGACGAGAGCCCGGCGGCGCGGGCGCGCGCGTTGGTCCCCCAGGCGAACCACAGGCAGGCCTGGACCACCACGGCGAAGGTGACATGGCCGACCAGGGTGCCCAGCGGCCACCAGTCACGCTGGACGAGGGTCGGCAGCACCACGTAGAGGGCGGGCAGGACCGCGAGTGACCGCAGGCCCACCTCCGCCAGCACGGCTCGCACGCGCGCGGACCGTCGCCGTGGCAGCACCCAGAGGGTGCTGAGCTCCGCGAAGACGTTCAGGTACAGCCGGGCGCTCACCAGCGCGAACGTCAGCGTCACGAGCCGGACCGGCAGGTTCCCCCACGGGTCGGGGACGGGGTAGTCGTCCGCGCGGATATCGTCGAGGAACGCCAGGCCCGTCCCGGAGCGGCCGACCACCTCGTCCGCCATCTCGAACCACCTCGCCTGCCAGGACAGCCCCAGGTCACGCGACCACCACGTCACGATCAGGGCGGTGGCGCACCACAGGAGCACCGCGCAGAGCCAGGCCCAGCGCCGCAGCCTGCGGGCCCTGCGCAGGTGTGCGGCACCGGTGCCGTCGCGTACCTGGGCGCTGCGTTCCTGCAGCATCCGCCGCTGACGAGCCACCGTCCCGGCACCAGGTGACAGATCCTTCAGCCGGTCGAGCCGAGTTCGCGGACGTTCCCTGCCGTCCTGCTCGAGGATCGCGACCTCGTCCCGGAACACCTGGCCGATCTGCTCGAACCTGGCTCCCACAGGGTCGACCGGCGTGACCAGGAGCCGACGCCCCGGGTCGGCGTCGGTCAGATCCTCGAGGAGCCTGGCGAGCCCCACCGACGTCACGTAGAACTGGTCGGGGACCGTGCCGTCGGCGTTGTGCGGGATCCCCGCGACGGCGATCAGCAACGCGCCGAGCGAGTAGAGATCCGCCCGGGCGTGCCCGACCCCGTCGCGCCGCACCTCCGGCGCCGCGTAGGCCCCGTCGCCCTCCTGGCCCGCGATGGACCGGGTGTGCAGGTGGTTGACGCCCAGGTCGACGAACCGCAGGCGGAACCGGCCCGGTTCCCGGTGGTCCTCCACGATGATGTTCGACGGCGTGAGGTCGTCGTGCCTGCGGCCCTCCTCCTCCAGGGCGGCCAGCGCCGTCAGGAGCGCGCCGCCGAGCTCCCGGAGCGCCTCCGTGTCGATCGGGCGGAGGATGTCCCGAGCCGGAGGCGGCGGACGGGTGGCCGCCCGCTGAGCCAGCTGCTCGCCGAGCGTCCGGCCGCGGATCAGGTCCATGAGGATCCAGCTGTCGTGGCTCGCCCACACCCGGACCGCCGGTGAGCTCTCCACGGCGTCGAGCCGGCCGTGCTCGGCCAGGTAGCCCCGCGTGGCCGCGGTGATCGCCGGGATGGTGCGGTACGGGTGGATCAGGCACTTGAGCGCGAACTCGACGGTCCGGCCTCGCGACGGTGCGGCGACCCGGCCGGTGAGGATGATCGACGTGGTGCCGTGCCGGTAGAACTCCAGGGTCGTGACGTCGATCGCCGCCCACTCCGCCCGCGTCCTCGGGGAGGCGCCGACCCCGGTCTGCGCGCCCAGCGACAAGCCCCTGCGGGTACCGGGTGGAGCGTCCGGGTCGTGCAGCGCGACGATCGCCCGGCGCACGTCGGGATCCGCGACGAGGTCCGCGCTCAGGTCCTCGGCCGTCGTGCCGGCCACGGCGACGTGCCGTGGCGCGTCGCCGTGGAACCGCATGCGGTCCGAACAGTGCAGGGCGACCAGGGTGAGCAGGTAGTAGCCGAGGAACCCGACGGCGCGCGGCTCGAGCGTCCCCACGGCGTGCCGGTCCGGCCACCAGCGCCACAAGGCCTCGATCTCCGCGTGGCGCGGCACCTGGAGCCGGTCCTCGTACGCGCGCTCGTCGAGCGGGATGTCGAGCAGTGCCGCGTGCCAGTCCGGCACCCGCCAGGCGTTCACGCCGGCCGGACGCGGCGCCCCGGGCGTGCGACCGGTCAGGTCGCCCACGGCGGCGGTGAGGTGCTCGAGCGTCGCCTTCATGGCATCCACCTGGTCACGGTCCGTGACGATATCGGAGGCCTGGCCCCGCACGCTGCGTAAACACGTCCGCCGAGGAACATCGCAACTCACAGTCCCGCCGCGCGCGACGCGACGTCCTGGGCGATGCTGACCCCCGGTCGGCGGCCTCGGCCGACGGCTACCGGTAGCACCCGACGAGGAGGAAACAGACCGTGTTCGGACCCGATTTCTTCGAGCGACTCTCGCAGCGGATGTATTACGACCTCGACGGCAAGCCGATCACGCAGGACCAGTGGTCCGTGCTGCGGCTCGGGGCCGGCAGCGCCCACGTCGCGCGCGACCACATCGGGTTCTACCACGTGTCCACCGTGTGGACCGGCATCGATACCGCGGCACCGGTCGACGACGACCACGGCCATACCCCGCTCATCTACGAGACCATGGTCTTCGTCGAGCGGCTCGACCCGGACGGCGTGCTCGCGGAGGACGACCTGCTCGACTGCACGGAGCAGTACGCCGAGCTGCACGCGACGCGCGAGGACGCGCTGGCCGGCCACCACCGCGCCACGACGATGGTCCGTGACTGGATCGTCAACGGCCGCCCGGAGCTCTGACGAGGAGGTCACGGATGCAGACCAGCACGCGTTTCCCGACCCCGTCCCGCACCGCCCGTCGCGCCGTGCGCGTCCCGGCGATCTACGGTGAACCGATGCACGGAACCACCCCGCGGGAGCTCGACCCCGCGGGAGCTCAGGCACTGCTGACCGAGCTCTTCGAGCCGGACGCCGACCGCCTCGCCCACTCGATCGGCGTCGGACGGCGGGCCGAGCACGTCGCGCGGGCGCTGAGCTGCCCCGAGCTGCTCGTGTCGGCCGCGTACCTGCACGACATCGGCTACGCCCTGGCCGCCCGCGACACGGGCCTGCACCAGCTCGACGGCGCGCGCTACCTCCGCTCGCTCGGCGCGCCGCCGGCGCTGACGGCACTCGTCGCGCACCACACCGCGGCAACCGTCGAGGCGGCGGAACGGGGCCTGGACACCGTGCTGCGGCGCGAGTTCCCGACGCCGTCGGGCGAGCTCCTCGACCTGCTCACCTACTGCGACATGACCACGTCGGCGCGCGGCGAGGCCGTCACCGTCGACGAACGGTTCGAGCGCATCTACGACCGCTACCCGCCCGGCCACCTGGTGTCGCGCAGCATGCGGCACGCCGAGCCGGGGCTGCGGCAGACCGTGACGGGGATCGAGCGCCGGCTGGGGCGGCGGCTCAGGTAAGGAACGGCTGGGTCCGTGCCGGGTCCACCGCGTGCTCGATCCGCAGCCGCATCGAGGGGTGGATCTCGAGCTCGTCGAGGCGGTCGATCCGCTGCCACACGACCTCGCTCGACTCACCGGAGGTGCGCAGGGCGCCGCCGGTGACCGTGCCGCGCATGCAGATGGAGAACTGCGCCCGGACCTCACCGTCCGAGTACTCGATCACGTGGCGGGGATCGGTGTAGATCCCGACCAGGCCGGTGATCCGCACGTGGTACCCGGTCTCCTCCTCGGTCTCCCGGACGCCCGCCTCGCGGACGGTCTCGCCCGGGTCGATGCCTCCGCCGGGCAGTGCCCAGAGGTCGTTGTCGGTGCGATGGATGAGCAGCAGCCGCCCGACATGGTCGCGCACCGCCACCGTGACCGACGGGACCACCGAGTTCACCGGCGGGGCGGCAGGATCGTCGAAATAGTCGAACCGCACCATCACGCCACCCTGCCCGACTCCTCCGTCCGCGGCCAGGCCTCCAGGGGTTTCGCGCCGCTCCAGACCCGCTCGAACCCTGCCTGGTAGGCGGGCGCCATCGACGCCTCCGGCCCGTCCTTGAGATGCAGGAGCGGGTTGGCGCCGGCGGGCGAGCCCCAGACGTGGGTGTTGACCAGCAGGTCGTCGTCGAACCGGAAGGTCGTGGCGTACAGGGCACTGTCGTGCAGCCGCACCTCGACCCCCGGGGTGCCGAGAGCCGGTGCCAGGTAGGCCAGCACCAGCGCGATCCGGCCCGCGAGCCCGGTGCCGCCCTCCTCCTGCGTGCGCACCGCGACCGCGTCGCCGTCCGGGTCGCCGAGGAGCAGCCGCACCCGCACCCCGCGCGCCGCCATGGTGACGATCTCCGTGGTCAGGTCGAGGGTCTGATCGGGCAGGAACGTCGCGGCGAACGCGTGCAGCTCGAACCGCCGCTCCACGCCCGCGAGGAACGCCTGCCAGGTCCCTGACGGCACGGCGCGTCGCGCCGGGTACACCCCGACGATCTCCTGCGCGGCGGCCTCCGCCCGGTCGACGTCGCCCCACAGCGCCGCGACGTCGCAGCCCAGGGCGTCGGAGACCGCGACGCGGTGCCGAGGGTGCGGCGTGCGGCCCTGGGCCACCCACCGCTCCACCGTCTTCGGATCCACACCGACGGCAGCCGCCAGCCGTACCTGGCTCAAGCCGGCCTGAGTCATGGCCGCGACCAGTCGTTGATTCCTCACGTGTTACCCCCCAGGGACGTATCTATCACCGAAACGTCCCGAGCGCTGCCGATGGCACGTCCCATGCCCTCGGCGCACAGTGGAGACAGCCAGTCATCACATGTCCGCCCTATGCCCGACCCGTGCCCCGGAGAGCCTCGTGAATCCCATTGCAGCGCAGTCGGTCACCGAACGTCTCGGCGATGTCATCGATCTCCTGCGGCACGTCCGCGCCGACTGGATCGAGGTGCTCACCGTCACGCCCGAGCGCGTGTGCCTGCAGCCCTGGCACCTGGACGACGGCGAGAGCATCGCCCGCGCTCTGGGCCTGGACCACGCCATCGACCAGCGCATGATGAACCCGGGCTACACCCTGTGGACCGGTACCTGGCGCGGTGTCGAGGTACAGGTCCGTGGCGCGCTGCGGGCGGGAGTGCCGGTCTTCTGACCTCGGTGGTGATCCGGCCGACGACGCCGGCGCGCCGATTCGCCCGTCCGCGAACGCGGCCGTGCCCCTGGTCACGACGAGCGCCCCACACCCTAGGCTGGGGGGATGACCGACGCGCACCACGAGCAGCCGGAGCAGGCCTCGCCTCGCCAGACCGTGCTCCTCGCTGCCTTCGAAGGTTGGAACGACGCGGGGAGTGCTGCAACGACGGCCCTCACGCACCTTGCCGAGGTGTGGGGAGCCGAGAAGGTGACGGAGCTGGACCCCGAGGAGTTCCACGACTTCCAGGTCAACCGGCCGTACATCTCGTTGGACGACGACGGCAAGCGGTCCATCACCTGGCCCACGACCTCCGTGTCGGTCGCGCAGGTGGGCGAGCGCAAGGTGGTGCTCGTGCACGGCGTCGAACCGTCGATGCGCTGGCGCAAGTACTGCGAACAGCTGCTGCAGGTGGCCGACGACCTCGGGGTACGGACCGTGATCACGCTCGGCGCTCTCCTGGCCGACGTGCCGCACACGCGGCCCATCCCGATGACCGCGACGTCGGACAGCGTAGGCCTGCAGGCCGTGCTCGACATCGAGGCCAACACCTACCAGGGCCCGACCGGGATCGTCGGGGTCCTCCAGCACGAGGCGGCGCAGCGTGACCTGCAGTCGGTCAGCCTGTGGGCCGCGGTGCCGCACTACGTCGCCAACCCGCCGTCGCCCAAGGCGACGCTCGCGATCCTCACCCGGGTGGAGGAGATCCTCGGCGAGTCCGTCCCGATGGGCGAGCTGCCCGACGACGCCGCAGCCTGGCAGCACGGCGTGGACGAGCTGGCCTCGGAGGACTCGGAGATCTCCGAGTACGTGGCCCAGCTCGAGGAGGCGAAGGACACCGCCGAGCTCCCCGAGGCCTCGGGCGACGCCATCGCGCGCGAGTTCGAGCGCTACCTGCGCCGGCGGGACACCGGCGGCAAGGACAGCGGTCCCGAGAAGCTCTGACGCGCGGTACCGTCCGTCAGCCGGTGACGGCCCGCGCCAAGGGCTGAACGCCCGCACGACGACAGAGGCCTGAGCCCCCGTGGGGACTCAGGCCTCTGTCGTCGTCAGCTCGATCCGGCGTTCACGCACTGGTCGAGATCGGCTCGATCCGTACTCCGGCGTCCGGACCATGAAAACCCACCCACGTCTCGAGGCACCGTGCGGCGTCCTCCACGCGGTCGTAGACCGGTGTGTAGCCCGGTCCGTTGCGCACCACTCGATAGCGTGTGCTGCACCGGGGCGTCGTCGTGACGGTGACCCGGGTCTCGCCCGTGAAGTCTTCCTCGTACTCCGTCATGCTCCCCATCCTGCCCCGGGTTAAATGCAAACGGAAGCAGGGGTCAAAACTAACCTGACGGGCGCATGACGTGGCCCTGCCCTACCTGGTCCGAACCGGGTCGGTGAACTGTCAAAGACGCACTCCGAGCAGGGCGTTTACCGTCCGAGCCATGATCCCGGGGGCACCTTCCTCGTCCGCGGAGGTGTCGCGCGCGGCGTCGAGCGACAGCTCGGCCCAGGCATCGACGGCCGCGACGGCCGCCGGTGCGTCGAGGTCGTTCGCGAGCGCCGCACGGACCGCGGCCAGCGTCGCGTCGGCGGACGGACCACCGTTTCCGGACACCGCGGAGCGCCACCGCACGAGCCGCGCCTCACCCTCGGGCATCGACTGCTCGTCCCACTCCCACTCGGTGCGGTAGTGGTGTACCAGCAGGGCCAGGCGGATCGCCATCGGGTCGTGGCCAGCCGCGCGCAGGTGCGACACCAGTACCAGGTTGCCGAGCGACTTGCTCATCTTCTCGCCCTCGTAGCCGACGAGGCCCGCGTGCACGTGCGTGCGCGCCCCGGCCGGCTCACCCCCCTCGGGCCCCGGACACAGCATGCGCAGGTGCGACGTCGACATCTCGTGGTGCGGGAACAGCAGGTCCGAGCCACCGCCCTGCACGTCGAACCGCTCCCCCGCGGCCAGACCCAGCCCGTCCCGGGCGATCACCGCGCACTCGACGTGCCAGCCGGGGCGTCCGGTGCCGAGGACCCCGCCGTCCCAGGCCGGCTCGCCCGGGCGCTCGCGACGCCACAGCAACGGGTCGAGCGGGTCCTTCTTGCCCGCACGGTCCGGATCGCCGCCACGCTCGCCGAAGTCGGCCAGCGCCCGTTCCCGGTCGAGGCGTGCGACGCTGCCGAAACGCGGGTCCGCGGTCAGGTCCGCGTAGACGTCGCCCAGGTCCGGCGCGGTGCCGCCGGCCCCCGGCTCGAGCGGCACCCGGTACGCGGCACCCGACTCGAGGAGGGCGGCCACGGCACTCGCGACCTCGGGCACCGACTCCACGGCGCCCGTCCACGTGTCCGGCGGCACCACGCCGAGCGCCGTCATGTCCTCGCGGAAGAGCGCGGTCTGGGACGCGGCGAGCTCGCGCCAGTCCACCCCGGTCGCCTTGGCGCGCTCCAGCAGCGGGTCGTCGACGTCGGTCACGTTGGAGGTGTAGAGCACCTCCTTGCCCGCGTCACGCCAGGCGCGCACCAGCAGATCGAACGCGACGTAGGTGTTCGCGTGGCCGATGTGGGTGGCGTCGTACGGCGTGACGCCGCACGCGTACAGCCGGGCTTGCGGCCCGGGCGCCGCCTCGACCAGCGCACCGGTGGACGAGTCGTGGACCCGCACCGGGTCGGAGGAGGGGAAGCCGGGGAGCTCCGGGACTTGGGGTGTGGGCCAGGCATGCACGCGACCAACGATAACCGGCGGTCAGGGGCGTCCCGGACCAGGTGAGGGCGCCGCGGCTGTGGGCTACACGACGCCGCCGGTCGCATCGATGGTGCCCGACATCAGCAGCCACACGACGAACGCGGCGAGCGCGAACCGGTAGAACACGAACGGCTTGTAGGAGTAGCTCCCGACGATCTTGAGGAACCCGATGATGACCGCGTACCCGACCCCGAACGCGATGAGCGTGCCGATGATCGTGGCACCCCAGCCGGGCGCACCCGCGGGGATGGGCTCCCCCATCGTCTTGATCAGCTGGTAGAAGCCCGAGCCGAGCACGGCGGGCAGCGCGAGCAGGAACGAGTAGTCCGCGGCAGCCTTCCGGGTGAAGCCCATGGTCAGACCCGCGGTGATGGTGCCACCGGAACGCGAGACGCCCGGCACGAGCGCCAGCGCCTGGGCCAGGCCGAAGCCGATCGCACTGCCCCCGGTGAGCGAGGTCAGCTCACGCTCCTGGCGGCCGAACACATCGGCCAGCAGGAGCAGCAGCCCGAAGAACGTGAGGGTGAAGACCGTGAGCCACAAGTTGCGGAAGGTGGACTCGATCTGGTCCTCGAACAGCAGACCGAGCACCACGATCGGGATCGAGCCGAAGATGATGTACCAGCCCATCGCGGCGTCGTGGTTCGCGACCACGCCCGGACGGCCGTGCCGCACCTCGACGGAGCCGGGCCGCGGCCCCATGCCCGTGCGCGCGCGCCAGCCGGAGCCGTTCGCACCGGACAGCGCCCTGAACCAGGCGACGAGGATCGCACCGATCTTCTTGCGGTAGTAGATGATCACCGCCGCCTCGGTGCCGATCTGCGTGATGGCGGTGAACGCCGCACCCGGATCGCCCGAGCCCATCAGCTCCCCGACGATCCGCAGGTGCGCCGACGACGAGATCGGCAGGAACTCGGTCAGACCCTGAACCAGGCCCAGAAGGATCGCTTCCCACGCTGTCACGGGCGGTGACACTACCCCACGGCGCGCCTCCTGACGCACCCGCAGGAGCCGCGGGTAGCCTGCCTCACATGGAACGACGCCGCGTGGGCACCTCTGGCCTACGGGTCTCCGAGCTGGGACTCGGGACCATGACATGGGGTCGCGACACCGACGAGATCGACGCGGCCGAGCAGGTGCGGGACTTCCTCGACGCCGGCGGCACCCTGATCGACACCGCGGCCAGCTACGCCGACGGCGACGCGGAACGCGTCATCGGCACCCTGCTGTCCGGCAAGGTGGCCCGCCACGAGGTGGTCCTCGCCACCAAGGCGGGCATCCGCTCGGAGTCCCGGCCCGACGGCGGCTCCGGCCGCGTGGTGGACGCCTCCCGCGGCGCCCTGCTCGACAGCCTCGACGAGTCGCTGCGGCGCATGGGGACGGACCACGTGGACCTGTTCCTCGTGGCGTGCCCCGACCCGCACACCTCCCTGGAGGAGACCTGCAACGCGCTGCGTATCGCGGTCACCAGCGGGCGCGCCCGGTACGTCGGGCTGAGCAACCACCCGGGCTGGGCCACCGCGCGGGTGGCGACACTGCTCGAGCCGGACGTCGGCCTCGCCGCCGTCGAGCTCGAGTACTCCCTGCTGCAGCGCGGCGTGGAACGGGACGTGCTGCCCGCCGGCGACGCGCTCGGAGCGGGCCTCCTCGCCTGGTCCGCGCTCGGCCGTGGGGTGCTCACCGGCAAGTACCGGCGCGCGATCCCCGCGGACTCGCGGGCCGCCGGGGCGCTCGCGGGATTCGTCCAGCCCTACCTGGAGGGCTCGGCACCCGCCGTCGTCGAGGCGGTGGCCACGGCGGCCGAGGGCCTCGGCCGGACCGCCGGGGAGGTCGCCATCGCGTGGCTGCTGGAGCGCGAGGGGGTCGCCTCGGCGATCGTGGGCGCGCGGACGCCCGCCCAGCTCCGCTCGTCGCTGGAGGCCACGACCCTCGAGCTGCCCTACGAGGTGCACGCGGCGCTCGACGACGTCTCCGCCCCCGAGATCGGCTACCCCGAGCGCTGGTGACCGCGCCGGCGCCCGTACCTGACCGGCTGCCTGATCAGCGCTGCTGCGCGGGCTGCGGCTCCTCCTCGGCCTCTTCCAGGTCGTCGTCGAAGTCGATGTCGTCGAAGTCGTCCTCGTCATCGTCGTCGTCCTCGTCGACCTCGTCGGCCAGGTAGAACGGCGTCACCTCGCCGAACACCGTGGCCAAGGACTCCTCGTACACCTCGTAGGCGTCGGCGAGCACGTCGTACGCGTCGTCGACGGCGGGGTCGTCGTCACTCCGGCGAGTGGCGACCGCGTGGTGATGGGCCTCGAGTGCGGCAATGAGGCGATCGAGCGCGGCACGCGGTTCAACGGTCATGCCTTGACTGTAGCGTCAGGTCCTGGCCGGCGGGATCGCAAATCCTGATCGTTACGGCCGATCTTCGCAGGAGCGCCGCGCACAGGGTTTCCCCCGATACCGGACCGGGAAGATCGTCCCGTGGTCGGACGACCCGCGGGGGCCCCGCGGCTTGGATGGGGGGCATGAGCACTCTTGTCCTTCCGGCCGGCCCGGTGGCCGGGACCCGGCAGCGCTGGCAGTTCCTCGACTCGCTGCGCGGCTTCGCCGTCTTCGGGATCCTGCTGGTCAACGCCGTCGATATCACCCAGGTCGGCATGGCACGGCTGCTCGAGGGCGGCGCCGCGATCACCGACCCGGTGCAGGAGGTGCTCTACCTCGCGGTCCAGACCCGCTTCGTACCGATCTTCGTCGTCATGTTCGGCATGAGCCTGTGGATGGTGCTCGACGGCGCCCGCGCCCGCGCCGCGCGTCCCGCGCTCGTGCTGGTGCGGCGCCTGGTCGGGCTCACCGCGATCGGCGGGCTCCTCATGCTCGCGTACCCGGGCAACATCCTCCTGGAGTACGGCATCGTCGGGCTCCTGATGCTGCCGGTCGTGCTGTTCGCCCCGCGCTGGGTGACGCTCGGCGCGGGCGTGGTGCTGACCGTCGTCTCGTACGCGCTCTTCGGCGGTGGCCTGGCGTCCGTCCCCGGCCTCGTGCTGCTCGGGGCGGGCGCCGCAGCGCTCGGGCTGCCGCGGGCCCTCGAGTCCGCGGGCAGGCCCGTGGCCGTCGCGTTCGCCGTCGCGGCGGCGCTGACGGTCCCAGCGCTGCTGTGGCAGCAGACCACGCCGGGCGACCCGCGGTTCTCGACCCCGGGCGGCATCGCCGGCCTGGTCATGGCGGTGCTGTACGTCACGGGGCTCGCGCTGCTGTGGCGCACGCGCGCCCGCGCGGTGCTGGTGGCGGCCTTCGAGCCGCTCGGCCGTATGGCGCTCAGCAACTACGTGGGGGCCGCCGTCGTGATGGCGCTGGTCCCGCTGGTCGCGGACGTGGGCCACCTGACCGGCGTGGGTCCCGTGGTCGCGCTGGCCCTGGCGCTGATCGTCGCCCAGTCGCTGCTGAGCCGCCTCTGGCTCACGTACTTCGCCTACGGCCCCGTCGAGTGGCTCTGGCGCGCCGCGACCTGGCTCCGGCCGGTCGCGCTGCGTCGCGACGCGCCACGGGTCGCCCGGCCTACCGCGTGAACCGGTCCCGCGCCGCGGCGCCGACGGCTGCGACCTCGGTCACTGTGCCGTGACGGCCGCCTGGGCAACAATGGTCGGATCGAAGCGTGTTGCTGTCGCCGCTCACGAGCGAAAACGGCATAAACTGACCTCACCCGCTACCCGAGGACGGTGCATCAGATGGCGAGAGACGGCTCCTTGCTCCGCAAGCACAGTCAGTACGAGTATCGCGTCGTGACGTTCGACCCGGGGACCACCGTTCCGGACGCCCGCCGGCTGCTCACCGAAGAGGCCGAGTACGGTCGCTGGGAACTGGCAAGGACCCTTCTCTACATCGGCGGCAGACGTAAGGTCTGGCTCCGCCGCAAGATCATCAAGGTCTCCTCCACCCTGTGACGCCGGGCCCCGAGCGACCCGGGCCCCGTGCGGACGGGGCTCAGCAGGTCGCCAGCAGCCGGTCGAGCACGCGCGTCCCGAACCGCAGGGCCTCGGTGGGCACGCGCTCGTCGACGCCGTGGAACATCCCAGCGAAGTCGAGGTCGTTCGTGAGCTGGAGCGGCGCGAACCCGTAGCCCGTGATGCCGAGGCGGTGCAGCGACTTGTTGTCCGTGCCGCCGGACAGCGTGTAGGGCAGCACCTTCGCGCCCGGGTCCTCCGCGTCGATCGCGGCGACCATGGCGTCGACCAGGGAGCCGCCGAACGGCACCTCGAGCGCCGTGTCCTGGTGGATCGTCTCGATCCGTACCGTGGGCCCCGCGAGCTCGCGCAGCGTTGCCATGCCGGTCTCCTCGTGCCCCGGCAGGAGCCGCACGTCGAGCGTCGCCTCGGCGCGGCCCGGGATCACGTTCGCCTTGTAGCCCGCCTGCAGCTGCGTCGGGTTGGAGGTGTTGCGCACCGTGGCGCCCACGAACTTGGCGACGGGGCCGAGCGCGGCGATCAGGGCGTCCACGGTCGCCGGGTCCTCGTAGTCGACGGGCAGCCCGGTGAGCTCCCCGACACCGCGCAGCAGCGCGTCGACCGTCGGCGTGATCGTGTACGGCCAGGCGTGCTGCCCTATGCGCGCGACGGCCGCTGCCAGCTCCGTCACCGCGTTCTCCGCGTTGACCTGCGATCCGTGCCCGGCCCGGCCGTCGGCGACGAGGCGCAGCCAGGCCAGCCCCTTCTCCGCCGTCTGCAGCAGGTAGGCGCGCTTGCCGCCCAGCTCGACCGAGTAGCCGCCCACCTCGGAGATCGCCTCGGTGGCGCCCTCGAACAGCTCCGGCCGGTGGTCCACGGCCCACCGCGCGCCGTGCACGCCGCCCGCCTCCTCGTCGGCGAAGAAAGCGACCACCACGTCGCGCGCCGGCTTGCGGCCCTCGCGCACCATCTGGCGCACGACGGCCAGGATCATGGCGTCCATGTCCTTCATGTCGACGGCGCCGCGGCCCCACAGCAGGCCGTCGGTCTCCTCCCCGCCGAACGGGTCGACGGTCCAGTCGTCCTTGGCGGCGGGCACGACGTCGAGGTGCCCGTGCAGCACGAGGGCGGGCCGGCTGCGGTCCTGCCCCTCCAGGCGCACGACGACGGACGCGCGCCCGGGCAGGGACTCGAACAGCTCGGGCTCCAGGCCGACCTCGTGCAGCAGCTCCATGACGTACTCGGCCGCGGCACGCTCCCCCGGGCCCTCGTCGTCGCCGTAGTTGGACGTGTCGATCCGGATCAGGTCCTGGCAGATCCGGATGACCTCGTCTGCGGCGGTGGGTACCGGGGCGGGCACGGGCGTGGGTGTCGGAACAGTCTCAGTCACGAGGGCTACCGTAACCGGCCGAGATTCGACTCTCGCCTCACCCACAGCTTGCCGCCGGCCACCACCAACGCAACGAGTGAACCGAGTACGGGGAGCACGACGGCGACAACCACGAGCCCGATACGCCGGCGCTGCGTGGAAAGCATCGGTCCTACGAAGATCGCCGCTGCGATACCTGCGAACCACAGCACCACGAGAGACATCTCAATGGGGTTGATACCAAACATCACACCGTCCACTTCTGGAGAATGGTCCCGCTGCCATTGATTTTCAGCCCTGGATGCCGGTAACGGTGGGCTGCAGCGGCCTGGAGTCACCTCTGATGCCAGGGCGTACGACATCAGCCCCCGATCAAGCCAGGCCCCGGCGCTCGAGCAGCGGACCGATCTCCGCGGGCCGGCCCCGCAGGTCCTCGAACGAGGCCAGCGGGTCCTGCGACCCGCCACGGGCGAGCAGCTTGCGGCGGAACGCCTCGCCGTTCTCCCGGGTCAGCCCGCCGCGCTCCGTGTACCACTCGACGGTGTCGGCGTCGAGCACCTCCGACCAGATGTACGAGTAGTACGCGGCCGAGTAACCGCCACCGAAGATGTGGTTGAAGTAGGTGGTGCGGTACCTCGGCGGGACCGACTCGAGGTCGACGCCGGCCGCCGCGAGCGCCGCCGTCTCGAAGGGCAGCACGTCCTCGACCGACGTCGGCACGTCCGACGGCGCGAGCTGGTGCCAGGCCTGGTCGAGCAGCGCCGCGGCGAGGTACTCGGTCGTCGCGAAGCCCTCTCCCCAGGTGCGGGACGCGAGCATGGTGTCCACCCACTCGGCGGGCATGGGCTCGCCGGTGGCGTGGTGCACGGCGAACGACCGCAGGATCTGCGGTTCCCAGGACCACATCTCGTTGACCTGTGACGGGTACTCGACGAAGTCGCGCGGCACGGCGGTGCCGGACTGGGACGGGTAGCGCACGTCGCTGAGGAGGCCGTGCAGCGCGTGGCCGAACTCGTGGAACAGGGTGGTCACCTCGTCCCACACGAGGAGGGTCGGCTCGCCGGCGGGCGGCTTGACGATGTTGAGGTTGTTGACCACCACGGGCTTCTGGCCCAGCAGGTGGTTCTGGCGCACGAAGCTGTTCATCCAGGCGCCGCCACGCTTGGACTCGCGGGTGTACCAGTCGGCGAGGAACAGGCCGAGGCCGGTGTCCGGCTCGCCCGGCCGCGGCGCGTCGAACACCTCGAAGACCCGCACGTCGGGGTGGTACCCGGGCAGGTCGTGCCGTTCGGTGAAGGAGAGCCCGAACAGGAGGCCGGCAGCCTTGAACACGCCGTCCTGCACCACACGTTCGAGCTCGAGGTAGGGCCGCAGGGCGGCGTCGTCGAGGCTGAACCGTTCCTTGCGCACCGCCTCGTTGAGGTAGGACCAGTCGGCGGCGGCGACGCCGCCGTGCTCGTTCGTGGGTGCGCCGCTCACCTTCGCGAGCTCGCTCGCCTCGCGTCGCGCGTTGGCGACGGCGGCGGGGGCGAGCCGGGCGAGCATCTCGTTGACGGCGGCGGTGGTGCCGGCGGTGGCGTCGTCGGCGACGTACGCGGCGTGGTGCTCGTAGCCGAGCAGCTGGGCGTGCTCGGCGCGCAGCCGGGCCAGCTCCAGCAGCACCTCGCGGGTGTCGTTCTCCCCGCCGGTGGCACCGCGGGTGCTGGAGGCCTCCTGGATCCGCGCCCTCAGGCCGGCGTCGTCCAGTGACGCGAGCACGCTCTGGTGCGTGAAGAGCTGCATCTCCAGGAGCCAGCCCTCCTTGCCGCGGGCCTCGGCGGCCGCCCGTGCGCCCGCCTTCGCTCCGGCGGACAGCCCGGCGAGCTCGGCCTCGTCGGTCACGAGCACGCTCGCCTCGTTGGCCCCGGCCAGGAGCTTGCGGCCGAAGCTCGCCTGGAGTGACGTGATCCGTGAGTTCAGGGCGCGCAGCCGGTCCTGGTCGGCCTCGGGCAGCGCGATGCCGGACCGCTTGAACTGCGTCATGAGCTTCTCGAGCAGGTGAGCGGCGTCGGGCTCGAGCGCGAGCGTGCCCGACGCCGCGGCGTCGGCGAGGGTCCGTACCCGTTCGTGGAGCCGCGCGTCCATGCCGACGGCGTCCCGGTGGGCGGCGAGGCGGGGGGCGAGGCGCTCCTGGATGTCCTCCAGGGCGGGCGTCGAGTCGGCGGGGAGCAGGTTGTAGAACGCCGACGTCGCCCGGTCGAGCAGCTGTCCGGCGCGCTCCAGCGCCTCCAGGGTGTTCTCCACGGTGGGCGGCTGCGGGTCGGTCGCGATCGCCTCGACCTCGGCGCGGTGCGCGGCCATGCCCGCGACGACGGCCGGCTCGTAGTGCTCCGCGCGGATCGCGGCGAAGTCGGGCAGCTCGTACGGCAGGGTCGACGGCGCGGCGAAGGGGTTGGCGGGGTCCAGCCGCGACGACGCGGTGGTCTCGTGGATCGACGTCATGGGGACATCCTCACCCATGCCGGCGGGTGTCCCGGGTGGGGCTATGGTCGGGTCGTGGATCCGTTCCTGCTCCTTCGCACCTGGGACTTCCGCCGAGACGTCCGCGACCACCGCGACGGCGTGGAGTACACCGCGGACGGGCGGGCCCGGTTCACCGAGGAGGACGACGGCCGGATCCGCTGGTCCGAGCACGGCACCTTGCGCTGGGCCGCGGGGAGCACGCCGGTGTCCCGCACCCTGTTCCTCGTCCGGGAGGACGGTGGCGCCCCCGCCTCCCGCGGCGCGTGGCGGGTCACGTTCGAGGACGGCCGCGACTTCCACCCGTGGACGGTGGGCGCGGTCGAGCACCTGTGCGGGCGCGACCTGTACCAGGGTGGCGTGGCGGTTCCCCGGGCGCCGGCCGTGTCGTGGGAGCTGCGCTGGCGCGTCACGGGCCCGGAGAAGGACTACACGATGCACACGGCCTATTCCGTCCCCTGACCCCTCCTGGCCGTGGGCCTGCTGCCCACGGCCAGGAGAGCGGTTCAGGAGCGGGTCAGAAGCCCGCGGTGATGCGCGTGAACTCGAGGTTCTGCTGTGCGATGCCGCTGCAGCTCGCCGACAGCCCGCCGCCCGCACAGCCGCGGTCCCGGTTGACCGACCAGAACGCCAGGCGGGTGAGCCCGTTGTTCCGGGCGTAGTCCCGGATCTGCGTCCAGGCGGCCGGCGTGGTGACCTCGCCCTGGTCGGAGACTCCGTTCATGCCGGAGATCCCCATGTGCGCGTACGCCTGGGCGTCGGTCCAGCCGTGCGCCGCCTTGAGCTGGTTCTTCAGGCCCTCGGAGGCGCTGATCGTGGACTGCACGATGTTCGTAGAACCGAAGTTGAACGGCATGATCGTGTAGTTGTCGATCGGCGTCCCCAGCTCGGCGGCCCGGTTGATCAGGCGGGTGCCCCACCAGTTCGGGCCGTTCAGGCCGGTGCCGAACGTGACGACCACCTCGGTGCCGGGGTTGTTCCGCTTGACGATGGCCAGCCCCCGCAGGATCCGGTCCTGGACGGCCTCGTTCTCGAACTCGTCGGAGTTCTCGATGTCGAAGTCGACCACGTCGGGGTGGTGCGCGTCGATCACTCGCTGCACGGCTCCCGCGTACGCCTCAGGGGTCGCGCAGTTGGGGCCCAGCTTGGTGCCGGACCATCCGCCGAACGAGATCTGCACCTGCCCGCCCGCTGCCTTGATGGCGTTGATGGTCTGCTGGTCGACGCCGCCCGTCAGCGGTCGCTGACCGTCCCACGCGGGGTTGCACCCGCCGGAGGACAGCATGAACGCCATGGTGAACCCGCGGACGCCGGTCTGGTTCATGACGTCGACCGGGTTCTGCGGGTTGCCCCAGCCGAGATACAGGTAGGGGGCTCCGGCCATGCGACCGGTGCCGGGGTCGCCGCCGCCGTCACCCGCCGGCAGCCGCCACACCTGGTTGGCCCCGGCGTGGCAGTCCCAGATGATGAGCGGGGTGCGGTCGGCCGTGTTCCAGCCGGACACGTCGAGACACTTGCCCAGTGCCCGCAGGGTGCCGTCCGCCTGGTGCCTCCACTGCTGCGCCACGTTGCCGTTGCAGGCCACGATCTGCACCTTGGTGCCGTTGGCCGAATCGCCCCAGGCCACGTCGAGACACTTGCCGAGCGCCCGGATCGTCCCGTCGGCACGCACGTCCCAGGTCTGCGCGGCCGTGCCGTTGCAGGTGTACAGCTGCACCTGGGTGCCGTCGGCGCTGTTCCCGCCCGCGACGTCGACGCACTTGCCGCCGAACCCGGAGATCGCTCCCGTGGCCGCCTGGGCCGGTGCCGCGCCGACGCCGAGGGCGAGCACGGTCAGTAGTGCGGTGGTCAGAGCTGTGAGGGCACCGAGTACACGGCGCCGTCGACGTGCTGGCATGGTCGTCCTCCTTGACGCTCACGATTAAGTAAGGAGACCTTATTGCCAGCTTTGATCCCACCGATACTGGGGTTTACCCGTACACGCCAGTGCCTCGGACCACCGGAGGGTGGTCCGAGTCACCGGCGCGGGTCAGCGCGAGGCCGTCAGCGCGGGGCCGTCAGAAGCCGGCCGTGATCCGCGTGAAGGCGAGGTCTTCCTGCGCGATACCGCTGCAGTTCGCCACCACGCCCCCGCCCGGGCAGGGCCGGTCCCGGTTGACCGACCAGTAGGCGAACCGCGTCAGCCCCTGGCCACTGGCCCAGTCACGGATCTCGGTCCACTGCTCCGGCGTCGTCGTCTCGCCGACGTCGGAGACCCCGTTCATGCCGGAGATGCCGGAGTGCGCGTACGCCTCGGCGTCCGACCAGCCGTTGGCGGCCTTGAGCTGGTCCTTCAGGCCCTCGGCCGCGCTGATGGAGTCGGCGACCATGTCGGAGCCGCCGAAGTCGAACGCCATGATCGTGTAGTTGTCGATCGGCGTGCCGAGCTCGGCGGCACGCTGGATCAGGCGCGTCCCGGCACCGGCCGGGCCGCTGACCGACGTCGGGATGGTCACGACCGTCCCCACGCCAGGGTTCTTCTCCTTGACGATCGCGATGCCCCGCAGGATCCGGTCCTGGACCTCGTAGTCCTCGAACTCGTCGGTGTTCTCGATGTCGAAGTCCACCACGTCGGGTCCGTGCGCGTCGATCACCTGCTGCACGGCACCGGCGAACTCCTCCGGGCTGGAACAGTTGGGGCCCAGCTTGTTGCCCGACCAGCCGCCGAACGAGATCTGCACCTGCCCGCCCGCACCCTTGATCGCGTCGATCGTCTGCTCGTCGACGCCGCCGGTCAGCGGACGCTGACCGTCCCACGCGGGGGTGCAGCCGCCCGACGAGAGCATGAACGCCATCGTGAAGGCGGAGACACCCGTCTCGCTCATCACCGAGGTGGCGTCCTGCGGTTCGCCCCAGCCGAGGTAGAGGTACGGCGCGCCGGGCATCTTCTCCGCCTGCGCCTGCGGCGCGACGCGCGGACCGCTGATCTCCATGGCGCTGGCCGAGGTGAGCAGGCCGGTACCGACCACGCCACCTGCCGCGAGAACCGCCGCGGTCAGCGCGCTGAGAACGCCGAGGCGCCTCGGGTGTGTCTTCATCGTCGTCTCCCGAAGATGTCGGTCGAATAAGTAAAGAGACCGTACAACCCGGGTGAAATTTCGCGCATCAGGGTTATCCCGTACCCGCTACCGCACCTCCGTCAGGTTCCCCGCCGCGTCGAGGCGGACCTCCGCGTCCAGGCCCAGCCGGTCCAGGAACGCCGCGTCATGACTCACCACCAGCAGCGCACCCCGGTACGCCGCCAGAGCGTCCACCAGCTGGTCCGTGCTGGCGATGTCGAGGTTGTTCGTCGGCTCGTCCAGCATCAGCAGCTGCGCCGGCGGATCCGCCAGCAGCAACCGCGCGAGCGCCACCCGGAACCGCTCCCCACCCGAGAGCGTCGCGACCGGGCGGTCCACCGCCGCACCCCGCACGAGGAACCGCGCCAGCCGGTTGCGCAGCTCCCCCGGCGGCACGTGCGACGCCCCCTCCCGCACGGCGTCCAGCACCGTCGAGTCCTCGGACAGCACGTCGACCCGCTGCGGCAGATACCCGACCAGCCCGGTCACGACCTCACCCCCCGCCCCACCCCGCTGAGTGCTGGAGATCTGCCCTGTGGAACCGGTCTCAGCGGGCAGATAGCCAGCACTCAGCGAGGACGGCGGCGGGCTGGTGGACAGCAGGCGCTCCAGGAGCGTCGTCTTGCCCACGCCGTTCGGACCCGTCAGCGCGATGCGCTCCGGGCCCTGGACCACGATCTCCCGGCCGTCCGCACCCCGCAGGACCGCCAGCCGCCGCCCCGCCGGCACCTGCGGGTCGGGCAGGTCCACCGAGATCCGGTCGTCGTCCCGCACGGCACGCTCCGCCAGGTCCACCGCCGCCCGCGCGGCCTCCACCTTGTCGTCCAGCAATCCCCGGCGCGAACCCGCCGACTTCTCCGCGCTGTTCCGCCGGTCGTTGATCACCGCCTTGACGTACTTGCTGTTCGCCGCGTCCTTACGGCCCTTGCGCTCGCTGTGCGCGATCCGCTCCTCCGCCTCGACACGCTGCCGCTTCTCCTTGCGCAGCGTCTGCTCCGCCGAGCGCAGCGTCTGCGCCGCCGCCTCCTGCTGCACCTCCAGCCAGGCCCGGTACTCCGAGTACGGCCCGCCGAACGTCGTCAACGACCCCGCACGCAGCTCCGCCGTCTCGTCCATCAGCTCCAGCAGCGCCAGGTCGTGACTGACGACGACGAGCGCGCCCCGCCAGCCCCGCACCAGCTCGTACAGGCGCTCGCGGGCCGCGCCGTCGAGGTTGTTGGTCGGCTCGTCGAGCAGGGCGACGGCGGCGGCCCCGCTCGCCTGCCGCAGCCGGACCCCGGTGATCGCGGTGAGCACCGCCTCCCCGCCGGACAGCGTCGCGACCGGGCGGTCCAGCCCGGTGGGCAGGCCGGTGGCGGCCAGGAGCGCGACGGCGCGCTCCTCGACGTCCCAGTCGTCGCCGACCACGTCGAAGTGCGCGACGTCGACGTCGCCCGACTCGATGGCCCGCAGGGCGCGCACGACCGGCGTGATGCCCAGCAGGTCGGCGACCGTGGCCCCGCCCGTGCGGGGACCCTGCGCGATCCCCGAGCGCAGTGTGGCGAGCTCGTGGGGCGCGGCGTCGAGCGTGATCCGCTGCGGCAGGTAGTCGGCCGCGCCGCTCAGGGCGACCCTTCCCGACGTCGGCGTCAGCAGGCCCGCGACCAGTCGCAGCAGGGTGGACTTGCCGGCCCCGTTGAGGCCGGTCAGGCCGGTGCGCCCCCGGCCGAACGCCCCGGAGACGTGGTCGAGCGCGACGGCGCCGTCGGGCCAGGTGAAGGTGACGTCGTGCAGCACGACGGAAGGGTTGGACAACATGGAAGGACTCCCGGGTGGTGGCTGGTGCCGACGCCGGGTACCGCGAAGCGGGCAGACGTCAGCGCGAGGTCGTCTCGTACCGGGAGATGTCTGTCATCACAGTCCTTCACGTCGCTCCCTCACACGCGCGGCACACCCGCAGGAGCAGACAAAGCCTGGCATGGCCGTACGCCGGGGCGCAACGTGAATCACGACGCCGTCGCCGTGCGTGACGCCGCGCCCCGGCGAGGTCAGCGGCCGGTCAGGACGACCCGGCGGATCCGTTCGCTGCGCAGGAACAGCGCGGCCCAGAGCGCCACCGCGTAGAGGACCGGTGTGAGCACGTGCGCCACCGTGTCCTCCATCCGGATGTGCGCCGCCACCGCGCCGCCCAGGTAGGCGGTGAGGAGCAGGGCGCCGAGGAACGCGGTCCACGGCACCACGTAGAGCACCACCGCCACCCCCTGCAGCACGCCGATCAGGAGCACGGCGGAGGCCGGGTAGCCGATGGCCTCGAACATGCCGACGGACCGCTCGGACTCGGTGAGCTGGCCGTACGCGCCCTGGCCGAGGTTCACGGCGATCGCCAGGGTGACCAGCCAGCCGAGCACGGGAGCGACGCGCTCGGCGAGCGCCCGCCACGCGGGCACCTCGCGGGGTCCGGCGACCGGTCCCGTCTCCCGGTCTGCCGGTGCCGCGGTCGTCCTGGCGGTCCGTGCCGCGGCGGGTCTGACTACCTCGGTGGGTCCTGGGGCATCGATGGTCATGTCGTGGTCTCCGTCTCGTGCGACATCAGCGGCGCGGTCACCGGAAACGTAGGACCTGACGTCGGCGCAGCCCACGGCGTTAATCGTTTAGCCGACCGGACACGCCGGAGACCACGCGGGGAGGCGCTGCCGCCTCCCCGCGCGCGAGGCTCAGCCGTCCCGGGCGCTCAGCCGTCCCGGGTCGTGAGGCGGGCGTAGGCGATGGACAGGCCGATCACGAGGTAGCACACCGACCGGAACGCGCCCTCGGCCAGGCCGTCGAACGACACCGGGTCCCGGATCAGGTCGACCAGGTCGGCCAGCGAGGACGGCAGCAGGAAGGGGTGCAGCCAGTCCAGCGCCGAGATCTGCAGCAGCACGACGGAGACGATCAGACCGCCGAGCACGCTCACCACGACCAGCATCGGGTGCTCGGTGGACGCCGAGACGGCGAGCGCCACCGCGCCGATCGCCATCAGGTAGACGGTGGCCCAGGCGACGGCGACGGCCAGCCGCCACAGCACGTCGCCGACCGACAGCTCCGTCCCGGACATCGACGTCAGGCCGTCGGTCCCGGCCAGGACGAACCCTGTCACCAGGCCCGACGCGACGACCAGCCCGGCCGCGACCAGCGCGACGACGAGCACCCCCACCGACTTGACCAGCAGGAGCCGGGCGCGCCCCACCGGCGCGAGCAGCCAGCCCCGCAGGGCGCTGTGGGACTGCTCGCCGGCGAGCGCGTCACCCCCCGCCATCGCCACCGTGAGCGGCAGCATGAGCATCAGGAGCGTCATGAGCGACCCGAGCGGCAGCACGAAGGCGCTGGTGGCCATCGTCACGAAGATCGGCGGTCCCCCGCCGGCCCCCGGAGCCCCGCCCGGCGGGCCGGCGTCGGCCGGCACCGCGCCGTCGAGGGTCAGGTCCACCGCCACGCCGGTGATCACCGGGAGCAGGACCAGCAGGCCCAGCACGACCAGCGTCCGCGGCCGCCGGAAGATCCAGCGCACCTCGGCACGCAGCAGACGCCCGAGGGGGGCGCGTCGCCGCGGGGGCAGCACGTCGGCCGGGACGGCGTCGGTGCCCGGCGACGCGGGCGCGTGGGCGGCCACCTGGCCCTGAGCGGTCATCGCACGACCTCCGGCTCGTCGGGTTCCAGCTCGCCGACCAGGTCGCCGACGTCGTGCGTCAGCCGCGCGAACGCGTCCTCGAGCCCCGCGCGCTCACGCCGGGCCTCGTCCACCCGGGCGCCGGCGCGGACCAGGGTCTCGATCACGCTCGCGGGGGTGGTCGTCGTGGTGTCCACGCGGACGCCGTCCGGCGCGAGCCGTGCGGGGATCCTGCGGTCCCGCAGTGCGTCGAGAGCCGCCGGTCCGTCGGGCGTGGAGACCAGCAGCGTGGGGCTGCCGGACTCCAGCAGGTCGTCGAGTGCCCCCTGCGCCACGACGACGCCCTGGTTGAGCACCACCACGTGGGTGCAGGTCGCCTCGACCTCCGCGAGGAGGTGGGAGGAGACCAGCACCGTGACGCCCTGGTCGTGCAGCTCCGCGATGATCCGGCGCACCTCCTGCGTGCCGGCTGGATCGAGGCCGTTCGTCGGCTCGTCCAGCACGACCAGCCTGCGGGGCGCCAGCAGCGCCGAGGCGAGCCCGAGCCGCTGCTTCATGCCGAGCGAGTACGCGCGGTACTTCCTCCGGGCCGCCGCCGCGAGGCCCACGCGCTCCAGCGCCGCGGACACCGCGCCGTCCAGAGCCCTGCCGGACAGCAGCGGCTCGGCGGCCGCGAGACGCTGAAGGTTCTCCCTGCCGGACAGGAACGGGTGGAAACCCGGCCCTTCCACCAGAGCGCCGACGTGCGGGAGCACACGGTCGGCGGCCCTCGGCATCGGAACGCCCAGCAGCTCGATGTCGCCGTCGGTCGGCTCGACGAGGCCGAGCAGCATCCGGATGGTCGTCGTCTTGCCGGACCCGTTGGGTCCCAGCATGCCCACCACGGCGCCTTCCGGGACCTCCAGGTCCACCCCGTCCACCGCGACCGTGCCGCGGTAGACCTTGCGCAGGCCGCGCGTGCGCGCCGCGACGGCGGTACCGGAGCCGTTCCTGGCCTCCGGTACCGCCGTCGCCGCGCCGGCAGTGGTCACTGCTGGTCCGGGGAGTCGGCCACCAGGGCGTCGAGGAGCACCTGCCGCGGCACAGCGCCCGCCGCGATGCGGCCGTCCTCGGTGATCACGGCCCCGCCGACGGCGACCTGGACGTGCGTACCGGAGCCGAACTCGCCCGACACGGGCTGCCCGACCTGCGCGAGGATGCCGCTGAGGTCCTGCCCGTCCCCCGGCGCGCCGTCCTCGAGGGCGCCGTCCTCGAGAGCGCCGGCCGCGGGTGCGCCCTCGGGCGCCTCACCGACCACCACCGTGTCCCAGCCGTCGCCGACCGTCGACGCGTGCTGCGCCACGCCAGCACGACCGTCGCGGGCGGAGCGCCCGGCGTCGTCCGCCTCGGTGGTCTCGACCTCAGCGCCCTCCGGTGGCGTGAACTCGAACAGCTCGGCGTCCTGCGCGCCGATCTCGAGCTCGACGAACCCGAGGGAGAGCACCGGCTCGGAGCGGCCGTTCGCGAAGACGTCGAACCGCAGCGGCACGCGGGTCTCCTCGTCGACGGCGATCGTGATCTCCCGGAGCAGGGTCTTCTCGGTCGGCTTCGGCGTGAGCACGAGCTCGTACGCCGCACGGTCCGCGACGCGTGCCGTGCCGTCCACCGCGATGTCGCTGGTCGGCCGGAGGCGCTCGATGATCTCGGCCGCCGCCTGCGACGGGTCCGCCATGCCGGACTCCGCATGCTTCCTCGCCTCGGCGGCGTCGGCCGCGTCCCAGGTGAGGCGGTGCGCGGTGTGCTCACGCGAGTCGTAGGCCCACGCCTCGTCCGCGTTCTTGACGAACGTCAGCTCGGACGCCTCGCGCTCGACCTGGACCCGGGCGCTCTCGCCGCCGTCGTGGAACACGCGGGCCGACTCGAAGTCGAGCGCCTCGGCGCCTGGCACGGCAGGGATACCGAGCTCGTTCTGCATCTCCGCCACGCCGGCGAACGCGGGCGCCCGTGCCGCCAGGGCGGAGGTGACCAGCTCTTCCGCGCTGATCTCCGGCAGCGTCGGGTCGTCGTCCGCGCCGGCGGGCAGCGCGCTCAGCGCGAGTCCCGCGAGACCGACCGTGATACCCGACCCCGCGGCGACCCATGCCTTCGTCCTCGGCCCCATGTCCGGCTCCTTCGCTCTTCGACCAGTGTGCTGCATCCGATGCGTCCAACGATGCCCGGTCCCCGCTGAGACCTTCCTCAGGTGGACGGTCGCACGCCGCGAGCCCCATGCGGCATGCTGGCAGCCATGAGGCCGCAGATACTGGTGGTCGACGACGAGCCGGGCGTGCGCAAGGCGCTGGACCGCGGTCTGCGCGCCGAGGGCATGGACGTCACGGTCGCCGCCGACGGACCGACGGCGCTCCGGCTGGCGCGCACCGGGTCGTTCGACGCGATTCTCCTGGACATCATGATCCCTGGCCTGTCCGGCTACCGGGTGCTGGAGGAGCTGCGCTCCGCCGGGGTGTCGACGCCGGTGCTGCTCGTGTCGGCGAAGGACGGCGAGGTGGACCAGGCCGACGGCCTGGACCTCGGCGCCGACGGCTACGTGGTCAAGCCGTTCTCGTTCGTGGTGCTGCTCGCCCAGCTGCGCGCCATCCTGCGCCGGGCGTCCGCGGGGACGGCGCGCGGCGACCTCCGGATCGGCTCGCTGGCGATCGACCGGGAGGCCCGCACGGTCCGGTACGACGACGCCGACGTGCCCCTGAGCCCTCGCGAGTTCGCGCTGCTCGAGGTGCTCGCGACCCGCGCGGGGACCGTGCGGACCAAGCAGGAGCTGCTGAACGAGGTGTGGGGCGACGAGTGGGCGGCGACCAGGAACGTCGTGGAGGTGTACGTCGGCTACCTGCGTCGCAAGCTGTCGGCCGCCGGCGCCGAAGGACTGGTCCGGACGGTGCGGGGGCAGGGGTACCGGCTCGGGGACCCACCCCTCGGGGACGCGCCGTAGTGAGGGCGTCCCGGGGTCGACCCTGGGCCGGTCTGTCGTTGCGCCTGCGGGTCACGGCCCTCGCCACGGCGGTGACGCTGGCCTGCCTGCTGGGCCTGGCGACCGTCGCCGGCCAGGGGCTCGGGCCGCTGCTGACGCACGCCATGGACGACGAGCTCCGGGCGGGGCTGAGCGACGCGACCCGGGCCGTCGTGGCGGGACGGGACCCGGTGCCGCGCGACGGACTGGAGGTGCGGGTCCTGGACACCGCCGGTGACCCCGTCGACGACGGCGCGCCACCGAGCCTCACCCGCGACGAGGTGCGCACCCTCAAGGCCGGGACCCCCACCACCACGGACGGCCGGGGCCCGGTGCGGTGGCACGGCGTGGTCGTCACGGCTCCCGACGGGAGCCAGCGGCTCGTGGTGGTCGGGGCGGGCCTCGTGGGGCAGGAGGCCGCCGAGGCGGCGGGCAGCAGCTGGCTGCTGGTCACGGCGCTCGTCGGTACCGTCGTGGCCGGGGTGGCGATCTGGTTCGCCGTCGGGTCGGCGCTGCGCCCGGTCGCCCGGATGCGGCAGTCGGTCCGCCGGCTCGCACCCGGTGAGCGCGTGGAGGTCCCCGACGCCGCGGCCCGCGAGCTGCGTGCCCTGGCCGACGACTTCAACGTGCTCCTGGACCGGACGGAGGCCACCACGGAAAGGCTGCGGCGGTTCACGGGGGACGCGGCGCACGAGCTGCGCTCCCCCGTCGCGTCCATCCGCGTGCAGTCGGAGGTCGCGGTGACCAACCCCGACCCCGAGCTCTCGCACGAGGTGCACGCCGACGTGCTCGCGGAGGCCGAACGGTTGTCGGCGCTGCTCGACGGGCTGCTGGCGCTGGCCCGCTCGGATGCCGGGGAGCTGCCGCCGGCCGACTCCGTCGACCTGGTCGGCGAGGTGCAGGCGGCGGTGGGGCGCGCCGGCGAGCAGCCGGTGCCGATCGTGGTCAACGCGATGGCCGGCCGGGCGTGGGCATCCGCCGCACACACCGAGATCGAGCTCGTCCTGGACAACCTGCTGCGCAACGCCTGCCGGTACACCCGCACGCGGGTGGTGGTGTCGGTGCTCACCGGCCGGGCCACGGTGCGCGTGCTGGTCGACGACGACGGCCCCGGCGTCCAGCCCGAGCACCGGGAGAAGATCTTCGACCGCTTCTACCGGGTCGCGGACGACCGGGCACGTACCTCGGGTGGCGCGGGGCTCGGGCTCGCCCTGGTCGCGGAGCTCGTCCGGCGCCGGGGCGGCCGGGTCGCCGTCGGCGAGTCGCCCGACGGCGGCGCCCGGTTCACCGTCGTGTGGCGCCGGGCCGGCTGAGCCCGGCCGGCTGAACCCCGGTCAGGGCACGGGTGCCGTGATGTACCGCTGCACGGTGGGCGCGAGCCACGCGATCACGTCCGCCCGCGACATGTCCGCGGCCGGGCCGAACCGCAGCACGTACCGCACCAGCGCCATGCCGAGCACCTGCGAAGCCACGAGCGCGGCCCGCCGTTCGGCGTCGGCAGGGTCCTGCACGAACGCCCGGGCGGCGGGCACGAGCTGGGACCGGAACACCTGGCGCAGCCGGTCGGCGCCGGACTCGTTCGTCACGCCCACGCGGAGCAGGGTCCGCAGGACCGTGTCCCGCTCCCAGAGCTCCAGGAAGTGCGTGACCAGCACGACGCCCAGCCGGTCGGGGTCGAGGCCGGCGAGGTCGGGGAAGTCGAGCTCGACGTCGATCACCGCGGCGAAGAGGCCTTCCTTGGAGCCGTAGTACCGCATGACCATGGAGGGGTCGATCCCCGCGGCGTGCGCGATGGCGCGCACCGTCGCACGCTCGTACCCGTCGGACGCGAAGCGTTCCCGAGCCGCCTCGAGGATCGCGGTGCGGGTCACGTCGGAACGGCGGGGCGGGCTGTCGGGGCCTGTCATGCCAACAACTGTATGCCAACGACCGTTGACTTCGGCACGGCGGGCTCGTTAGGGTGGTCAACAAGCGTTGGCAAACAACCGTTGGCCAAGCCTGGAGGAGGGCATCATGGACACTGACGTCATCGTCGTCGGAGCGGGACCCACGGGACTGCTGCTCGCCGGGGACCTCGCCACCGCGGGGACCCGCGTGACCGTGCTGGAGAAGCGTCCTGCGGAGCTGAGCAACCTCACGCGCGCGTTCGCCGTCCATGCCCGCAGCCTCGAGGTGCTCGACGCGCGCGGACTCGCGGACGAGCTGGTCGCGAACGGTCAGCAGGTGCGGAGCGTCCGGCTCTTCGAGCGGCTCACCATCGATCTCACCGACCTGCCCTCCCGCTTCCGGTACGTGCTCGTCACGCCCCAGTACGAGGTGGAACGGCTGCTCCGCCGGCGTGCGGAGCACGCGGGCGCCACGTTCCGCTACGACAGCGAGGTCACGTCCCTGACGCAGGACGACACCGGCGTCACGGTCACCACCGCCGACGGCTCCCACCTGGGCGCCCGTTACCTGGTCGGGACCGACGGCGCGCGGTCGACGGTGCGCGAGGCCGTCGGTATCCCCTTCCCCGGCCAGGCCGTGATCCGGTCGATGGTCCTCGCCGACGTCCGGCTCGCGCGCGAGCCCGCCGACACCCTGACCGTGGCGGCGGCGAACGACTCCCTCGGCTTCATCGCCCCGTTCGGCGACGGCTGGTACCGGTTCATCGGCTGGCACGGCGACCGCGACGTGAGCGAGGACGAGCCCGTCGACCTCGACGAGGTACGCGCCATCGCGCGCGCCACCCTGCACGACGACTTCGGCATGACCGAGCCGCGGTTCCTGTCCCGCTTCCACGCCGACGAGCGCCAGGCCCCCACCTACCGCAAGGGCCGCGTCCTCCTCGCCGGTGACGCCGCACACGTGCACAGCCCGGCGGGCGGGCTCGGCATGAACACAGGCCTGCAGGACGCCGCCAACCTCGGCTGGCGGCTCGCCGCGACCCTCCGGCTGCCCGAGGGCGCGGGCACGGAGGTGCTGGACGGCTACGAGGCCGAGCGGCACCCCGTCGGCCGGCAGGTGCTGCGCGCGAGCGGCGGCATCCTGCGAGCCGCGACCCGCCGTGGC
Source organism: Promicromonospora xylanilytica (assembly GCF_054782895.1). Classification (NCBI taxonomy): domain Bacteria; kingdom Bacillati; phylum Actinomycetota; class Actinomycetes; order Micrococcales; family Promicromonosporaceae; genus Promicromonospora; species Promicromonospora xylanilytica. Next base: position 483,515 of record NZ_BAAGRP010000007.1, read on the forward strand.
CCGCTCGCCAGGCTCGCGAGCGCCGTCGGCGTCGGCATCGTCTCGCGGGCGGCGCCGGTCCGACGGCGGGCGGCGGGGTTCATCTCCGCGCTGGGCATCGCGTACCCACGGCCCCGCGGTACCCATCCCCTGGTCGGCACCCGGGCGCGTGACCTGCCCCTGGAGGGCGGCACGCGGCTCGCCGAGGCGCTGCGCGCGGGCCGGTTCGTGCTGGTCGCCCCCGCCGGGGCCCCGGCCGTCGGCCTGCCGGCGACGCTCGGCGAGGTGGACCCGGCAGAGCGTGTCCTGACCCGCCGGGCCGACGGCGGCGCCACCACCCTGCTGGTCCGCCCCGACGGTTACGTGGCCGACGCCGCCGCCCCCGACACCCCGGTCGCGGTCCGGTAGGTCACGGGTAGGACGAGCTGGACTCGCTGAAGAACCCTTCGCGGAACTCCGGGATGCTGAACAGGACGCCGATGAGGATGCCCGCCAGGAGCGTCAGGCCGATCGTCACCCAGCCCGTGATGATGCCGCCGAGGGCCAGGCCGGGGTTGTCCGCCAGGCCCTCCTTGTGCGCCTTGCGGCTCAGGTGTCCCGTGATCACGGCGGGGATGCCCGCGAGGATGCCGACGAAGCAGCTGAACAGCATGACGATGCTGAGGATGCCGAGGACGAGCGACCACACGCCGAGCGCGTTCTTCTCCGGGGGCGCGGCGTACCCGTAGGGCGCGGCTCCGTACACCGGCTGCGGCTGGTACGGCCCGGCCTGGTAGGGGGCACCCTGCTGGTACGGCTGGGGCAGGTAGGGCTGCGGCGGGTACGGCGGCTGAGCGGGGCTCGGCGCCGGGGCCTGGCCAGGTGCCGGGGTGTTCTGCTGCGGCGGGTCGTACGGGGACTGCCACCCGTCGGGCTGGGTCATCGTGCTGCCTTCCATGCTCGGCGCGCCGGGCGGCGCAGGCATCAACCTACAGGTCAGCCCGGCGCGCCCGGAGCGAGATGGGACATCTCACCCCGGGTGCGCCGGGCTGCACCGTGACTGCTGTGCGGGACGGCTCAGTAGTTCTCGGAGTAGCCGCTCTCGAGCTCCTGCTCGAAGCCCTCCTGGAACGACGGGTCGTTGATCGCCATGCCCACGAAGAAGATCATGATGATGACGTAGACCGTGGTCCACGCGATGCCGATCCAGCCGGTGATGATGCCGGCGAGGCCCATGCCGCCGTTGTCCGCCTGGCCCTCCTGCTGGGCCTTGCGGCTCTTGTGCCCGGTGATGATGGCGGCGATACCGGTGAGCAGGCCACAGCCCAGCACTGCCAGGATGCCGAGCACGAGCGACCACACGCCGAGGCTGTTCTTCGGCAGCGGCGCGCCGTAGGCGTACGGCTGCCCGCCCTGTGCGTAGGCCGGGCCCTGCGGCGCCTGCGGGAACGGCGTCTGCTGGTACGGCGACGGCTCGCCCGGAGCTGCCCCCGCCGGCGGCACCGGCTGGCCCTGCTCGGGCTGCTGCGGCTGCTGCGGCGGGTCGTACGGCGACTGGCCACCGTCAGGCTGGGTCATCGTGCTGCCTCTCTGCTTGCGTTGTGCCGGGACTGATCCGGCGCGGAGGTCCCAAACCTACAGGCCGGACACGGGGTGCGGCACTCCGTACGCATGGGGAGGCCTACCCACGTCCGCGCAGGTGGGAGGATCAGTAGCCGCTCATGTCCCCCATCTCGTTCATCTCGTAGAAGTTGCCGACGCCCCCGGCGAACAGACCCGCCGCGATGGCGATCACGAAGAAGACGATGGCGAGCAACGACAGGGCCACGTTGATCCAGCCGAGGATGAGACCGGCTGTGCCCATCCCACGGTTGTTCGCGAGGCCCTCGTCGGCGGCCCTGCGGCTCATGGTGCCGGTGATGATGGCAGCGATGCCGAGCAGCAGCGGGCAGAACACGTAGCTGAGGATTCCCGTGACCAGCGACCAGACACCCAGGTCGTTCTTGGGCGGCGACGGCGCGTAGCCGTGCTGCTGGGCGACGGGCGCGCCCGGCATGCCGTAGGGGGTCTGCGGGCCAGGCTGCCCCGCGGCCTCGTTCGAGAGGGGATCCGTCGGCGTGCCCGGCGGCTGCTCCGCGTTCAGTGACGACTCCGGCACGGGCTGCGTGGGCGGTGTCTCCGGGTCCCGCCGGGGGTCGCGGGGTGCGCCGCCTTCGTTCTCGGTCATGAGGCTGCCTCTCGGGGTGCGAGCTGTCAGGCGCCGGGACCGGCGCCCCACGTCCACCTAAGCAGTGTTACCGCAGGCACGCCCGGTAAACACGCGGGGTCAGCGGTGCCACGTCTCGACCTCGTGCGCCAGCACGAAGCCGAGCCGCTCGTAGATCCTCCGCGCGGCGGCGTTATCGTCGTACAGCCCGAGGGTCACCAACCCGCTCTCGGCGACGCCGTCGGCGGTCATGCGCGCCGTCAGCGCCGCGGCGTACCCCCGGCCACGGAACGGCGGCAGCGTCCCGATCGCGCCGAGGTGGACCGCGGTGCCCGGGACCGGTGTCGCCGACCCGACCGCGACGAGTGACCCCGCCCGGCCTGCGGCCCCGTCGGGTCGCATCCGGACCCCGTACCAGCGGGCCCGGTGCGCCCGGGGACCGCGCACGCCCTGCCGTGTGGCCGGGTTGGCCACGGCGAGCAGGGCCGCGATCTCGTCGGCGTCGCGGTCCAGGTCGAGCAGCTCCACGACGGCGCCGTCCGCGGCGGGCACGTCCGGCGCCGCCTCGGTGGCCATCCGGTCCCAGGTGGCGCCGGGCACGAGGCCCCAACCGGAGAGCGTGTCTCCGGCCAGGGCCCCGGTCCCGCGGGTGAGCGTGGCTCGGCGCACCGGCCCACCCGGCGTCACCGTGCGGAGCAGAGCCGCCACGCGCTCCGGCTCGCCCACCGCCGTGTAGACGAGTCCGGCCCGCTCACCGGTCGGGTCGACGAGCTCGACCACGCCGGCCGCACCGGCGTCGTCCGGTCCCGTGGTGTCCGTCCACGACCGGACGACGTCGAGGAAGTCGTTCCGGGCGGCGTGGAAGACGTGGTCGAGCCCGTGCCGGCCCAGCCGGGTCACGCCGTGGTGGCCGCCACGGGCGCTGCGGGCTCCGGCTGGAAGTCGACGCCGGCCTCCTTGCGCTGCTCGGGCGTGATCGGTGCCGGCGCGGCGGTCAGCGGGTCGAACCCGCCGCCCGACTTCGGGAACGCGATCACGTCGCGGATCGAGGCCGACTTCGTCAGCAGCGCCACGATGCGGTCCCAGCCGAACGCGATACCGCCGTGCGGCGGGGCGCCGAACGCGAACGCGTCGAGCAGGAAGCCGAACTTCTCCTGCGCCTCCTCCGGCCCGATGCCCATGACCTCGAAGACCCGCTCCTGCACGTCGCGGCGGTGGATACGGATCGAGCCGCCGCCGATCTCGTTGCCGTTGCAGACGATGTCGTAGGCATAGGCGAGCGCCTCGCCCGGCTCCTGCTCGAACCTGTCGATCCACTCGGGCGTCGGCGACGTGAAGGCGTGGTGCACCGCGGTCCACGCGGACGAGCCCAGGTCGACGTCGTCGTCCTCGCCCGCCGGCTTGAACAGGGGCGCGTCCACGATCCAGACGAACGCCCAGGCGTCCTCGTCGATCTGGCCGGTCCGGTGCGCGATCTCGACGCGCGCGGCGCCGAGCAGCGACCGGGAGTCAGAGGTCTTGCCCGCGGCGAAGAACACCGCGTCGCCCGGCTCCGCGCCGGTGACCTTCGCGAGGTTCGCCCGCTCGTCGTCGGACAGGTTCTTGGCGACCGGGCCGCCGAGCTCGCCCTCGTCCGAGAACGTCACGTACGCGAGGCCGCGCGCTCCGCGCTGCTTGGCCCACTCCTGCCAGGCGTCGAACTGGCGCCGCGGCTGCGCCGCCCCGCCCTGCATCACGACGGCGCCCACGTACTCCGCCTGGAAGACGCGGAACGGCGTGTCCTTGAAGAAGTCGGTGAGCTCCACGATCGGGTTGCCGAAGCGGAGGTCGGGCTTGTCGGAACCGTAGAGGCGCATGGCGTCGTGGAACGTCATGCGCTGGATGGGCGTCGGGATCTCGACGTCGATCAGCGCCCACAGCGCCTGGAGGATCTTCTCGCCGAGCGCGATGACGTCGTCCTGCTCCACGAAGCTCATCTCGACGTCGAGCTGCGTGAACTCCGGCTGGCGGTCCGCGCGGAAGTCCTCGTCGCGGTAGCAGCGGGCGATCTGGTAGTAGCGCTCCATGCCGCTGACCATGAGGAGCTGCTTGAACAGCTGCGGCGACTGCGGCAGCGCGTACCAGGAGCCGGGCGCCAGTCGGGCCGGGACCAGGAAGTCGCGGGCACCCTCCGGGGTGGACCGGGTGAGGGTCGGCGTCTCGATCTCGACGAAGTCCTGCTCGTCCAGCACGCGGCGCGCGGCCTGGTTGGCCTTGGCGCGCAGGCGCAGCGCGGTGGCGGGGGCAGGACGGCGAAGGTCGAGGTAGCGGTGCTTGAGGCGCGCCTCCTCACCGATCACCTCGGTCTCGGCGAGGGCGGTGGAGACCTGGAACGGCAGCGGCGCCGACTCGTTGAGCGTGACGACCTCGGTGGCGACGACCTCGATCTCGCCCGTGGCGAGGTTGGGGTTGGCGTTGCCCTCGGGGCGGCGGCCGACCTCGCCGGTCACCTGCAGCACGAACTCCGCGCGCAGCGGGTGGGCGATCTCCTCGTCCCGGATGACGACCTGGGCGATGCCGGAGGCGTCACGCAGGTCGATGAACGCCACTCCCCCGTGGTCACGGCGGCGATCGACCCAGCCCGTGAGGGTGACGGTCTGGCCGATGTGCTCGGCCCGTAGTGAGCCGGCCGTGTGGGTGCGGAGCACTGAGAGGTCCTTCCAGCGTGGGGTGGGTTTCCGCCGTTCGTCGCCCGGGGGCTGTCCGACGGCGGGACGCAGCGTGCGCCGTCGGAAGTCTAATCGGTGGTGCTGGTTCCCTGCCCCGGCTGCCTTGCGGGCCGGGTCGCCGGTATCGTCCGCCGCGGTTGGCGGCCATGGGTACCTCAACCCATGAGCCACCGCCAGAGCGCCCGGTATCCTCCCTGGTCAGACGGGTGACCAACGGTGAAAGGGCAGTGCACGATGGCTGATCTGAGGCACAAGCGGGACGGCATGCGGGAGAAGGCAGCGTGAGGCCGTCTGATTGGTCGCCCGTCGGTTTGGATGCGGATCCGACGCCGGGTGATCCGGTGCTGGTGCTGGCGGGTGGGCAGGAGTATCAGGAGGTCGCTCGGTCGATCGACAACGCCGCCTCCGCGATGAGTCGTCTCGATGTGGAGGGGACGGTCTCGCAGGCCGTGGACTCTCTGATGGAGGCCAAGGAAGACACCATCGGTGAGATCCGCAAGGCCCACTCCCGCTATGTCGCGGCGGGTGACGCGCTGGTCGGGTACGCGTCCTCTCTGGAGCGGGTGCAGGCGGAGACGCTGGCGGCGTTGGACCGGGCGCGGGAGGCGCAGGACGCGGCGCAGGCGGCTGCGGGCTCCAAGGACCGGTGGCAGGACCTGGCCGACTCCGCGAAGGACGAGACCGAAAAAGCCGAGTACGAACAGAAGGCCCAGCAGGCCAGCGGGGACGCCGACCAGGCCGCGGGGGTGCTCGCGTCCGCGAAGTCCACGGTCGAGACCGCCGTGTCGGATCGGGACCGCGCGGCCGGGCATGCGGTCGATCAGATCGAGGAGATCACCTCCAGCGATGATCTGAATGATGGGTGGTGGGACAACTGGGGTTCCAAGCTCGTCGCGGCGATCGCTGACATCGCCGACATGATCTCCACCATCGCGGGGATCCTGGCGATCATCGTCGCGTTCATCCCCGTCGTCGGTACCGCCCTGGCCGGGGTGCTGATCGTCATCGCGGCGGTCGCGGCGATAGTCAGTGCGGTCGCGAACATCACCCTGGCCGCGACGGGTGAACGTTCGTGGGCGGAGGCGGGGCTCGCGATCGCCGGTGCGGCGCTGTCCCTGATCGGTCTCGGTGCGGCGGCGAAGGCCGCGACAGGGCTCGCGAAGGGGATCAGCAAGGGTGCGTTGCGGTCGGGCAAGACCTGCAAGTTCGGGTTCGGGAAGTGCTTCGTCGCCGGCACCCTGATCCATACCCCGGACGGCCCCAGAGCGATCGAGGAGATCCGGGTCGGGGACAAGGTCTGGGCCCGTGACGTCGTCACCGGACGGGACGAGCTGCAGCTCGTCGTCGAGACGTTCGTCCGCACCACGACCGAGCTGTTCCACCTGACCATCGCGGGCGTCGTCGTCTCCACGACGGCGGAGCACCCGTTCATGGTGCACGGCCGCGGCTGGATCGACGCCGCGTTCCTCAAGGTCGGCGACCTGCTCGTCACCCCCGAGGGCACCACCGTTCCGGTCGAGGCCATCGAGACCGAACAGCGCACCGACGCCGACGTGGAGACGGTCTACAACTTCCACGTCGAGACCCACCACAACTACTACGTGCACGCGGGCGACACGCTCGTCCTGGTCCACAACGCCGTGCACGCCGCAGACCTGAAGAAGAACCACACCTACAAGATCAACGGCGCCAGCTACAAGGTCGACGGGCTCGGCAGGCCCTCCGGCATCGAGGCCAAGCTCACCAAGAACAACATCGGTGGCTCGACCAACCCGTCGGTCAAGCCGCTGGACTACGACCCGTCCATCCACCAGGCGGGACACCTGCACGGCGCACAGCTGGGCGGGCCGAACAACCACGCGGCCAACTTCGTGTCCCAGTACAACCGGTCGAACAACCCCTGGCAGCGCGCCATCGAGGGCGAGGTGCGCAAGGTGGTCGAGAACGGCGAGGACGTACTGTACAAAGTGACGCCGCAGTACAACGGGTCATCGAACGTCCCGCACTCGATTCACCTCAGCGGTCAGGGGTCGAACGGCTACAAGCTCGACTACACCCTGCCCAACACTGACCTGCCCCTGCTCAGTGCTGAGGTGAAGGCTGGGAACATCACCAAGAACGCAGATGGATTCTTCTTCGGAACGAGGTCATGACGCATGGCAAGCCTGGATGAGCTGATCGACGCCGGAGGACTGGTCCCGCCCGGCGAGCCCTTCGACTGGGAGCAGGCCGAGAACGTCCTGCAGCTCCGGATCCCGCAGGACTACCGGGCGCTGGTCGACGCCGGAGGCGCCGGCCTCTGGTTCGACTACATCCGGGTCTACGCGCCGGGCGAGCAGTACAGCGACCGGAACCTGCTCGACTCGAACGGCGTGTTCGAGGACCTGCAGATCTTCTGGGAGAACGAGTTCTCCACCCCGCCCGACGACCTGCCGACCGGCGCACGGCTCATCGCCTGGGCCAGCACCGGCACCGGCCCGGTGCTCTACTGGCTCGTCGAGCCGGAGGCGGCCGTCGATGACCCGTACCCCATCTACGTCCAGAACGCCGACGGCGACGCGTGGGAACGGTTCGAGACGACGACCACGGACTTCCTGCGTGGAGTGCAGCAGAACACCGTGCGGAGCACGTTCTTCGCCGAAGGGTTCCTCGACCGCACCCAGACCTTCCGGGCCTATCCCGCGTAGGACGACCTTCACCTCAGGCGGACAGCGGGCCATGGGTGCCTCGACCCATGGCCCGCGGCGGACGCCTCGACGATCGGGGTCACCTTCTCAGCGATGACCGTCGAGGAACAGAGCACCGTCGCTGACTGGCTCGCCAACGCGATAGGAGCCGACATCACCGCGTCCCTGATCGAAGGACAGTCGCTCGAGCACCTGCCCTCCACGAGTTCCTCGCGGCGGCGCGGGCAGCCTCGCGCTCTGAGCTCCGCCACACCCTGCAACCGCTTCGGACCGAAGGGCAGCTGAGCATGATCCACCTCAGGCGGCACGCCGAGACCCGCGAGATGGAGATCAGAGCCGATCCCGAAGGCCTTGCCACGTTGGCTGCGGCGGTCGCCAACGCTTCGGCGACGATCGAGGTCGAGGCCCCGGAGAGAATCTGGCCCTACGACGAGGCACTCGCCTCCGTGCGGGTCGAGCCCACCGACGCGCTGGTGCTGATCGATCACGACGAGAGCGCAGCCGCGATGCGGATCACGGGAAGCCAGGCGAGCCGGAAAGTCCTGGCGGAGAACCTCGTCGACTTCGCGCGGGAAGGGAAGCCCGGCGAGCACTGGCACGTCGAGTGGTTCCCGGACCATTTCTACCTTGCCGAAGGCGGCGCTCCCGTAGTCGTGACCTTCGATCAGCCGTGACGCGCTCTCGCTCGGCGGGAACATCACCACCAGCCCTGGCTGGACTTGACCCGAGCCGCAGGCTGAAGGTGTAGCAGGTATCACGCGGCCAGTGGCCATGGGTACCTAAACCCATGGCCCGCTGCACGAGCGCCCAGTATCCTCGCTGATCAGACGGTGACTGACGGCGAAAAGGCGGTGTGCGATGGCTGATCTGAAGGTGGATCTGGATGCGGTGCGGGAGCTGGGTTCGAGCCTGACGACGGTGGCGAACGAGTTCGAGAACGCGAACGCGAACAGTGACCGGATCGCAGGGGCCGTGGGGCACGAGGGCTTGTCCGGCGTGGTGCGGGACTTCGCACACAAGTGGGACGACACACGCGGCAAGATGACGGACAACCTGCGCAAGCTGGCGGACGCCTCGACCCAGGTGGCTGACGCGTTCACGCAGGTCGATGGCGACCTGGCCAAGGGCATCTCGGGCGAAGGCGCGTGAGGCCATCCGATTGGTCGCCGGTGGGTTTGGATGCGGATCCGACGCCGGGTGATCCGGTGCTGGTGCTCTCTGGTGGGCAGGAGTATCAGGAGGTCGCCCGCTCGATCGACAACGCCGCCTCCGCCATGTCCCGGCTGGACGTCGAGGGGACGATCTCGCAGGCCGTGGACTCTCTGATGAGTGCCAAGGAAGACACCATCGGCGAGATCCGCAAAGCCCACTCCCGTTACGTCGCCGCGGGTGACGCCCTGGTCGGGTACGCGTCCTCCCTGGAGCGGGTGCAGGCGGAGACGCTGGCTGCGTTGGACCGGGCGCGGGACGCGCAGGACGCCGCACAGGCCGCTGCGGGGTCCAAGGACCGGTGGCAGGACCTCGCCGACAGCGCGAAGGACGAGACCGAGAAGGCCGAGTACGAGCAGAAGGCCCAGCAGGCGAGCGGTGACGCCGACCAGGCCGCGGGGGTGCTCGCTTCGGCGAAGTCCACCGTGGAGACCGCGGTCTCGGACCGGGACCGCGCGGCGGGGCATGCGGTCGATCAGATCGAGGAGATCACTTCTTCGGATGATCTGAATGATGGGTGGTGGGACAACTGGGGTTCCAAGCTCGTCGCGGCGATCGCTGATATCGCGGACATGATCTCCACGATCGCGGGGATCCTCGCGATCATCGTCGCGTTCATCCCCGTCGTCGGTACCGCCCTGGCGGGGGTTCTCATAGTGATAGCCGCGATCGCGGCGATAGTGTCCGCGGTCGCGAACATTACGCTCGCCGCGACGGGTGAAAGATCCTGGGCGGAGGCGGGGCTGGCGATCGCGGGTGCGGCATTGTCTCTGATCGGCCTGGGTGCCGCTGCCAAGGCCGCGACCGGGCTAGCCAAGGGCATCAGCAAGACCGCGGTCAAGCAGGGGCTGAAGTCGGGCAAGAACTGCAGGCTCGGGTTCAGCACCTGCTTCGTGGCCGGGACGCCCGTGCTGACCGCGGACGGCACCAAGCCGATCGAGGACATCGTCGTCGGGGACAAGGTCTGGACCCGCAACCTCGCAACAGGCCTCGATGAACTGCAGCTGGTCGCCGAGACGTTCGTGCACCAGACCGTCACCCTGCACCACCTGACCATCAACGGCGCGACCGTCTCCACCACGGCCGAGCACCCGTTCATGGTCGAGGGCCGCGGCTGGCAGATGGCAGGCAACCTGCGCCCCGGTGACGTGCTGATCACCCCCGACGGCACCACCATCCTGGAGTCTGTCGAGGTCGAGGAACGCGACCTCGCCGACATCGAGAACGTCTACAACTTCCACGTCGAGAACAACCACAACTACTACGTCCACGCTGGCACCACACCGGTCCTGGCCCACAACGCGCACGCACCCAAGCCGCCGGATCTGGTCACGGCGAGGAGCGGGGAGGTCATCGACCGGGCGAAGATCAGTACGAGGATCAGCACGCAGAAGCAGGCGAGACACGTCGAAGGCCCGGGCTACCGCCATGGTGGATATTTCAAGGCCGAGAACGTCGGGGATGCGCAGAAGGTTCTCGACGAATTCCACGATGGAACGGCCACGGTGATCGGGCTCAAGGGCACCGGACCGGATGCGTTCATCGGCGTGGAGTCGCCGAATGTCACGGCTTTCAACCACAACCCGAGAGCCGGCTTCCCGGACCAGCCGACCAACACCTTCTTCATCAAGGGAAGCGCCAGCCCAAGCGTCGTTCCTACAACCCCAGGATGGACCCCATGACACTGCCGACACCAGAAGATCTGGGCAACGCCCCCGTGTGGGAGAACTACATCATCGCTCAGACGACCCAGGCATCCCTCGGGCTCGTCCCGCGGGGCGCTCTGGCACTCGGGGTCGCCGTCGACGGCCTCAACGTGACCCTCACGTGCCAGCTGCGGGAGATTGGCGATGCGGACACGGAGGATCTCGAGGAAATCGCCCAAGAACTCTCCATGCTGCTGGGGGAGCACGTCTCCGTCACGATCGCACAAGAGGTGCACGACAGACCCACCATCACCCCTCACGACGCAGTGGCCTGGACGTTCGTCGCGCGTTCAGAAGAAGCCTCCTCGTGATACGTGCACCACGTCCGTCCCGGAACAGCCCCCGTCAGGACCGGAACGAAGGAGACCCTCAGGTATGAACGACGAATCGTCCCCCGTGGCACCTCTCGGATCCGACAGTGAGAGCCCCGGCCCGACCGTCGATCCCCAGACCGACATCGGCTCTCCCGCCCTTGCCCTGGCCCTTGCGACGGGTGACCGAGCCGCCGTGGGCGAGGCGCTGCAGGACGACGCCGTCGTCGTGCCGATCCTCGACCGCGGGGACGGCACACCCCAGATCCAGGTGTTCCCCACACCGGAGGGCTCCGTCAAGCCCTACCAGCTGCACCTGTTCTCCTCGACCCAGACTCTTGGCGAGTTCCTGGGAGACGCGCCGGACCGGGCCTTCAGCCTGCGCAGGCGCGATTCGCTGGCTCCGTTCATCAAGAGGCACGGCGACGCGCTCCAGCAAGTGGTCATCGACCCCGCCGGGCCCAGCCCGATGACGTTGGGGGTCGCCGAGACCCTTGCCCTCCTCGACCCCGAGCCCCCCGCCGACGACCCCACCGGCCTGTTCGACGAGACCGGCGCCGGGATCAGCGGCGAGGCCCTGCACGCCCTCGGCACGGTCGAGGACCCCGGCGGGTTCCGCGGTATCGGCATCGAGATGAACCTGCCCGACCACTGGGCCATCATCGAGCTCGACGAGCCCGAGCAGCGTGAGCGCCAGATCCGCGAGATCGTCAAGCAGCAGACGGCGAAGCTGGGCGACCGTTCCGCTCCCCTGCGCCGTGACCTGCGCGAGAAGATGATCGAGGTGGCCGACAAGGCCGATGCCGCGGGCGGCAAGGCCATGGCCTACCTCCTCTTGCCCGGCCAGGAGGCCACGCTCGCGCTGAACGTGACCCTGTACTGGCACGACCTGGGCCCCGAGGCGGGCAGCGCCAGCCACCTCCAGCGCATCCAGGACCGGCTCGGCGCCAACCCCGGCCCGGACGACGCCCTGACGCGCACCGAGACGCTGTCGGGGCCGTTCCTGCGGCACATCCGGCTCACGCACGGCTCCGAGGAGGTCGGTGGTCAGGACGTGCCCCTGCTCCTGATCGACTACTGGGCCGAGGCGCCGGGCAAGCAGTCCGTCGCACGACTGGCGTTCTCGACGCCGCACGTCGGGATCCGCGACGAGATGCTCCGGCTGACCGACAAGATCCTGTTCTCCACCGAGTGGATCCTCGGCCGGCCGAGCGAGGACGCGCCCACGGACGCCGCGCCGGAGGCCGGTCCCGCCGAGCCGGGCCCTGCCGCTCCCGCGCCGGCGACGCCGAGCCCCGCCGGCGTCTGACCCGGGAGGAGCCCCGGTACGCACACCCGGGGCCCCTCCCCTGGCGTAGCCTCTGCGCATGGCCAGGACGATCGCTACCAACACGACAGTGACCCGCGACGAGCTGCTGGAGTTCCTCCGCTCGCGCCGCAACGGGATCCTCGTAACCGGCCGGGCCGACGGCGCCCCGCAGCTCAGCCCCGTCACGTACGGCGTGGACCCGCAGGGGCGCGTCGTCGTCTCGACGTATCCGGAGCGCGCCAAGGTGCGCAACCTGAAGAAGCGGCCCGCCGCGTCGTTCATGGCGCTCGGTGAGGGCTTCGACGAGGCCTGGGTGCAGGTGGACGGCACCGCCGAGGTGCTGGACGTCCCCGAGTCCGTCGAACCGCTCGTGGACTACTTCCGTGCCGCGGCGGGCAAGGAGCACCCGGACTGGGACGAGTACCGCGCCGCCATGGTCGAGCAGGGCAAGTCGCTCGTGCGGATCACCATCGAGCGCTGGGGCCCGATCGCGACGGGCGGGTTCCCCGCGCGGCTCGCGGAGTGACGACGTCGCCTGAGCCGGCCCCGCGGTCTGAGAACATGTGCCGGTGCGAGAGATCAGGCAGAGCCGCAAGCTGAAGTCCGTCCGCTACGACGTCCGGGGTCCCATCCTCGAGGAGGCGTACCGGCTGGAGGCAGAGGGTCACAAGATCCTCAAGCTGAACATCGGCAACCCCGCGCCGTTCGGGTTCGAGGCGCCCGAGGCGATCCTCGCGGACATGATCCACCACCTGCCCGAGGCGCAGGGCTACAGCGACAGCCGTGGGATCTACTCGGCTCGTACGGCTGTGGCGCACTACTACCAGTCGCACGGCCTCGACGCCCATGTCGACGACGTCTACGTCGGCAACGGCGTGTCCGAGATGATCAGCCTGGTGCTGCAGGCCCTGATCGACGACGGCGACGAGGTGCTGGTCCCCGCGCCGGACTACCCGCTGTGGACCGGGGCCGTGAGCCTGCAGGGCGGCACGCCCGTGCACTACCTGTGCGACGAGGACAACGGCTGGAACCCGGACCTGGAGAACATCGAGTCGCTGATCACCCCCGCCACCAGGGCGCTCGTGGTCATCAACCCGAACAACCCGACCGGCGCCGTGTACAGCGAGTCGACGGTCAAGGGCCTGGCGGAGCTGGCGCGCAAGCACGACCTGGTGCTGCTGAGCGACGAGATCTACGAGAAGATCCTGTTCGACGGCGCCACCCATCACCACACCGCCACCTACGCCGGCGACGACGTCCTGTGCATCACGTTCAGCGGCCTGTCCAAGGCGTACCGGATCTGCGGCTACCGCTCGGGCTGGGCCATGATCTCGGGCCCCAGGCACCGCGCCGCGGACTTCATCGAGGGTCTCACCCTCGTGGCGAACATGCGCATGTGCGCCAACGTGCCGGCGCAGCACGCCATCCAGACGGCGCTGGGCGGCTACCAGTCGATCGACCAGCTCATCGTGCCCGGCGGCCGGTTCTACGAGCAGTCCATGCTCGCCGACAAGCTGCTCAACGAGATCCCCGGCGTCACGTCCGTGCGGCCGCGCGGAGCGCTGTACTGCTTCCCGCGTCTGGACCCCGAGGTGTACCGGATCAAGGACGACGAGGCGTTCGTGATCGGCCTGCTGCGCGACAAGAAGATCCTGGTCACGCACGGCTCCGGGTTCAACTGGCCGCAGCCGGACCACTTCCGCCTGGTCACGCTGCCCGACGTCGACGTGCTCACCGAGGCGATCGGCCGGATCGCCGAGCACCTGGAGACTCTGCGCGCCTGACTCGCTCCCGCTGGTCGAGCCCGTCGAGACCCGGACCCTGACAGGCTCGACCAGCGAACGTGAGTCAGCGTCCGGAGCCGAGCACAGGCGTCGTACCCGGGAGCACCGGCACCCGAGGCGTGGGCAGGGTCGGCCGCGCGTCGTCCCGCAGCGTGCCCGGTGCGAAGGGCACCAGGTCCTGCCGGCACACCGCGCCGTCGTCGGCCTCGAGAGTGACGAGGTACCGCCCGATCGCTGCGTCGGCGCACTCGCTCACGCCTACCGTCGTGTGGCCCCAGCCCTCCACGGTGAGCATCCGCGCGTCCGGCCACAGGGCCGCGTAGGGCGCCGTGAAGCCATAGTGCGTGGCGGGATCGAACCGGGTGCCGATCACGAGCACGGGCCGCTGCGTGGTCTGCTCCCAGGGGCCGTCGTACGCGTCCTCGTCCTGGACGGGGACGAACTCGCAGTGGACGCCCACCCAGCCGCGGAACAGCCCGAAGTGCGGGTACTGCTCGTCGAGCTCAGCGACCTTGCGCGGGTAGGACCAGGGCGAGCCCGAGAAGTCGGCGTCCACGCACAGGCTCGCGAGGCCGCCGCCCACGGACTCGTAGTCCTCCGTGATACCGAGGCGGCGCAGCAGCTCGCTGATGGACGGGCCGCCGTCCAACGCCCTCGCCGCCGACGGCGGGACGACGTCCGCCAGGACCGCGAGCTCGGCGAGGAGTGCCGCCAGGTCCGGCCAGCCCGCCGCGCCGTACATCGAGAAGAAGACCTGCTGGACCACGTAGGCGTATCCCAGCTCGACGGTGGTCCCGTCGCCCAGCGGCACCTCGACGGGCCCCTCCTTCACAGCCGCGTAGAGGTCCTCGACCACCTCGGCGGGGTGTCCGAGGGCGTTCAGGGCGCAGCGCTCCCCCGCCTCGGCGCACAGCCGCACGAACTCGCCGTACGTCTCGGTGCCGGCCTCCGCCTGCCGCAGGCGGGTACCGAACAGCTCGCCGTCGGCCGGGCCGGTCCAGGCCCGCGGGTCGACGGTGCCGTCGAGCACCAGGGCACGCACGTTGTCCGGGAACAGCGCCGCGTACGTCGCACCGAGGAGGGTGCCGTACGAGTACCCGACATAGGTGAGCTCGTCGTCGCCCAGCCGCTGCCGCAGCACATCCATGTCGCGGGCCACGTTGGCGGTGGACGCCGTCGCGATGCGGTCGCCACCGAACACCGTGCACGCCGTCCCGAGCGCCGCCGCCTCCCCGAGGAAGCGAGCATTCTCGGTCCTGGTCAGCGGGAGCGCCAGGCTGGACGAGAGGAAGTCCTGCTCGGCCTCCGCCGACGGGAAGCAGGTGGCGGGGTCGGACGTGCCGACCGCACGCGGGTCGAAGCTGACGATGTCGAACCGCTCGCGGACGGACTCGTCGAAGAGGTCCTCGCCGAGCAGGTGCAGTGTCGAGACGCCCGGCCCTCCCGGTCCGCCGAAGTTGACCAGCACGCTGCCGATGCGGTTCTCCTGGTCCAGGGCCCGCAGGCGGGTCACCGCGACGCTGGTGGTCGCTCCCTGCGGCTCGTCGTAGTCGGAGGGCACCTCGACCGTGGCGCAGTCGAAGGCTTCCGCGCCCTCGCAGGAGGACCAGGAGATGTCCTCGGCGGACCCAGGAACGATGGTCTCGGACGGTGTGCTCGCCCCTACCGCCGCGGGTGCTGCGGGTGATGGTGATGCGGCGGTCGCCGACCGGGCGGGCACCGCGCCCACGGCGAGGAGCGAGCCGACGAAGAGCAGGGACAGGGTGGGGGTGAGGGCCGCGCGTGCTCGGCGCGACGCCGTCGAGCGCAAGGTCATGGCGTCGAGTGAAACAGCCCACGCCCGGAGGCACAACGAAAGTTCGGGCGCGCGCCGGCGCGCTTCGTCCAGCGCGCGGGCGGGCCGGGCAGTGGCGTCGGCCGGTCACCGGCTGCTGCCTCAGAACAGGGTCTCGCCTCCGACGTCCGCCACCAACGACGCCGCTCCGGTGCCGTCGGCGCGTACGCCGCCGAAGGCGCCGCGCGGGTAGTCGCCCTCCGCGTGCCGGCCGCCCTCGTGCGCGCCGGCCGCTCGGGCGCGGTGCATGGCGGCACCGCCCAGTCCACGCTCCTCGATGAGCGGCCGCACCCGTTCCCAGAGCCAGTCCCGGTAGCCCTTGTGCGCGTAGGCACCACGCGCATAGACCCTGCCGTAGCCCTCCACCAGGTGCGGATGGTCCCGTTCGAGCCAGCCCAGGTACCACTCGCGGGCCCCGGGACGCAGGTGCAGCGGCAGCACGGTGACGCCGGTCGCACCGGCGTCGGCCACGTCGTCCAGGAGCCGTTCGAGGTGGGCGAGCGAGTCCGTGAGCCACGGCAGGACAGGCGCGACCATGACGCCGCACGGCAGGCCGGCCGCCCTGATCGCGCGGATCAGGTCGAGGCGGGCGCGCGGCGACGGCGTGCCCGGCTCCACGGCATGCTGCAGCGTCTTGCCGGCGGGCGTGTCGGCGAAGGCGAGGGACACCCCGAGCCCGACGTCCACCTTCTCGGCGGCCCGTTCCAGCAGCGGCAGGTCACGCCGCAGGAGCGTGCCCTTGGTGAGGATCGAGAACGGCGTGCCCGAGTCCGCGAGCGCCGAGATGATGCCGGGCATGAGCTGGTAACGCCCCTCGGCCCGCTGGTACGGGTCGGTGTTGGTGCCGAGCGCGACGGCCTCGTGGGTCCAGGAGGGTTTGGCCAGCTCGGCGCGGAGCACCTGGTCGGCGTTGACCTTGACGACGACCTGGGAGTCGAAGTCGTGCCCGGCGTCGAGGTCGAGATATTCGTGGGTGTTTCGAGCAAAGCAGTAAAAACAGGCATGGGAGCAGCCACGATAGGGATTGACCGTCCACCGGAACGGCATCTGCGACACCGCCGGAACCTTCGACAGCGCGCTCTTGGCCAGCACCTCGTGGAACGTCACGCCCGCGAACTCCGGCGACCTGACGGTCCGCAGCAGGCCGGCGGTGCGCAACCCGGGCAGCTCGAGCCCTGGAAGCGCACCGTCGTCATGATTGATCGCCTGACCTTGCCATCGCATACCTGATTCGAACACTCGTTCGAACCGGCGTCAAGTCACGAGGCCGCCTGCCGGGAGGACCGCCGGTCAGTGCTGAGGCATCACCCGCGGCCGGCGGTCCTTGTCGGACGGCTCCCACGTCGCGGAGGCTCCGAGAGAAGCGGGTCCTCAGGTGCGCAGGTGGGACGCGCCGTTGAGGTCAAGGATCGCTCCTGATGCCCAGGCGGCCCCCGGTGAGGTGAGGTACAGCACCGCATGCGCGACCTCCTGCGGCGTCCCCACCCGGCCGAACGGGCTTTCCGAACGCACGGAGTCACCCGTAGGGCCCGACAACTTCTCGGCCTGGCGCTCGGAGCTGACGAATCCGGGCGCGACCGACGCCACCGCGATGTCGTGCGGCGCGAGCGCGACCGCCATCGACTGCCCGAAGGCGTGCAGCGCCGCCTTCGCCGCCCCGTACGCGGGGAACTCCGGCTCGCCGCGGAACGCGTCCCGGGAGCCGATGTTCACGATGACCCCCGCTGAGCCCCTGGCGATGATCTGACGTGCCACGAGATACGTCACGTTCGCCGCCGCGATCAGGTCGACGTCGACCATCTCCCGCCAGCTTCGTTGCCAGTCCTCGTAGCTCACGGTCGCGATCGGATGATGGTGACGTGCACTGGGCGCGAGCGCCGCGTTGTTGACCAGGACGTCGATTCCTCCGAGCGCCCGTGCCGCCGCCGTGACGGTGGTCTCGGCACCCTCGGGCCGGCTCAGGTCCCCGCCCACGACCGTGTGCCCCGTACCGGCGAGCAATCCGAGCGTCTGCTCAGCGGACGCGAGATCGGAGCCGTAGTGCACAGCGACCCGATCGCCACGACCAGCAAGAGCCACCGCGATCGCACGCCCGATCCCTCGGGACGCGCCCGTCACCAGAACGTTCGCCATCAGATCACCTTCCGCGATCCACCCAGGACGCCTGGGCGGGTGAACCAATATCAGAACCCACACCCGACAGAAACGCGCCATGAAACGGCAAGGACAGCATCCAGACGTCTCCAGTCCTGTGCATCATCCCGCGCGTCTGGCTCAAACCTGATCGAGATCGTCCACGACAGTGAGCCGGCCACCGTCGCCGGGGTCCGGATCGGGGATCATCGCCGCGGGATCCACCAGATAGACCTCGCTCCCGTCCAAGGTGAGCCGACGCGCCACCTCGAGGAGCATCCGTCGTGAGACGTCGTCGATCGAGGAGACCATCGTGAGGTCGAGCACCACCCGACTCTCCGTGGGCGCGGTGTCCACCACCTCACGGACGATTCGCTCGGCACCGGCAAAACGAATACCACCCTGAAACTGCATGACGCGGATCGCACCCACGGCGCCGTCTCGGACGTGATTGGACCGCACGACCGCACGCGCGGCAGGCGGAACCTCCATGACGTGCAGGCCCATGTCGGAGGAGAAGCGTTCGAACAGAGCGACACCACGGACACTGTTCCCGTGCGGGTCCAGCCGTGGTGAGAAGGTCGCGATGCCGATCTGGCCGGGCAGTGCGCCGATGAGCCCCCCGGCCACACCGCTCTTGGCCGGTATACCGACCTGCGTCGCCCAGTCACCTGCGGCGTCGTACATGCCGCAGGTTGCCATCACACTGAGCACCTGTCGCACCACAGGCGCGGCGACCACCCGGTCACCGGTGAGCGGGTTGACGCCCCGGTTGGCCAACGTCGCAGCCATCACCGCCAGATCTCGGGCGGTGACCAGCACGGAGCACTGCTTGACGTACCCGTCGACCACGGCGCGCGGGTCCTCGGCGAGGATGTCGTAGCTCCGCAGCATGTGAGCGATCGCGAGGTTTCTGTGCGCGTTCTCCATCTCGGAAGCGCACACTGCCGCGTCAACCGTCAATGAACGGCCGGCGAAGGCCGAGAGCCCACGAACCACACGATCCACGCGCTCGTCCGGTGTCAGCCGCCCGGCGCCGACGAGCGAATGGGTCGTGATCGCGCCGGCGTTGATCATCGGGTTGAGAGGACGCCCGGTACCTCTCTCCAGGGAGATCTCGTTGAAGGCTTCCCCGGACGGCTCGACACCGACCTTCGCGAGCACCGGATCGAAACCGGAGTCGGCAATCGCCAAGGCGTAGGCGAACGGCTTGGAGATCGACTGGATCGTGAACTCGGTGTCGACGTCTCCCGCGCCGTACACGCGCCCGTCGACCGTGGCGAAGACCGCACCGCTACGCTCGGGGTCCGCCGCAGCAAGCTCAGGGATATAGCCCGCGAGCTCGCCGGACGTGTCCGACACCACATCCTCGAGCGCACCGTTCAGATAGTCCGGAATCATGGACCGCACGCGTGCTCCTGACGCTCGGACGAAGCTCTCTCGGGTGTGGCTCCGGGACTCCCCCGCCCCACGTGCCCAGGGTAGTGACCTGGCAGGCACGGCAGACTCCTCCTGGACGATCGACCCGCGTGGCGAGGCTCCGTCCGACTACGCATCGCGCTGCTTGAGAAGCGCCGCCGCGGCCGTGAACAGCACCGCCACCCAAGCTACGAGAGTGAGGCCGCCCTGCCACGGTTCGGTGATCCAATCGCTGCCGGCAGACGGCGCCGCCAGGTCCACCCAGCTCTGCTCGGTCGGGTAGCTCAGGAGCACGTCACCCGCGAGCGAGGGCAACAGCATGCCGATGTTCTCCGTCCCGGCCGGCAGGAAGCTCATTGCGAGCGGTGCCACGAGGAGCAGGCCGAGCATCGCGCCGATTCCACCCGCTGTGCTGCGCAGGAGCGCGCCGATCGAGAACGCGACAAGACCGACCAGCACGAGGTATCCCACACCGCCCAACAGCGCGGTCCAGTACTGCGGATCATCGAGGCGGACGGCGACACCGTTGCCCGCAAGCAGGCTGACGGAGACCGGAACCGTGACAGCGAACGCGACGGCGCTCACGACGAAGGTGGCGACGGCGAGGACGAGCGCTTTGGCGAGCAGGACCGGCAGGCGCCTCGGCACGGCGGTGACGGTCGATTGGATCATGCCTGTGCCGTACTCTCCGGCGATCACGATCACACCGAGAACGCCCACGATCAGCGCACCGAAATCGGTGCTGATCGTGACGGCATACACAGCCAGGTCCTGGATCGCGTCCTGGGTAGGCACGCCCGTCATACCGTCGAAGCTGAGCGACGACGACACCTCCGCCCCGATCCCGACGGAGACCGCCAGCAGAACTGCATAAGCCCACCAGGTGGAGCGCACGCTGCGGAACTTGACCCACTCCGAGCGGACGACGCCGCCGAAGTCGAGATCGCCCTCGGCGGGGATGAAGACGGTCGGTGCATCGGTGGTGCTCATCGGTTCACCTCGGGAGATGTCTGCGTGGTGCGGTACTCGACGTCGTCTCGCGTCAAGGCCATGTAGGCCTCTTCGAGTGAGCGCGTCACCGGGGTGAGCTCGTAGACAACGACCCCCGCGCCGGCGGCGACCTCGGCGATACGCGACGTACCGAGGTTCGTCACCGAGACCAGGTCGACCTCCAGGTGCGATACGGTCGCGCCTTCTGCTTCGAGCAGACGGGTGAGGAGCTCGACCTGCGGAGTACGCACCTGCACCGAGTCTCCTTCGGCACCCGAGAGGATCTCGCTCACGGGGGCGTCGGCGACGATCCGCCCTCGGCCGAGGATGATGACGTGATCAGCTGTCTGCGCCATCTCACTCATCAAGTGGGAGGAGAGGAAGACAGTCCGTCCCTCTGCGGCAAGGCTCCGCGCGAACCGACGCAGCCATACCACGCCCTCGGGGTCGAGCCCGTTGACCGGCTCGTCAAGGATCAGTGTGGCGGGATCGCCGAGCAGTGCCACGGCAAGACCGAGCCGCTGGCCCATCCCGAGCGAGAAGCCGCCCACGCGCTTGCGGGCCACCGACTCGAGCCCCGTCAGCTCGATCACCTCGTCGACGCGCTGGGCGCCAATGCGATGTGTAGCCGCCATGGCGAGGAGATGGTTACGCGCACTGCGCCCCGGATGAACCGCTTTGGCGTCGAGCAGAGCACCTACCTGGCGCAACGGGGCGTGATGCCGGGCGTAAGCCTTGCCGTTGACCCGGACCAATCCGCTCGACGGGCGATCGAGGCCGAGGATCATCCGCATCGTGGTCGACTTGCCGGCGCCGTTCGGACCAAGAAAACCAGTCACCCGGCCGGGGCGAACGGTGAAGTCGATGCTGTCGACAGCAGTCTTGGTGCCATAGCGCTTCGTGAGCGACTGGGCCTCGATCACGAATGAACTCCATCTGTTCTCAACTGAATGCCTTCCTGCGTCATTCGGTGTCGTGAGACTAGGTCCGATGAACCGTCACGTCCGATGTCTGCAGTCAGTCGACACCGTGTTGCCGGGACACAGTCAAGGAAGTGACGGCCCCCAGCTCTTCGCACCTCCTACCGGGTGAGCACACCGTGCACCGCGTCGACCACGGTCTGGAAGACCGGGTCGGGTGCTGTCTCGGCTGTGTGGCGAACGGCGCCGCTCCACGCGGTCAGCAGGTCCTCGCCGGCCGAGGCCCTGCCCTTCAGCTCACCAGCGAAGACGTGTATTGCGCGCCCCGTCGCGGTGTCATCACGTCCCGCTGCCACACCCGCCGCCTCGACAGCCCGCACGACGAGATCCTGGTCCGCGTCGACGTTGTCGTCGCAGGTCTCGCTGAATGCCTTCAGCCCCGCTTCCCACGACTTGCTCTCGCTCTCGACGGCGTACGGGTACCAGGCCCGGGCCGCGGCGCGCAGCGCTCCACCCGCCCCTGCCCCGATCTCGTCGGCGACGCGAGCCGCGTCGGCGGCAGCCCTTGCGCCGGCTCGAAGCGAGAGGAACGTCGCGTCGTCCGGTGCGTCGGTGCGCTCTCCCGCCGCGGCGATTGCTTCGTACGCAGCGCGCACGCAGCCCGCCTCGAGCAGCGGCGGGCCGGGCACCTCGGCAGCCCGTGCCATGTCGGCTCCGAGGGCATCGTGACCGAGGGCGTCCGGGTCGATTCCGCGCGACAGCTTGTGGGCGAGCGCCCGCGCCGTACCTGGTTCAGTGCTCATGTCGCCTCCTGCAGTGTGGTGACGCGACCGTATGCGACCCGCGCCGCTGCACGGTTACCACGCGTTGTCCGGACGATGAACGAGAGCTGGCTCAGTTGGGGTGGCTCGGCGTGCTGCCACTCGTCCGAGCCGTTGGGGGAACGCTCCACGACGTCCCACTCCTGTCACCCGACGGACCGCGCAGCCAGTGGTGGCGTTCGGCACACCGTCGTGCGGTGTCCAGGACGCTTGCTATAGCGGGCGAGGGATCGTTGATCGGCCGCAGGATCGACAGCTCTGCCGGGATCTGCGGGTCGATGACGTCGCGAACGGTGAGAGCAGTACCGAGATTCGCGGCGTGGTCGGCGAACGATGCGGGGGCCAGTCCGACCTCGCGCCCGCTGGAGAGGCGCGCGAGCATGGCGTTCACCGGTGGATCCTCGAACGCGCAGATCTCCGGCGTGAAGCCCGCCTCGTGGCATGCGGCGACGATACCGTCGTAGTAAGCGGGTGCGAGTCGGCGTGGGAACAGCAGCAGCGTCTCGTCACGCAGGTCAGCCAGCGGAGTCTTCGGCGCCGCGGCAAGGCGGTGCCGCGTGCTCAGGAGGGCGGAGACGACCTCCCGGCGCAAGGCCTCACCGGCGACCCCGGTGCAGGGCTGCGGTGAGAGGGCGAGGCCGACGTCGAGGTCGCCGGCGCGGAGCCGCCCGGGGATCTCGGCGCTGAAGATCTCTCGGGCGTCGATCGTGAAGTCGGGGTGCGCCTCCTGAAGTGCGTCCAGGAGCACGGCGATGGTGCCGAAGTTGGCGACCGGGGTATAGCCCAACCGGATCGTCGTAGCGACCCCTGACCCGGCCAGCCGGGTGAGCTGCACGGCTTGCTCCAGCGAAGTCAGCGCTTTCGGCGCCTCCTGAACCAGTGTTCGCCCCGCGGCGGTCAGATGCACCCGACGACTCGAACGGACGAACAGCGGCGTGCCGAGAGTCTCCTCGAGCTTGCGAATCTGATGGCTCAAAGACGGCTGAGAGATATAGAGGCGCATGGCTGCGCGGCCGAAGTGGAGTTCTTCGGCCACGGCCAGGAAGTAGCGCAGGAGGCGGGGGCTGATATCGATAGACAAACTCTATCGTCCGACGTCAGCACAAGTCTTGGACGCTCGCCGGACGCCCGCCATAGCGTCATGTCACGCCACGGGGACAGGCTCCGGCCTACCCGGCCGGGACGCGTGGAGGCAGCTCTCTGAGCCCGGCACTCCCCTCGGTGTCCAACCCCTCACCCAGAAGGAAGAACATGACGCGTACCGCAAAGGTCGGACTCGACGCACTGCTCACTCCCGAGGAGAGCGTGCTGGTGCTCATCGACCACCAGCCCTTCCAGGTGGCCAATCTCCACAGCCACGAACCGACCCTCGTCGTCAACAACACCGTCGGCCTCGCCAAGTTCGCGAAGGTCTTCGACGTGCCGACCATCCTGACCACAGTGATCGAGGAACGCGGCGGCCACCTCATCCAAGCGATCCAGGACGTCTTCCCGGACCAGACGCCGATCAACCGCACGTCGATCAACACCTGGGAAGACCCGCGCGTCGTCGACGCCGTGAAGAAGACCGGACGCAAGAAGCTGATCATCGCCGGGCTATGGACCGAGATCTGTGTCGCGATGCCCGCCATCCACGCGCTCGACGACGGGTACGACGTCTTCGTCGTCACCGACGCCAGCGGCGGGGTGAGCGCCGAGGCGCACGACATGGCGGTACGCCGCATGGAACGAGCCGGCGTGGTCCCGGTCACCTGGCTCGTCGTGTCCAGCGAATGGCAGCGCGACTGGGCTCGCGAGGAGACGGCCAACCAGCTCGGACCGATCCTCTTCGAGCACGGTGGTGCCACCGGCGTCGCACTCGCCTGGGAGCTGCAGCTGCTGGCCACCCCCACCATCGACAGCGCGGGTGCGTAGCGCAGACCGCTGCGTAGCAGGAGGCGGGCCTGGCAACCGTGGCGTGACCCAGGCCGGCCTCCGTGTGTCCCGTCGAAGCAGAGATCGCGTGCACCGAACGAGTTGACCCGGTTCCAAGGACACGGTCTCTACTGGAAACCAGCCGAGACAGCTCGACATCTGCAGCCTACAACCACAAGGAATCCTGCCATGAACCCCCTTGAGCAACTCGTCAATGGCTTCCAAGAACTCGTGGGACAGCTTCCCGAGATCCTTCAACCTGTCGTCGTGCTGCTCGCCGGGGCGATTCCGTTCATCGAGGGCGAGGTGGCAGGGATGATCGGCGTCGTCGGCGGCCTCAACCCCTTCGTGGCAGGCATCGCCGCAGCGTCAGGAAACTTTCTCTGCGTTCTCCTCGTCGTGCTCCTCACCTCGAGGGCTCGCGCCGCCGTCGTGAGCCGCCGCACCGCCGGTGTCGGAGCGGACGTGGGGGCTGCGGGAGTTTCCGAGTCCTCGGCGGACCTCGCTCAGGCAACGCCTGCCAAGCCCGAGTCGAAGGGCCGCCGACGCTTCAAGAAGTGGTTGGTCCGTTTCGGAGTTCCTGGCGCGAGCATCCTCGGCCCGCTCGCCATCCCGACCCAGTTCACGTCCGCGATGCTCGTCGCCGGAGGGACCCCGCGAGCGTGGGTACTGCTCTGGCAGGCCATAGCGATCGTTCTCTGGACGGCCGTGGCGACCACGTCCTCCTGGCTCGCGCTGCAGCTCGTCGTCCCCGTCTGAACCGCTGAAGCTCTGCCTGGTCACGCATCCCACGTCCGCCGCTGGACATCTTGGAGGAACTTCCCTTGCGCACGAGAGCAATCGTCGCCGCGGCACTCGCCGTGGCGGTCACGACGGGCGCTGGAGCGCTGACCGGCACGCCGGCCGCACCCGACGGCCAGGGCGGCGCGGTTGGCCGCCTCGCGCCGGCGTCCCCCACCGGCGACCCGGTCACGGTCACCCTGTTGACCGGCGACCGGGTCACGGTGACGCCCATGACCGACGGGCACCGATCCACCACGATCCACCCGGCCGAGGGACGTCAGGGGATCGCATTCCTCCAGCAGACCGATGGTGACCGCTTGCTCGTGATCCCGTCCGACATCGCCCCGCTGGTGGGTGAGAGCCTGGACGAGGCCCTGTTCGACGTCGCCGGGCTGGCTGCGGCCGGCGAGGACCGTGACACGGTGCCGGTGATCGTGCAGCAAGGTGGCGGGTCCCCGGCCCTGGCGGCAGCCACCGCATGGCAGGCAGCCGGTCTGACGCCGGAGCGTCGGCTGGAGTCCGTCGGTGCCGTCGCCGACGACGTCGGTGCCACCCAGGGCGCGAGACTGCTCGGCACACTGCGCGCCCAGGACGGGAACGAGGGCGCGAGGACCGCGGACACTCCCGTGATCGGCCGAGTGTGGCTGGACGCCCCGGCCGAGGCACTCGACGCGGACTCCGCGCCACAGATCGGTGCGCCGCAGGCGTGGGAGTCCGGCGCCACGGGCAAGGGCGTGCAGATCGCGATCCTGGACACCGGCATCGACCCGACGCATCCCGACCTGGACGAGAACGTCGTGGCCACCAAGGACTTCTCCGGCACGGGCTCCGTCGTCGACGGCAACGGCCACGGTACGCACGTGGCATCGATCGCAGCCGGCTCCGGCGACGCGTCCGAGGGCGAGAACCGCGGCATGGCGCCCGACGCCGACCTCATGGTCGGCAAGGTGCTCGACGACCAGGGCGTCTCCACGATGTCGGTGGTCATCGAGGGCATGGAGTGGGCGGCCGCGCACGGAGCGGACGTGGTGAACCTGTCGCTCGGCTTCATGAACTCCTCGGACGGCACCGACCCGGCATCGGTCGCCGTGGACGTCCTGACGAAGCAGCACGGCACGCTGTTCGTGGTCGCGGCGGGGAACTCCGGCGATCACGAGACCATCAGCTCGCCGGGCACGGCGTCGTCCGCACTGACCGTGGGCGCCGTGGACGACGCGGACCAGGTGACAGCCTTCTCCAGCAGGGGGCCCCGTGCCGACGGGGCGATCAAGCCCGACATCGCGGCACCGGGCGACGACATAGTCGCAGCCCGCGCGGACGGGACGACGCTCGGCACGGTGGTCGACGCACACCACGTCGCGGTGGGCGGTACGTCGATGGCGGCGCCGCACGTCGCGGGTGCCGCGGCCGCGCTGCTGCAGGCGCGGCCCGAGCTGACGCCGGCTCAGGCCAGGTCAGCGCTCATGGGGTCGGCGGACGCCACCGGCGGCACCGCGTGGGAAGAGGGCGCCGGGCGTGTCTTCCTACCCACGGCGCTGGATCAGCAGGTACTGGCGAACCCGGCGTCGCTGTCGTTCGGGGAGTTCGAACCGCCCTACACCGGATCGGTGTCGAACACCGTCACCTACCGCAATACCGGCACCAAGAAGGTCGTCCTCAGGCTGGCACACTCGGCGACAGGGCCCGGCGGCGATCCGGTCGAGGCCGTCTCGCTCTCGAAGGACCGGGTGGTCGTTCCCGCGAACGGGACCGCGTCCGTGAAGGTCTCCGCGGCCAAGGCGGCGGGCACGATCGGCCGGTACAGCGGTGCGGTCGTCGCGACCGGAGCCGACGGCACGTCCGTGCGGACACCGTTCGGCTGGGACAAGCAGCCCGAGCTGTTCGACCTGACGGTCAAGCAGACCGGGCGGGACGGCGAGCCGTTCGACGAGACGGCCTCCCTGGGCATCGTCGACTCGGCCCGGCACGCGAAGTTCCAGCAGTCGTCGGCCGTCGAGGGGGCGGACGCGGCCGAGCAGACGTTCGAGGTCCCGGCCGGCACCTACTTCCTCGGCTCGGTCATGATGCGGCACGCGGACGACCTGACGGTCGACCAGATGGTCCAGACCTACGCGTCACAGGTCGTGGTGAACGGGGACACGACGGTGACGCTGGATGCGCGAGAGGCGTTGCCCGTCTCGTTCGACGTACCGCGCCCGGCCGAGCAAACCGCGCTGGTGCTGGACGGGACGCATGTCGACGAGCAGGGAGGGCGCTTCACCACGGGCATCTCCGTGGACACCGGCGCGGACGCCTACGTCACACCGACCGATCCGGTGACGGTCGGGACGTTCGACCACGTCACCAGCACGCGGCTGACCGAGCCCGGCGCGGACGCCGCACCGCCGTCGTACACCTATGACCTCGCCTTCCGGCAGTCACCGGTGGCGACCGGCACCTTCGCTGTCGAGCCCGCTGACCTCGCCACGTTCACCACGACCTACGCCGAGCCGGCGCGTGAGGTGACGGCGTCGCTGTCCTGGTCCGGCAGACCGGACGGCCGCGACACCGGCACGGCGCTCTCGAACCCCGTCACACCGGGGACCCGGACCGAGTACGTGAATGCCGCGGGGGTCAGCTGGCGCAGGAGCATCCTCTACTCCTCCGCCGACGGCATGCCCGTCGGTCAGTTCGGCACAGGAGAGCTGAGCCTCGAACCAGGGTCCAGCACCGCAACGACCGTGGGCAGCGCTCCGCACTCCCCCGCCGGATACCGCGGGCTGGGTGGCGATCAGCTCGACATCCTCACCGACTGGTCGGACTCGACCGGGAACCTCGGGGCCGGCCAGGGACCGGACGACGTGCACCTGGTGGTCCGGCAGGACGGTCAGGTGGTCGCGGACGAGAGGACGGGCTGGGCCACCGTGACCGTGCCGTCGTCGGGGGCCGACTACGAGGTGACGTTCGACGGCACCCGCGGCTCCGACCGGTGGTACACCGGGGCAGTCGTCTCCGGCGAGTGGAGCTTCCGTGCCGAGCCCGGACCGGCGCGGTACACGAGGCACGACCTGCTGGACCTGCGCTACGACGTGGCCGGGATCGGGCCGCAGGGCGACGCTCCGCGCACGACCCAGATCACGGTCCAGGCAGTGGGCGGTGACGGCGCGTCCGTCACCGACCTGTCGTGGTCCGCCGACGGCGGTGCGACGTGGACCAAGGCCACGCTGACCGACGGCGTCACCACCGTGGACGCCCCGGAAGGCGCCTCGACCATCTCCCTGCGCGCCACGGCGTCGAACACCGCGGGCGAGACGGCCTCCGAGACGGTGCAGGACGCCTACCTGCTGCGGCAGGCCTCGTGAACCCGCCTGGCAGCGG
Organism: Promicromonospora xylanilytica; assembly: GCF_054782895.1. Classification (NCBI taxonomy): domain Bacteria; kingdom Bacillati; phylum Actinomycetota; class Actinomycetes; order Micrococcales; family Promicromonosporaceae; genus Promicromonospora; species Promicromonospora xylanilytica. The sequence continues at coordinate 511,564 of NZ_BAAGRP010000007.1, forward strand.
GCAGGCTGCGCCGGCGACGACGCGCGACAGGCACACGGCCCAGGACGCTCTGATCGCCTGGCGCGAGGAAGCGGTCGTCCTGCTGAAGTCCTGGCCCTCCGTGTAGTCGCGGAGTGCAGTCGCGGACCTTCGGGCCGCATGGACCGCCGCACGCCCGCCGGTCCGTGCGGTGCTCCTCATGCCCTGCCGGTTCGGCGGGGTGGATTGCGCCGTGGCGTGATGATGACGTCCGGCACCGGCGGCGCGGGCAGGCGGCGGCCGTCGTACCCCTCGACGCTTCCGAAGCGGTCGGAGGCGGACTCCCAGTCCTGGCGGGCTCGCAGGATCTCCTCGTGGTCGCGGACGACGAAGTTCCACCACATGACGATCTCCTCCTCGAACGGCGGGCCGCCGAGCAGGACCGTGCGCGCCGGGCCGTCCGAGCGGTTCGTCACCGTCAGGACGTCGACACCCGGCGCCACGTAGCCCAGCTCCCCCGGCGAGACCGCCGCGCCGTCCAGGTGTACGTCTCCCGCATCGACGAGCAGGCCGTGCTCGAACTCGGGGTCGACGGCCAGCGTCACTGTGGCGTGCGGCTCGAGGTCGAGCTGCGCACCGAGCAAGGGCGTGAATGTCCGGACCGGTGAGACCTCGGCTTTCAGCGCGCCGAGGAAGACCCGCAGCTCGCCCCCGTCGATCCGCACGGGCTCCGGCACGTGGTGCTGGAAATCGCGCCCGGCTTCCCGGTCCGCCTCGGGCAGGGCCACCCACAGCTGGACGCCGTGGAGGACGGTGGTGTCCGCGGTGGACACCTCCGAGTGCGCGATGCCGTGGCCGCCGGTCATCAGATTGAGCTCTCCGGGGCGGATGAGCGAGTGGGTGCCGAGGCTGTCGCGGTGCTCGATCGTGCCGCTGAAGAGCCAGCTCACCGTCTGCAGCCCCGTGTGCGGATGCGGCGGCAGGTCCATGCCGCTCGCCTGGACCTCGACCGGGCCGTAGTGGTCGGCGAAGCACCAGGCGCCGATCAGCGTCCGGGCCCGCTGCGGAATCGTGCGCCGCACCTGCAGTGCCCGCGGTCCGCCCAGTGGCACGTCGCGCGCCGAGAGCACCTCGACCCCCGTAGCGCCTTCGGTCCGTGTACCGCAGCGCACCGCTTCCGAGACCGCTTCTGAGTTGCTCATCTGGTCCACTCCCCGATCGTGTCGCGCACCGCTGCCTGGGTCATCGCTCGAAGCTCGGCAGCCTGGACGTTGGCGCCGAAGGCGGCGGTGCCCGGCTCGAGCCGGGCACCCTCGGCGAGCGGCCCGATGGGCACGGGGTCGAAGCCCAGGGCGTCGACGAGCCCCACGACCTCGGCGACGTCCGCCGCCCGGTCGCCGGCGACCGCGATCGCCTTGCGGCCCGGTGCCCCGGCGGGTCGTGAGCCGTCCTCCAGGTCGTGGTACCCCATGTGGTTGAAGGCCTTGACCACGCGCGCGCCGTCGAGAAACCGCTGCACCTGCTCGCTGGACGAGACACCGGGCTCGAGGACCCGCTCGCGTGGCCCGTCGACCTCCCACCAGTGGTTCATCGTGTCGACGACGAGCTTGCCGCGCAGTTCACCGGCCGGGACGGCGCGGTACTTGCCGAGCGGAAGGGCGAGGATCACGACGTCGGCTTTCTGCGCCGCGTCGACGGCCCGGACGGCGGTGGCACCGGGCGTCAGGACGTCGACGGTGAGGGCGATCTTCGCCGGGTCCCCTGACCCCGCGACGAGGACCCGGTACCCGGCGGCGAGGGCAAGACGGGCCAGGACCGTACCCACCTTGCCGGCGCCGAGAACGCCGATGGTGCGCGCGGTCACCGGGCCACCTCCAGCGTGCTGGTCTCGTCGGCGAGCAGCTCGCGCACCATCGGGATCACCTCGGTGCCGTACAGCTCGACGGCGCGCAGCCGGTCACCGGCCGCGACCGCTCCAGCGGCGGAGTAGATCAGGTCGAAGCGTCCGACGTCGAGCGTGCGGATGGCGCGGGCCATCCTGCGCGCGACGGTCTCGGGCGAGCCGACGTAGAGCGAGCCGTACTCGACGTCGGCCTCGAACTCGTCGCGCCGCAGGGGCGGCCAGCCGCGCAGTGCACCGATGCGGTCGCGTATCTCCTTGTAGCCGGGCCAGAAGAGCCGCTTGGCCTCGTCGTCCGTCCGGGCGACGAAACCGGGCGAGTGCATCCCGACCGGGTAGGCGGTGGTCTCCAGCTGTTCGGTGGCGCGCCGGTACAGGTCGACGTACGGGACGAACCGGTCGGGGGCGCCGCCGATGATCGCGAGCATGAGCCGGAACCCGTGCTGGGCGGTGCGGACGACGGACTGCGGCGACCCGCCGACGCCGACCCAGGTCGTCAGCCGCCCGGACTCCGTCTTGGGGAACACGTCGGCGTCCTTGAGCGCCGCGCGCGTGGTGCCCTTCCACGTGACCGGTCCCTCGTCCAGCAGCCTGTGGAACAGGTCGACCTTCTCGTCGAACAAGATCTCGTAATCGGCCAGGTCGTAGCCGAACAGGGGGAACGACTCGGTGAAAGACCCTCGGCCAAGGATCACCTCGGCGCGCCCGTTCGAGAGCGCGTCGACCGTGGCGAAGCGCTGGAAGACGCGCACCGGGTCGTCGGAGGACAGGACCGTCACGCCCGAGGCGAGGTGGATGCGCTCGGTCCGGGTGGCGATGCCGGCCAGCACCGTCTCGGGGGTGGAGATCGAGTACTCGGGGCGGTGGTGCTCGCCGAGGGCGATGACGTCGACGCCTGCCTGGTCGGCGAGCACCGCCTCCTCCACGACGGCGCGGATCGCCCGGGCATGGGAGACCACGTTGCCCTGATCGTCACGAGGCAGGTCGCCGAAGCTGTCGATGCCGAACTGGATGGTGGCGCTGTCAGTCATGGGTGCGCTCCTTGTGAGATCCCGGGGTCCACCCGGATTGACGTGTCAACCCCTGTAACATGCAGAGTTGACGTGTCAATTCCCCGGAGGTGTCATGGCTCAGGACGAGCGTCGCGCGATGCCCACGCGTGAGGAGCTACGCATCTGGCGCGGCTACATCGAGACCACCGAAACTTTGCGCACCCTCCTGGAGGGTCGCCTGCAGAGCGAGTCGTCCCTGTCCTCCGCCGACTACCGGGTACTGCTCACGCTGAGCGAGGCGGACCGGCGGACGCTGCGCTCGTCCGAGCTGGCCGAGCTGCTCGGCTGGCAACGCAGCCGCCTGTCCCACCATCTGGGGCGGATGGAGAAACGCGGGCTCGTCCACCGGTCCCCGTGCCCCGACGACATCCACGGCATCGACGTACGACTCACCGACCTCGGCGCGGATTCGTTCCGGCACGGCTCGGTGCCCCACCTGCGTGACGTGCACGAGCTCTTCGTCGACGCGCTCACCCCGGAGCAGCTGGCGCACGTCGACGACGTCACCGGGGCCCTGCGCCGACACCTCGGCCTCGATCCGCCCGCACCTGTCATGAGAGGACCTCAGCGATGAACGAGCAGAACCAGCAAGAAGTGACCGTCCGTGACAACCCGGACGAGAGCCGCTTCGACGTGCTCGTCGACGACACCCAGGCCGGGTTCTCCGCCTACAAGGACTTCGGCGAGGACCAGCGCATCTTCTACCACACGGTGGTCTTCGATACGTTCCAGGGCCAAGGTCTCGCCAGCACCCTCACTCGGAGCGCACTGAGCACCAGCGTTCAGGCGGGACATCGCATCGTGGCCGTCTGCCCCTACGTGAAGAAATGGCTCTCGACGCACCACGACTTCGACGGCGCCATCGACCCCCTGGGGCGGGAGCACCTCCGCGCCCTGCGCTGAACCGTGCACGACGACGCACCGGGGCCAGGTTCCACTGACCGCCGAGGGGAACCGCTGATGCACTACGGTTCGCCCGACGCAAGGACGAGTGAAGGGATTGACCGTGGACGTTGAGCGTACAGAGCTACCCGGGATCGGTGTCCGGTTCGAGTTCGAGACCAAACGGGGAGTACGCCTGGGCGTCGTCGCCCACCGCGACGGCCGCCGCGACTTCATCCTCTACGACCCCGACGACCCCGACTCCGCCCTCGAGTGCATCAACCTCGAAGCTGACGAGTCCGGGGCCATGGGCGAGCTGCTCGGTGGCGCCCGCGTCATCGAGAAGCTCAACCGGCTGCATCACGAGATCGACAACCTCGTGTCACGGCAGCTCCTGGTCGAAGCGACCAGCCCCTATGCGGACCGGCCACTCGGTGATACCCGGGCGCGCACCCGCACCGGCGCCTCCGTCGTGGCGATCATCCGCGACTCGGGCGTCGAGACCGGGCCCTCGCCGACTGCGATCCTGCACATCGGCGACCGCCTGGTGACGATCGGTACCGAGGAAGCAGTCACCAAGGTCGGCCGCATCCTGCGCGGACTCGAGTAGACCTTGCACCATCTCGTCGAGATCTTTCTGCAGCTCGGGCTGGTCATCCTCGGCCTGGGCGTCCTGGGTGCGGTCGCCGGTCGCTTCGGCATCTCAGCCATCCCTCTCTACCTGCTCGGAGGGCTGGCGTTCGGAGTCGGAGGCATCCACGATCTCGGGGAGATCACCGAGTTCCTGGACATCGGGGCCGAGATCGGCATCGTCCTGCTCCTGTTCACGATCGGCCTGGAGTACACACCACGCGAACTGGTCGGCACCATGCGCACCTCCTGGCGCGGCGCGATCGTCGACCTGGTCCTGAACGCCACACCCGGTGTGGTCTGCGCACTGCTGCTCGGGTGGGGGCCTCTGGCCGCGGTCGTGTTCGGTGGTGTCACCTACATCTCCTCCTCGGGCATCATCGCCAAGGTCATGACCGATCTGGGCTGGCTCGGTAACCGCGAGGCGCCGACCGTGCTCTCGCTGCTCGTGGCCGAGGACCTCGTCATGGCGATCTATCTGCCGATCGTCACAACCATCCTTGCCGGGCTCGCGTTCGCGCAGGCCGCATGGGGCCTCGCGCTGGCGCTGCTCGCCGTCGGCGCGGCCTTCCTGGTCGCCTCCCGCGGGGGCAGCGTGCTCTCGCGGTTCCTCGACTCGCCCAGCGACGAGATCCTCATGCTCAAGGTCCTCGGCATCATCCTCGTCGTCGCCGGGCTTGCCGAGCAGGTCCACGTCTCGGCGGCCGTCGGCGCCTTCTTCGTCGGCATCGCCTTGTCCGGTGAGGTCTCCCACCAGGCTGAGCGCATCCTGAATCCGCTCAAGAACTTGTTCGCGGCCATCTTCTTCGTCAACTTCGGCCTCCATACCGATCCGCAGTCCCTGCCGCCTGTGCTGGCTGTGGCGGCAGGTCTCGCCGTGGTCACGGTCGGCACGAAGTTCGCCACCGGCTGGTGGGCGGCCCGTCAGGCCGGCTCGGCCTTCACCGGCCGGTTGCGGGCCGGGTGCCTGCTCCTTCCACGCGGAGAGTTCTCTATCGTCATCGCCGGCCTCGGGGTATCGGCCGGGCTCGATCCACAGCTGGGCTCGACGGCCGCCGCCTACGTGCTGATCCTGGCCGCACTCGGACCACTCGCACCGCGGCTCGCCGACCCGATCTCGACCAGGCACCGCAAGAAGCTCCGCGCCCGCCGGCTGGAGTCCGCAACGGATGCCGAACACGTGGTGTGAGTCCCCAGGGCCTGAGCCAGGTCGGCAAGGGGCAGTGCGGCTTGATGAACTTCAGCCCTGGCGGCCCGCTCGAGACGGCTGGCAGCAATGCACACCTGTGCAAGGATGATGACATGGGCGGCGCACGCCGACCGGATCGGAGTCGGGTGATGCAGCGACCGCACCGGGTGATGGTCCTCGTGCTCGACGGGGCGCGCCCGCTGGACGTCGGGATCCCGGCGGAGGTGTTCCACCCGGAGACGGGGTTCCCCTACGAGGTGTCGGCCTGCGGTGTCACCGCCGGAACGGTGCCCTCCCACGGCGAGTTCAGCTTCACGGTCCCGCGGGGCCTGGACGCGCTGACGGACGCCGACACGATCATCGTCCCGGGGTACGTCCCGGTCGGTCGGCCGCTGCCGGCCGAGGTGGGCGAGGCGCTCCGGAGCGCCGCATCCCGCGGGACGCGCATCGCGTCCATCTGCTACGGCGCGTTCGCCCTCGCGGACGCCGGGCTGCTCGACGGCCTGCGCGCCACGACGCACTGGGACGCCGCGGAGAAGCTCGCGCAGCGGCATCCGCAGGTGACCGTCGAGCCGAACGTGCTCTTCGTCGACGAGGGATCCGTCCTGACCTCGGCGGGCGCCGCCGCCGGACTGGACCTGTGCCTGCACATCGTGCGCCGCGACCTCGGTGTGAGCCCGGCGAACGAGATCGCGCGAGCACTCGTGACCGCGCCCTACCGGACCGGCGGCCAGGCCCAGTACCTGCCGAGTACCAGCCCGGCAGCCCAGGGCGAGAACCTTGCCGCGACGCGGGAATGGGCCATGGCGCGGCTCCACCGACCGATCACGGTCGCGGCACTTGCCGCACACGCGCGCCTGGCGCCCCGCACGTTCCTGCGCCGATTTGCCGAGGAGACCGGCACCACCCCGATGCAGTGGATCCTCCGCGCGCGGGTCGACGCCGCCCGCGAGCTGATGGAGAACACGAGGCTGCCGATCGACCGCATCGCGGAAGAGGTCGGCCTGGGTACCGGATCGAACCTCCGGCTGCACTTCCGCCGGCTCCTGGACGTGTCTCCCTCGGAGTACCGGGCCACCTTCGCCGGCCGAGGCTGACCCCCGGCCGACGTCGCGAGCGTTTCGCTACGCGATGCGAGGAGGAAGCGCGACGGTCTCGCCCGCCACGTCGATCGCGACCTTGCCGTGCAGTGCGTACGAGCGCCTGTTCTCCAGGAGCTCGTGAGCCTCACCCATGCGCGCCAGCGGAAGCGTCGCGCCGATGACCGGCCTCAGCAGACCGCGTTCGACCAGAGCGGTGAGCGCGTCCAGCTTTCCTCGGTTCTGGCGGGTGAAGACGAAGTGGTACGCGGCGTTCCTGCCCCATGCCTCGATGAGGTTCTGCGGCTGGGCGATGTCGACGATGCTCACGACGCGTCCCGCGTCGGCCAGCGCCAGTGGGCTCCTGGTGAGCGTGTCGCCACCCACGGTGTCCAGGACGACGTCGACCCCCTTGCCTCGGGTCAGCTCGGCGACGGCATCGACGTAGTCGGTCGAGGTGTAGTCGATCGCCGCATCCGCCCCGAGAGAGCGCACGAACTCGTGCTCGCCGGCCCTGGCCGTGGTGATCACTCGGGCGCCCATGGCCTTGGCGACCTGGATCGCGATCGTGCCGACACCTCCTGCGCCCCCATGGACGAGGATCGTCTCCCCCACGGTGAGCCGTGCCCGCGTCACCAGGCCCTCCCAGACCGTCCCGCCGACGAGAGTCAGGCTCGCCGCCTCCAGGTGAGTGATGTTCTGCGGCTTGTGGCCGACGAGGTCGACGTCGGCGACATGCTGCTCGGCGTACGAACCGGGCCCACCAAAGATCTGGGGTGTGTAGTACACCTCGTCGCCGACGCGGAACTCGGTCACGTGCGACCCGACCTCCTCGATCACACCGGAGATGTCATGCCCGGTGATCGCGGGCAGTGGCACGTGCTCGGCGTAGTCCCCGCGGCGAATCTGGAAGTCGAGCGGGTTGACAGCGGTCGCGTGGACGCGCACCCGCACCTGGCGTGGTCCGACCTGCGAGACAGGGACGTCGCGCAGCTCGAACACCTCGGGCCCTCCGAAACGAGCGAGCACGACGGCCTTCATGGTCTCAGTCATCTGGGTTCCTCATCGTGGTTCCGGGCTCGGGATCGCCGAGCTGCTGGGTGGTCTCCCAGTGTCGGCGGCACGATCCACGATCTCTAGTGGCAGCAGTGCCACTATCCGCGAGGAAAATGACAGGCCGGCTGTGCGGCCCCGGGCACGGGCCGGTGAGGCGGCAGTAACCTGGGCCCGTCGACCGCTACGCACGCGGCCCCGCGACGCTGGTCCGATCCGGGATCTCGGGGCACCTTTCCGCACGCTCCCCAGGGCTCGGGGTTCCGGCCCGGATGAACCGGAGGCAGAGCTGACCGATCCATGCCGGCCCCGTCCGTTCCCTGACCAGCGATCGCCCGTAAAGGACGCAACATGGCACACATGACCATCGCCGCCTCGCGCGGTGCGGAGGCCCGGCGCCGCCTGCCCCGCCGAGCACTCGCATCGCTGCACGTGTCCGCCGACCGCGACCCGGTGGGCATCCTGGAGTACCAGCACACGTCGCGACTGCAGGAGCTCGTTCCGGTGCGGGTGAACAGGATGCTGGAATCACCGTTCGCCTTCTACCGGGGCAGCGCGGCCGTCATGGCCGCCGACCTCGCCGCCGGGCCCACGACGGGACTGGGCGTGGTGGCGTGCGGTGACGCCCACATCTCCAACTTCGGCTTCTATGCGTCACCGGAGCGAGAGCTGGTCTTCGACCTGAACGACTTCGACGAGGGCGGGTTCGCCCCCTGGGAGTGGGACGTCCGGCGGCTCGCCTCGAGCATCCATATCGCCGGTCGGGCGAACGGTCTCCCGGAGCAGGCCTGCCGGGCCTCCTCGCAGGCAGCGGTCCGCAGCTACCAGGGCACCCTGCGAGAGTTCTGCTCGCTGTCGGCGACGGACCGGTACTTCGCCCGGGTGGACACCTCACAGGCCGCGGCACACTTCGGGACGGCAGGCCGGAGCGCGGTCGAGAGAGCCACGGCGAAGGCTCGCCGGCGCACCTCCGAGCAGGTGCTCCGCAAGCTGACGACCCGGAGCGACGACGGGACGGTGCGCATCATCGACCAGCCGCCAGTGGTCCAGCACGTGGACCACGCGACCCTCGACGAGATCGAGGACCTGTTCGCCCAGTACCGTTCGACGGTCCGGGAGGATGTCGCCTACCTGCTGTCCCAGTACCGGCTCGTCGACTTCGTGCTGCGCGTCGTCGGTGTCGGCAGCGTCGGCACGCGCTGCTACCTGCTCGCGTTGCAGGGGCCCACCGGAGACGTGCTCTTCCTGCAGGCGAAAGAGGCCCAGGAGACCGTGCTGAGCACGCACGGCGGCCAGGCGGCGACGATCCCGGGCAGCGGAGAGGGAGCGGACCCCACCGAGGGGCAGCGCGTCGTCGCGGCGCAGCGCATCCTTCAGGCCAATTCCGACCCTTTCCTCGGGTGGATCACCGGCTGGGCCGGTGAGACCGCGGACAAGCACCGGGTGGACTACTACTGGCGCCAGTTCCGTGACATGAAGGGCTCGGTGGAGCCCTCTGACCTGAACCAGAAGGAGTTCGTCGCCTACGGGTCGCTGTGCGCGTCGCTCCTGGCCCGCGCGCACGGCCAGTCACCGAACGGCGACGCGATCGCCGCCTACCTCGGGCGCGGTGACAATGCCGTGGACGCGTTGGCCGACTGGGCCGCTGCCTACGCCGACCTGGCGGAGAGCGACTACGCCGCGCTGCAGGAAGCGGTGCGCGCAGGGCGGGTTCCCGCCTGAACGACGCCGGCGGACGACGCTCACCAAAGAGGCATCGTCCGGCAGATGGGCGGTCGGACGGATCGCGACGACCAGACTAGTTCGGTGCGCGGTCCTTGCCGATCCGGCCGAGATGGGTGTGAGTGAACGCGTCCGGCAGCTTGAGACCGTAGCCGAGCGCTCGGTCCACACCGACGTGGAAGGCCCACGCGCAGGCGACCACCCCGGCCCAGGTCGAGAACGTCGGCGCAGATCCCGACGTCGCCAGGGCCAAGGCCGCGGCGACCGCCGGCCAGGCGTAGTTGTGCACGACGTTGTAAGAGGTCGCGCCCGCCGCTGCTGATCGGGCGTAGCCCACCATCGACAGGTCGAACAACAGGAACGCCGCCAGAAGGACCCACCACCACTGGGGGTACAAGGCCACCACAGTGACGACGGCAACAAGCGCGATCGCCGCGGACTCGATGCGTTGGACGGCATGGACCGATCTCATATCATTCTCCGGACGCTCGATTCCTGTTTGCACAGCTTCGACTCTCAGACCAAGAGCCCGACCCGTCAGGCCGTTCACGCTGCCGCGTCCACACCGTCGACGAGCACCGCCCGGTAGGACGCACCCCGGAAGCGCTCCCGTGCCACTTCCTGGTACTGCTCGCCGCGATACCACGCCCTCGCCGCAGCAGCATCGGGGAACTGCAGGACGACGACGCCCTCGATCGGGGGCCCTTCGAGCACCTCGTACGCGCCGTAGTCGACGAGGACCTGCACATCGTGGCCGGTGAACGTGCCATCGGCTCGTTCCGAGTAGCGATCGAGAGCCTGCTGATCGTTGGTGGTGTCCCGCTGGAACACGATGTACGCGGTCATGGTGGTCCTCCGTCGTGTGATCGATCGACTGACTCGTAGGTGAATACGGCCCGCTAGCCCCGAGGTTGTGCTGCGGCGGCGACGATCACGTTGGTGACGATCGTGGCGGTGATGGTGCGCGTCACGGCCTTTGCCGCTGCGCCGGCTCCCCAGTTACCGTCCTTCAGTTCCTCGGCACGAGCGATGACCGCAGAGGTCCACGGGATATCACCGTCGAACTGCGGCAGGGTCCCGCTTCCGTAGAGCAGTGCCGCGAGCGCCGCAGTGCGTTCTGTGGGCATAGCGCCGTCGACGAGCACGGTGCGGACCTCGGCGAGCAGGTGAGCACGCCGCGTTGTCGCCCCCTCGCGGAGCACTGACGTCTGGAAGAGGCCGAGTGCCTTGCGCGTGTGCCGGTGGAGGTCTCCCCGTTCCACAAGTCTGTCCAGCAGAGGTTCTCGCAGACCGGGACCTGTCGCAGCGAGAACCGTCTGCGCGCTTCGTGGTTTGTCGGCGACGTACTCCCAGCTCGCACGGAGAAGCTGGTCGGTTGGCGGGTTGGCGGCCACGGCCTCTACCGTCATCGTCCCGAACCGCGTTGTGCCCGTCTGCACGTGGCCGCTGAGACCGAGGTCTGCGAGGACTGCGCCGGCGAGCACCCAGTAGAGCGTGGTCTCGCCGGCGATGTTTCCTGCGCCCCCCTTGGGGTTCGGTTGGAAGAGGAGCAGAAGGAGGTCCTCCGCCAGCGTTGGGCTCTGGAGCGAGGCAGGGTCAGTGGTGTCACTTCTGTGATCGGGTCGCTGTTGCTCAGTCATTGCTCGGTCCCTTCCTCATGCGTCATCGGTTTCGACTGGCGTCGTCGATCACGACGAGCCCCGCGACACCTGGCTCCATTGAAGATCCTGTTGTTGGAACACAGTCAACCCCTGGGTTGGCTACTTCACCTGGTCCGGTCCGACGCCGGCTGTTCACGCGCGAGCGCGTTGGCGCGGACGAGGACAGGCCCGCGAGGACGAGCGAGCAGACGTCAGTCATCAACAGCTGTTCGTGGCGCGCCGGTCTGCGCCGCTGCCCGCACGTGCGCTCGGCACCGAGGAGACATCACCTCCGCGCGACACGACGCTGTGCCGAGGAGGCGCTATCGGGTGTCAGAGCGGCGCGCTGAAGGTGCCATGGGTAGCGAGATCGAGCAGGTGACGACGTGCCGCCCCGATGCTCGTCTCATCCTCATCCCCTTGAAGCGCGGCAACCGCGACACCCTCAGCAGCCCGACGAACGATCTGAATCAAGTCGGGACCGAGACCGTCCGCTGCGAGCTGTTCGCTCCACCACGCGTTGTGCTCGTCGATGACCGCGGCAACCCCAGGGGCCGCATGCAGACCGTTCCAGCTCGACGCGGCCGTGAAGTCACGCGCGATCACGGTTTCGGCACTGCTGGCGAAGATCGCGCGAACATAGGCGCGGAGCATCTTGCCGGGGTAGTTCTCCGACAGGTCGAGGTGGGCCAGTACCGCCGACCGAAACTGTTCGAACATGTCCTCGACGACAGCGGTCACCAGCCGGTCCCGGCTCCCGAAGTGGTGGATGAGACCGCTCTTGGAGACCCCGGCGACCGAAGCGACCTCAGCCAACGTGACAGCAGCGCCCTTCTCGAGGATCAGTTGCGTGGCGGCGTCCAGGACCGCACGCCGCGTCCGTTCCGTGTTACGGGTCTGCCGCTCCGCCACCATGAGTCCCGACCACCTCACGTCGATAGAACTGACCAGATGGTCGATACTACGACACCCGTCGGGCCGCCCGGCGACGCCGAGGGCCGAGCGTAGCCGTTGCGACCGCCTCGACCGCGCTGCACTACCGACTTTCTGGTCTGTTGTGCCATACTACTCGCACGGTACCGGCGAACTCCGCCGCACCTCGTCGACGTCCGACCGACGCATCTCCGAGCTTCGTCATGGTGTGTGGGTTCGCGTCCGTCAAGACCTTGGAATGGGAGACGAATCGATGTCCTCTGGAACAGAGATCGCCCGAAGCCGAGAACCGATCGCTTCGGGTGTGGAATACCACCGAGTGCTCGCAGGGGAGAAACGGCGAATCGGCCGTGGAGTGCTCGCCATCATTCTGCTCGTGGGTGGCCTGTTTGCTGCGATCCAGCTGACCTACCTCCTGGCCGTCTGGGTCGAAGGCCTTCTCGGCTCCGAACAAGGGGCGTACTCGCCGCTGACGCTCGGGTCGGGCCTGGCAGCCACTGCGTTGCTCACTCCGTGGAGCATGCTCATTCAGCGGTGGCTCTACGGTGTGCCGGGCCCGTCGCTCCACTCCGTCGTCTCCCGTTTTCGGTTCGACCTCTTCGGGCGCGCGATGATGGCGATGGTGCCCTTGTTCGTCATCGCCATCGGCATCACCGAGTACCTGGAACCGCGGGCGACCATCTCGTGGTCGCACGCAGACATCGTCGGACTCTTCGTGGTGGTGGTGCTGCTGGTGCCCTTGCAGTCAGCGGGCGAGGAGTACGGCCTGCGTGGGTTGGTGTTCCGTATCGCCGGAAGCTGGGTGCAGGGTCGGTGGACGTCTCTCATCCTGGGAACCGTCGTCTCCAGCGCGGTCTTCGCGATGATCCACGTCGCCGCTGACCCGTGGTGGAACGTGTTCTACCTCGTGTTCTCCCTCTCAGCTTCCTTCATGACGTGGCGTACCGGTGGGGTCGAGTACGCGGTCGTCATGCACGCCGTCTACAACGTCCTGATCTTCACGTACTGGTTCATCGTGAACGCCGACCTCGCCGACAGGTTCGACCGTTCGGCGGGTGCTGTCAGCGCGACCTTGATCGTCCCCAGCGCGCTCGCCATGATCGCCATCGCCGTCATGGTGTGGATCCGCACCCGGCGCACTGGCCCCGCCAGGACCCCGGCCACGTCCGAGGTGTCTGAGGTCACCCGGGCATCCTGACGGCGAGCACCTGAACGCCGCCGCAGCAGGGCTCCGGTGCACGTCGTGGAACCCACGTCGAGCACCGGGGCCCTCCCGTGCTCGGCCGACTGTCGGCGGTGATCACCGAACAACGTCGCGCGGCCGCACCGGGTGCCCGCTGAGGATGGGGATCCGCGGCTATCCGGAACCGACCGCGGTGTCCTTCAGCGTGGCCGTCTCCGCCGGGATCATCGGATCGGTGAACTGCGGGTCTCCCGAATGTTCGCCGTTCTGGTCGAGCGGCGTCCACGACTCGTACGTCGTGTGCTCAAGGGGCAGCGGCTTACCGGGAGCCACGATCGTGTGCGCCGGCCGGTCCCCACCGAGCAGGAAGTCCACCACCGGCTGGTCCACTTCCTCCGTGCCATAGGGGAAGACTCCGTGAATACTCTCGTTGTCGACGACGATCAGGCTCGTGTTCGGCAACCCGGTGCCGGCTGCCCAGCCCTGCTCGTACGGCGTCATCGAATCGAGCTCGCTTTGCAGGACGATGCTCTCCGGGAAGCTGTCGTCCGGTGGCGGCATCTTCGAGTCGGTCGGCCAGAACGCGCACGTAGGTGTGATGAGCAGGCCGAACTGTGCCGACAACGGTGCAGTCTCGGCGGTCTTCTCGTGGAACTCGTCCCAGAACTCCAGCCCCTGCGTCCACTGGCCGTCCGTACAGGCGGTGAACTCGATGACGTAGTCGTGCGTCGCTCGGACCGTCTCGCCTGGCTCGGTCGTGGGAGGCGCTGAGAGCTGCGCGAGCCGCTCGTCCGCGATCGCCCGCAGGGCGTCGGGCAACTCCGTTCCGTTGACGATACGAGTAGCGAGCTCCACCGGATCGGCCGTCTCATCTGCCGCCTCGGCCTGATCGATGATGTTCGCGATCAGACTTCCTGCCGCGGGATACAGCACCGGACCGGAGAAGGCAGCCGGGCCGTTCACCACGTTCCAGGCATGCTGCGCAGCCAGCGACGTACCCGGGCTCTTGGTGGCGGCAAAGTACCGCTCCCAGATCTCCTCCGGGTCCGTACCCAGCCCGACCGTTGCGTCATTCCGGGCGATCCAGTTCATCATGTGCAGACGGAACTGACGGTCACGAGCGTCGTGCGCCGCGTTGTAGTTGTGCTGGATCGATTCCCGCGTCGGGTCGGTCGACGAGTCCAGAATCATCCGCTCGATGTTGTCGAAGAAGAGGCTGCCGTACCAGGTCCCGAGCCACGTGCCGTAGGAGTAGCCCATGTAGGTCACCGTCTCGAGCCCCAGGAGGTGACGGATGAAGTCCATGTCGTAGGCAGCCTGCTCGGTGGTCATGGTCGCCACGTCCGGGTGGTTCGAGCAGGCCTCACCGATTGCCCGCGCGGCGGCCGATGGTCCGCCGGCCGGGTCGTACTCGTACTCACACTCCGCCCGGCTCGACTGTCCGAGGCCGCGCTGATCGAAGCTGACGTAGTTCGTCGTGGGCCGGAGCTCCGGAGTGTAGAGCTGCACCGCGGTGCTGAACGAGAGGCCAGAACTGTACGGTCCACCCGGGTGGGCCATGATCGTGGTGCTGTAGTCCGGGTCCGTGGGTTCGATGTTCCGAGCGTGAGAGATGCGCACGTCCCACGTGAGCTCGGGATCAGGATCTGTCCAGTCGCGCGGCACCTCGATCGTCGCGCACTCGACATTCGACACATCCGCACCAGGGATCGGCGGCCCGTCGTCGTTGAACTCACACGTTTCCCAGACCACCTCCTGATCAGCGAGCGGTCCTGCCAAGAAAGCCACGTCCGGGGTCTCCCGGTCCTGCGAACCAGGGGTGCCTCCGCCAGTCGAATCAGTCCCCGACGCGATCACGAGTGTCGCTGCGACGGAAACGGCCACAACCGAGAGAGCGGCGCCGATGACCGCGCCTTTTCTTCTCCGCCGACGCCTGAGGTCGGATGAACCGGGCTCGAGGTCATACATCTGCCTTCTCCGCTCTTCTCGGTCTGCAGTTCTGCAGCGGCCGGCGGGCGCGAAGCCTGCGGCTACGAAGAAGTCGACTCCCTGTTCCCACCACAAGGTCAAACAGTGGTCAGATACCGCCCACTGCCGACCCTGAGCCTCGCTCGGCGCGTTCACCCCGTTCCGCCGCGCGGAGGGCCTGGGGAGGATGGAGGATAGTCCTTGGCCGCGGCAGCCGTGCATGACCGCTCGGACGGCGCTCCTGTCGCCTTCAGCGCATCGATCCTGCCGACCACGCTGAGATCGCGGGGTCAGGTTTCCTTGCCGGTATGCAGATGGAGGCAGAAGAATGACGTGGAGTACCCGCGAACTCGCCGATCTAGCGGGCACAACCGTCAACGCCGTCCGGCACTACCACCAACGGGGCCTGCTCGAGGAACCTGGTCGTCGAACGAACGGCTACAAGCAGTACGGCGTCTCCCACCTCGTTCGACTGCTGCAGATCCGGCGACTTCGCGACATCGGAGTACCGATCACACAGATCGAACGTCTGGACTCAGGCGTTGGTACCTCACGAGATGTGCTGGCAGCTATCGACGCAGAACTCGCCGAGACGATCGAACGCAGCAAACGAACCCGCGCCGAGATCGCCGAGATGATCCGGCACGGCTCGATCACTGAAGTACCCACGGGCTTCGCGAAGATCGCACCACGGCTGTCACCCTCCGAACGATCGCTCACCCTCGTCTACTCGCAGTTGTACGAGCCGAAGGTCATGGACGACGTGCGAGAGATGCTCGAAGCAGACGTCGACGCCGCCACGGTCGAGTTCGAGTCGCTGCCCGCCGATGCGGACCAGGCCACGCGAGACCGCCTCGTCGAACAGTTTGCGGAGACGATCGCCAAAGCCTTCGTGAACTATCCCTGGATCACCTCGCCCGAACCGCATCTGAAGCACACAGCAACATCGACTGCCGCGACCATGGCCGAGACCATGCGCGCGATCTACAACGCCGCACAGCTGGACGTCCTGGAGCGAGCAACGGAGCGTGCGCGGGCACGAGCGAACATGTGACACCCGCACCGCGCACCAGAGGCCGTTCGGTGACCGCTCCCGGGAAGCTAGGGCGGCCTGATCACCGCGGCGTCCCAAGGCTTCAGCGGCCGCGCTCTTCGGCGATCGAGTTCCCTCCGTCGATGGTGATGAGCTGACCCGTGATGTACGACGCGCCCTCAGCGGCGAGAAGCGCGATCACGTGTGCCACCTCGTCTGCGGTGCCGGACCGACCGACGGGTGAGGCCGCGCCCATCACGCGCTCGTGAGGGGAGGCCGATGCGGTGTCGATCCAGCCCGGAGCGACCGCGTTCACCGTGATGCCCGCCGCGGCCGTGTCGATCGCCGTTGCGCGCGTCAGCCCGACCATGCCGGCCTTCGCCGCGTGGTACGCGACGTCGCCGCCGTACGCAGCGACGGGCCCGGACACCGATGACACGTTGACGATGCGGCCGTAGCCGGCTGTCTGCATCGGAGCTGTCACCGCGCGAGTCATCAGGAACGTCGTGGTGAGGTTTCGGTCGAGCGAGGCATGCCAGTGGTCGATGAACGTTCTGCCGCTCCCGCCGTAAGACCGCGCGTCGGACACAGCAGTCATCCCGGCGTTGTTGATGAGGATGTCCACGCCGCCGAACTCGTCTGTCGCGCACGCGACGACGGCGTCCACACCAGCCTGGTCAGTGAGGTCGGCGACGACCCCTTCCGCTCGGATACCGGCGGCACGTAGTTCATCGACCCGCTTGAATATGCGATCCGTCGTGGAGGTGATCACGACATCATTTCCGCTGATGCCGAGAAGGCGCGCTGCCGCGAATCCGATTCCCTGATCGCTGCCCGCGCCGGTGACGATGGCGACTCTCTTTTTCTGCGTGGCCATGGTGGAACCTTCCGTTTGCCTTGTGGCCACCGCCGGCGCAGACACCACGACCGTGCGGTCGGTGCGAGGTCAACCGCCGGCGGTGCCGGCCATGACCCACCCACTGACCGACCCCACCTGGTCCAGCACTACCTGCACCGCGTCGCCCTGCCGCCCCTGCTCGATCGACGGTAGACCGCGGCGGTGGCGAGCACCACCCGAGGTCCGGGACCTGCGTCGAGTCGCGGTGCCCAAGGGCCGGGCCGGCGGTCAGGCCTTCGGGACCACCCGCGGCCAGCGGTCCTCGTCCGACGGCTCCCACGTCGCGGCGTCGGCGTCCACCTGGTCGCCGGAACGGATGTCCTTGATCTGGTCGGCGCCCACCACGCCGTCCTCCCCCGCGGAGCCCGGGAACCACACGAACGGGATGCCACGGCGGTCGGCGTACTTGATCTGCTTGCCGAACTTCGCGGCGGTCGGCGCCACCTCGACCGGGATGTCGCGGGCCCGCAGTGCCGTGGCCACCGCGTCGGAGGCGGCACGCTGCTCCTCGGACGCCACGGCCACCAGCACTGCGGACGGCACCGACCGCGTGGCCCGCACCAGCTCGGCCGACAGCAGACGGGAGACCAGGCGCGAGACACCGATCGACAGCCCGACGCCGGGGTACGTGTTCTTGCCGTCCGAGGCGAGCGTGTCGTAGCGGCCGCCGGAGCAGACGGAACCGAGCTGCTCGTGCCCGACGAGCACCGTCTCGTAGACGGAGCCGGTGTAGTAGTCGAGGCCGCGCGCGATCTTCAGGTCCGCCACGACCACACCCGGGGCGCGCTCGGAGGCCGCCGCGATCAATGCCTCCAGCTCCCCCAGGCCGGTCTCCAGCAGCTCGGTCACCGCGCCGTACGACTCGGCGAGCGCGCGGACCTCCGCGACCACCCCGACGTCCGACCCGGAGATGGACGCGAGCGCCAGGCACGCCTTGGCCTGGTCCTCCGTGGCGCCGCACTCGGTCATGAGCAGCTCGGACACCTTGTCGGGACCGATCTTGTCGAGCTTGTCGATCTGGCGCAGCACACCCTCGACGTCGTCCAGGCCGATCCCGCGGTAGAACCCCTCGGCGACCTTGCGGTTGTTCACCAGGATGCGGACCGGGGGCAGCCCGATCGCCCCGAGCGCGCCGAGCGCCTCGGCCATGACCAGGGGCGCCTCGACCTCGAAGTGGTACGGCAGCTCGCCCGCACCCACCACGTCGATGTCCGCCTGGATGAACTCACGGAAGCGGCCGTCCTGGGGGCGCTCGCCGCGCCACACCTTCTGGATCTGGTAGCGCTTGAGGGGAAAGGCCAGCTTTCCGGCGTTCTCCAGCACGTAGCGGGCGAACGGCACGGTCAGGTCGAAGTGCAGGCCGAGCTGCTTGTCGGGGATCTGGCTGTTCTCCTCCTGGAGCCGCGACAGCACGTAGACCTCCTTGGAGGTCTCCCCCTTGCGGAGCAGCTGGTCCAGCGGCTCGACGGCCCGCGTCTCGATCCCGGCGAACCCGTGCAGCTCGAAGGCGTGTCGCAGGGTGTCGAGGACGTGCTGCTCGACGATGCGACCGTCAGGGAGCCATTCGGGGAAACCGGAGAGAGGAGTGGGCTTTGCCATGCCACAGATCTTCCCACGACCGCGGACTCCTCAGCCCGGCTTTTCCACAGCCGGCGACGACGGCCCGGCCGACACCCTCACCCGCGCGGTCCCGCGAGGAACGGGTTGGTCGCCAGCTCACGGGCCACGGTCGTGGCAGGTCCGTGCCCTGGCACGACGGCGAGCCCGGGGTCCAGTGCGCGCACCACGGAGCGCAGCGTCGCGTCCATCACCTGGCCCGAGCCGCCGTGCAGGTCGGTGCGGCCCACCGAGCCGGCGAACAGGACGTCGCCCGTGAGGACCACCTCGCCGTCGGGGCGGTAGAGCGTCGAGCCCTCGGTGTGACCGGGTGCATGCAGTGCCCGCAGGGTCACCCGGCCGAAGGTCAGCACCGCCGAACCGCCGGGGGTGGCGAACGGTTCGACGACCGCTGGTGCGCGGTAGTCGTCCCTGTGCAGTCCGAGAGCCGCCTCCAGCGCGGGGCTGAGGGTGCCGAACGGGTCGGCGAGGCGGTAGGCGTCTGCCTCGTGCAGGCACATCGGCACGTCGTACCGCGCGCACAGCTCCCCGGCGTCCCAGGTGTGATCGGCGTGACCGTGCGTGGCCAGGACGGCGCGTGGGGTGAGGCCATCGGACTCGACGAGCCGCACGACGGCGTCGGCCACTCCCGCACCGGCGTCGATCACCACGCAGTCGGTGCCGGAGGACACCACACAGCAGTTGGTCCCGAACACCGGTGCGACCACGACACGAAGCTCCACGGCGCCCACGTTAACGTCAGATGTTCGCGCTGGCAGACGGCATCTTCACCCGTCGGCGAAACCGCTCGAACAGTATGACCTGGCATCCGATGCCTACACTGTCCCCGCACGGGGTGATTCGCCCCGGATCCGGTAGTGAATCGGTCCAGTGCGGTCACGGCCCGGGTCATGGCGAGCACGAGAGCACGGAGAAAGGGAACGCGGTGGCGTCCACCAAGCAGCGGCAGCGCGCGCAGCAGGCCAGGCAGGCGGAGAAGCAGGCACAGCGGCAGGCAGCCAAGCGCGCCCGCAAGCAGCGTCTCTGGACCCTGATCGCGCTGTTCACGGTACTCGCGCTCGTCGGTGCGTTCGTCATCGCGGCCCTGGTCGACGGCGACGGCTCCACGTCCGACGACGCCGCGGGAGCCGGCTCCTGCCCGGCGGGCGTCGAGGAGGCGCGGGACGACTACGAGCTCGCCGACCCGTCCGTCGCCGAGGACCGGACCTGGACCGTCACCCTGCACGCGTGCTCGGGCGAGACCGAGGCCGACATCGTCCTCGAGCTCGACGGCAAGAGCGCCCCGCAGGCCGTCGCCAGCTTCGTCACGCTCGCCCAGGGCGGCTACTTCGACGACACGGGCTGCCACCGCCTCGTCACGCAGGGCATCCACGTGCTCCAGTGCGGCGACCCGACGTTCACCGGCTCCGGCAGCCCCGGATACGCGTTCGGCCCCGTCGAGAACGCCCCCAAGAACGACGTCTACCCCGCCGGAACGGTCGCGATGGCGCGCCGCGGCGGCGACGCAGAGTCCATGGGCTCCCAGTTCTTCCTCGTCTACGAGGAATCGACCATCCCCTCCGACGCCGCCGGCGGGTACACGGTCTTCGGCACGATCACATCCGGCCTGGACTTCGTCCGGGCAGTCGCTGACGCGGGAGCGGCGGGCGGTGCACCTGACGGTGCGCCCGTCACCCCGGTCACCATCGAAGGAGTTGAGACCCAGTGAGCGAACCCACTTCTCGCTCGTCCGAGCCCGTCCAGCAGGACGCGCCCGCCGAGCCAGTGGCCGAGACTCCGAACGCAGCCGAATCTCCCGCCGAGGCGGTGAGCGAGGCAGCCGAGGCGCCTGAGGCGGCCGAGGTGCCCGAGGCAGCTGAGGTGGAGGCCCCGGAGGCCGCGGAGGCGGCTCCGGCAGCCCCCGCACAGGAGCCGGTCGCCGAGGAGACCCCCGCACAGGAGGCTCCGACGGAGACAGCTCCCGAGGCTCCCGCTGAGGAGGCTCCCGCAGCGGAGGCCGCCGCGCCGGAGGCCGAGGCCCCCGCGGCCGAGGCCCCCGCGGCC
Organism: Promicromonospora xylanilytica; assembly: GCF_054782895.1. NCBI lineage: Bacteria > Bacillati > Actinomycetota > Actinomycetes > Micrococcales > Promicromonosporaceae > Promicromonospora > Promicromonospora xylanilytica. Next base: position 532,344 of record NZ_BAAGRP010000007.1, read on the forward strand.
GAGGCCGAAGCGCCCGAGGCACCGACGCAGGAGGCCCCCGTGCAGGAGGCCCCCGTGCAGTGGGCTGCAGAGGCTCCTGCTGACGAGGCGCCCGCCGCGGGGGCTCCGACGGAGGAGACCCCTGCTGCCGAGGCTCCGGTGGACGACGCCCCGACGGTGGAGGCACCAGCGACCGAGACCCCGACGGTGGAGGCGCCCGCGCCGACTCCGGCGCCCAAGCCCGCGACCCCGAAGCCGTCGGCGATCCCGTCGCCGGCAGCGCTCGCACGGCCGCGTCCGCCCAAGCCGGGTGCGCCGTCGGCTCCCGCAGCGCAGGCAGCCCCCGCGGCGCCGACCCCGGTCGTGCCCGTGGCCGCCGACGCCGCCGCACACGCCGAGGCCGAGAGGTTCGGCCGCGTGGACGACGAAGGCAACGTCTACGTCCGCGAGTCCGCGGGCGAGCGGATCGTCGGTCAGTTCCCTGGCGTCACCACCGAGGAGGCGCTGGCGCTCTACGTGCGCCGGTACCTCGACCTGGCCGCGAAGGTCGGCCTGTTCGAGGCTCGTCTGGAGAGCGCCGACCTGTCGGTGCGCGAGATCGACCAGACGCTCCAGAAGCTCGGCGAGGAGACCGCTGAGCCTGCCGCCGTCGGCGACCTGGACGCCCTGCGCGGCCAGGTCGAGGCGCTCCGCGGCCGTGCCGCCGAGCGCCGCGCGGCGCTCGAGGAGGCGCGCTCCGCCGCGAAGGCGGAGGCCGTCGCCAACCGCACCACGATCGTGGAGGCCGCCGAGAAGATCGCGGCGACCGACCCGAGCAAGATGCAGTGGCGCCCCGCCGGCGAGGAGCTGCGCACCCTGCTGGACCGCTGGAAGGACGCGCAGCGGTCCGGCCCGCGCATCGACCGCCCCACGGAGGAGGCGCTCTGGAAGCGGTTCAGCCACGCCCGCACCGCGTTCGACCGTGAGCGCCGGCACTTCTTCGCCGACCTGGAGCAGCGCAACAGCGCCGCCAAGGTCGAGAAGGAGAAGCTGGTCTCCGAGGCCGAGGCGCTGTCCACCAGCACCGACTGGGGTTACACGGCGGGTGCGTACCGCGACCTCATGACCCGCTGGAAGGCAGCGGGCCGCGCGTCCCGCAAGGACGACGACGCCCTCTGGGCCCGCTTCCGGGCCGCCCAGGACCGGTTCTTCCAGGCCAGGGACGCCGAGAACGCCGTCATCGACGCGGAGTACGGCGAGAACCTGAAGGTCAAGGAGGAGCTGCTCGCCGAGGCCGAGGCGCTCGTCCCGGTCAAGGACCTGAACAAGGCCAAGGCCGCGCTGCGCGGCATCCAGGAGCGCTGGGAAGAGGCCGGCAAGGTCCCGCGTGGCGACATCCAGCGGGTCGAGGGCCGCCTCCGGGCGGTGGAGACCGCGATCCGCGACGCCGACCAGGCACAGTGGAAGCGGAGCAACCCCGAGACGCGTGCGCGCGCCGAGGGCGCCGCCGCACAGCTCGAGGCCGCGATCGCCGGTCTCGAGGAGGACCTGGCCAAGGCCCAGGCCAAGGGCGACAAGCGCAAGGTGTCCGAGCTGGAGGCGGCGGTCACCGCCCGTCGCTCGTGGCTCGAGCAGGTCGTCAAGGCCGCGGAGGACTCCCGGGGCTGACGCCTCCTGCGCTGTCCACAGCGGGCCCGGTCGCACTGCGCGACCGGGCCCGCTGCGCATAGGTTCTGCGCATGCAGTTCCCCTCCCTCGCCGCCCTCCTGGACCCGCGCCCCGCGCCGGCGCCCCTCGTCGTGACACCCGCTCACGTCGGCGGCTCCGTGGCCTGGTCCGACCTGCGACGGTCCGGCGCCCTGACCGAGCTGCACGACGGCGCGGCCGTCGCCACGGGCTCGGCCGTCGGGCCACGGCACCGCGCGCTGGCCCTCGCGCGCGAGGTACCACCGCGGTGCGTCCTCGCCGCCTCGACGGCCGGCTGGGTGCACACCGGTCTGTACGACGGCGGCGTCGCCCCCGTCTGGCCGGCCGGTGCCCCGGTCGAGCTCGCCTACTCCCCCGCCACCCACTACTCGGCGCCCCGCCCCGGGCAGGTCCTGCGGAGCGCGCGCGGCCTCGGCCAGGACACGGTCCGGCTCGTGGGCGTGGCCGTCACCGGGATGACCCGCACCGCCGTCGACGTCGCGTGCACCGCGGCGCCGGACGCGGCCGTGCCCGTGCTCGTCGCCCTGGCAGAGCGTGGCGTGGACCTGCGCCAGGCCGCGCGACAGCTCGACCGCCGGGCCCGCGTCGTCGGCCGACCCGCGGCACACCGGGCGCTCGCGGCGGCGCGGGAGCTGTCGACGGGCTAAGTTCGGGGGCATGGCCGGATCCAAGACACCAGCGGTGGAGCTCGACGTCGCAGGACGCATGGTCCGCGTGACGAGTCCCGACCGCGTCGTCTTTCCCCGAGGAATCACCAAGCTGCAGGTCGTCGAGTACTTCGTCGCCGTGGCCGACGGCATCACCGGCGCCCTGCTGCACCGCCCCACGACGCTGGAGCGCTGGCCCAAGGGCTGGCACGAGGGCGCGCACCTCGCCACGCGCATGCCGAAGCCGGACGATCCCAAGGGTGACGGCTTCTACCAGAAGCGCGTCCCGAAGGGCGCCCCGGACTACGTCGAGACGGCGACCATCGCGTTCCCGTCGGGCCGCACGGCGGACGAGGTGTGCCCCACCGAGCCGGCGGTCGTGGCCTGGGCCGCCAACATGGGCACCCTCACGTTCCACCCGTGGCCGGTGCGGCGCGACGACGTCGAGGCCGTGGACCAGCTCCGCATCGACCTGGACCCCCAGCCGGGCACCAGCTTCGACGAGGCTGCCGCCGTGGCTCCGCACCTGCGCGAGCTGCTGGGCGAGCTGGAGCTCAGCGGGTACCCGAAGACCTCCGGCGGGCGTGGCCTGCACGTGTTCGTGCCGCTCGAGCCGCGGTGGACGTTCACGCAGGCACGGCGGGCGACCATCGCGATCGGCCGGGAGCTGGAGCGTCGGCTGCCCGGCAAGGTCACCACGCGGTGGTGGAAGGAGGAGCGCGGCGAGGCCATCTTCGTCGACTACAACCAGATGGCCAGGGACCGCACGATCGCCTCGGCGTACTCGATCCGGGCCAACGGCAGGGCGACGGTGTCGATGCCGCTGGACTGGGACGAGGTCGCCGACGTGCACCCGGACGACTTCGACGTCCTGAGCGCTCCGGCGAGGTTCGCCGAGCGCGGCGACCTGTTCGCGGCGCTGCGGGCCGACCGGGACCCGGGCCTGGACTGCTCGCTCGACGCCGCGCTGGAGCTCGCAGCCCGCGACGAGGCCGACGGCCTCGAGGACCTGCCCTACCCGCCCGAGTACCCGAAGATGCCGGGCGAGCCCAAACGGGTACAGCCGAGCCGCGACAAGGACCGCGACAGGAGCGGCGACAAGGGCAGCTGAGGCACACACCCTCATCCACCGGCCACGCCATCCTCCGCGGAAACGCCGGTCTTAACGCGGAGGATGGCGTGGCACGCGGACAACGGCGTGCCGCCGGCCGCCCAGCCGGTCCAGCGGGGCCGGGCCGGCGTCAGTGGGAACGCAGCGCCTTGATCAGATCGCCCTTGCGCATCGTGGACCGGCCCTCGATACCGATCTCGGCCGCCCGCTTGCGCAGGTCACCGACCGTCCAGTCGTCGTAGTCGCCCGACTTGCCGCCCTTGCGACCGACGCTCTTGCGGGACGAGCTCGCCGCCGCGTTCGCGATGCGCGCCGACTTCTCCTTGGAGTTGCCTTCGTCGCGCAGCTCTTCGTACAGCTCCTTGTCCTTGACGCTCGGACCTGGGTCACGCTTCGGCATGGCTGCTCCTTCCGCTCGGGCTGACCGTCCACTCCCCACGATGGCCCAGCGCTGAGCGGCTCGCACGCGCACCGGCCGATCGGACCGGCCGCACCGATGAGTTCTGCCCCTCCACGGCGTCGGACCTGCATGGGAACGCTGCGCTACTTCGCGAACATGTCCGCGGACGGGTACACCGTCGACACCGAGGGCAGTTTCGACTGGACCGAACCCACCGACGAGGTGCACGCCTTCATCAACGAGGTCGAGTCCGACGTCGCCGTCTACGTCCACGGCCGCCGCATGTACGAGACGATGGTCTTCTGGGAGACCTACGAGCCCGGCGACGACCCCAGCCCGGTGCACGCGCGCTACGCGGAGATCTGGCGGGGTGTGGAGAAGGTCGTCGCGTCGTCGTCCCTTCCGGAGGACGCGATCACGTCGGCCCGCACCAGGATCGTGCGCGACCTGCAGCTCGGCGAGCTGCGCCGGATCACCGACTGCGCGCCCGGCGCCGTCTCCGTCGGTGGGCCCACGGTGGCCGCCGACGCCATCCGGGCCGGTCTGGTCGACGACTTCCGCTTCTTCGTCTACCCGGAGGTCCTGGGCGGCGGCCTGGCGGCACTCCCGGCCGACGCGCGACTCAGTCTGCGCCTGGCCGACAGCCGGACGTTCGACGGCGGGTGCGTCTACCTGCACTATGTGCCGCGCTGAGGCAGGCTCGTTCCTGTGACCACACTCGACCTGCCCGTACAGCCCCCGGTCCGGCCGATGCTCGCCAAGAGCGTCGCGGCGGTCCCCGTCCAGCCGGCCACCGCCAGTGGCCCCTCCTACGTCTACGAGCCCAAGTGGGACGGCTTCCGCGCCATCGTGTACCGGGACGGCGACGAGGTCCGGATCGACTCCCGGAACACGAAGCCGATGGACCGCTACTTCCCCGACGTCGTCGCGGCGGTCCGCGAGGCGCTCCCCGAGCGGTGCGTCGTCGACGGCGAGATCGTCATCGCGCAGACGGCGGGCAGCAGTCCCGCGCACCTGAACTTCGAGCTCCTGTCCCAGCGGATCCACCCGGCGGCGTCCCGGGTGAACATGCTCGCGGAGACCACGCCCGCCGCGCTGGTGGTCTTCGACGTCCTCGCGCTGGGCGACGAGTCCCTCATGGACCGCCCGCTCACGGAACGGCTCGAGGCCCTCGACGGTCTGGGGCTGACCGGTCCGCTGGTGTTCGCCACGCCGCGCACGCACGACGCCGCCGTGGCCGAGGAGTGGTTCGGCTCGTTCGAGGGCGCGGGCCTCGACGGCGTGGTCGCCAAGCCGGCGGACGGCCCGTACGCGCCCAACAAGCGCGCCATGCTCAAGATCAAGCACACCCGCACGGCCGACGTCGTCCTGGCCGGCTACCGGCTGCACAAGACCTCGACGCCCGAGCAGCCCGTGCTGGGCTCGCTGCTGCTGGGACTGTGGGACGAGTCCGACGAGGGCCCACGGCTGCAGTTCGTCGGCGTCGCCGCGTCGTTCTCGGCGACCCGCCGCGCCGAGCTCGTCACCGAGCTGGCGCCGCTGGTCGTGGAGCCCGGTACGACCGCGGCGGACGAGCATCCCTGGCAGGGGTGGACGGACCCGACCAAGGCCGAGTCCGGGGACCGGCTGCCCGGCGCGCAGTCACGCTGGAGCTCCGGCAAGGACCTGTCGTTCACGCCCCTGCGGCCGGAGCGCGTGCTCGAGGTGGGCTACGACCACATGGAGGGCACCCGGTTCCGGCACACCGCCCAGTTCAAGCGCTGGCGCCCGGACCGCGAGCCGGCGTCGTGCACGTACGAGCAGCTCGAGGAACCGGTCAGCTACGACCTGGCCAAGCTGCTCCCGGGCGCCCCCGGCACCGAACGTTGAGTGCGGGATATTCGCCGTCTTTCGTGCGCCAGAGGGGCGAAGATCCCGCACTCAACGGCAGGGCTTAGACCGGGAGCTGGGGGCGTTCGACCGGCTTGGTGCCCGTGATGCGGTGCACGTCGAACACGCCCTCGACCTTGCGGACGGCCGTGAGCACCGTCGCGAGGTGCGCGGGCTCCGCCATCTCGAAGATGAACCGCGAGACCGCAAGCCGGTCGTCCGACGTCGAGACGAACGCCGACAGGATGTTCACGTGGTTCTCGGACAGCACCCGCGTGACGTCCGACAGCAGGCGGGACCGGTCGAGCGCCTCGACCTGGATCTGTACCAGGAACATCGTGTTGGCGCCCTGGGTCCACTCGACCTCGACCAGGCGTTCCGGCTGCTTGCGCAGCCCGTCCAGGTTCACGCAGTCCGTGCGGTGCACGCTCACGCCCTGGCCACGGGTGACGAAGCCGACGATGTCGTCGCCGGGCACCGGGGTACAGCACTTGGCGAGCTTGACCCACACGTCGGCGGAGTCGGCCCCCTTGAGCATGACGCCCGGGTCGCCCGACCGCACCCGCCGGGCGGTGAGACCGCCGGGCCGGGTCGCCTCGGCGACGTCCTCCTCCGCGCCGTCGGCACCGCCGAGCGCCTTGACGAGCTTGTCCACCACGTGGGCGGACGAGATCTGCCCTTCGCCGACGGCCGCGTACAGCGCGGACACGTCCTGGTAGTTCATCTCGTTCGCGACGCCGACCAGGGTCTCGTGCGACATGAGGCGCTGGATCGGCAGGCCCTGCTTGCGCATGGACTTGGCGATCGAGTCCTTGCCGGTCTCGACGGCCTCCTCGCGGCGTTCCTTGGTGAACCACTGGCGGATCTTGTTCCGCGCCCGCGGGGACTTCACGAACCCGAGCCAGTCGCGGCTGGGCCCCGCGGTCTCCGACTTCGAGGTGAGGATGTCGATGACGTCGCCGTTCTCCAGCGGCGAGTCCAGCGGCACGAGGCGGCCGTTCACGCGGGCGCCCATGGTGCGGTGACCCACCTCGGTGTGCACGGCGTAGGCGAAGTCGACCGGCGTCGCACCGCCGGGCAGCGCCATCGCCATACCCTTCGGCGTGAAGACGTAGACCTCGTCGCCGCCGATCTCGAATCGCAGCGAGTCGAGGAACTCCGCGGGGTCGGCCGTCTCGCGCTGCCAGTCGACGAGCTGGCGCAGCCACGCCATGTCCTGGTTCTTGGGGTCGGCCGTGCCCCCGCCGGCAGGAGTCTTCTCCTTGTACTTCCAGTGCGCCGCGACACCGTACTCGGCGCGCCGGTGCATGTCGTGCGTGCGGATCTGGATCTCGACGGGCTTGCCGCCCGGGCCGATCACCGTCGTGTGCAGCGACTGGTACATGTTGAACTTCGGCATCGCGATGTAGTCCTTGAACCGGCCGGGTACCGGGTTCCACCGCGCGTGCATGGCGCCGAGCGCCGCGTAGCAGTCGCGCACCGTGTCCACGAGGACACGGGTGCCGACGAGGTCGTAGATCTCCGCGAAGTCGTGTCCGCGCACGATCATCTTCTGGTAGATCGAGTAGTAGTGCTTCGGCCGACCCGTCACGGTGGCGCGGATCTTGGAGCTGCGCAGGTCCGACTCGATCTGGCCCTTCACCACGCCGAGGTACTCCTCGCGCGCGGGGGCCCGCTCGGCCACGAGGTGCACGATCTCGTCGTAGACCTTGGGGTACAGCGCCTGGAAGGACAGGTCCTCCAGCTCCCACTTGATCGTGTTCATGCCCAGCCGGTGGGCCAGGGGCGCGTAGATCTCGACCGTCTCGCGCGCCTTGCGCTCGGCCGACTTGGACGGCACGTACTTCCACGTGCGGGCGTTGTGCAGGCGGTCGGCCAGCTTGATGACCAGCACACGGATGTCCTTGGCCATCGCGACGACCATCTTGCGCACGGTCTCGGCCTGCGCCGCGTCGCCGTACTTCACCTTGTCCAGCTTGGTGACGCCGTCCACCAGCAGCGCCACGTCGTCGCCGAACTCGCCACGCAGGGTGTCCAGCGAGTAGTCGGTGTCCTCCACCGTGTCGTGGAGCAGCGCGGCGGCGATCGTCGTGCCCTCGAAGCCGAGCTCGGCGAGGATCGTGGAGACGGCGACGGGGTGCGTGATGTACGGGTCGCCGCTCTTGCGCATCTGCCCGCGGTGCGCCTTCTCCGCGACCACGTACGCGCGCTCGATCAGCGCAACGTCCGACTTGGGGTGGTTGCTCCGGATCGCCTGCAGGAGCGGCTCGATCGCAGCGGGCGTACCGCCGCCCACGCTGCGCACACCGAGGCGCACCAGCCGGTTCCGCATCCGGTTGCCACCGGGCGGCGTCGACGGATTCTTCTCGGGCACAGGAGCGCGTGACACCGTGTTCTCAGCCATGTACGCGCCTCCTTCCCCGGGTCGAACCCGGAGTCGCCAGTCTATCCCTGGACCTCTATTCCCCGTCCGACCGGCTCAGTCACCGGACGGCGTGCCTACCCGCAGGAGAGTATCGACGTTGTGGCCCTGAAGCCTGTCCCGGCCGTGGAGTGCCTCCAGCTCGAGCAGGAACGCCAGCCCGGCCACCACTCCCCCGCACTGCTCGACGAGCTGTGCGGCTGCCGCCGCGGTACCACCCGTGGCGAGAACGTCGTCAATGATCAGAACACGCGCACCGGGGGTGAGTGTTCCCGCGCGCAGCTCGATGGCCGCCGAGCCGTACTCCAGGTCGTACGACACACTCCGCGTGGGCGGCGGGAGCTTGCCCGCCTTCCGCAGGGGCAGGAACCCCAGCCCGAGCGCGTGCGCCACCGGCACGCCGAACAGGAAGCCCCGTGCCTCCATGCCCGCAACGACGTCGACGCCGTCCGCGAGGGCGAGGCGGGTGAACGCCTCGGTCACGTCGGCCAGTCCCTGGGCGTCGGCCAGGAGCGGGGTGACGTCCTTGAACAGGACGCCGGGGGACGGGAAGTCAGGGACGTCCGCGATCAGGTCGCGAACGCGCGTCGCCCTCTCCGGCAGCAGGCCGGAGAGGGCGACGTCGGTCATGTCGTCTGCCACGTGGCGGAGCCTACCGGCGACGCTTGGGCTGAGCGGTGTGTCCCTGGTGATGTCCGGGGACGAGCTGTGCCGAACCGGCCGTCGCGGCCGCCAGGTCGCCCTCGGAGGCGCCCTCGGCGATCAGGCCGGCCCGCAGGTCCATGACCTTCTTGGTGTGCGCGGCGATCTTGGGCTCCCGCTGACGCAGCGCCACGTCCAGCGGCGTGGCCAGGAAGAGCGAGGACAGCGCGCCCGCCGCGATACCGACGAACAGCGACAGCGAGATGTCCTTCAGCGTGCCGGCCCCCAGGAGGAAGCCACCCACGAAGAGGATGCCCGCGACCGGCAGCAGCGCCACCACGGAGGTGTTGATGGACCGGACCAGGGTCTGGTTGACCGCGAGGTTCGCCCGCTCCCCGTAGGTGCTGCGGGTCTGCTCGGTCACCGCGACCGTGTTCTCCCGGACCTTGTCGAAGACCACCATCTTGTCGTACAGCGAGAAGCCGAGGATCGTCAGGAAGCCGATGATCGTCGACGGCGTGACCTCCCAGCCGATGACGGCGTACACGCCGGCCGAGATCAGCACGTCGGCGAGCATCGCGACGACCGCGGCCACCGACATGCGCCACGCCCGGAAGTACACGGCCATGAAGACCGCCGCCGCGACGATGAACGCGACGGTGCCCCAGAGGGCACGCATGCTCACGGACTGGCCCCACGTCGGGCCGATGAAGTTGGACGTGACCTCGGTGGCCGGCACACCGTAGGCCTGTGCGAGGGCGTCCTGGACCTGGTTGGTGCTGTCCGTGCCGAGCTGGGAGACCTGGACGCGGACGGCGTCCTGGCCCACCTGGCTGACGAGCGGCTCCTCGCCCGGCGCGACCTCCGCCACGGCGTCGATCGCGAGGTCCTCGTCCGTGCTGGACACGCCCGAGACGGTGAACTCGGAGCCACCGCGGAAGTCGATGCCGAGGTTCAGTCCCTGGATCAGGAGAATGAGGATCGACGCGACCGAGAAGAGGCCGACGATCGAGAACCAGACGCCCCGCTTCTGGATGATCGGGTAGGACCGGCGCCCCGTGTAGAGGTCGTTGCCCCACTGGGCGAAGCCGCCGCTAGCCATCAGTGCTTCTCCTCGTTCTGAGCCGCTTCGGCGGCAGCCTTGCGCTCGGCGGCACGCCGCTCCGCGATAGTCATCCTGCGGCCGTCCTCGGTGACGCGCGGCGCCGAGGCGACCGACTGCGCCGAGACCAGCTCACGCTCCCGGCCCGGCGTCCCCGCGTCGGGGGTGCCGGCGGCCACGGGCTTCGGGCCGGAGAACTGCCCGGCGCCCCGGTAGCGCGGCTCGACGTCGAGGCGGTCGGCCGACAGACCGGACGCCTTGTGGCCGTCGCGGAAGAACGGGACCTTGGCCAGGAGCTCCATGACCGGGTGGGTGAACCAGATGACCACCATGACGTCGATGATCGTGGTCAGACCGAGCGTGAACGCGAAGCCGCGCACGCCACCGACCGTCATGAAGTACAGGATCACCGCCGACAGCAGGTTCACGGCCTTCGCCGCGTAGATGGTGCGCCGTGCGCGGAGCCAGCCACGCTGGACGGCGAGCCGGAGCGAGCGGCCGTCACGCAGCTCGTCCCGGATACGTTCGAAGTACACGATGAACGAGTCGGCCGTGAAGCCGATGGCCACGATCAGACCCGCGATACCCGGCAGGGAAAGGCGATAGCCCATGCCCCAGCTCAGCAGGGCGATCACGACGTAGGTCATGGCACCCGCGACGACGAGCGACAGCACCGTCAGCAGACCGAGCGAGCGGTACTGGAACAGCGAGTAGACGACGACCAGCGCCAGACCGATGAGGCCGGCGAACAGACCGCGCTGGAGCTGCTCGGAACCCAGGGTGGCCGAGATCTGGTTCTGGCCGTTCACGTCGAACGTCAGCGGCAGCGAACCGAAGCTCAGCTGGTTGGCCAGCGTGGCCGCCGAGTCCCGGGTGAAGGAGCCGGAGATGACCGCCTGACCGTTCGTGATCGGCACGTTGCTGCTCGGCGCGGAGACGATCAGGCCGTCCAGCACGATGGCGAACTGGTTGCGCGGGGGCTCCAGCGGCGTCAGGCGCTCCGTGGTCTCCCGGAACTTCGTGGTGCCCTCCGAGTCGAAGTCGAGGGTGACGCCCCACTCGTTCGAGACGGTGCCGTTCGCACCGGGCACCAGGCCGGAGGTGGCCGTGGTCAGGTCCGTACCGTCCACCTCGACGGGACCGAGGATGTACTTGGCCGCGCCGGTCTGGTCGCACGTGACGAGCACACGGTCGGGGTGGTCGCCGCCACCGCCCTGGAGGTTCTTCGGGTCGGTGCAGTCGAGCTGGTCGAAGAGCTGCTGGACCGACGGCGTGATCTGGGCCAGGTCGCTCGGGTCCGTCGGGTCGACGTCCTTGGCCTCCTCGACCGCCTTCTTCTCGAGCTCTTCCCGGCTCTGCCCGCCCGTGGCCTCGTCGCCCCCGGCGTTCTCGTCGCCCTTGGCGTTCTCGTCACCCTTGGCGCCGGCGTCGTCGCCGTTGCCCTCCGGTTCGGCGGACGGCTGGGCCGTCGCCTGCGGGGCGCCATAGGTCAGGACCGGGCGGAACTTCATCTGCGCGGCCTTCGAGATCAGCGCGATGGTCTCGTCGTCGACCTCGCCGGGGATCTCGACCACGATCTGGTTGCTGCCCTGGCTCGCGATCTCGGCCTCGGTGACGCCGTTGGCGTCCACTCGCTGCCTGATGACACCGATGGCCTCTTCCATGGCCTCCGGAGTCACCTCGGACCCGTCGGAAGTGACGGCCTGCAGGATGATCTGGGTGCCGCCCTGCAGGTCGAGTGCGAGGCCGGGAGCCAGGCTCGCGCCGTCAGGATTATCGCTCGACTTTCCGTCGAGCTGCCAACCAGCCAAGAGGGCGCCGAAGGGCAGCAGGATCGTCAGGATCGTCAGGAGCACGATCGTGCGAACCGGCCGCGAGCGCCGGGTGTCAGTCGCCAACGTCTGTCTCTTCTCGTGTGCGCGCCGGGGTACGTCCGACGCGGGTTCGGCGCCGCCCGGGTTCACCGGACGGCGCGGCCGTCACTTGCCGTCCGCGTCAGCGTCCCGTCGCTGCTGATCCCGGTACTCGCGCTGGGCGGTGTCCAGGTCTGACAGGTCGTCGGGAACGTCCGTCGCGTCGGGGCTGATCGTACTTGCCGTTTCGCCCTTCTCTGTGACGTCGGACTCATCGGCCGCGTCGTCGGTGTCCTCGTCGGCGGCGACGGGCTCCTCGACCTTCTTGGCGATGGCGGCGCGGAGCCACGTGGTGGGGCTGCCCGGGAAGGACTCGATGGTCACCTGGTCGGTCTCGTCGTCGACGTCGATCACGGTGCCGATCATGCCCGAGGCGGTCATGACCTTGGTCCCGACGGTGATGTTGTTGCGGAACTCCGCTGCCTCACGCTGCTGCTTGCGCGTACGGGAGGACATGAAGAACATCACCGCGAGCAGGATCGCGATGAGGATGAGCATTGTGGGGTCCACGGGGATGGTCCTGTTCGATTGCTGGGTCGGATGTGCTGCACTCACGTGCGTCGCGCAAGTACGACGAGGATCCAACCCAGTGTAGTGCTCGGGGTCGAATCCTCGGGCGCCCCCCTCCGAGGGGCACCACAGGAACAACGTCAGGGGTCGAGCAAAGTTCCCGAGTCCGGGATGTCGGGGCCGCGTCCGGCGGGCTGCGCGGGCGGGGTGAGCCCCAGGTGCTCCCAGGCGGCGGGGGTCGCGACGCGGCCGCGTGGGGTGCGGCCGACCAGCCCCTCGCGCACCAGGTAGGGCTCGGCGACCGTCTCGACGGTCTCCGCCTCCTCGCCCACCGTCATGGCCAGCGTGCTGAGACCGACGGGACCGCCGCCGAACCTGGTGCACAGCGCGGTGAGCACGGCGCGGTCGAGGCGGTCCAGGCCGATGGGATCGACCTCGTAGACCTCCAGCGCGGACCTCGCCGCGTGCAGGTCGAGGCGTCCGTCGCCGCGCACCTGCGCCCAGTCGCGCACACGCCGCAGGAGCCGGTTGGCGATGCGGGGCGTACCGCGCGAACGGCCTGCGATCTCGTGCGCCGCCGCATGCTCCAGGTGCACGCCGAGCAGCCCGGAGGAGCGCAGGATCACGCGCTCCAGCTCCTCGGGCGAGTAGTAGTCCATGTGCCCGGTGAACCCGAAGCGGTCCCGCAGCGGGGCGGGCAGCAGGCCGGAGCGGGTGGTGGCGCCCACGACGGTGAACCGTGGCAGCGCGAGCGGGATGGCCGAGGCGCCTGCGCCCTTGCCGACGATGACGTCGACCCGGAAGTCCTCCATCGCGACGTACAGCAGCTCCTCGGCGGGGCGGGCCAGGCGGTGGATCTCGTCGATGAACAGCACGTCACCCTCCTCCAGGGAGGACAGGACGGCGGCCAGGTCGCCCGCGTGCTGGATGGCCGGGCCGCTGGTGAGCCGCATGTGCGACTCCAGCTCGCCGGAGATGATCATGGCCAGGGTGGTCTTGCCGAGCCCCGGCGGGCCGGACAGCAGCACGTGGTCGGGCGGGTTGCCGCGCGCGATGGCAGCCTGCAGCACGAGGGAGAGCTGGTCGCGCACCACCCGCTGGCCGACGAAGTCGTCGAGCCGCTTGGGGCGCAGGGCGGCCTCTGCGGCGCGCTCGATCTCGTCGGCGCTCGGCGTGACGATCCGGTCCCGCTCGCCGGTGGAGCCCGCGCCGGTGGTCGAGACCTCAGCCACGGTGGCCACCCAGCAGACGCAGCGCGGAGCGGAGCGTGGTGGCGACCTCGTCGGCGGCCACCGCGTCGGTCCCCGCCTCGGCCAGCACCTTCGCGACGGCGTCGTCGGCCTGCTTGGCGGGCCAGCCCAGGCCGGCGAGGGCTTCCACCACGCGCTCGGAGTGGTCGCCTGCAGCCGTCTCCGTCGGCGACGCCTCTGCGGTGCCGGGCAGGACCCCGGACGGCGGTCCCAGCCGGTCGGCCAGCTCCAGGACTATGCGCTGGGCGCCCTTCTTGCCGATGCCGGGTACGCGGGTCAGCGCGGCGAGATCCTCGCCGGCGACGGCGCGGCGCAGCGCGTCCGGTGTGTGCACGGCGAGCATCGCGAGCGCGAGGCGCGGCCCGACGCCGGAAACGGTCTGCACCACCTCGAACACGTCGCGCTCGTCGGGGTCGCCGAACCCGTACAGCGTCATCGAGTCCTCGCGGACCACCATGCTGGTCGCCACCCCGGCCGTCTCGCCGACGCGCAGCCCGGCAAGCGTGGTGGGCGTGGCGTGCACGAGGTAGCCGACGCCGCCGACGTCGACCACCGCTCGGTCGAGGCCCACGTGGGCAACGGTTCCCGTCAGCGAGGCGATCACGGGCTCCCCCTTCTGTGCGTCACTCGTACGGTGGGTCACCGTGCGTCCGGACAACGTCGACGCCCTGGGCCTCTTCGAGGCGCTGGACCCACCAGGGTCCGATCGAACGTTCGTGCGAGCAGCCTAACAAGCCGGATGGCACCGCCGAGGGGGCCACGCCGCGAACCCCGACGGCGGACCAGCGGAGAGCCGGCGGCAGACGCCCTAGCGGCGGGTGCGCTGCTTGGCCGCCTGTTCCGCGGCCGCCCAGGCCCGCTGCGCCGGGGTGAGCTCGTGCCGGTCCCCGCCCTGCAGGGCACCGGCCGGCCGCCACAAGTGGCAGACCGCGAGGGCCAGCGCGTCGGCTGCGTCGGCGGGGCGGGGCGCCTCGTCGAGGTCGAGGATGCGGGTGACCATGGTCGCCACCTGGGCCTTGTCGGCCCGGCCGGAACCGGTCACCGCCGCCTTCACCTCTGACGGCGTGTGCAGCGCGACGGGCACGCCCCGACGGGCCGCTGCCACCATGGCCAGGCCCGCCGCCTGGGCGGTCCCCATCACCGTGCCGACGTTGTGCTGCGCGAACACGCGCTCGACCGCCACGACGTCGGGTACGTGCTCCTCCAGCCACGCGTCCAGACCGTCGGCGATCTTCAGCAGACGCAGGTCGGTGGACAGGTCCGCGTCGGAGCGGATCACGCCGACTGCGACCATGCGGGCCCGCCGGCCGGGCAGGGAGTCCACCACACCGACACCGCACCGGGTCAGGCCAGGGTCAACTCCGAGAACGCGCATGGCGTCACGTTCTCACGTCGCCGGCGCCCGGCCCGACAGGCTCGACGAGCGAGGCCCTGACCCGCCGCCGGGACGTCACTCGTCGTCGAGCGCCGCCATGACCTCGTCGCTCGCGTCGAAGTTCGCGTAGACGTTCTGCACGTCGTCGCTGTCCTCGAGCGAGTCGATCAGGCGCATGATCTTGCGGGCGCCCTCGACGTCCACCTCGACCTGCATCGACGGGTGGAAGATCACGTCGGCCGAGTCGTACTCGATGCCGGCCTCCTGGATGGCCGTACGCACGGGCACCAGGTCGGTCGCCTCGGTGAGCACCTCGATGACCTCACCCTGGTCGGTGACGTCCTCGGCCCCCGCCTCGAGCGCCGCGAGCATGACCTCGTCCTCGCCCACGCCGTCGGCCTTCGGCACCACGATCAGGCCCTTGCGGGAGAACAGGTACGAGACCGAGCCCGGGTCGGCAAGGTTGCCGCCGTTCCGGCTGAACGCCAGGCGCACCTCGGAGGCCGCACGGTTCTTGTTGTCGGTGAGGCACTCCACCAGGACGGCGATGCCGTTGGTGCCGTAGCCCTCGTACATGATCGTCTGGTAGTCGACGGCGTCGGCGCCCTCGCCGGAACCACGCTTCACCGCACGGTCGATGTTGTCGTTCGGGACCGACGACTTCTTCGCCTTCTGCACCGCGTCGAACAGCGTCGGGTTACCGGCGAGGTCGCCACCACCCGTACGTGCCGCGACCTCGATGTTCTTGATCAGCTTCGCGAAGAGCTTGCCGCGCTTGGCATCGATCGCGGCCTTCTTGTGCTTGGTCGTGGCCCACTTGGAGTGACCTGACATACCTCTACCTGACTCCTTGCATTTGCGATGGCATCTTCAATGGCGTCGAACGGTAGCGGGGAAACCGCTCAGCCGCCCGCGACCATGCTGACGAACAGCCCGTGCACACGCGTGTCCCCCGTGATCTCAGGGTGAAATGCGGTGGCGAGCAACGGCCCCTGCCGTGCTGCGACGATCCTACCGGCGGCCGCCACGGGCCGTCCCTGCGTATCCACAGCCGGTATGCGCGCCAGCACCTCGACGTCCCGGCCGGCCTCCTCGATCCAGGGAGCGCGGATGAAAGCGGTGCGCACCGGGCCGCCCGGCTGCCCAGCGGCCGCTGGAGCACCTCCGGGTTCGGAGAGGCCCGCGAACTCGAGGTCGGTCTCGAACGAGTCGACCTGCCGCCCGAACGCGTTGCGCCGCACGACCACGTCCATGCCGCCGACGGTCTGCTGGTCGGCGGTGCCGTCCAGGATCCGGTCCGCGAGCAGGATCATCCCCGCGCACGAGCCGTAGACCGGCAGACCCTCCTTGATCCGGGCCTGCAGCAGGTCGCCCAGCTCGAAGATGCGCAGCAGCTTGTCGATGGTCGTGGACTCCCCGCCGGGGAGCACGAGCCCGTCCACGGCCGCCAGCTCGGCCGGACGCCGCACGGTCACCGCCCGCGCGCCGACGGACTCCAGGACGGTCAGGTGTTCACGGACGTCGCCCTGCAGGGCGAGGACTCCGACGGTCGGGGTTGTCACAACCATCCATCCTACGTCCGGCTCAGTCGTCGAGCTGCTCGCCCAGGTGGCGCACGTCGCCGTCCCACCCCGCCACGAGGTGGTCGACGACGTCAGGGAGCTCGGGCGGGAACACCTCCAGCGGCTGCTCGCGCAGCTCGGCCGGCGTCAGCCACGCCATCTCGTCGAGCAGCTCCCGCTCGGCTGCGGTCCAGCCGTCGGCCGTCACCTCGACGGCGTCCGGCGTCCGGGCGAGGTAGAAGACCTCGTACTGGCGGCACGTCTCGGCGTAGAACTCGAAGATGCCCGTCCGCGTGAGCACCGGGCCGACAAGGTCGTCGGCGTCCAGCGCGATGCCCACCTCCTCACGGGTCTCGCGCAGCGCGGCCTCGACCGGGGTCTCCCCTGGATCGATCCCGCCGCCGATCGTGAACCACCAGGACCGCTCCGGCTGGTTCACGTCGTGCCCGCGCATCACGAGCACCCGCCCGGCGTCGTCGACCAGGATGACGCGCGCCGCCGAGCGCTCGCGCATACCGTCCGGGCCGAGCACCCAGTCGTCCCCGAGGGACGTGGTGCCGGGGCCGTCAGCCTGCACGGCGGCCGTCACCAGCCGTGCCCCGCCGGGCGGCCGGGCGCCGTCCTCTCCTCGATGGTGATCAGAGCCGTCGCTACGCCAGGTCATGCCGACGACGATACGTTCGCGCCCGGGTAATGTCCCGCACCGGACGCCCCTCAGAAGCCCAGGTCCCTGAGCCACGCCAGCAGGTCGTCCTCCCTCCGCTGCGCGGTGCCGGGCTGCCAGGACCCGAGCTCGCGCGCGTCCCCCCTGACTCAGCCCTGGTTGCGCAGGGCGTCGTCCCTGAGCCGCGGGCGTCGTGCACCCTGACCCGCGCGGTTCACCGGCGAGGTTTGGCCCGGGTGGTCGGGACGGCGCTCAGCGGGTCCTCCGGCCACGGATGGCGGGGGTAGCGGGCGCGCAGGTCGGCCCGGACCTGGGGGTAGCCCTGCCTCCAGAAGGAGGCGAGATCGCTCGTGATCGCGACCGGGCGGCGCGCGGGCGACAGCAGGTGCAGGACGACGGGGACGCGACCGTCCGCGACCGTCGGGGTGGCGGTCCAGCCGAACACCTCCTGCAGCTTCACCGCGAGGACCGGCGGCTCGACGCCGTCGTACGCGAGCCTGACGTCGGAGCCCGAGGGGACCTTGAGCCGTTCCGGCGCGAGCTCGCCGAACCGGCCCGCCGCGGGCCACGGCAGCAGTCGCCTCAGGGCCGAGGCCACGTCGATGCGGGCGAGGTCGCGCGAGCCGCGCACCGCGGCGAGCTCGGTACCCAGCCACTCGTCGAGACCGGCCAGCAACGCGTCGTCGTCGACCGCCGGCCAGGGCGCGCCCAGGTGGGCGTGGCAGAACGCGAGCCGTTCCCGCAGGGCGAGGGCGGCCTCCGACCAGCGCAGCACGGACAGGCCGCTGCGCCGGAGGCCGTCCCGGACCGCGGCCTGGACCAGCAGCGGGTCGGGCTTCGTCAGCGGGACGTCGGTCAGCGGGATCGCGCCGAGCGCCTCGACGCGCCGGGTCACGACCAGGCCGTCGTCCCAGCGGATCTGGTCGGTGGTCGTGACGAGGTCACCCGCGACGTCCCGCGCCGTGAGCTCGTCGATCGGCGCCGCGGACCGGATCCTGGCGTCGGCACGGCCCGGTGCCCGGTCGGCCACCGCGACGGCCAGCCAGGTCGAGGTCCGCAGCGGCGATCGCGGGTCCAGCGCGGCGCCCGTGCCGCCGGACATCTGGTAGGTCGTGGAGCCGCTCCCCCGGGCCCGCGCGATCCGGTCCGGGTACGCGAGCCCCACCACGATCCCCGCCGCGAGATCGTCCGGCACCCCGTGCGTCCCCGCCGCGCCGCCCGACCGGTCGCCGGTCGCGGCGCCCCGGCCGAGGCGCTTCGTCTCCTCTCGCCAGCGGGCCGTGGCCGCGCGGTCCTCGCCACGGCGAAGTGCCCGCCAGCGGGCCGGCAGGTCATCGCCGCTGCCGCGTCCGGAGTCGTCGGAGAGCAGAGCGACGACCTCTCGTGCCCGGTCGGCGCCGACCCGCGGCGCGCCGTCGAGCAGTGCACGGGCGAGGCGAGGGTGCGCCCCGATCGCCCGCATCCGGCGGCCCCGCTCGGTGATGCGGCCGTCGTCGTCCACGGCGTCGATGCGGCGCAGCAGCTCGGTGGCCGCGGTCATCGCCGGCGCCGGCGGCGCGTCGAGCAAGGTGAGACCGTCGCCACCGGGCGCACCCCACGCCGCGAGGTCGAGGGCGAAGGCCGCCAGGTCGGCGATCGCGATCTCCGGCGCGGCATGCTCGTCGAGACGCGCGTGGTCGGTGGCGGACCAGCACCGGTAGACCCGGCCGGGCGCCTCCCGCCCGGCGCGGCCCGCCCGCTGGTCGGCCGACGACCTCGAGACCCGGCAGGTGACCAGCGCCCCGAGGCCACGGGACTGGTCGGTCCGCGGCTCGCGAGCGAGACCCGAGTCGACCACCACCCTGACCCCTGGCACGGTCAGCGAGCTCTCCGCGACCGACGTGGTGACCACGATCCGGCGCGTGGCGGACGGCGCCAGGGCGCGGTCCTGCTCGGCCCGTGACTGGCGGCCGAACAGGGGCAGGACGTTCTCGCCCGCCAGCCGGCGGGTCACGCCGTTGATCTCGGCCTCCCCCGGGACGAACACGAGGACGTCGCCGTCGTTCTCGGCCAGCGCGCGCCGGACGACGTCCGCGACGTGGTCCAGCAGGCGCGGGTCGACCCGCCCACCGGGAAGCAGGGGCGCGGCGACCGGCGGCGGGGCCCACTCGACCGCGACGTCGAACAGGGCGGCGGACGCGGTGACCACGGGCGCCGGCACGTCCGTGCCCAGCCCTCGGCTCAGCCGGACCGTGTCCGCCGTGGCCGAGGTGGCGACGAGCGCCAGGTCGTCCCGCAGGTTCGCGCGGACGTCGACGCAGAGCGCGAGCAGCAGGTCGGCGTCGAGATGCCGCTCGTGGCACTCGTCGATCACGATCGCGGACACGCCCGGCAGCTCCGGGTCCTGCTGCAGACGCCGGACCAGGAGCCCTGTCGTCACCACCTCGACGCGGAGTCCCGTACCGCCGCTGCGCTCACCGCGCATCGCGTAGCCGACCCGCTGCCCGAGCGGTTCGCCGACCAGCGCCGCGAGCCGGGTCGCGGCGGCGCGGGTCGCCATCCTGCGCGGCTCGGCGACGATGACCGTGCCCCCGAGCGCGTCTGCCAGCGCGAGCGGCAGCAGCGAGGTCTTCCCCG
Organism: Promicromonospora xylanilytica; assembly: GCF_054782895.1. NCBI lineage: Bacteria > Bacillati > Actinomycetota > Actinomycetes > Micrococcales > Promicromonosporaceae > Promicromonospora > Promicromonospora xylanilytica. The sequence goes on from NZ_BAAGRP010000007.1 coordinate 552,092, forward strand.
ATCCGGGCGGTGCGACCAGCACCGCGGTACCGCGCGACCGCACCGCGTCGACCGTGGCAGGCAGGACCGCCCGGACAGGCAGGTCCGCCCCCGGCACCGACAGTTCAGGCAGCAGCACGTCCCGACGGTAACCGACCGGCGCACCCCTGCGAGAATGCGTTCTCGTGAACCATCTGCTGGACCTCGGGTCCCGGAAGTTCTGGCGGCTGGTCGGCAGACCCGTCGATCTCGCCGCGCGGCACTCCTGGCTGCGCGCACCGATGAGCCGCTCCTCCACGGTCGGCGACGGCTGGCTCACCGCCGAGGCCGAGCACCACGGTGGCACGGTCGACGACGCCGCGACCACGGACCTCTCGGCTGGTCCCGCACCCGGCCTGCTCGCGGCGATGACGATCCTCGACGGGCCCGGCTTCGACGCCGCCCGGCTGGATCCGCGGGTCCGCGACTTCTACGAGCACACCGCCGCCTGGCACATGGAGGTGTGGACCGGGTGGTCGCCGCTGTTCTGGCCGGCCGGAGAGCTGATCGCGCGGGTGTTCGGCCGCCGGGTGGAGCAGCTGTCCCTCCCGATGCGTCCGCTCGACGTCGCGCACGGCATGGACAGCCGGGTCCGCGTGATCCGTGACCGGGACGGCGAGCAGGCGGGCGCCGCCTGGCTGCGGACGCTCCGGCCGTCGGGCCGCTACGTGTTCAGCGGCTGCTACTCGGCGCGCCGGCTCCCCGGCTCGGCACGGCCGAGCGTCCATGTCGCGTTCCCGCTCGAGCACGGAAACGTCCAGGTCTTCCTGCGCCCGGTCGTCGGCGACGAGGGCGGGCTCGTCCTGGAGTCGCCCCCGGGACGGTTCGGGCAGGACGGCGCGTACGTCGTCGTCCACGACGGCGGCCGGGACTTCGCCGCGCGCATCCCGCTCCACGAGACCTTCCGGCTGTACGCCGACGCGTACGGGGTGCTCCGCACCGACCACGAGCTGCGGATGTGGCGCACCTGGATGATGCGTCTGCACTACAAGATGGAGCGCGCCCGATGATCCACACCTTTCACCTCGCCGAGCTCCCCGCCGCCGTGACGGCACGCGCGCTGCTGCGACCGCCGTCGGGCACCACCGCGCCCGGGCTGGACCACGCCGAGTGCCTGGCCCTCATGCGTCTGGGGGCACCCGCCGTCTCCCTGGACCGGCTGCAGCTGCGCAGGATCGCGGTGTTCGCGCAGTGGCGCGACGAGGACGCCGTGGACCGCTTCCTGTCCGACGACGCGCTCGGCCGCCACCTGGCGACCGGGTGGCACGTCCGCCTGGAGTACCTGCGCCGCTGGTCCCGGCTGGCGGCCCTGCCCGGTCTGCCCGCCCGGACGGGCGACTGGGACCAGGACGAACCCGTGGTCGCCGTGACCGTCGCGCGGATGCGCCTGCCGGAGGTGCCCCGGTTCCTGCGATGGGGCAGGCCCGTCGAGCGTCAGGTGCGCGACCACCCCGGCACCACGCTGGCCCTGGCCGCCTTCCGCCCGCCGCGCACGATCTCCACGTTCTCCGTGTGGCGCACGGTGCGCGAGATGGAGCAGATGGTGCACGGCCGCTCCGCCGACCACCCGGACCGGCGGCACGCGGACGCCATGGTCGAACGCCGGCGCCGTGACTTCCACCGTGAGTTCGCGACGTTCCGCTTCCGCCCGCTCGCGGAGCACGGCACCTGGGAGGGTCGCACGGGCATCGTCCCGCCGAGGTGACCGGGCCGGCCCTGCGGAACGGGTCAGAGCAGGCCGGCGTCGCGGATCCGCAGGGCGATGGTCACGCGGTTGTCGGTCTCGAGCTTGAGGAAGATGCGGGTCACCGTCGCCTTGACGGTGGCGACGCTGATGAACAGCCGCGAGGCGATCTCCGCGTTGCTGGCGCCGCGGGAGATCTCCACGGCGACGTCGAGCTCCCGCGGCGTCAGGACGTCGAGCTCGGCGCGCGCCCGCTCCCGCGCCGCGCCGTCGGCCGTGCCGGCGGTGGCCGCCGTGATCACCTGGCGGGCGACGGTCGGCGACATGACGGGCTCGCCGTCGGACACGGACCGGATGGCCGCGATCACCTTGTCGGGTGCGGCGTCCTTCAGGACGTAGCCCGAGACGCCCGCGGCGAGGGCACGCAGCACCAGGTCGTCCACGTGGAACGTCGTCAGCATGATGATGGCCGGCGGGTCGGGCCGCCGGAGCAGGCTCTCCGCCGTCGTGACGCCGTCCTGGACCGGCATGCGGACGTCCATGAGCACCACGTCGGGGGCGAGCTCACGGGTGGCGGCCTCGGCCTCGATCCCGTCGGCGGCCTCGCCGACGATCTCGATGTCGCTCTCACCGCCGAGGATCAGGCTGAGGCCACGGCGTACGAGCGGGTCGTCGTCGACGAGCAGGAGGCGGATCACGGGGTCACGCTCCATGGCAGGGATGCCTCCACGACGAACCGGTCGCCGTCGTTGTGGTGGGTCAGGGTGCCGCCGAGCAGGGCCGCTCGCTCGCCGAGCCCGATGAGTCCTAGCCCGTCGGACGATACGGGGAGCTCCCCCGGGGAGTCCGCCACGTTCGTCACGCGGACCTCGACGGAGGTCCCGCACGCACCGCTCAGCTCGACGGTCACGGGGGCGCCCGGTGCGTGCTTGCGCGCGTTGGTCAGGGCCTCCTGCACGATGCGATAGATGTGCCTGCCCACCTGCGGAGGCAGCTGCTCCACCTGCTCGAGCGACGCGCGGTACTCGACGCGCTGCCCCGCCTCCCGCACCTCGGCGACCAGGGCGTCCAGGTCGTCGAAGGACGGCTGCGGACCACCCAGCGGGTCCTCCTCGCGCAGCGAGCCGAGGGTGGCGCGCAGCTCCTCGAGCGACGCGTGCGCGTTGTCCCGGATGACCGCCGCCGCCTGGCGGACCTCGTCGGCGGTCAGGTCACTGCGGTGCGCGAGCGCACCGGCGTGCAGGGACAGGATCGACAGCCGGTGGGCGAGCACGTCGTGCATCTCGCGCGCGATCCTCGCCCGCTCCCCCGCGCGTGCGCGCTCCAGCCCGTCCCGACGCTCCCCTTCGCGCCGCCGTTCCTCCGACAGCGCGAGGTCCCGCGTGCTACCCAGGTACAGACCGAAGCCGACCAGGCACGCGATCGTCACGACGCTGCCGATCGCGGCCACCAGGGTGGGCACCTCCCACCCGGAGTCGACGAACACCATGCCGACGAGCCCGAGCCACAGCACCACGCAGGCCCCGGCGGTACGCCAGACGTCGCGGTGCGCGGCGAGCGAGACGAGAGCGACGAACGCGGCACCCGTCGCCGAGCCGGACTGGACCGTGAGCACGCCGGTCACCGCCGCGACCGTGAACGGCAGCCGGCGGCGCCAGCGCAGCAGGACCAGGCCGACCAGGCCGAGGGCCAGGTCGAGTGCGCCCATCGGCCACTCGACGACGCCCTGCCCGACGAGGAACACCCAGCTGGCCCCGGTCAGCACCAGGGGTACCGACGCGATGGCATAGCGGAGCCGCTCCTGCCGGCCGGTGAGGGGTGTCATCCCTGTGCGGGGTGTCATCGCGACCGATCGTAGGCAGCCCGTGAGGACGGTGCCCAGCGACCTCGGGCTACGGGTGGACAGACCGAGGTCGACGATCCGGCCGGCTCGCGGGCGACCTGCGGCTCCCGGCATGGCCCAGGGTCCGTAGCACCCGCGCCCCGCGGCGGGTGGACTGGAGCCATGATCACATTCGACCACGTCACGAAGCGGTACGGCGCGACCCTCGCGCTCGACGACGTCTCGTTCGAGGTGCCGGCGGGCTCGATCACCGGCTTCCTCGGACCCAACGGCGCCGGCAAGACCACCGCGATGCGGATCCTCCTGGGCCACACCCGGTCCTCCTCCGGCCGGGCGACGATCGACGGGCAGCAGTACGCGGCGATCAGCAACCCCGCGAGAGCAGTGGGCGGCCTCCTCGACGCCCAGGCGGTCCACCCCGGCCGCACCGGCGCCGAGACGCTGGGCCTCGCCGCGGCGATGATCGGCGTGGACCGCCGACGCGTCGCACAGGTGCTCGACCTCGTCGGCCTCACCGTCGCCGAGAGCCGGCGCACCGTCAAGGGCTACTCGCTCGGTATGCGCCAGCGCCTCGGGATCGCCCAGGCCCTCCTGGGGGCGCCGAAGGCGCTCGTGCTCGACGAGCCGGCCAACGGCCTCGACCCGCAGGGCATCCGCGCCATCCGCGACCTGCTGCGGGCGCTCGCGGACGACGGGTGCGCCGTGCTGCTGAGCTCCCATCTGCTGCACGAGGTGGCGCAGCTCGCCGACCGCGTCGTCATCATCGGCCGCGGCCGCATCCTCGAGGCCGCCGCGATCGACCCGAGCGCGGCGCAGGACCTGGAGAACCGCTACTTCACTCTCACCGCCACGGACGATCGGAGCGCAGCATGAGCAGCACGACCATGCCCCAGACCAGCGAGCTACCCACGGTGCGAGGACCCGCCCGCGCCGTCCCGTTCACGCGGCTGGCCGCCGTCGAGCTGCGCAAGCTCGCCGACACCCGGACGGCGATCGTGCTCCTGACGCTGCTCCTGCTCGGAGCCGTCGGGGCGATGGTGGTCAACGCCTCCTTCTTCACCGAGGACGCGCAGGAGGTCACCACCAGCGCGGCGCTCACCCTCGGCCTGTTCCTCCCGGTGGTCGGGATCGTCTCGGTGACGAGCGAGTGGAGCAGGCGCACCGCGCTCACGACCTTCGCCCTCGAACCGCGCCGCTGGCGCGTTCTCGTCGCCAAGGCGGTCGCCGGGATCGCGGTGGCGATCGCCACCAGCGCCCTGATGCTCGCGGTCGCCTTCCCGACGACCGCCGTCGCGGCCGCAGTGCGCGGTGTGCAGGCGGACTACACGCTCGACCCGGTGACCCTCGCCGGCTGGACGGCCGTCAACGTCCTGTTCACCCTGTGCGGGGTCGCCCTCGGCTCCCTGCTGCTGAACGGTGCGGCAGCGATCGTCGTCTACCTCGTGGCCTCGACCGTCTGGGGATTCGTCGGGCTCACCGGCGACCTCGGCAGCACCCTCGCGAGCTGGCTCGACCTGAACGTCACGACCATCCCGCTGGCCGACGGCGTGATGAGCACCGACGCGGTCGGCCCGCTCCTCGCCTCGATCGGCCTGTGGGTCGTGGGCCCCTTCCTGCTCGGCCTCCTTCGCGTGAGCCGGATGGAGCTTCGATGAGCGACCCGGACGAGACGACCATGACGGGCTCCGCCGTGCGGCACGTGCCTCGCTTCTTCGTCAAGCAGCATTTCACCGTGCTGGTCAACCGCTACACGATCATCGAGGCGCTCGACGACGGCTCGGAGGGCCGGATGCTCGCCTTCGCGCAGCAGAAGCGGCTCGCGATGCGCGAGAAGGTGACCTTCTACGAGGACGAGGCGAGGACCCGGCCGCTGTTCGGCTTCCGCGCACGGCAGGTGATCGACGCCGCGGCGGCCTACGACGTCACCGCCGCGGACGGGTCCGCGATCGGCTCCTTCGAGAAGGACTTCGCCGCGAGCCTGCTCCGCTCCAGCTTTCACCTGCGAGCCCCTGGGCTGGAGGCCTACGGCCAGGAGCGCAGCGTGCTCGTCGCCGTGCTGCGACGTGTGGCCGAGCTTCCGCTGCCCGTCCACTTCACGTTCCGCGACACGGGGACGACCGCGCCCGTCCTGACCAGCGAGCGGCAGCTCAGCCTGCGCGACCGGTACACCGTCGAGGTGCCCGACACCAGGGTGGACTTCCGGCTCGCCGCCGCGGTCGCGGTCGGCGTCGACGCGCTGCTGGGGCGGTGACGACCCGATGCGGCGACCGGACCGAGCAGGGCTCCGGGCCCGGCGACGGTTACCCTACGGCAGTGCCAACGAACGCGGGGATCGACCCGGACGAGCTAGCCACCACCCTTCGCGTGCTGGGCCGGCTCCATGACCTCGACCCCAACCATCCCGACGTCCAGACGGTCAAGCGGGCGACCGGGTACATGTGGAAGCTGCTCAAGAAGTCCCGGCGGGCCGCGGTCCGCGAGGAGCTCCAGGCGCACGACCGGAGCGTCATCGAGCGGACCGCGACCGGGTCGGCCGCGCGGATCGACGACGAGACAGCCGGCATCCCCCTGGTCTCGACCGCACCGGGGGCGTTCGCCGGAGAGCTGCGCACGGCCCGCGGCTGCTACATCTGCAAGACGGACTACACCCTGGTCGACTCGTTCTACCACGGGCTGTGCCCGGCCTGTGCCGCGAAGAGCCACACGCGGCGCGACCAGCGCACGGACCTGACCGGGCGCCGTGCCCTGCTCACCGGGGGCCGGGCGAAGATCGGCATGTACATCGCGCTGCGTCTGCTGCGCGACGGCGCCCACCTCACCATCACCACCCGCTTCCCGAAGGACGCGGTGCGCCGCTTCTCGGCGATGCCCGACGCCGCCGACTGGCTGCACCGGCTCAAGATCGTCGGGATCGACCTGCGTGATCCCACCCAGGTCATCGCCCTGGCCGACGACGTCGCCGCGGCGGGCCCGCTCGACATCCTGGTGAACAACGCGTGCCAGACGGTCCGCCGGTCCCCGGGGTCCTACTCGCAGCTCGTCGAGGGCGAGTCGTCGCCGGTCGCCCCGCTCCCCTACGGGCTTCAGCCGCCGGAGATGGTCACGTTCGACCACGTCTCGGAGGCGCACCCCGCCGCGATCGCGGGGGCGCTGACCGCCTTGTCCGTCGCCCACCGCGAGGGACAGTCGCAGGACGACGCCGTCGCCATGCACACCGCGGCGTCCCTGACGGCACTGGCGCTCCGGGCGGGCTCGGCCTCCCTGGACGCCCACCTGGCTGGCACGGCCGTCGATGCCGGCGGGCTGCTCCCCGACCTGCAGACGACCAACTCGTGGACCCAGGTCGTGGACGAGGTGGACCCGCTGGAGCTCCTGGAGGTCCAGCTCTGCAACGCGATCGCGCCGTTCCTGCTCATCTCCCGGCTACGGCCCGCGATGCGGGCCGCGACGTCCACGGCGCGACGCGGGTACGTCGTCAACGTCTCGGCGATGGAGGGGCAGTTCTCCCGCCGCTACAAGTCCGCCGGACACCCGCACACCAACATGGCCAAGGCCGCCCTCAACATGCTGACCCGCACCTCCGCGGCGGAGATGTTCGAGAAGGACCGGGTCCTGATGACCGCCGTGGACACCGGGTGGATCACGGACGAGCGCCCGCACCAGGAGAAGCTGCGGATCGCCGCCGAGGGCTGGCACGCGCCCCTCGACCTGGTCGACGGCGCCGCCCGCGTCTACGACCCGATCGTCCAGGGTGAGGCCGGGACCGACCTGTACGGCTGCTTCCTCAAGGACTACGAGCCGTCGCCCTGGTAGAGCCGGCACCCCCGGCTGACCGTGGTCAGCAGGCGCCAGGCGGCCGTTGCCGGGCGAGTCACGGCTCCACCCGGCCTGCTGAACACGAGTCACGGGAGACGGCCTAGCCGGTCGCCCTCGTCAGGACCGGCGCGGTCCGGGCCATGATCGTGGAGAGGCCCCACGGACACGCGGTCCACGGGGCCTCTCCAGTCCTATCAGGGCAGATCTCCACCCTCAGGGCAGACCGTCACCAACCGCGCTCCGCCAGCCGAACCGGCTCGGGCGACTCCTCGACGTTGATGCCGACCATCGCCTCACCCAGACCGCGCGAGACCTTGGCGACCACGTCGGCGTCGTCGAAGAACGTCGTGGCCTGCACGATCGCCTTCGCGCGCTGCGCCGGGTTGCCCGACTTGAAGATGCCGGAGCCCACGAAGACACCCTCGGCGCCGAGCTGCATCATCATCGCGGCGTCCGCCGGGGTGGCGATGCCGCCGGCGGTGAACAGCACGACCGGCAGCTTGCCGGTGGCCGCGACCTCCTTGACCAGCTCGTACGGCGCCTGCAGCTCCTTGGCGGCGACGAACAGCTCGTCCTCGGGAAGCGACGTCAGGCGGCGGATCTGCTGACGGATCTGGCGCATGTGCGTCGTCGCGTTCGAGACGTCGCCCGTGCCGGCCTCACCCTTGGAGCGGATCATCGCCGCACCCTCGGTGATGCGCCGCAGCGCCTCGCCCAGGTTGGTCGCACCGCACACGAACGGCACGGTGAAGTTCCACTTCTCGATGTGGTTGGTGTAGTCCGCAGGGGTCAGCACCTCGGACTCGTCGATGTAGTCGACGCCGAGCGACTGCAGCACCTGCGCCTCGACGAAGTGCCCGATACGTGCCTTCGCCATCACCGGGATGGAGACGGCCTCGATGATGCCGTCGACCATGTCGGGGTCGCTCATACGCGACACCCCACCCTGCGCACGGATGTCGGCGGGCACTCGCTCCAGCGCCATGACGGCCACCGCACCCGCGTCCTCGGCGATCTTCGCCTGGTCGGGCGTGACGACGTCCATGATGACGCCGCCCTTGAGCATCTCGGCCATACCGCGCTTCACGCGCGCGGTGCCAACCGTGCCCACGGTGTTCTCGCCGGTCACGGATTCAGTCACGGTTACCTCGCATAGTTCTCGCCGGTGGGATCGACGCCGGTCGTTCCGGGCGCGGTCGGCGCCCTAACTCGATCCTATCGTCCGGCTCCGGCAGGCCCTGCCCCCTGCTCGCAGTGCGGTCAACCGCCGCCCAGCTCCAGGGCGTGCGGCAGCACGTCGTCCAGCTCCACCGTCCGCGGCATCGGGGCGCGTCCGGCCAGCCGGAACCACCGGACGTACCAGAGCCTGCGCACCCGGCGGGCCTGCGCCACCGCCTCGTTGTGGAAGCGACGAGCCAGCGTCGCCCGGTACCAGGCGGCGCCGAGCGCCGCCACCACCTCACCGGCGGGCCCGTCCAGCAGCGTGCGGACCGCCTCCGGGCCGCCCATCGCCTCCCGCAACGTCGCCGTGAGACCCGACTCGGCGCGCTCCCGGACCGGCCCCAGCCCGTCCATCTTCAGCGCCGCGGCCGGCGAGGTCACCGGCCCGGCGTCCGACGCCGTGTACGCGGCGTCCGCCACGAGCACGGCGCTCGCGGGATCCAGGGCGCCGGACGCCGCGAGCTCGACCGCAGCCGACGCGCGTCGCACGAGCTGCGCGTCGAGTGCTATCCGGGACGCGGCGACCTTGCGGTGCAGCCGGTCAAGGCGCGAGGCGCCCCGCCAGGCCAGCAGCAGGCCGACCGCGAGCGCCCCGAGCACGACGAGCGCCATCTCGGACCAGGTCACGCGTCACCTCCGACGTGGCGGGGGAAGAGCCCCATGATGCGTCCGACGACGTCGCCGCCGATGGCGTGGTCGGCGGCGAGCGTCATGTCGTACACGGCGAGCACCTGTTCGGTCACGCCGGACCAGTCGTACCGCTGGACCCAGTCGGCGGCGTGGGCCCGGTAGGCGTCCCTGCGCGCAGGGTCGGCCAGCAGAGTCAGCAGGGTGGAGGCGAGGTGGGCGGGGTCGCCGGTGCGGAACAGGGCGCCGGCCGCGCCGTCGTCCAGGACGCGCTGGAAGGCGCCCAGGTCGCTGGCCACGACCACGGAGCCGGCGCTCATGGCCTCGACGAGCACGATGCCGAAGCTCTCGCCGCCGGTCTGGGGTGCTACGTACAGGTCGGCGGAGGCCAGCAGCTCCGCCTTCTCGGCGTCGGTGACGCCGCCGAGGAACTCGACGGACGAGGCCTGCTCGCCGAGCAGCTCGCGGGTGCCCGCGGCGACGCCGGCCCCGCGCCCGGCGATCAGGAACCGGGCGCCGGGTACGCGGTCGAGGATGGTGGGCACGGCCCGGAGCAGTACGTCGAGGCCCTTGCGGGGTTCGTCGATCCGGCCGAGGAACGCGATGGTCGGCGCGTCGGGGGTGCCGGTCCACCGCGGCCGCCGGGGGCTGCTCGCGAACACCTGGGTGTAGACGCCGTTCGGGATGACGACGGCGTCGCCGCCGAGGTGGTCCACCAGTGTGCGGCGCGCGTCCTCGGACACGGCGATGCGGGCGGCGATCTTCTCCAGGGACTGCCGCACGAGCGGGTAGGCGACCTGGAGCGCCCGCGAGCGCACCTGTGAGGTGTGGAAGGTGGCGACGACGGGCTCGGTGGCCTGCCAGAGCGCGAGCATCGAGAGGCTGGGGACCATCGGTTCGTGCAGGTGGACGATGTCGAAGGGGTGGCCGCCGATGCCGCCCTCCAGCCAGCGACGCACGCGGGTGGCGGTCAGCGGCCCGAAGGTCAGGCGCGCCACGGACCCGTTGTACGGCACGGGCACCGCCCGTCCGGCGGCGGTGACGACGCCGGGCAGCTCGGTGTCGTCGCTCGACGGGGCGAGCACCGACACCTCGTGCCCGGCGGCCTGGAGAGCCTCGGCGAGGTCGCGCACGTGGAACTGCACACCGCCGGGGGCGTCGAAGGAGTAGGGACAGACGAGGCCGACGCGCAGCGCGTGGTGGCCGCGTCGCCGGACGCCCCTCATCCGCTCCCCCGCTCCCGGGCGCCGTGCTGGCGGGCCGGGCCGAGATCGGCGACGAACACGCGCTGCAGCATGTGCCAGTCGTGCGTGTGCTCGACGATCGTCCGGGAGAGCTGGTCCACCCAGCCCTGGGTGAGGAGGCGGAGCTGCTCGTCGCGAGGCAGCCCGGCGTCGGGGACGGGCAGCGGCGGGCAGAACCTGATCACGATCCCCCACGGCGTCCCGGCCGCCCGGCGGCGCTCGCCGCGCAGCCGTTCGTAGGTGATGCCGACGGCGTGGACGGGCACGCCGGCCTCGAGGCCGAGCAGCGCCGGCCCGGCCGCCACCCGTGCGCGGTGTCCCACGAGGTCCACCTCGATGCCGGTCGAGGTGAGGTCGCGGTCGCTGAGCAGCGGGATGAGCCTGCTGCCCTCCTTGGCGCTGCGCACGAGCGAGCCCAGCACGTCGCCGTTGCCGAGGGCGAGCACCTCGATGCCGAGCGAGGCGCGGAACCGCACGAACTCGTCGAAGAGCTCGTCGGGCTTGAGCCGTTCGGCGACCGTGAGCACGCTCGCGAGGTACTGGGAGCCGTACGCGCCCGCCAGGTCCCAGTTGCCGAGGTGGCCGAGCGCGAGCGAGACCGCTCCCCCGTCGGCGACGACGGGCCGCACGTGCTCGTCGTAGCCCTCGACGCGCACGCGCGCCCGCAGGCCCTCCGGGGTGACGCCCTGGAGGGTGAACGCCTCGCGGAAGTAACGCATGTAGCTGCGCATGCCGGCCCGCGACAGCCGGCGCACGGCGGCGGCGTCGAGGTCCGGCCGGACCCGCGCGTAGTTGGCCTCCATGCGGCGCACGCTCTTGCCGTGCCGCAGCCAGGTGACGTCGGCCACCACGGTGAACAGGCCCCGCAGCAGCGGCTCGGGGATCTTCGTGGCGTTCCGCCACGCGAACGTGTACGCCGCCGCGACGTCCATCAGGTTCCCTGTCCCACGCCGCGCCGAGTGAGCTGGGCCCGCACGGTGGCCATGCGCTGGAGCACGGTGACGAGGCTCGCGAGCGCCAGCAGCGTGAGGACCACCTCCAGCACGACCACCGGCAGCCCCACCTGCAGGAACGTGAAGGGCACCAGCGCGAGCACGAGCCGGTCGGCGCGCTCGGCGATGCCGACCTGTACGGTCGCCCCGACGCTCTCGCCCCGGGCGCGGGCGTACGGGACCACGCTCCCGAGCACCAGGCACGCCAGCGCGGCGCCGACGCCCCACAGCCCGTGGTGCTCGTCGGGGTGCAGCACGAACCAGAGGGTGATCCCGGCGAACACGGCGCCGTCGGACACCCGGTCGAGGGTGGAGTCGAGGAACGCGCCCCAGGGGCCTGAACGGCCGGCCTGGCGTGCCATCACCCCGTCGAGGGAGTCGAAGAGGACGAAGAAGCCGACGAGGAGGCCGCCCACGAGCGTGTGTCCCGTGGGGAACAGGGCCAGGGCCACCGCGGTGACGACCACCGTTCCGGCGACGGTCACGGCGTCCGGCGAGATCCGCAGCGCCAGCAGCAGCCGGGCCAAGGGCGTGAACACCGTGGTCATGAAGGAGCGCAGGCCCCGGAACATCAGTTCTCCTCTCCGCCCCCCGCCGTCACCCACGCCTCCGCAAGTCGGCGGCGCGTGTCCCCCAGCAGCTCGGGCAACGCCTTGGTCTGACCCACGACGGGCAGGAAGTTCGCGTCACCCAGCCAGCGCGGCACCACGTGCTGGTGCAGGTGCGCCGCGATGCCCGCGCCCGCGACCTCGCCCTGGTTGATACCAAGATTGAAGCCTGCCGGCGCGTAGACGGCGCGCGACACGCGCATGGCCTGCTGAGTCATCTGCGCCAGCTCGGCCGTCTCGGCCGCGTCCAGGTCCGTGTAGTCCGAGACGTGCCGGTACGGGAGCACCATGAGGTGCCCCGAGTTGTACGGGTAGAGGTTCAGCACCACGTAGCACAGCTCCCCGCGGGCGACGACGAGACCCAGCTCGTCGTCGCCCTCCGGGATGCGGCAGAACGGACAGGTCTCGACGGTCGAGTCGGTGGGCCGGTCCTGCCCGCCGATGTAGACCAGTCGGTGCGGCGTCCAGAGCCGCTGCAGCCCGTCGCCCGGCGGCCCGAACGCCGCCGGCGACTCCGGTACGGGCTCTGTGCTCATCCGACGACGACCATCAGTCACCCGTCAGACCTGGACGCGATCGCGGACGGCGGCCACGATGCGCTCGATGGCGTCGGCCACCGGCACACCGTTCTCCTGGGTCCCGTCACGGAACCGGAACGACACGGCACCCGCCTCGACGTCCTCGCCCCCGGCGATGAGGGTGAACGGCACCTTCTCCTTGGCCGCGTTGCGGATCTTCTTGCCGAACCGGTCGTCGCTGTAGTCCGCCTCGGCGCGGATGCCGCGTGCCTTGAGCTGGGCGACGACGTCGGCCAGGTAGCCGTCGAACGCGTCCGCGACGGGGACGGCCTTGACCTGGACCGGGGCCAGCCATGCCGGGAACGCGCCCGCGTAGTGCTCCAGCAGCACCGCGAAGAACCGCTCGATCGACCCGAACAGCGCGCGGTGGATCATGACGGGGCGCTGCCGCGAGCCGTCGGCCGCCGTGTACTGCAGGTCGAACTTCTCGGGCAGGTTGAAGTCAAGCTGGATCGTCGACATCTGCCAGGTCCGGCCGATGGCGTCCTTGGCCTGCACCGAGATCTTCGGGCCGTAGAACGCGGCGCCCTCCGGGTCCGGCACCAGGTCGAGGCCCGACGCGGTCGCCACCTCCTCGAGCGTCTTCGTCGCCTCGTCCCACACCTCGTCCGAGCCCACGGACTTCTCCGGGTCACGCGTGGAGAGCTCCAGGTAGAAGTCCTCCAGGCCGTAGTCCTTGAGCAGGTCCAGCACGAAGGTCAGGGTGGCGGTGAGCTCGTCCTTCATCTGCTCGCGCGTGCAGTAGATGTGCGCGTCGTCCTGCGTGAAGCCGCGGGCGCGCGTCATGCCGTGCACGACGCCGGACTTCTCGTACCGGTACACGGTGCCGAACTCGAACAGCCGCAGCGGCAGCTCGCGGTACGACCGGCCCCTGGAGTCGAAGATCAGGTTGTGCATCGGGCAGTTCATCGGCTTGAGGTAGTAGTTCTGCCCCGGCTTGCGGACGGTGCCGTCGTCGTCGAGCTCCTCGTCGAGGTGCATCGGCGGGTACATGCCGTCCGCGTACCAGTCGAGGTGCCCGGAGACCTGGTACAGCTTCTCCTTGGTGATGTGCGGGCTGTAGACGAACTCGTAGCCGCCCTCGATGTGCTTCTGCCGCGAGTACTCCTCCATGGCGTTGCGGATCACCCCGCCCTTGGGGTGGAACACCGCGAGGCCCGAGCCGATCTCGTCCGGGAAGCTGAAGAGGTCCATCTCGGAGCCCAGGCGACGGTGGTCGCGGCGCTCGGCCTCCGCCAGGCGCTCCAGGTACTCCTTGAGCTCGTCCTTGGTGGGCCACGCCGTGCCGTACACGCGCTGCAGCATCGGGTTCTTCTCGCTGCCGCGCCAGTAGGCGGCGGCCGAGCGCTGGAGCTGCACGCCGTTGCCGATGAGCCGGGTGCTGGGCAGGTGCGGGCCGCGGCACAGGTCCTTCCAGACCACCGTCTCGCTCTCGCGGCCGGCGCCCCGGACGTTCTCGTAGATGGTGAGCTCGCCGGCGCCCACCTCGACGGACGCGCCCTCACCGGCGTCGGCCGACGAACCCTTGAGGCCGATCAGCTCGAGCTTGTACGGCTCGTTCGCAAGCTCCGCACGGGCCTCGTCCTCGGTGACGACCCGACGGCGGAAGGTCTGGCCCTCCTTGATGATGCGCCCCATGATCTTGTCGAGCGCCTTGAGGTCGTCGGGCGTGAACGGCGTCTCGACGTCGAAGTCGTAGTAGAAGCCGTCGGTCACCGGCGGGCCGATGCCCAGCTTCGCGTCCGGGTTGACCTGCTGCACCGCCTGCGCCAGCACGTGGGCCGCGCTGTGCCGCAGCACGGCGAGACCGTCCGGCTCGCCGATGGTCACCGGCTCGACCGTGCGGCCGGCCGGGATCTCGCGGTCGAGGTCCCACAGCTCGCCGTCCACCCGCACCACGACGACGTCGCGACGGTCGGCGTACAGCTCGACGCCGCTCGTCGTGGCCGTGGTCGTCGTCGCCTCCGTGGAGGTGTCAGCCGAGGTGAGTGCGGTGGGGCTGGGCGGCGATGCGACGTCGGACACGACGGTGCTCCTAGGGGAAGGTCACGGAAACTGATCGAGGGGCACCGTCGTCGCCGACAGTGCCCCTCGATCGTACCGACCGTCAGTCGCGGCCGCCGTCACCGTGACGACCCGGGCCGTCCTGGCCACGGCCCTCGCCACGGCCACCCTCGCGGCCCTCGCGGCCACCCTCACGGCCCTCGCGGCCCTCGCGGCCCTCACCGCGGCCCTCGCCACGGCCACCCTCGCGGCCTTCGCCGCGGCCCTCGCGGCCCTCACCGCGGCCGCCCTCGCGCTCCTGCTGCGGGCTGTCCTGACGCTCCGCCGCCTGCGGCTGCGCCTCGCGCTGCTGGGCCGGCTCCTGTGCCGCCTCCTCAGCGCCGCCCCACTCGCGGGCCTTGTCGCCCATCGAGTCGATGGCGCCGTCTGCCTGGTCGGGCGCGAACTCCTTGAGCTTGTCGGTGGCAGCGCCGACGTTCTCGTCGGTCATCTGCTCCTTCGCCTTCGCGACGTTGTCCGGGTCGGACGCGAACTCCTTGGCCTTGTCAAAAAGCCCCATGTTCAAATCCTCTCGACACAGGCACACGAACGGTGCGCCCCCTGCGAACGACGGGGTCCCGTCGCCCATTCGAACCTACGCGCACCCGAAGAGGAGCGCACGGCAGCGCTGACGCTGCGCGGGGCCGAAACTACCCACGGGTCACGCGTACCGCATGTGGAAGAGCCACTCCACGCTCCCGGGCCGAGCACCACGGCCGGGGTGAAATCACGACCGCGCTGCTCGGCGGACGCCTCCCACGTCTCGTAACGTCAGCCCGTGGAGTCCGTCGAGTACCTGACCATCGCCGTCGCCGCGGCCGCTCTCATCATCGCGGTCACCGCGCTCGCGCCCCGCGCCGGGGTCGCCTCTCCCCTCGTGCTGGTGGTGCTCGGCGCCGGGGTGAGCCTCCTGCCGTGGGTACCGGCGATCGAGGTGCCACCCGAGCTGATCCTCGGCGGGGTGCTGCCTCCCCTCCTGTACTCGGCGGCCGTCGGCCTGCCGTCGATGGACTTCCGGCGCGACTTCACGGCCATCGGCGGCCTCTCCGTCACGCTCGTGGTGATCAGCTCCGTGCTGATGGGGCTGCTGTTCCGGCTGCTGATCCCGGGCATCGACCTGGCCACCGCCATCGCGCTGGGCGCGATCGTGAGCCCGACCGACGCCGTGGCCACCTCGATCGTGAAGCGGCTCGGGGCGTCGCCGCGCAGCGTCACCATGCTCGAGGGCGAGTCCCTGCTCAACGACGCGTCGGCCCTGGTGCTGCTCCGCTCGGCCATCGCGGCGACGGCCGCTTCGGTGAGCCTGTGGGAGGTCGTCGGCGACTTCGCGTTCGCGGCGGGCGTCGCGGTCGCGATCGGCGTGCCCGTCGGCTGGCTGGGCCTGCGGATCCGCGGGCGCCTGCGGCACGCCGCCCTGAGCACCGCCATGTCGTTCGTCGTCCCGTTCGCCGCCTACCTGCCCGCGGAGGAGCTGGGGGCGTCCGGCCTGGTCGCCGTCGTGGCGGCGGGCCTGGTGACCGGCAACGGCTCTGCCCGGCACCTGCGGCCCCAGGACCGCATCGCCGAACGGTCCAACTGGCACACCGTCGAGCTGCTGCTCGAGGGTGCGGTCTTCCTCGCGATGGGGCTCGAGCTCTTCGCCCTGGTCGAGGACGTGGAGGCGGTCACGGGGTCGGTCTGGCGAGCCGCCGCCGTCGCCGCCGTCGCAGGGGTGGCGGTGCTGGTGGTGCGGGCCGGGTTCGTCGCACCGCTGATCGCGGTCCAGGCGCGCAGGGCGCGGCGCGGGGAGGCGGTCCGCGGCACGCTGGCGGAGTTCCAGGTCCGCATCGACGAGCGGGCGGCGGCGGCTCCGCCGCGGACGGCCGGGCAGGCCGACGGCGGTCGGGGCCGCTCTCCCGGCAGTCGCCTGGAACGGATGCAGGGCGTCCTGCGGCGGCGCACGGCCGACATCGACTACGACCTGGCCAGGCCGCTGGGCTGGCGGGAGGGCACCCTGCTGGTGTGGGCGGGCATGCGCGGCGTGGTGACGCTCGCCGCCGCCCAGACCTTGCCGGCGGAGACACCGAACCGGTCCTTCCTTATCCTGGTCGCGTTCGGCGTCGCGGTCGGCACCCTGTTGGTCCAGGGCAGCACCCTGCCGTGGGTGGCGCGCCGGCTGGGCCTCGTCGGGCAGGAGACCGCCGACGACCTGCCCGCCCTGCGCCGCGAGACCGAGCAGGCGGCCCGCGCCTTCCTCACGGCCCCCCGCCGCCCGGACGGTACGGCGTACGACGAGAGCGTGGTCGCCAAGGTGCGCAAGGACATGGTCCGGGAGCACGAGTCGCAGGACGAGGACGCCGTGCTGACCAAGGAGCGGTTCATCCAGTACCGCGAGCTACGGCTGGCGGCGATCGCCGCCCAGCGCGAGGAGCTGCTCGCCGCGCGCTCGGCCGGCACCTACGACTCCGCCCAGCTCGGGAACGCCCTGGACCTGCTGGACGCCGAGCAGATCGCCGTCGAGATGCGCAAGGGAAAGATTCCCCTGCACGGCGACGCGCCGGAACGCTAACCTCCCCGAGTGACGGATTACACACCGCTCCACCTCGACTGGCCCGGCTGTCTCAACGTGCGTGACCTGGGCGGACTCCCGCTCACCGGCGGCGGCACCGTGCGCGAGCGGGCGCTGGTCCGCTCCGATTCCTCCAGCTTTCTGACCGACGACGGCGTCGTCGCCGCCACGGCCTACCGCCTGGCGCGGATCGTCGACCTGCGCCGGCCGTGGGAGAACGACGAGTGGCCGAGCATGCTGGCGAGCCACCCGGGCTACCTGAGCCTCCCCGTGCAGGAGCCCGACGACCCCGAGGAGGGCCCGTGGGTCCACCTCTACACGGGTCTGCTCGACCGGCGCCCAGACCTGTTCGCGCGCGCCGTCGCCGCCGTCGCGGACGCGCCGGAGGGTCCGGTGCTGGTGCACTGCGTAGCGGGCAAGGACCGCACCGGCCTGGTGGTGGCGCTCTCGCTCAGCCTGGTCGGCGCCGATCTCGACGCGCTGGCCGACGACTACGAGCTCACCAACGAGCGGCTCGCCCCGCGGTACGCCGAGCTCCCTGAGGACCGGGAGATCCCCGTCGGGCGCGAGATCCCGCCCACCCGGCACGTGATCGTCGAGGCCCTGGAGCACCTGCGCGCGCGGCACGGCTCGGTCGAGGCCTACCTGACCCGCGGCGGCCTCACCCCGGGCCACGTGCGGGCGCTGCGCGCCCGCCTCACCACCTGACCCCTGCTCTCCGTTGAGTGCTGGATCTTCGCCCTTCTGAGGGCCATCAGAGGGCGAAGATCCAGCACTCAACGGGCGGGGGCTAGCGGGTTACCGCCGCCGCCCAGGACAGCATGGGCGACTGGTTGTTGGTCGCCCTGAGGCGGATGGTCACCGGGCCGGGCTCCGCGAGGTCGACGTCGTGACTCAGCACCTCGCTCGGGTTGCCCGAGTCGAGCCTGACCGAGCCGACCGTCCGGCTCCCGCCGTCGTGGTCGAGCAGGACGTCGGCGCTCCTGCTGTTGCCCGGCCACCACGAGTGGGAGCCGGCCACGACGGTGTACGAGCCCGCCGGGAGCGTGAAGGTGTACGACACCTCGGCGCCCACCTGGTTCGCCGTGTACGTGCCTGTTGTCGTCATCTTGTCGTACTCGCCGGCGACCTCGCCCTTGTAGCTGATGGCTCGTTCTCCCGTCGCGTCCTGGCCCCAGTGCCCCCACGCGGCGTCGCCGTCGCGCACCTGGTCGGGAGCCTCGTTGACGAGGTCGTCGCCGACCAGGTCCGCGATCGCGCCGTGCGCGGGTGAGTCGTACCCCAGCGAACCGCCGCTGGTCGCGTTGACGTCACCGAAGGCGACAGTCCCGCGCGGCACCACCTCGACGTGCGCCGTCGCGGTCAGCGGGCCGTACGTGCCCCGGACCTCGGTCGCCGCCCAGGCCTCGTCGAACGCGGCCGCGTCGACGGCCCAGTCGACCGGCACCTCGCGGGTGCTGCCGTCGGTGAGCTCGGCCGTCAGCGTGTCCGGCAGGTCAGGCGCCTCGCCCGTGTAGGTCGCCGTCCGCGGCTCCTCCAGCTCGACGATCCGGTTGATGACCGGCGCGGACGCCGTCTCGAGCCGGGACACGAGCTGCGCGGCGCCCTGCCCGTCGAGCCGGTAGGCCGCCGGGTCCGCGAGCGCCGTCCGCGCGGCGGTGATCCCGTTCTGCAGGACGGCCCAGTCCACGTCGGTGAAGTCGTCGGTGCGCTCGACGGCCTCTGCCTCCTCCAGGGCGTGCTCGAGCGACCGGTCGTCGGCCGCGTCGGACGCCGGGGCGGAGACGACGCCGACGGCGTCGACGTTCAGGGTGCCGGACGTGACGGTGAGGGTCACCGTGTGCTCGCCCCATCCGAGGCCGCGCAGCTCGTAGGCCTGCTGGTACTGGCCCGAGGCTCGGGTCCGGGCGTTGACGGCCACCGGCTCGCCGTCGACGGTCACGTCCAGGCGTGCGGAGCCGTCGTTGGCTCCCAGCACGTCGAGCCCGGACCCGGTGAACGTGTAGCTCACCGAGGCGCCGGTGCCCTGGCTGACGGACGACGTGCGGCCGTACTCGAACATGCCCTTGCCGTTGTCGTGCGCCCAGTCGCCGTCGTAGACGAGCTTGGTCGCGGCCGGGTCGGTGAGGTCGGTCATCTCGTGACCGTCGAGGTACTCGCCGTAGTACGGCACCTCGTCGTCCACGCGCTCGACCGTGAGGTTGTCGAACTGGGTCCAGTGGAACCCGCTGGCCAGGTCGACCCAGCCGGACAGGATCGGTGCGTCGTCGGTCCAGGTGAAGACCTGCTCGCCGTCGACCCACCCGGTGACGCGGTCGCCCGCCACCTGCACGGACAGCTCGTGCCAGGCGTCGGCCGCCCAGCCGTCGGTCGCGACGGAGCCGCTCCGGACGGTCGTGCCGAGGCGGTCGAGCTGCCAGGTCCCGTCGGAGACCAGCTTGAGCGCGTACGGCGTGCCGCGCAGGTCGTGGGAGGTGCTGCCGCCGCTGGAGCGTGCGCCGAGGGCCGCGTAGTTGTCGTCGGCGGGGCCGCGCTCGAAGCGCACGTCGACGGTGGCGCGGTAGTTGCTCCAGCGCCGGTCGCCGACGGCGGTGACGGGGGCGCCGTTGTTCCACGCGCCGCCGACGCCGGTGCCCGCACGGTCGACCTGCTGGCGGAGCACCCACTGGCCGTCGTCGGCCCGGTAGGACTCGAAGGAGCCGTTGCGGTCCCACGTGTACAGCGGGATCGCGCCGGTCTCCCCGCCGCGGGACTCAACGAAGTCCTCGCGCGCGCCGGTCAGGCCGCCGCCCTCCGCGACGACGGGGACGGTCCTGCCCTCGTAGTCGAAGTCGTCCTCCCACAGCACGCCGTGCTCCGGGTCGGCGTCGAGCACGGTGCGCTCGCCCTCCACGGGGAGCGGCGTGGTCCATCCCTCGTCGTCCGTGACGTCGAGGGACGTGACGGTGGCGATGGAGTAGGGCTCGACCGTGAGGGTGTAGCCGCCCTGGGCGTCGGCGGTCAGGTCTCCGGCGTGGCGCTTGTACCGCTCGTCGAACGCCTCGCCGTCCTCGGCCGCGCGCGTCTCCCAGACGTCGAGCACCGGGTCGGTGCCGAGGTCCAGGTCCTGTGGTGTGATCCGGTAGGTCCGGGGCGACTCGGAGTCGTTGACCAGCACCGTGGAGAAGTCGCTGCGGTCCGGCGCGGCGAGGGTGAGGTAGTTGGGGCCGCCGTTCCGCCCGTTCACGGGGTTGGTCCCGGTCGCCGTCGAGGCGGACGCCTGCGGCACGGTGCGCCAGATGCCCGCGGTGTTGTCGTCGTTCTCCCAGCCCGTGACAGCGAAGCTGGAGAAGTGCTGCAGCGCCGCCAGGCCGGCGTCGTAGTGGATCCATCCCGACCACGGGTCGCGGGCGCTGACGAGCTCCTTGTACGAGTACTGCCCGCCCTCGTAGAACGAGCCGATCGCCGGCTGGTAGACGAAGTGCGTGCGCCGGGAGTTCACGAAGCCCTTCACGATGGTGTTCGCCATCTCCAGGGAGCTGCCGGTCCCGCCGAGGCCGGTGCCCTCGACGGTGGGGTCGGCGGTGTTGTTGTTCGGCCGGAACGAGGAGTTGCTGAAGGTGGCCTGCGCCTCGCTGTTCCAGATCTGCTCGTCGAGCTCGTCGGCGAGCCGCGTGAAGTTCCCGGCCGCGTCGTCGTTGGTGTTGTAGTGGAACCCGGAGGCGCCGACGACGTCGCGCAGCGAGGCGTCCGCGACCATCTCGTCGCCGAAGGTGCCGGTGCCGACCTCGTCGGAGATGACCACCTGGATCTGGTGGAACAGGTCGGCCTCACCCGCGCGGAAGCCCGCGAGCCGGGGGTCGTCGCTCACGTAGCCCGTGTCGTCGGTGCGCACGCGCTCGGCGTACTCCCTGGTCCACGCCAGGTCGGCGGAGTGCTCGTTCACCCCGGGGTTGACGTAGTCGACCATGTAGCCGTAATCGCGGTACGCGGCGAGGATCGTGTTCTTGTACCAGTCGTAGATCTTGTCGTTCGTGTTCGCCCAGGGAGCTGCGTTCCAGCGCAGGATCGACACCTTGAGGTCGGGGTTGACCTTCTTGGCGTCCGCGGCGAGCTGGAAGCCCGGGTGCCTGCGCACGTTCGCCGGCTCGTCCTGCGTGCGCATCGTCGCCACGTCGGAGCCGGTCGAGTTGTTGCGGTCGTCGCCCATCTCGATCTTGACGTGGTGCATGATCGGGTGCTCGCCGCCGAACAGGACCTGCAGCAGCTCCGCGTACTTCTCGGGCTGCTCGGACTTGTAGTCCATCAGCAGGGCGCTGGTGCTGTTGGCACTGAGCACGCCGAAGCCCTTGAACGTCAGGCCGTTGACGTTGTCCGCGGCGATGTCGTCGCCGTCGACGGTGATCTCGGTGGTCTCCGCCGCGGCGAGCGCCGTGGCGGCGCGCGGTGCGCCGGCGGCCGACGTCGCGGCTCCCGCCACGACGAGCGACGACCCGACGACCCCACACACCAGCATCCCCGCGATCGCCGCTGCTGACACGCGTCTGCGTCTCATGGGTTTCCCTTCCTCGTTGAAGTGGTTCGTCGACGTCGCGGTCGACGGGCCGGAGCGGTCCGGCACCCGCAGGCCCCTCGGGGCTCGTCACGCGGTGCAGATCTCCGTTGAGCTGCACTCGGCGACCGTCGACGTCGATGTTCGTTTATGTTCGGACAGGTTCCGGAAGTGACCGATACGTTAGCCCGAGTGCGCGCGGACGCCAACAGTTTGTTCGGTAGTGATCGTTTCGAGTGGCTCTCCACGGCAAGACCGACTGCGGCGGGGCGCTGTGCGCGGTGAGCGACGCGCCGGAACAGCTCGACCTGGGCGCCGCAGCACAGGGCACCGTTGCGTCTCCCGGACGAGTGCAGAGTTGGTTGCGGGCTGCCGTCGCCGGTGCAGAGTTAGCTGCGGTTCCGGCTCCACGTACCGCAACGATGTCTGCACCCGTCGACCAGTGGCGCGTCGAAGTCTGCACTCGGCGGCGGGACGAGCCGGTCCGCCGGCAACGCAAAAGGCCCCGGACCGCAGTCCGGGGCCGTGCTGGTGGGCGATACTGGGATCGAACCAGTGACCTCTTCCGTGTCAGGGAAGCGCGCTACCGCTGCGCCAATCGCCCGAGGTGGGTACGGGATTCGAACCCGTGTGTACGGCTTTGCAGGCCGCTGCCTCGCCTCTCGGCCAACCCACCGTGCTCCCCACCCAAAAGCGGGTTTCGAGCGGATGACGGGACTTGAACCCGCGACCCTCACCTTGGCAAGGTGATGCTCTACCACTGAGCTACATCCGCGATGCACCAGCTCGGACCCTTTCGGGCCCCTGTGGTGACGCTCCGGAAGAGTAGTTCACAAACGGTGTGTCGGTCCAATCGAAATGACCACGCCACCTGCGACGCGTCCTCGGGACCGAGCCAGGTTATGTTCGGCGGTATGAGTGCGACCGATGTGATCCCCGCCCACCTCATCCCGCTGCTCGAGGCGCCGAACTACGCGTTCCTCGGCACGATCCGGCCGGACGACACCGTGCAGGTCAACCCGATGTGGTTCGACTTCGACGGCGAGACGCTGCGCTTCACCCACTCCGCCAAGCGCGCCAAGTACCGCAACTTGCAGCACAACCCCTCGATGAGCCTCTCGATCCTCAACGACGAGAACCCGTTCAACTACCTCGAGGTGCGCGGCCGCCTGATCGAGGCCATCCCGGACCCGACCGGGGCGTACTACGTCCACCTGGGCAAGCGGTACGGCCTCCCGGACACGCAGCCGCCGTCCGACAGCCCCGACCGCGTCATCCTCGTGATGAGCATCGAGCACTACACGACGCAGTAGCCCGGCATCCCTGCCACGACCCTCCCGCGGGTCGACCAGCAGCCCCGGCGAACCGAGTCGAGCCGCACAGGCACACGATCTGTGGGCGGAGCTGCATCGACGCATCCTTCCAGAGTCGCGCGGGTGAACGTGCACGCTGGGCCGGCGACGGGACCACGGACCCGGACCCCCCGGCCGGAGCACCCCCGCAACGCGCGAAAGGCCCCCTGGACAGCGTTTCCGCTGTTCAGGGGGCCTTCGAAGGTGGTGGGCGATACTGGGATCGAACCAGTGACCTCTTCCGTGTCAGGGAAGCGCGCTACCGCTGCGCCAATCGCCCATGCTGCATTGCGAGGTGGGTACGGGATTCGAACCCGTGTGTACGGCTTTGCAGGCCGCTGCCTCGCCACTCGGCCAACCCACCGTGCTGGGTGCTCTCTTCAGCCGAAGATCCTACGAGAGCGGCTTTTCCGAGCGGATGACGGGACTTGAACCCGCGACCCTCACCTTGGCAAGGTGATGCTCTACCACTGAGCTACATCCGCGAAGCCGGGCATCCTGGGGTTTCCCCCGGTGTTCCGGCGTGATCTGAACATTAATCGACGGGAGGGCGAACCGTCCAATCGCACGCGCCGCCGTACGGTTGTCCCGTGTCCCCCAGCCCGGCCCATCCGCCCGCAAAGCGCACGATCGCGCCAGTTCGGTCTCGGTCCGTCCTGGCTACTCCCCCGCCCGACGTGACCGGCGACACCAGCTGGGCACGCTTCGCCGGGCGCACGGCGACCGATGCGGTCGAGTGCATCGACGTCCTGACCCAGCCCGAACGGCTCGCGACGGGAGCCTGGTTCGTCGTCGCCGACTTCGAGGCGGGCACGCACGCGGGCCCCGGCACCCGCGCGGGCGGCCGGGCACGCGCGTGGCGCTTCGCCCGCGTGCACGACGACGTGCACGACGACGCCGTCGCGCCCCCCGCCGGCTCCTGGCACGGCCCGCCGCACGACGCCTGGACGTCCTCCATGGACCGCGCCGGCTACGAGGCCGCCGTCGGCCGGGTACGCGAGCACGTGCGCGACGGCGACGTCTACCAGGCCAACATCTGCCGGGTGCTGTCGGCGCCGCTGGGTGGCGCGCACGGCGCCGAGCCCGACGCCCGGGCGCTCGCCGCACGGCTGGCCGCGGGCAACCCCGCCCCGCACGCCGCCGCCGTCCACGTGCCCGCCGCCACCGGGCTGGACCCCGTGTGGGTGGTGAGTGCCTCCCCCGAGCTGTACCTGTCCGTGCGGCAGGAGCCAGGGACGGGGACCGTCGTGGAGTCGGGGCCGATCAAGGGCACCGCCCGCACCCCCGGCGGGCTCACCGACAAGGACCGGGCCGAGAACGTGATGATCACGGACCTCGTGCGCAACGACCTGCAGACGGTCTGCCGCCCCGGCACCGTCGAGGTGACCTCGCTGCTCGCCGTCGAGGAGCACCCCGGCCTGGTCCACCTCGTCTCCCGCGTCCGCGGCACCCTGACCGACGACGTCGCCGGCTCCGGCGACCTGTGGCGGCGGCTGCTGGCCGGCACCTTCCCGCCCGGTTCGGTCTCGGGTGCGCCGAAGTCGAGCGCGCTGCGGATCATCGGCGAGCTGGAGCCCGCGCCCCGCGGCCCGTACTGCGGCGCCGTGGGGTGGGTGGCCGACGGCGCGGCCTCCCTCGCCGTCGGCATCCGCACGTTCTGGTGGGCCGACGACGGATCCGGCGGCGTGCTGCGGTTCGGCACCGGCGCCGGCATCACCTGGGGCTCCGACCCGACGGCCGAGTGGCACGAGACCGAGCTCAAGGCGGAGCGGCTGGTCGCGCTGGCGTCGTCATAGGGACGTGGAAGTCCTGCCGCGCAGGCCGATGAGTTCTGCCCGGCCGCTCCGTCGGACAGGCATGGGAATCATCAAAGCAGATATGGCAGTGTCGCTCGACGGCTACTCCGCCGGGCACGACCAGAGCCTCGAGCACCCGTTCGGGCCGCTCGCGGGCGAACGGCTGCACACCTGGATGTTCGAGCACGGGGACGCACACAAGGCCGAGGTCGACGCGGTCGTGGGAGCCGGCGCGTACATCATGGGGCGCAACATGTTCACCCCCGGCCGTGGGTCGTGGGACCAGGACTGGAAGGGCTGGTGGGGTGAGAACCCGCCGTACCACGGGCCCGTCTTCGTCCTGACGCACCACGCGCGCGACCCGATCCCGATGGAGGGCGGCACCACGTTCCACTTCGTGACGGACGGCATCGAGAGCGCGCTGGAGCAGGCCCGGGCGGCCGCGGGCGACGGTGACATCTCCATCACCGGAGGAGCCACCACGCTGAACGAGTACCTCGCCGCTGGGCACGTCGACGAGCTACGGCTGCACGTGGTGCCCTTCACGCTCGGCTCGGGCACTCGCGTGTTCGACGGCGTGCCGCCCATCGAGTTCGGCTCCACCTCCGTACGGCACACGCCAGAGGTCACGCACATCACGTTGCGCCGGTGACAGACTGGGGCGCATGACCGTCATCTGGACAGAGGGGCGCATGGTCGCGCCCGACGAGGCCGCGCTCAGCGCGGTGGACCACGGCATCACCGTCGGCGACGGCGTCTTCGAGACCTGCGCCGTCCTCGGCGGTCAGGCGTTCGCGCTGACGCGACATCTCGCACGCCTGGAACGCTCGGCGGCCGGCATGGGCATGGCGGACCTCGACCTGCACAAGGTGCGCGGCGGTGTCGACGCCGTCCTCGCCGCGGCACCCGACGCCGGACGCCTGCGCATCACCGTGACGGACGGCGTCGGTCCGCTCGGCTCCGGTCGGTCGGACACACCGCAGACGGTCGTCGTGGCGGCGACCCCCGCCGTCGTCGTCCCCACCGGGCGCGCCGCCCGCTCCCCGTGGACCCGCAACGAGAACAGCGCGGTCGCTGGCCTGAAGACCACCTCGTACGCCGAGAACGTCGTGGCGCTGGCCGACGCCATCGCCAAGGGCGGCGACGAGTCCGTGTTCGCGAACACCCGGGGCGACCTGTGCGAGGGCACCGGCTCGAACGTGTTCATCGAGATCGGTGGCGAGCTCGTCACTCCCCCGCTCAGCGTGGGCTGTCTGGCCGGCATCACGCGCGAGCTGCTGCTCGAGTGGGGCGCGGAGGCAGGGCTGCCCGTTCGCGAGGCGAAGGACGGGGAGCTGCCGTTCACGGTGCTCGACCAGGTGGCCGCCGGTGAGGCTCGGATGCTGCTGACGGGATCCGTGCGCAACGTGCAGCCCACGGTATGGCTGGACGGCGTGGACCTGGAGGTGGGCGAGCTGTCGAGCGCCGCGCGCGACCTGTTCGAGCGGAACATGCGGGAGCGGATCGATCCCTGACCCGGCTGGGCGATTCGGATTTCGCATCCGCGCTCGAAGCAGGCTAATATCGTCCACGCACGCCCTACGGGGTTGGCAGCACGGGCGATTGGCGCAGGGGTAGCGCGCTTCGTTCACACCGAAGAGGTCACTGGTTCGATCCCAGTATCGCCCACCGTGCAGAAAGGCCCTCCAGCCAGTGGAAACGCTGAGCGGGAGGGCCTTTCGCATGCCCTCGACGCGAGGATGGGCACGGCGATGACTGGCACGGCACCCGACGGGGCGAGAGCCCGGACGAGCGATACCGGGACAGAACCGCACGTTGGTGGTCAAGGCCGTCGACCTCCGACGCCGACCCGCAAGCTGATGCTCACTCCACGTGTCGAGCCGAACCTTGCACGTCGATCCGCGTGCGCTGGCACGTGTTCGTTGCGGCTCGGCACCTCAGTCCACCAGGGAGTTGCGGTTCGGCGCCCACAAACCGCCCGCGCCGCACGACCGAGCCGCACGCCGGAACCCCGGCCGAGCGCGCCTCAACTCACAGCGGACCGCCGACCGCCGTGGCAGCGCCGACGTCCTTGACGAACGCCCCCATCACCGCCGCACACTCGCGCGAGTGGGTCTCGAGCAGCATGTGGCCGGCGTCGTACACATGCATCTCCAGCCGGTCGAGGTCCCTCGCGTAGCCCATGATCTCGGCCAGGTCGAAGTACGCGTCGTGGCGCCCCCAGAGCACCAGGCACGGCGGCTGATGGATCCGGTGGTAGTCGGCGAGCTCACCGAACCGGGCGACGTGGTTCGCATAGTCGCGGAACAGCCGGAACTGGGCATCGAGGTTTCCGGGCCGCGACATCCGCTCCCAGTCCAGGTGCCAGGACTCGGGCGGCTGGAGCACCCGTACCCGCTCCGGCACCCCGCTCACGTACTCGTCGCGGACGCCCTCGAAGTTGAGCCACTCGGGCAGCCGCGCGCGGTTGGCCTCCGAGGGGTCGGCCCAGTACGCCCTCGCACCGTCCCACTGGCTGCCCAGCCCGTCCTCGTGGGCGTTGCCGTTCTGCACCATGAGGCCGAGGATCCGCTCGGGGTGCCGCGTGGCGAGGTGGTAGCCGACCGGGGCGCCGAAGTCGTGCAGGTAGACGAAGAACTCGTCCACCCCGATCCGGTCGAGGAACGCCTCGACCGTGTCTGCCAGGTGGGCGAACGTGTAGTCGTACTCGTCGACACCTGGCGCGGCGGAGAACCCGAAGCCCGGTAGGTCCGGCGCGACGACGCGGCTCACCTCCGCCAGCGGCGAGAGCACCTGCCGAAAGCTGTGCGAGGAGCTGGGGAAGCCGTGCAGCAGCAGGACGCAAGGCAGGTCTTTCGCGCCTGCCTCCCGGTAGAAGATCTCCAGCCCGCCGACGTCGAGACTGCGGTGGCGCGGCTTGTCGAACGCGTCCATCTGGACCCCTCCTCTTGCTGGTCGGCGTCCGGGCGGCGCCGGCCGACCGGCGCCCGGTCCCGGGCTGGCCCACTCCGACCAGGCTAGCCGGGTGCCCACCGGCGCAACCAGTTCTCGTCCCGCTAGTGACATAGGCAGGATTCCTCACTAATATCCACTTTGCTGACAGTCCAGTAAGTACAACGACGTACCGAACGGAATACGAGGAGATCTCCCCATGTCACGACCCAGACCCAGATTCCGCAGGCTCATGCGCGCCGTAGCGGTACTCGGCACGCTCGCCGTCACCGCTGCCGCCCTCGTGGTCACACAGCCCACGACCACCGCCACGGCGGTTCCCGCCACCATCCCCATGACCATCACCAACGACTCCGGTCGCGGAGACCAGGTCTTCGTCTACGTGCTCGGCACCCCCGGCGAGGGCCGGCTGGGCTGGTCCGACGCGAACGGCACGTTCCACCAGTGGCCCACGGTGGGCGGGGTGCCCGTGGACGCCCCCGACGCCTCGATCGTGGGCCCGGCGGACGGGCAGTCGAAGACCATCCAGCTGCCCAAGATGTCCGGCCGGGTGTACTTCTCCTACGGCAGCAAGCTGTCGTTCAAGATCGTCAACAACGGGCAGCTGGTGCAGCCGGCGGTCCAGAACCCGCAGGACCCGAACCGCAACAAGCTGTTCGCCTGGACCGAGTTCACGCTCAACGACGACGGCCTGTGGATCAACAGCACCCAGGTCGACTTCCTCTCCGCCCCCTACCAGACGGGCCTGAAGAAGAGCGACGGCACCGTGCTCAGCACCGGCATGCTGAAGCCGGACGGCTACGCCAACGTGGTCGACGCGCTCAACAGCACGCCTGGCTGGGGCAACCTGGAGCAGTACGCGCCCGACGGTTCGCTGCTGCGGGTCCTGGCCCCCGGCCACGCGATCGAGACGGGACAGATGGACGCCAACATGATGGCCGGCTACGTCGACCGGGTGTGGGCCAAGTACGCGAACGAACCGCTCACGGTCGCGCCCTACTCGTACGACCCGGCTGCTCGGTTCACGGGCCGCGTGGTCAACGGCGTCATGCGGTTCACCGACGCCTCGGGCGCCTACGTCACGGAGTTCCGCAAGCCGTCGAGCGACTCGATCTTCGGCTGCTACAAGGACCTCGCGGCGCCGAACAACGACATCGGCGCCATCGCCCGCACGCTGTGCGCCGGGTTCCATCGCACGACCCTGCTCACCACCACCACCCAGCCCGGCACCAGTACGTCGGGTTTCTACCAGGAGTCCGTGACCGACTACTACTCCAAGTACATCCACGAGCAGATGGCGAACGGCCGGGCCTACGGCTTCGCGTTCGACGACGTGCTGGCACAGGAGTCGCTGGTGCACGACGGCAACCCCACCGCCGCCTACATGCAGCTCGACCCGTTCCAGGGCGCCGCGACGCCCATCGCCGGCTCCGACGGCGGCGGTGACGACGGCGGCGGTGACGACGGGTCCGGCCTGCCGCAGGGCACCAGCGCCGTCCACGCGGCGAACGGCATGTGCGTGGACGTCCCCTGGGCCGACTCGCACGACGGCAACCCGCTGCAGATCGTGAACTGCAGCGGCAACGCGGCCCAGTCCTGGACCCGGTCCGGGTCGACGCTCAGCGCGCTCGGCCGGTGCATGGACATCTCGGGGGGCAGCACCGCGGACGGCGCCGTGGTCCAGCTGTGGACCTGCAACGGCACGGGCGCCCAGAGCTGGACCTACCGGTCCGCCTCACAGGCCCTCGTCAACCCGCAGTCCGGCAAGTGCCTGACGGCGGTGGGCGGTACTCCGCTGCACGACGGCCAGCGTCTCGAGATCCGCACCTGCTCGAGCACGGACGCCCAGCGCTGGACCTTCTGAGTCCCGGCTGAGTCCCGGAGCACGGCCCCCGTCCGCACCGGACGGGGGCCGTTTCAGCGTCGCACCGCGTACCGCAGGTGCACGGCGCGCCGCCCCTGCACGGTGACCGGGTCATCCAGCAGCACCCGCCCGCCGAGGTTCGCGAAGTACGGGATCCCCTCCCCCAGCAGGACGGGCGCGAGGCTGACGCACACCTCGTCCACCAGGCCGAGCGTGAGCGCCTGCTGGGCGATGCTCGCGCTCGCGATGGTCACGTCCTGCCCGCCCGCGATCTCCCTGGCCCGCTCGACGGCCGCGCCGACGTCGCCGACGAACGTCGTCCGCGGCCAGCGGTCGGCGTTCTCGGGGGTGTGGTGGGTGACCACGACGACCGGGGCGCCGACAGGGTGGTTGTCCTCCCACCCGTCGGTGATGTCGAACAGGCGACGCCCCGCGACGAGGGCCCCCACGTTCCCGGTCAGGTCGTGCAGCACCCCGGCACTGGCCTCGTCGACCGTGAGCGAAATGTTCTCGTTGGCGCTCGGCACCACCACGTCGCCGGCGCCGTACCAGTCGAAGAGATCGTCGATGCGGTCGTGCGGGTCGGCGATGAACCCGTCCAGCGACATGGTCATGTGCGTGAAGATCCTGCTCATTGCACTCTCCCTCCGGTTTCCCTGACCGTACGACTGCGCCCTCTCCCTCCGGTTTCCCTGACCGTACGACTGCGGAGGACCGCAGTACTCATCGGTGGACGGCTCACTACTCTGGGGCGATGAACCAGTGGGACCTGATCGACGGCGTGGTCGAGCTCCCCGACGGCCGGCGCGTGCGCGGCACCCGCCTGCGTCGTCCGCGCGGGGACGCCCCTGCACCCGACTTCGCGGTCTACCTGCTCGGCAAGGA
This sequence comes from Promicromonospora xylanilytica, assembly GCF_054782895.1. NCBI lineage: Bacteria > Bacillati > Actinomycetota > Actinomycetes > Micrococcales > Promicromonosporaceae > Promicromonospora > Promicromonospora xylanilytica. The sequence continues at coordinate 582,694 of NZ_BAAGRP010000007.1, forward strand.
CCCGCGACCCGAGTGGGCGTACGAATGGGTCCGATGGCGTGACTTCCGCCTGCCCGACTCGACGGAGCAGGCCGTGGCCGCGCTGCGGGAGGCGCACTCGCGGGCGGAGTCCGAGCGGGTGGAGATCGCCTGCGGCGGCGGGACCGGCAGGACCGGTACCGCACTGGCTCTCCTGGCCGTCCTGAGCGGCGTCGCGCCCGACGCCGCCGTGGCCTGGGTCCGTGCGCACTACCGCCCCCGGGCAGTGGAGACCCGGGGGCAGAAGCGGTGGGTGGAGGAGGCGGGCGCCCGGGTGCTTGGTCGGTAGCTCGACCGCTCAGGGCCGGCCCACCACTCACGCGCGCGCGAGCAGCTCCAGCGTGTCGATCACGCGGTTGGAGAAGCCCCACTCGTTGTCGTACCAGGCCACGACCTTGACGTGCGCGCCGTCCACGCGGACCAGAGCGGCGTCGAAGATCGCGGACGCCGGCTCGCCCGTGATGTCGCTGGAGACCAGCGGCTCGTCGGAGTAGTCGAGGATGCCCTTCAGGGCGCCGTCGGCCGCCGCACGGTACGCCGCCAGCACCTCCTCGCGGGTGACCTCGCGAGCGACCGTGGTGTTGAGCTCCACGAGGGAGCCGACAGGCACGGGCACCCGGATCGAGTCGCCCGACAGCTTGCCGTTCAGCCTCGGCAGCACCAGGCCGATGGCCTTGGCGGCGCCCGTCGTCGTCGGGGCGATGTTGACGGCGGCGGCGCGCGCCCTGCGCAGGTCGCGGTGCGGGCCGTCCTGCAGGTTCTGCTCCTGCGTGTAGGCGTGCACCGTGGTCATGAACCCGTGCTCGATCCCGGCCAGGTCGTCCAGGACGGCGGCCAGGGGCGCCAGCGCGTTGGTGGTGCACGACGCGTTCGAGACGATCGTGTGCCGTGCCGGGTCGTAGTCGTCGGTGTTCACGCCGTAGGCGAGCGTCACGTCGGCGCCGGTGGCCGGTGCGCTGACCAGCACCCGACGCGCGCCGGCATCGAGGTGCGCGCGGGCCGCGTCGGCCGAGGTGAAGCGCCCGGTCGACTCGAGCACGATGTCGACGCCGAGCTCCGCCCAGGGCAGCTTGGCGGGCTCCCGCTCGCCGAGCACCCGGATGCGGCGTCCGTCCACGACGAGCTCGTCGCCGTCCACCTCGACGGAGCGGCCGAGGCGGCCGAGCGCGCTGTCGTACTTGAGCAGGTGTGCGAGCGCGTCCGGGGCGGTGAGGTCGTTGATCGCGACGACGGTGAGGTCGCTGTCCCGCTCGAGCAGGGCGCGCAGGGAGTTGCGTCCGATGCGGCCGAAGCCGTTGATGGCGATGTTGGTCATGCCTCCATGCTCGGCCGGCCGCCGCCACGTCGAAAGCGGCTGGAACGCCATGGTGCGCAAGCAACTCGCCAGACATATCGCCACTGTCCGCAAGGATCTCGCCACCCCTCTGTCGCGTCGTCACGCCGAGAACGTGTGCCGGTACTCCGTCGGCGACGTGCCGAGGATCCGGTGGAAGTGCAGGCGCAGGTTGGCCGCGGTACCCAGCCCCACCCGGTGCGCGATCTGCTCGACGCCCAGGTCGCTGCGCTCCAGCAGCTCCCGCGCCAGGTCCACGCGCGCCCGGAGCACCCACTGCATCGGCGTGTACCCGGTGTCCTCGACGAACCGCCGCGAGAAGGTGCGCGCGGAGACCCGGGCGTTGCGCGCGAGCGCCTCCAGGGTCAGCGGTTCGGCGAGGTGCTCCAGGGCCCACTCCCGGGTGTCGGCGAACACGTCGCCGAGCGGCTCGGGAACGCTGCGGGGCACGTACTGTGCCTGTCCCCCGCTGCGGTACGGTGCGGCCACGAGCCTCCTGGCCACATGGTTCGACAGCCCCACCCCGTGGTCGCGCCGCACCAGGTGCAGGCACAGGTCGATGCCCGACGCGGCGCCCGCGGAGGTCAGCACGCCGCCCTCGTCCACGAACAGCACGTTCTCGTCCACCCGCACGAGCGGGTAGCGGTCGCGCAGCGCCCGCGTGTAGTGCCAGTGGGTGGTGGCACGCCTGCCGTCGAGCAGGCCCGTCGCCGCCAGCGCGAACGCCCCGGTCGAGATGGCGGCGAGCCTGGCCCCGCGGGCATGGGCGGTCCTGAGCGCGTCGACGACGACGGCGGGCGGGTCGGCGACGTCCGGCGTCCGGTAGCCGGGGACGAACACGGTGTCGGCGCGCTCGAGCGCGTCCAGCCCGTCGGCCACGTGGTACGAGAGCCCGTCCCCGCCGGTGACCAGGCCCGGTTCGGCGCCGCAGACCCGCACCTCGTAGGGCATGCTCGGCCGGTTGGAGAACACCTGGGCGGGGATACCGACGTCGAGCGGCTTGGCGCCCTCGAGCACCAGGACGGCGATCTGATGGTTCCGGCGCGACGCGGTCACGCTCGCGATCCTAGGTGGCGGCGCCGGGGGGCCGCCCCGTGCCAGGCTGACGCCATGCCGTCAGAGCCCGTCATCAGAGTCGCGACCCCCGACGACGCCCCCGCGCTGGCCATGCTGCGCTGGCGCTGGGCGGTCCCCGACCGGCCACCGAGCGAGGACGAGGCCCTGGAGTTCGCGAGGGCGCTCCGGCGGTGGATGGAGGAACGGGGCGAGCAGTCGGTGTGTCAGGTCGCGGTCCTGGAGGGAGAGCTGGTCGGGATGGCGTGGCTGGCGGTGTTCGAGCGCGCGCCGAACCCCGGCGACGTCGTGCGCCGCTCCGGCGACGTGCAGAGCGTCTTCGTGGTGCCGGAGCACCAGGGCACCGGCATCGGACGCGGGCTCATGGAGGCGACCTGCGCGGCGGCGGACCGCCTGGGCGTCCGCAAGCTCACGCTGGACGCCCGCGACACCGCCGTGCCGTTCTACGAGCGCCTGGGATTCTCGACACGGAACCATCTGATGCAACGTTGACTCAAAGCCGACCGAGCACCTACGGTGACGGCGGTCCGTCGACGCGGCGGGCCGACCACCACGAGATCAGAGCCGATCCGAGAGGTGCTAGTCATGTCTGCTGCTCGACGCTTGTTCACGGTCCTCGCGCTGGCCGCGCTCGCGCTGACCACCGCCGTCACGCCCGCCACCGCCACCGCGCCAGCCACCCACGTCGGTCCCGGGGCGACCGCGCCACCGCCGGGAGGGGCGGAGAACGGGACCCGGCTGATGGACGGTCCGGCCCTCTACCCGCGCGCCATCCGGCTGGAGCACTCGGGCGCGGCGAACGGCACGATCATCGCCAGCGCCGTCACCTTCGCCGACGGCGCCGGGCACGGCGCGATCTTCTCCAGTACGGACGACGGCCGCACGTTCACCCGGATCGGCACGGTCTCCGACCCGGGGGCCGCCGACGGCCTGTGCTGCTCGACGCTGTACGAGCTGCCGCGCCAGGTGGGCGACCTGCCGGCCGGCACGCTGCTCTGGTCGGCGTCGGTCGGGCAGGAGGAGGACCCGGCCACGCGCCGGATGACTCTGCCGGTCTGGGCCAGCACCGACCAGGGCCGCACCTGGGAGCACGTCTCGACAGCGGCCACCGCTCCCGGCGGCAAGGGGTTGTGGGAGCCGGAGTTCGCCGTCTCCCCCGACGGCACGCTGGTGCTGTACGTCTCCGACGAGAACCAGCAGCCGGCGCACAGCCAGACGATCGTGCAGTCGACGTCGCCCGACGGGGTGACCTGGTCCCCGCTGGAGAACGTCGTGGCGGCCAAGGACCCGGCGCTGCGCCCCGGCATGCCGGTGGTGCGCCGGCTGCCCGGCGGCACGTACCTGATGAGCTACGAGATCTGCGGCCCCGGCCAGGAGTGCCGGCACCTGACCCGCCGGTCGCCCGACGGCGTGAGCTGGGGGCCGGTCGACCACCTCGGCAACCCGGTGCGCACCGTCGACGGCACCCACTTCCGGCACGCCCCCACCATCAGCTGGTACAACGATGGCACCGACGACGGGCGGCTGCTCGGCGTCGGGCAGATGCTGTACGGCGCGGACGGGACGGTGCGGCCGGGCAACGGGTCCACGATCATGACCAACGACGCCGCGCCGGAGTCGCCCTGGCGCACGGCCGAGGCCCCGGTCCGGATCCTCGAGCCCTGGAACAACTACTGCCCCAACTACAGCTCGAGCCTGCTGGCCATGCCCGAGCGGGGCGAGCTGCTCGAGCTCGCGACCGGGTACGACGCGGTGGGCGGCACCTGCACCACCTACTTCGCGGTCGCGCCCCTGCCGGAGTGACCGCGCGGGCCTGCGGCCCTGACTCGTCGTACCCGGTACGTCGCGTCAGGGCCGCAGGCCCGCACGCCCGACTCACCCGCTCACCGCGGCCACCAGCAGCATCACGGGCGCGACGATGAGCAGGTACAGCAGCCCGAAGAACATGGTGTGCACCACCACGAAGCCCGCCAGCGTCCTGAGGTGGGCCGCCACCCGGAAGTGCTCGACGAGCTTGCGCACGAACGACCAGGGGTGCAGCAGGTCCCAGGAGTTGAACCGGATGTACCGGCCCAGGTAGATGCCGACGGTCACCAGCACGAGGGTGATCGCCACGAGCACCCAGGAGTCGGGCTGCCGGTACGGGTCGTCGTCGTTGGGGCGCACGATCATCACGTAGCCGAGCTGCACCAGCAGCAGGTTGAGCAGGGTGTTCAGCACCCCGGACAGCGCGAGCGCCAGCACCATCACGATGTCGTACCAGAGCGGCGCCGGGTCGTCGCGGCGCCGGTGGGAGAAGTTGAGCTCGGTCACCAGGTAGGCCGCGTTCGGCAGCAGCAGCACCCACACCACGGCCACGACGGCGATCAGCACGAACAGGAGCGTCCGGTTCGGGTAGAGGCCGACGACACCCGCGATCAGGGCCACCCCGATCCCCAGCACGACCGCCGGCGCGACGGACAGCCCGACGTTCAGCACCATCGGCCAGTACACCGGCAGCCGGAACAGCGGTGCGCGCAGCAGCACCAGGGCGAGCGCGTAGAGGTTGAGCAGGACGATGCCGAGCGGCAGCAGCAGGATGGCGTTCATCACCGCTCATCCTCACCGTGACCCCGCCGTCGCGCTCGACGGCGGGGTCGACGGCGGGGTCACGGACCGGCAAGGGCGGGTCACCGCACGGGCGCCCCCGGCCCGAGCGGGATCCCGAGGCCCCACCACGCGAAGAACAGCAGCGTCCAGGCGATCGTCATGCAGACGGCCAGCGGCAGCGTGTACGAGGCGAGGGTGCCGATGCCCGCGTCCTTGCGGTACCGCTGCAGGAACCCGAGCGCCATGATGAAGTACGGGCTCATCGGCGTGATCGCCGTGGACCCCGAGTCGGCGATGCGGAACAGGGCCTGGGTGGTCTCGGCGGGCACGTCCAGCAGCATGAGCATCGGCACCACGACGGGCGCCGCCATGGCCCACATCGCCGAACCGCTCGTGACCAGCACGTTGACCAGGGACAGCAGCGCCAGGATCCCCAGGAACACGATCCAGATGGGCACGCCGGTGGTCTCCAGGGCGTTCGCCGAGTTCACGGCGATGACGTCGCCGATGCGCGTCCACGTGAAGTACTGCAGGAACTGCGCGATCGCGAAGAACAGCACCAGCACGGGCGCCATCTGCCGTACTCCCTCCGCCATCAGCCTCGGCACGTCAGCCGCCGTGGCGATCGATCCGGACCGCATGCCGTAGACGGTCCCGACCAGGGCGAACATGACGGCCACGACGGCGGCGATCCCGCCGAGGAACGGCGACTCGGTGAGGCTGCCGTCCTCGCCCCGCAGCGGGGACGACGCCGGGAGCACCGCCGCGACGACAGCGACCAGGGCGACGACACCCGCCAGCACGGCCGCGCGCAGGGCAGACCGGTCGCGCGGCGTGAGCTCCAGGCTCGCGACGTCGTCCAGGTCGGCGTCCGGGTCGGCGTCGAGATCGGGACGCTTGGCCAGGACCAGCTTGGTGACCAGGGTGATCACGGTCGCCAGCACCAGCGAGGAGGCGATGTTGAAGAACCAGTTGCTGACCGGCGACACGTAGGCCGCCGGGTCGATGATCCGCGCGGCCTCCGTGGTGATACCGGCGAAGATCGCGTCGTTCGGCGTCGGGATCGGGCTCGCGTCGTAGCCGGACGCGATCGACGTGTAGGCCACGACCACGCCGAGGATCGGCGACTTGCCCACCGCCCGGAACGCGAGCCCGCCCAACGGCACCAGGATGATGTACGCGGCGGCGCTCGCGACGTGGGAGACGGTGCCGGCGAACGCGACGGCGAACACCACCCACGACACCGGCACGCGGGACACGGAGACCTTCATGGCCGCCGCGAGGAAGCCGGTGCGCTCCGCGATCGCGACCCCCATGATGACGGCGACGATGGTGCCCATCGGGCCGAACCCGGCGAAGTTGTCGACAGCCGTCTCCACGGCCATCGCGAGCCCCTCGCCGCTGAGCAGGTTCTGGACCACCACCTCCTCGCCGTCCGCCGGGGAGACCACGGAGACGCCTGCCGCAGCGAGGACGGCGCTGGCCACGCCGAGGATCGCCGCGAGGATCCAGAAGAGCCAGAACGGGTGCGGCAGCGCGTTGCCGAGGCGTTCGACGACGGCCAGCGCGCGCAGGACGGGCGGGAGGCGGTCCGGATCGGTCCCCGGACCGCCGGCGGTGCCGGACCTTGACGTGGTGGTCATGACGCCACCTCCTGCCCGCGCTCGGCGAGGAACCGGACCGGCAGCCGCTCGTCGGCCAGGAACTCCCACATCACCTCGTGCGCCTCGATGCTGTGCGTGGTGTACCCGCCGCCGGAGTAGCTGTCCGCCCCCGGCCAGGTGTGCCCGCCGCCGAGCACCGCCACGTGCGTCACCTCGGCGCCGGCGGCGCAGCCCGTCCAGCGGTAGGTGGTCACGTCGTCGGCCGTCGCCTCGGCGCCGGGTCCGGTGGCGCAGTCGTTGCGCCCCGCCCACTCGCCGACCCAGTGCGGGACGTCGGGCAGGCCGCGGTCCACGTCCCCGGCGTACGGGATGGTCGCGTCGTCGGTGCCGTGGAACTCGATCACCGGCACCGGGCGCTCCGGGGCGCAGTCCGGGTGGCCGGTGCCGTAGAACGCGGCCGCCACCGGCGCCACCGCCGCGATCCGGTCGGACAGCTCGCACGCCAGGATGCCGGTGAATCCCCCGCCGTTCGACTTGCCCGTGGCGTACACGCGGCGCGTGTCCACGCACAGGTCCGCCTCGAGCGTGTCGAGCAGGTCGTTCGTGTAGGCGACGTCGTCGACCCCCGGTGCGGAGTACGGCGCGCCCTCCCAGGCCTGCCGGTCGCCGTCGCCGGTGCCGACCACGCCGTTGCCGTAGGCCACGATCGCGGGCAGGGCGTCCAGCCCCGCGAACGCCTCCGTGCCGGCACCCGTGTTGCCACGGCCGTGGAACACGAGCACCACCGGCCAGGCCCGGTCGCTGCGGTAGCCCTCAGGAAGGTGCAGCTGCACGCTCCGCTCCCGGGCGTCGCTGGTGAGCGTGCGCAGCACGCTGGTCCCGGGCTCCTGCCCCGGGTCTGCGCCACACCCGGCGGAACGCCCCGGACTGGCGGCGGCGTGGGCCACGCCGCCCGACGGCGACGTCGCGGAGGGCAGCGCGGGCGCGGCGGACGCCGTGGTGGCGCCGAACGGTCCGGCCAGGCCGGAGACGGCGAGCGCCAGCGCAGTCAGGAGCGCCGCGCGGCGGCCGGGCCGCCGTCGGGCACCCCGGGCGGGTGTGCGGTCAGGAGGTGATGCTGTCGTCGTTGACATGCGAGTCCTTTCTGCGTGCCAGCCCGCGTGAACGGGCATGACGGGATGGACACCTGGCGGACCAGGTGCGTCGGGAGGTTGCGGTATAGGTGGTGTGCGAGGGCCGGCTACGCGGCCAGCCACTCCTCGAGGAAGGTCGTGATCCGGCCGACGACGGCCTTCACGATCGCGGCGCCGTCCTCGGCGGTCACGCGCCGCGGGTCGCCGAGCACGCCGTTGGCGCTGAGCCGGTCGTACGGGAGGGTGAGCACGGGCTGCCCGTGGTGGCGCGCGGTCCGGGAGACGTCGTCGAGCTGGTCCGGGGTGGTGGTACCCGGCTCGAGACGGTCGGTGTGCACCAGGTGCGGTGCGAGGTGCAGCATCTGCGCGGTCTCCGCCTCCCCGGAGTGGCCGTGCACGGCGCTCGGCTCCAGCGCCCGGACGGCGTCGCCGGCCAGCGACGTCAGGGGCGACCAGGCGAGCTGGATACCCGGGTGCGAGACGAGCAGGTCCTGCGCCACCGTGGTCAGCGCCGCGTTGTTGCCGCCGTGCCCCGTGACCACCAGGAACCGGGTCCAGCCGTGGGTGTGCAGGCTGGTGACGTACTCGCGCACCACGGCGGCGAACGTGCCCGTCGTCAGCGTGACCGTGCCGGGGAACGCCATGTGGTGCGGCGACACCCCGACGGGGATCGACGGCCCGACCACGACCCGGCCGGACAGGTTCGACGCGACCCGCTCCACCACGGCCTCCGCCCGCACGAGGTCGGTCCCGAGCGCCATGCCCGGGCCGTGCTGCTCCAGCGCACCGGCCGGGATCAGCACCACCGTGCCCCGGGCCACCGCCTCGGCGGCCTCCACGGTGGTCATCTCCGCGAGACGGTCCGGGGCGCTCATGGCGTCACCTCTCCGAAGTCCGCGGCCTCCAGCGACTCCCGGATGGTCGTCAGGTGCTCCCGGGTCAGGCGCTCGGCCGCCGCGCCGTCACCGTCCCGCACCGCCGCCAGGATCTCCAGGTGCTCCGCGTGGTCGCGGTTGCGGTCGTCGTAGCGGAACCGGATCTCGGTCTGCTCCGACGCCCGCACGTGCAGCAGCGCCTCCACGGTCTCGCGCAGCAGGTTGTTGCCCGACGCCGACGCCAGCTCCACGTGGAAGTTGAGCGCCGGACGGAACCCGTGCACCGGCGGCTGCAGAGCCGTGGCCGTCGCGGCCTCCAGGCGCTGCAGCCCGGCGGCGTCGCGGGCGCTCGCGGCGAGCGCGGCGATACCGGGCTCGATGACCAGGCGGGCCTGGACGAGCTCGATCACCGAGTCCCGCGTGATGTGCGGGCGGTGCGGGTTGGCGAGCACCGACCGCTCGATGCCCGGCCCGATGTAGGTGCCGGAGCCGTGCCGCAGCTCGACCACGCCGGTCGCCTCGAGGCGCCGCAGGGCTTCCCGGACGGTCGGGGTGGTGACGGCGAAGCGCTTGGCCAGGTCGCGGGAGGACTCGAGCACGTCGCCCGGTCCGAGGCTCTCGGAGCGGATCAGCCGCACGATGTCGTCAGCGAGCTGCTCCGAGAACGATGCTCTACCTTGAGTCATGGAAGTGACTAAATCACTTAGCCACACGATGGTCAACCCCGGTCCGTGGCTCCGCGCACCGTGAGCGCTAGGCTGACCGCGTGACAGCCGGCACGGCGAGCCGCCCGAGCGCGGGCCAGGGGATGTCCGCCCGCGAGCGTGACAACCGCCGGCTGCTGCGCGCCAGGGACGCCATCGACCGCGACTACGCCCGGCCGCTTGACGTGCCGGCGCTGGCCCGGATCGCCCACGTGTCGCCGTCGCACTTCAGCCGCAGCTTCCGGGCCACCTTCGGCGAGACCCCGCACCGCTACCTGCAGCGGCGCCGGATCGAGCGCGCGATGGCGTTGCTGCGCGACACGACGCACCCGGTGACCGACGTGGCCCTGCTGGTCGGCTCCAACAGCCTCGGCACGTTCAGCCGCACCTTCAGGGACATCGTCGGCGTCTCGCCGAGCGAGTACCGGCTCCGGGCCAGCCGGGTCACCGCACCCGTCTGCTTCACGAAGAGCTGGATGCGGCCCGCCGGCTGAGCAGTTTCGGAGAAGCGCACCGCGCGGGGGCGACCGTAGCGTGGTCGGCATGTTCAACAACATCTCCATCACCGCCGTGTACGTCACCGACCAGGACGAAGCCCTCGACTTCTACGTGGGCAAGCTCGGGTTCGCCGTCAGCAACGACGTCGACATGGGCTTCATGCGCTGGCTCACCGTCTCCCTGCCGAACGACCCCGACCGCCACATCCTCCTCGAGGTGCCCGGGCCCCCGGCACTGAGCGAGGAGGTCGCGGCCCAGGTCAGGGACCTGCTGACCAAGGGAGCGCTCGGGGTCGCGTGCATCCTCACCACCGACGACTGCCGCCGCACCTACACCGAGCTCAGCGCCAAGGGCGTCGAGTTCACCGAGGAGCCGGTCGAGCAGCCGTACGGGATCGACTGCGCCCTGCGCGACCCGTTCGGCAACCACATCCGCATCACCCAGCCGGCGACCGGCCCCGTGGAGGTGACCGACGCGGACATCGCACGCTGGAGCGGCGCGGCACAGGGCGGCTGAACCTCAGGGCCGGGGCGGCGCCGCGGCCGGGGCCTGCCCGCGCCGGCCAGGGGCGTCGCCCAGGTCGCGCCACATGATCCGCAGCCCGACGTCGCCCAGCCCGGGGTGCCTGAACGCCCCCGGCGCCACCCCGAGCGTCACGAAGCCGAGGCTCTCGTAGAGGTGGACGGCGCCCGCGTTGGTGTCGACCACCGCGTTGAACTGGATGGCGGCGTAGCCCTCCCGGCCGGCCCAGGCAATCATGTCCTCGACCAGGGCACGGCCGGCGCCGGTACCGCGCACGGCCCGGTCGACCATGATGCTGCCCGAGGCGATGTGGCTGCCGGGGCCGGGCCGGTTCGGGTACATGTTCGCCGTACCGACCACGGCGCCGTCGCGCACCGCGACGACCACCCGCGCGGGAGCGTCGAGCCACGCCGCCCGCGCCTCGGGCTCCGTCATGGTGGGCTCGTAGGCGAACGTGTCGGCGGCGCGCACCACCTCCTCGACGATCGGCCAGATACGGGACCAGTCGTCGCCCGTCGCCTCGCGCACGGCGGTCGCGGGCCGGGACTCGAGCGGGGCGTCGGGCTGCGGGACGGAGGAGCGCATGCGCCTACCCTGCCGCACGCCGGGTGCGGCCCGCCAACCTCTTGTCCGGAGGTTGAGCACAGCAGCTGCTGCCAACAACCTGGCCCCACGGCAGCCACTGCTGTGCTCGACGCCGGGTCACCCTGCCGGGCAGCCGCTGAACGGCGTACGGTCGGAGCATGTGCCGGAACATCACGACGCTCCGCGGGCTGGAACCGCCCGCCACCGACGAGGAGATCACGGCGGCCGCCCTGCAGTTCGTGCGCAAGGTGACCGGTGTGACGAAGGTCAGCGACGCCACCCGCGAACCGGTGGAGCAGGCCACGCAGGAGATCGCCGACATCGTCACGCGCCTGCTCGACGCGCTGCCGGAACGCCGTCAGCCGCCCAAGACGGTGCCGCCGCTGCGCCGCGCCGAGGTGCAGGAACGCATCGCGCAGCGGATGAAGGACCGCGAGGAGCACGAGCGCCTGCACGAGCTGGGCATCGCGCACACGCACTGAGCGGACACGTCAGGCGGGCCGTTAACCTGGCCCGCGTGACCGAACACGCCCCCGTGAGCGCCGCGATGCACCGCGCCAAGGCCGACGCCCGCGCCTCCCACGTGACCGTGGGTCTGGTGCGGAACCTGCCGGGCGACCGCGCCGAGATCGACTGCTCGTGCGGCATGACGCTGACCAACGGGCCGCAGTGGTCGCTCGACGAGCACATCCGCCTGCACCGGGCCGAGGCCCGCTACCTGGCGCTGAGCCGGGTGGCGCCTGCGGGCATGCCCCGGATCATCCCCGTGGACCCGGGCCGCCTGCCCCGCTGACGAGGCCGCCCTGACGCGTCAGAGCTCTTCCGGGTCGTCCCAGGACACGCCGCTCGACGCGCCGGAGATCGGGTCGAGCTCGCAGTCGGCGAGGTTGCGCGGCGCCTTGGAGGCGTCCCCGCCGCCGAGCAGCCCCCGGCGGGTCGCGGCGCGGCGGCGGGCCGGCGGCGCGATGTGGGCGTACGAGGCATTCGACTCGTCGACCAGGTCGGTCGGACCGGAATCGACAGGGTCTGCGGCGGGCTGGGGTTCCCCCGTGATCATGGCCTCATTCTCGCAGCACCATGGGGTTCCGCGCATCCGCTTGGCACAGTTTTTTTGATCCCCCCGAAGCCTCCACAGCGACGGCACGCCCGGCACGCAGATCTCCCCCCACGTACCCGGCCGGGGTGTGATGATCATCCGATGCAGACCTGGCCAGGGCGCCCCTATCCGCTCGGCGCGACGTTCGACGGTACGGGCACCAACTTCACGCTCTACTCCTCGGTGGCCCAGCGGGTCGAGCTGTGCCTGCTGGCGGACGACGACACCGAGACCCGCATCGAGGTGACCGAGGCCGACGCGCACGTGTGGCACGTCTACCTGCCCGGCGTCGGCCCCGGCACGCGGTACGGGTACCGCGTGCACGGCCCGTACGACCCCGCGTCGGGCCACCGCTGCAACCCCGCCAAGCTCCTGCTCGACCCGTACGCCAAGGCGGTGGACGGCGACCTCGACGGCGACCCGTCGCTGTTCTCCTACCCGTTCTCGGACGTGGACCAGGCCACGACGGGCACGACGCCGGAGGCCTCGGACTCTCTCGGCCACACCATGGTCTCCGTGGTGGTCAACCCGTTCTTCGACTGGGGCCACGACCGCCCGCCGGCCACGCCGTACCACGAGACCGTGATCTACGAGGCGCACGTCAAGGGCCTCACGATGCGCCACCCGGACGTCCCCGACGAGCTGCGGGGCACCTACGCGGGACTCGCCCACCCGGCGGTGATCGAGCACCTGACCACGCTGGGCGTCACGGCGATCGAGCTGATGCCGGTGCACCAGTTCGTCACCGATCCGTCGCTGGCGGCCAAGGGGCTGACGAACTACTGGGGATACAACACGATCGGGTTCTTCGCCCCGCACAACGGGTACGCGGGCTACGGCCGCCGCGGCGAGCAGGTCATGGAGTTCAAGGCCATGGTCAAGGCGCTGCACCAGGCGGGCATCGAGGTGCTGCTCGACGTCGTCTACAACCACACCGCCGAGGGCAACCAGCTGGGCCCCACCCTCGGGTTCCGCGGCATCGACAACGCCGCCTACTACCGGCTGGTCGACGGCGACGAGGCGCACTACTTCGACACGACGGGCACCGGCAACTCGCTGCTCATGCGCTCCCCCGCCGTGCTGCAGCTCATCATGGACTCGCTGCGGTACTGGGTCGAGGAGATGCACGTCGACGGGTTCCGGTTCGACCTGGCGGCCACCCTGGCGCGCCAGTTCCACGAGGTCGACCGGCTGAGCGCGTTCTTCGACATCGTGCACCAGGACCCGGTGATCTCCCAGGTCAAGCTGATCGCGGAACCCTGGGACCTGGGCGACGGCGGGTACCAGGTGGGTGGGTTCCCGCCGCTGTGGACGGAGTGGAACGGCCGCTACCGGGACACCGTGCGCGACTTCTGGCGCGGCGAGCCGGCCACGCTGCCGGAGTTCGCGTCCCGTCTGACCGGGTCCAGCGACCTCTACGAGCACAGCGGCAGGCTGCCCAGCGCGTCGATCAACTTCGTCACGGCGCACGACGGCTTCACGCTCGCGGACCTCACGTCGTACGACGAGAAGCACAACGACGCCAACGGCGAGGACAACAAGGACGGCGAGAACCACAACCGGTCCTGGAACTGCGGCGTCGAGGGCCCCACCGACGACCCGGAGATCAACGAGCTGCGCGCCAGGCAACGCCGCAACCTCCTCGTCACGCTCATGCTCAGCCAGGGTGTGCCGATGATCGCCCACGGCGACGAGATCGGGCGGACCCAGGACGGCAACAACAACGTCTACTGCCAGGACAACGAGCTCGCCTGGATGGACTGGGGCGGCACGGAAGGGCTCGACGACGACCGCGCGGCACTGCTGGAGTTCGCCCGCCACGCGGTCCGGCTGCGCCGCGACCACCCGATCCTGCACCGTCGCCGGTTCTTCGACGGGAAGGTCGGCCCGGACGCCGCCGGCGGCCCCGCCGACATCGAGTGGCTCGACCTGACCGGCGCCCGGATGGACGACACCGACTGGCACCAGTCGTACGCGCGGACCGTCGCGGTGTTCCTCAACGGGGACGCGATCACCGAGACCGGCGGACGGGGCGAGGCGGTGGTCGACGACTCGTTCCTGCTGCTGCTCAACGCCCATACCGGGGCCCTGGACTTCACTCTGCCGCCCGGTTCCTACGGGAAGGAGTGGACCGTGGTGCTGGACACCGACGGCAGCGCGGAGCCGGGAACCGTGCTGGAGGCGGGCACCGGTCTGACCGTGACGGGACACAGTGTCGTGGTGCTGACCCGCCCACCCGGCACACCGGGCTAGGCTGTCCGCCGTGACCGGACCGAGGAGTGGAACCGGGGGAACCACACCACCGCCCCGACCTGGGCCTGACATGCCCGTGCCAGGACCCCGACCGGTGGTGTGGGCGCCACGTGCCCGGATCATCGAGGTGCTCGTGCCCTACGACCCGTACGAGGAGCCGGAGCACATGCCGCTGCGCCTCGTCGGCGCTGGCGAGCCCGGCTACTGGGGCGCCGACAGGGTGCTCGGGCACGGCACCGACTACGGCTACTCCGTGGACGGCGGGCCGCTGCTGCCCGACCCGCGGTCGGTGTGGCTGCCGCAGGGCATCCACGGACCCACCCGGGTCTTCGACCCGGCCTTCGAGTGGACCGACGGCACCTGGTCCCCGCCCGACCTCTCCACGAGCGTGCTCATGCACGTCGACGTCGAGACGTTCACGCCGGAGGGCACCCTGGACGCCGCGGCGGCGCTGCTGCCCCGCGTGGCGGAGCTCGGCGTGCACGGCATCGAGCTGGCCCCCGTCGCCGCGTTCGACCCGGCACTCGGGCCCGCGCGCGGCGTGCGTCTCTACTCCGTGCACGAGCCGTACGGCGGCCCCCGCGCCCTCCAGCGCTTCGTCGACGCCGCGCACGCCGCGGGCCTCGCCGTCGTGCTGGACATCCCCTACCGCTGGGCGGTGGCCGAGGAGCTCGGGCTGGAGGCCTACGGGCCCTACCTCACGGCCGGGAGCGGCCGGGCGGCACGTCCGCCGCGTCCCGACGTCGGCGACGCCGGCGAGCATGCCCTGCAGGCGATGCGCCCCCGGACCGGCCAGGTGCCGCTCGACCGGCCCCGTACCGGTCCGATCCAGCTCCGGACCGGCCAGGTCCCGTCGATCGGCACGCGCGCGGGCAAGGTCCCGTCCGCGCCGACCGTGCGCACGGACTTCGTGGGCGACCGCATCAACCTCGACGGGAGCGGCAGCCGCGGTCCGCGCGACTTCCTCGTCGACGACGCACGGCACTGGCTGCGCGAGTACCACGTGGACGGCCTGGTGCTCGACGTCGACGCGCTCGTGGACCGCGCGCCCACCCCGTTCCTCAGCGAGCTGGCCGACTACGTGGTCGGGATGGGCGAGCAGCTCGACCGGCGCTTCAGCCTCCTGGTGGACGGCCCGGGCCGGAGCGACCGTCTGACGACCATCCTGCTGCGCATCCTGTCCGGCCCCGGCCGGTCGGAGGACATCCAGGCGCTGCAGATGCTCGCCGACCTGGTGCACCCCTCGGTACGCCGGGCCACCCGGCAGAACGCCGGGCGCCGCAACCGCGTCCGCGCGGGCGCGAGCGTGGTCGAGGACATCACCCGGCTGCCCGCCGCCCAGCTCACGGCCCCGTGGGCGGCCGAGGAGAGCCCCGCGACGGCCCTCCTGGGCGTCGACGACGTCGACATCCGGGCCAGCGTGCTCGCCACCGTGCTCCTCGCGGGCAACCCGCTCGTGCTCGACACCGTGCACGTGCCGGTGGTCCCGCGCAACGAGAACGAGCAGCGCCTGGCGCGCTGGGCACGCGAGGTGATCGCCATCCGGCTGAGCGTCTCCGAGGAGCTGGACCTGCCGCTGGAGATCCGCTCCACGGCCGACCGCTCGGTCATCGCGGTGCTGCGCGGCAGCCTGGCGTTCGTGCTCAACACGGGCCACGGCCTCGCCGCCCTGCGCCTGGGGAGCCTGCTGCGACCGGGCGAGGGTGCCGGCAAGGCTCCGCTGCCCGGGGCCTTCCGGCTCGTCGCCGCCTGGGAACCGGGCGCCACGCGCCTGGTCGGCGACACCCTCACGGTGCCGCCGCGGATGACCGCCGTGCTGCGCGCGGAGGGCTGACCTGGGAGCCTGGGGGTCTGCGTCCGGCACCTGCCGGGCGCGCGAGGGAGGCACCGATGGCGAAGAAGCTCGAGAAGCTCTGGCGGACCCCGGCCCACGAGGTTCTGCGCTGGGTGCGCGGCACCGACCTGGACGCCCTCGACGAGTCCGCGACGCCCGGCTGGGCCGGCAAGCGGCGCGACGGCGAGGAGCTGCTGGCCTCGCGCGGCCCGGAGCTCGCGGACCTGCAGGAGCGGCTCTTCGCACACGGCCGTACCGGCGGCGACAGATCGGTGCTCCTGGTGCTGCAGGGCCTCGACACGGCGGGCAAGGGCGGGATCGTGCGGCACGTGGTCGGCATGGTGGACCCGCAGGGTGTGCAGCACACCGGGTTCGGCGTGCCGACCGAGGAGGAGAAGGAGCACGGGTACCTCTGGCGCATCCGCAACGCGCTCCCCCGCCCCGGCTACCTCGGTGTCTTCGACCGGTCGCACCACGAGCAGGTGCTGGTCGTCCGGGTGAACCGGCTCGAGCCGCAGAAGACCTGGCGCAAGCACTATCGGGAGCTGAACGACTTCGAGGCGGAGGTCGCGGCGTCGGGCACCCTGATCGTGAAGGTGGCGCTCTTCGTGTCGGCGGAAGAGCAGAAGAAGCGCCTGGCCGAACGGCTCGAACGGCCGGACAAGCACTGGAAGTACAACCCGGACGACATCGACGTGCGCTCCAAGCTCCCGCAGTACATCGCGGCGTACCAGGAGATGCTGGACCGCACCTCCACCGATGTAGCGCCCTGGCACGTCGTGCCCGCCAACCGGAAGTGGTACGCGCGCCTCGCCGTCACCGAGCTGCTGACCGGCGCGCTGCGGTCGCTGGACCTGGGCTGGCCCCCGGCCACCTTCGACGTGGAGGCGGAGAAGGCCCGCCTGGCGGCGAGCTGACCCTGGTCAGACGAGCTTGCGGCCCTCCTCGGCCAGGGCACCCAGCCGGGACAGCGCCCGGTAGTACTTCTTGCGGTAGCCGCCCGCCAGCATCTCCGGTGTGAACAGCCCGCGCGTGTCGCCGTCGCCGCCGAGCAGCACCGGGACGTCCCGGTCGTACAGGCGGTCCACGAGCACCACGAGGCGCAGCGCCACCTCCTGCGCCGTCACGGGGTGCACGCCGGTCAGCGCGACCACGGAGACGCCGTCGAGCAGCGCGCCGTAGCGGCTCGGGTGCACGGTCGCGAGGTGCGCGAGCAGGTCGTCGAACCCGTCGAGCGTCGCGCCGGGGCGGCCCGCCGCCGCGGCGACCGCGTCCTCGGTCAGCGGCTCGGAGTCCGTGACGACGTCGCGGTGGCGGTAGTCCTCGCCGTCGACCCGCAGGGTCTCGAACCGGTCGGACAGTGCCTTGATCTCGCGCTGGAAGTCCTGGGCGGCGAAGCGGCCCTCGCCGAGCGCGTCGGGCAGGGTGTTCGACGTCGCGGCGAGGGCGACGCCCCGGTCGGCGAGCTCGCGCATGAGGCGGGACATGATGGTCGTGTCGCCGGCGTCGTCGAGCTCGAACTCGTCGATGCAGACCAGCTTCTTCGCCGCCAGCGCCTCGACCGTCGGGAGGAACCCGAGTGCTCCCACGAGGTTCGTGTACTCGACGAACGTGCCGTACGCGGCCTTCTCCGGCCCGAGCGCCTCTCCGACGGCGTGCGCGAGCGAGGTGAGCAGGTGCGTCTTGCCGACCCCGAAGCCGCCGTCGAGGTAGACCGCGGGGGCCGCCTTGCGGCGGGCGAACAGGCCGCGCCTCGGCGCGGCGATCTCCTGGGCGATCTCCTGCAGCCGGGCGAGCGCGCGTCCCTGGCTGGGATGTGCCGGGTTGGCGCGGTAGGTGGCGAACCGCGCGTTCGCGAAGTGCCGCGGCGGCACCAGGTCGGTGACGAGCCGGTCGACAGGGACCTGCGGTCGGACGGCGCACAGGGCGGTCGTCGCGGTCTGGCTGTCGGTGGTGGTAGCGGTCGTCACGTAGCAAGAGATTACCGGCGCGGCCGCTCAGCGGGGGTGCCGGGAGAGCAACGTCACACGTGCCGGACGGCCGGTGCGGCGGGGTCGTCCAGGAGCTCGCGGAGGGCCTCGACCACCTGGGCCGGGGTGCGGGTCTGGGCGGGGTCCTGGTTGCGGTCGTCGCCGGAGACGGCGTGGTCGATGACCAGCTCGTGGAACCGGACTTCGGCGGACAGCCGCTGCTCCGCCTCCAGGCGCAGCACCTGGACGAGCATCGCCAGCCCCGCACCGGTCACGCTGATCGCGCCCGACCCGGCCATCGGCTCACGGGACGCCGCCCCGTTGACCACGACGTACGGGTCCCCCGGCCCGAGCAGCGGGGCGAGCGCGCGTGCGGCGTCGAGGTGGGCGGTGAGATGGGAGGCCAATGTCGCGGACCAGCGGTACGGGTCGGACGCGAGCAGCGGGGCGCCCTTGTGCCAGCCGCCGATCGAGGCGACGACGGCCCCGGGCAGCGGGACTCCGGCCCGGGCGCAGGCGGCGCGGACGGCGTCGGGCAACGCCGACAGCTCGGGGCTGCGGACGGGGACCACCCCGGCCTGGACCGTGACCCGGTCGGGCAGCTCGCGGCGCGCCGAGGCGACCACGAGCCGGCCGTCGGCAGCCAGGCCGCGGGCGACCCGGCTGCCGACGAACCCGCTCGCCCCGACGACGAGGACGGAGCGGGAGCTGTTCATCCGCTCAGGCTAGGTCAGACCGCCTGCGGCTGCCCCACGGCCTTGGGGTCGGGGCCGAACTGGTTCGGACCCGGGTTGCCGTTGGCCGCCGTGAAGACGATCAGGACGATCTGGCCGACGAAGGGGATCAGGTGGAGCAGCACGAAGAACCCGGACTTGCCGGTGTCGTGCAGGCGGCGCACGGTGACGCCGAGGGTCGGCAGGAGCAGCGCGAGGCCGACGATCGACAGGACGACGTAGCCGGTCGTCAGGGACCCGGGCATGGCGGGCATCGGCGCCGCGGGGTCGCCGGCCATCAGGTACTCCGAGGTAGCCGCGGAGTACTCCGCCAGGCCGGGGGCGATCAGCGCCACGTAGAGGACCGTGTAGACGATCCCGTAGGCCAGCATGTACCACCAGAACTCCGAGCGACGAGCGCGCCCGTTGAAGACCGCGTACTTGGACAGCACGGTCTTGATCGACTCGATGAAGGACATCGGGTAAATACCTCTCTCACGTTTCGTGCCGGAAATCTCCAGCAAGTGCGCACATAGTGTCCCGACGACTCGCCGGGTGCACAAGGGCCGAAACGGGGCAGAACTACCCTTGACATGTCAGACGCTCAGGTCACCGGAGTGACCTGAGCGTCTGACACCTCGGAGCGGGCCCGAGTCAGGTGCCCGTCGCCGTGGGCTCCGGGTAGTACTGCGCGTACTTGCGGCGGTAGTTCTGCGTGATCGCCTCGACGATGAGCCGGCGCTTGAGGCCGGAGTCACGGTCGTACTTCAGCGGGTTGATCACGTCGCCGCTCGCCTTGAGCGCCTTGAGCCGGGACTTGAGCTCCGGGTCGAGGACGTACTTGGACAGCAGGCCGAACGGCACCACCGTGTACAGCACGTCACGCACCGCCCGCACGGGGCGGATCGGCCGGTGCAGCACCCAGTCCTCCACCAGCACGCGGGCCACGTTCGCCCCGCCGGCGGTGACGTAGTAGTTGTTGCGCCCGATCCGGGGGTTCACCTCGAAGTACACGTGCCGGCCCGTACGCGGGTCCAGCTTGTAGTCGAAGTTCGCGAACCCCACGTAGCCGGTCGCGTCGAGGAACCGGGTGGCCGCCTCCATGGCGTCGTCGTACGCCTCCACCAGGATCGCGGCGGGGATGCCCAGCGTGCCGGGCGTGTGCTCCTCCAGGAGCACCCGCCCGGTCGCCAGGAGCGTCACCTCGCCCGACGTGTCGCGGTAGGCGGTCAGGGACCGCATCTGCGTCTCGTCGCCCGGGATGAACTCCTGCACCAGGAACGTGCCGGGGAACTTCGCGTCGGCGAGGTTGCCCAGCACCTCCTCGAGCTCGGCACGCGAGTCGAGGTGGTGGATCTTCGCCTTGCCGGGGAAGTCGACGTAGTACCACTCGGCGCTGTTGGACGGCTTGCCCACCACGGGGTACTGCAGGTCCACCTCGAGGGCGGGCACCGCGGCGCGGCCGCCGTCGGCCACCAGCTTGGCGACGTCGACGGCCACCGTGCGCGGCGTCGGGATGCCGAGCTGGTCGCAGACCTCCGCGAAGCCCTCCTTGCTGCTGACCTGCTCCAGCACCGGGAGCGACGGGTACGGCGTCACGTAGCCCGCCGCCTCCAGCCGCTCCCGGTTCAGGATGACCGTGCGCACGTGCCAGTCCGCGTTCGTCAGCAGGATCAGCACCTTGTCCCGGTGCTGCTGCGCGATGCCCTCGAGCGTCGAGAGGAACACCTCCGCGTCGTCCAGCCCGGGCACCACCACGTTCTCGGCGATCGCCGAGTCCTGCATCGCACGGGTGGCGACCTTCGACAGCACCACCGAGCGCGTGCCGTACTGCTCGTGGAACGCACGCACCAGGGCGTACATGCCGACGTCGCCGCCGACGCCCACCACCATCATGTCCGGGACGGGGACCTCCCCGCCCGTGCCGGCCCGCCCCTGTTCCGCGGGGATACCCGTCACGCCTCGGACTCCGTGCGGTCGCCGGACCACTCGGTGTGGAAGGTGCCCTCACGGTCGACGCGCTTGTAGGTGTGCGCGCCGAAGAAGTCACGCTGCGCCTGCACCAGGGCGGCGGGGAGCCGCTCGGCGCGGACGCCGTCGTAGTACGCCAGCGACGACGAGAACGCCGGCGTGGGCACGCCGTTCTGGGCCGCGCCGGCCACGATGCGGCGCCACGCGGGCAGGCCGCTCGCGACGGCGTCGGTGAAGTACTGGTCGGCGAGCAGCAGCGGCAGGTCCTGGTCGCGCTCGTAGGCCTCGGTGATCCGGTTCAGGAACCGGGCGCGGATGATGCAGCCGCCGCGCCAGATGCGGGCCATGGCACCGCGGTCGATGTCCCAGCCGAACTCCGTGGCGGCCGCCGCGATCTGGTCGAAGCCCTGCGAGTAGGCCACGACCTTCGAGGCGTACAGGGCCTGGCGGACGTCCTCGATGAACGCGTCGCGGTCCTTGACCTCCCACTCGGCCGCGTGGGCCGGGAGCGCCGCGCGGCCCGCGGTGCGCTGCGGCACCGAGCCGGACAGCGCCCGGGCGAACGTGGCCTCCGCGATGCCCGTGATGGGCACGCCGAGGTCCAGGCCGTTCTGCACGGTCCAGCGGCCGGTGCCCTTCTGCTCGGCCTGGTCGAGCACGATGTCGACGAACGCCTTGCCGGTCTCCGCGTCGACGTGCTGCAGCACGTCGGCCGTGATCTCGATGAGGAACGACTCCAGGTCGCCCGTGTTCCACTGCGCGAAGATCTCGCCGATCTCCGCCGCCGAGGCACCGAGCCCCTGGCGCAGCAGGTCGTACGCCTCGGCGATGAGCTGCATGTCGGCGTACTCGATGCCGTTGTGCACCATCTTGACGAAGTGCCCTGCGCCGTCGGAACCCACGTAGGTGCAGCACGGCACGCCGTCCACCTTCGCGGAGATGTCCTCGAGGATGGGGCCGAGGGACTCGTACGACTCGGGCGTACCGCCCGGCATGATGGACGGGCCGTTCAGCGCGCCCTCCTCGCCGCCGGACACGCCGGTGCCCACGAAGTGCAGGCCGTGCTCCTTGAGGGCTGCCTCACGCCGGATGGTGTCCGGGAAGTGCGCGTTCCCCGCGTCGACCACGATGTCACCCTCCTCCAGGAGGGGGATCAGCTCGTCGATGACAGCGTCCGTCGGACCGCCGGCCTTGACCATGACGACCACCTTGCGCGGCCGCTCGAGCGAGGCGACGAAGTCCGCCATCGTCTCGCTCGGGATGAACTCGCCGTCGCTGCCGTGCTCGGTGACGAGCGACTCGGTCTTCGCGTACGAACGGTTGTGGACCGCCACCGTGTAGCCGTGACGTGCGAAGTTCCGCGCGAGGTTGCGCCCCATCACCGCCAGCCCGGTGACGCCGATCTGTGCTGTGCCTGACACGTTCTTGCTCCTTCTGACGTGGAAACGGACCGGCGTACGCGCAGCGCGCGCCGTGACCCGCGGCCAGCCTAGTAGCCAGCGGTCCCGGCGGTGCCGCACCGTCCGCCCGCCGGGCAGATCACGATCCGGCGACGGCCGCGCGCCTCCGCCGGACGGCCGCGACGCGGACGTACCGTGAAGTGGTGACCAACGGCCCGCCCACCGGCGTCCCCGTCGACTTCGCAGCAGCCCTCGCCGACCTGCGGCGTCAGGCCTTGCGCGCCGAGGTGCGCCTCACGGAGATCCCGGCACCGCGCCGGGTGGCCCCGTTCAGCGTGGCGCTCTCCGGCGACGTGCTCCCCGGCGCCCCGCCGGCGCGCGGCGGCCGGGACCCGGAAGACCATGACCACCCGCACGACCACTCGGAGGAACCGCTCGCCACCGGCCGCTTCGTCGTGCTGCACGACCCGGCCGGCCAGGAGGCCTGGCACGGCACCTTCCGTGTCGTGACGCTGGTGCGCGCGACGCTCGAGCCCGAGATGGCCGCCGACCCCATGCTGGCCGATGTCGCCTGGTCCTGGGTGGGCGAGTGCCTCGAGACCGCGGGGCTCGTCCCCGGCACGGACACCGTGGCCGACGGCGGCACGGTCACCCGGGTCCTGTCCCAGAGCTACGGCGCGCTGGACGGTACCCCCAACGCCGTCGATCTTGAGATCCGCGCCTCGTGGACGCCGCTGGACACCCGGCTCGGCACCCACCTGAGCGCCTGGGCCGCGCTCCTGACGACAGCGGCGGGCGTGCCCCCGCTCCCCGAGGGTGTTGCCGCTCTCACCAGGCGATTTACCGACCGTTCCCGGCAACGCCATACGGTAGGTCCATGACCACCACGGAGCGAGGAGTCCCTGCGGAGACATCGACGCCCGTGCCGGCACCCGTCACCCCGCTGACCGAGCCCGCCGACGGGCTGCCCTCCGTCGTGGCGACCGACGGTGCGTTCGCGCGCGTCGTCGAGGCGTTCGCCGCGGGGACCGGGCCGGTCGCCGCCGACGCCGAGCGCGCCTCCGGGTACCGGTACGGCCAGGCGACGTACCTGGTCCAGGTGCGGCGCGCGGGCGCGGGGACGGCACTGATCGACCCGGTCGGCGTCCCGGACCTCTCGCCGCTGGGCGAGGCCGTCGGCGACGCCGAGTTCGTGCTGCACGCGGCCTCCCAGGACCTGCCGGGATTCGCCGAGCACGGCCTGCGGCCCGCACGCGTCTTCGACACCGAGCTGGCCGCGCGGCTGCTCGGCATGGAGCGGGTCGGCCTCGCCGCCGTCGTCGCCGAGGTGCTCGGCCTCGGGCTGGCGAAGGAGCATTCGGCGGTCGACTGGTCCACGCGTCCCCTGCCGGAGGACTGGCTGCGGTACGCCGCCCTCGACGTCGAGGTGCTGGTGGAGCTGCGTGACCGGCTCGCCGAGCAGCTCGAGTCCGCCGGGAAGACCGAGTGGGCCGCGCAGGAGTTCGAGGCGGTACGCACCGCCGCCCCGCCGGCCCCACGGGTGGACCCGTGGCGCCGTACGTCCGGCATGCACGTGCTGCGCAACCCGCGCCAGGTCGCCGCCGTCCGGGCGCTGTGGACCGCGCGCGACGCGAGCGCCCAGGCGCGGGACATCTCGCCCGGGCGCGTCCTGCCCGACCGGGCGATCGTCGCGGCGGCCAAGGCCATGCCGAGGACCGCCGGGCAGCTCGTCACCCTCCCGGAGTTCGCGGGCAAAGGCACCAAGCGGCGGGCCGCCTACTGGCAGAAGGCGATCGACGACGCCCGTGCCCTGCCCGACGCCGAGCTGCCCTCCGTGCGCGGCCCGCGGTCCGACGGACCGCCGCCGCCGCGCACCTGGGGCGACCGCGACGCGACGGCGTCCCGCCGGCTGACGGCGGCGCGCGAGCTGGTCGCCACCCTGTCCGAGGAGCTCAACGTCCCCGTCGAGAACCTGCTGCAGCCCGACGCGCTGCGGCGCCTGTGCTGGACGCCGCCCGCACCGGCGGACGCGGCGGGCATCGCCGAGTTCCTCAGGGGCCGTGGCGCGCGCGAGTGGCAGATCCGGCTGCTCGCGGGCGGCCTGGAGCGGGCGTTCGCCGACGCGGCGTCGGAGCAGGTGTGAAAGGGCGACGTCCACACCAGTAGAGTCGTCCCCATGCCAGCCCTGTCGGAGCCCATCACGCTCGCCGTCGACGTCGTCACCGAACCTTCGACCTGGGACCGTGAGGTCCTCGCCCTGGGCGGGCACCCGCTCCAGCTGTGGGGATGGGGCGAGGTCAAGGCGGCGGGCAACTGGCGCGCGCACCGGCTGCGGGTGACCGAGGACGGCACCACGGTCGGCCTGGCGCAGCTGCTCGTCCGGCCGCTGCCCGCGCAGTTCCGTGCCCTCTCGTACGTGCCGCGCGGCCCCGTGGTGGCGCACCACGACGGCGAGACGGCGCAGGCGGTGTTCGGCGTCGGCGACACCGCCACGCGCAACGCCGTGACCAACACCGTGGTCCAGTGGGCGCGCGAGAACGTGGGCGGCGTCGGCATCACCATCGAGCCCGACTGGCCGGCGGGCACCCAGCTCGACCTGGCGGGCCGGCGGTACGCCCCGAACCAGATCCTGATCCCGAGCACGCTGATCCTCGACCTCACCAAGTCGGGTGACGAGCTGCTCGCGGACATGCGCAAGTCCACGCGGTACGAGATCCGCAAGGGCGGCCGTTCCGGTCTCGACATCCGCCGCGTCACGGAGGAGAAGGAGGTGCTGCGGGTGCTCGACGTCTACAAGGAGACCGCCCAGCGCGCCGGCTTCGCCATCCACTCCGACGAGTACTACCTCGACATCCACCGCTCCCTCGGCGAGCACTCGGTGCTCGTGGCCACGTACGTCGACGACGTGCCCGCGTGCTTCGCGTGGTGCGTCAACTCGGCGAGCACGTCGTTCCTCCTGTACGGGGGCGGCAACGACGCGGGCCGCAAGGCCACGGCCACCGCGCCCACCTACTGGCGCACCATCGAGATCGCCCAGGAGCAGGGCCTCGTGCGGTACGACATGAACGGTCTGCTCAACGACGGCATCAGCGACTTCAAGAAGAGCTTCGCCAAGCACACCGACGAGCTGGTGGGTTCGATCGACGTCGCGTTCTCGCGCTGGTACAACACCTGGAACACCGCGCTGCCGACCGCGAAGCGCGTGGTCCGCAAGCTCCGCGGCAACGGCTGACCCCAAGACCAGCCACGTTGAGTGCTGGATATTCGCCCTCTATCGCGCTTCTGAGGGGCGAATGTCCAGCACTCAACTTTTTTGTGGCACGGGGCGGGAGACCGAGTTTCAATTCAGCCCGGACCGGGTCTCAGGTCGTGCGTGCTTTTTACCGGTACTCGCGGTAGCGTGTATCTCGATCCAGCGACGTCGCTCACGGACGTCGCCGTCCCGCAAACCCCAGGAGTCCTGCTGATGACCGCAGCCCCGGAAGCACCGCGTGCCCGCCGCGCCGTACGCGACGTCGTCTTCGTCGACGGCGCCCGCACGCCCTTCGGCAAGGCGAAGCCCGACGGCATCTACGCGCAGACGCGTGCCGACGACCTGATCGTGAAGGTGGTGCGCGAGCTGCTGCGGCGCCACCCCGAGCTCCCCCCGGAGCGGATCGACGAGGTGGCCATCGCCGCCACCACCCAGCAGGGCGACCAGGGCTTGACGCTCGGCCGCACCGTCGGCATGCTCGCGGGCCTCCCCCAGTCCGTGCCCGGGTACGCCATCGACCGCATGTGTGCCGGCGCCATGACGGCGGCGACGACCACCGCCGCGGGGATCGCCATGGGCGCCGCCGACGTCGTCATCGCGGGCGGCGTGGAGCACATGGGCCGCCACCCGATGGGTTTCGACGCCGACGTCAACCCCCGGTTCGTCGCCGAGAAGCTGGTGGACCCGCAGTCGCTCAACATGGGCGTCACCGCGGAGAACCTGCACGACAAGTTCCCGCAGCTGACCAAGGAGCGCGCCGACCGCTTCGCCGTCGAGTCGCAGGCCAAGTACGCCAAGGCCCTGGCGAACGGCGACATCGACCCGGACCTCGTGCCGGTCGCGGTCCGCTCCGCCGAGCTGGGCTGGGGACTGGCGACGGCCGACGAGCTGCCCCGCCCCGAGACCACCTTCGAGTCCGTCCAGGGCCTCAAGACCCCGTTCCGCGCGGGCGGCCGGGTCACCCCCGCGACGTCGTCCCCGCTGACCGACGGCGCCACCGGCGCCATCCTCGCGGCCGGCGACGTCGCCGCCGAGCTGGGCCTGCCCGCCAAGATGCGTCTGGTGTCCTACGGCTTCGCGGGCGTGCCCCCGGAGATCATGGGCTACGGCCCGGTGCCCTCCACCGAGCGGGCGCTGCGGACCGCGGGCCTGACCATCGACGACATCGGCCTGTTCGAGCTGAACGAGGCGTTCGCGGTGCAGGTCCTGTCCTTCCTGGACCACTACGGCATCGCCGACGACGACCCGCGCATCAACCCCTACGGCGGCGCCATCGCCATGGGCCACCCCCTCGCGAGCTCCGGCGTGCGGCTCATGACGCAGCTCGCCCGGCAGTTCGAGCAGCACCCCGAGGTCCGCTACGGGCTCACCGCGATGTGCGTGGGTCTGGGCCAGGGCGGCAGCGTCATCTGGGAGAACCCGCACCACGCCGACTACTCCGGCCACACGGACGAGGAGAACTGACCCGTGTCTGAGACCCCCACCCCCACCGCTCCGACCGAGCGCGTCACCCACACCCTGGTCCGCGACGTGCGGATGCCCGGCGGCGCCGGCATCCTCGCGCTGGTCACCCTGGACAACGGTCTGGACCACACCAAGCCGAACACGCTCGGACCGGCCGGCCTCGCCGAGCTCAAGGCTGCCCTCGAGGTGGTCCGCACCCGCGCGGAGTCGGGCGAGATCGCCGCCGTCGGCGTGACCGGCAAGCCGTACTTCGTCGCCGCGGGCGCCGACCTCAAGGGCATCACCGGCGTGGGCGGCCGCGACGAGGCCGTCGAGCTGGGCCGTATGGGCCACGCCGCGTACACGATCCTCGGCGACCTGCGGGCGGCGACCGGCGTACCGACCTTCGCGTTCGTGAACGGCCTCGCGCTGGGTGGCGGCCTCGAGGTCGCCCTCAACTGCGACTACCGCACCGTGGCCTCCGACGCCGCCGCGCTCGGCCTGCCCGAGACCGGCATCGGCCTCGTCCCGGGCTGGGGCGGCGCCTACCTGGTACCGCGCCTGGTCGGCATCGAGAAGGCCGTCGAGGTCGTCCTCACCCGGCCGGCGGCGAACAAGCCGTACAAGCCGGCGGAGGCCCTGCAGATCGGCCTGGTCGACGCGCTGTTCGAGGCCGCCGACTTCCTGGAGCAGTCCATCATCTGGGCGGCCAAGGTGGTCACCGGTGAGATCGACGTACCCCGCCGCGAGCTCGACCCGCAGCCCGTGTGGGACGCCGTCGTCGCGGCAACGAAGGAGCGGCTCGACGCCGTGGTCGGCACCTCCCGGCCCGCACCGCACCGCGCGCTGGAGCTCCTGGCCGCCGCACGGAACTCGAGCAGGACCGACGCGTTCGACGCCGAGGACCAGGCGCTGGCCGACCTGATCATGACCGACGAGATGCGCGCGAGCATCTACGCGTTCAACCTCGTCGGTGGGGGCAAGAAGCCGCAGGGCGCCCCCGACCCGAAGCTCGCCAGGCCGGTCACCCGGGTCGGCGTCGTGGGCGCCGGCCTGATGGCCGCCCAGATGGCGTTCCTCTTCGCCCAGCGCCTCGGCGTTCCCGTGGTGATGCGCGACCTGGACCAGGTGCGCGTGGACAAGGGTCTGGCGTTCGTCCGGGAGACCGCGGAGAAGCTCGCCTCCCGCGGGCGCCTGACGCCCGAGGCCGCGAACCGCATCGTGGCTTCGGTGTCCGGCACGACGGACATCGGCGAGTTCGCCTCGTGCGACTTCGTGATCGAGGCCGTCACCGAGGTCATGGGGCTCAAGAAGAAGGTGTTCGCCGAGCTCGAGGGCATCATCGACCCCGAGGCGATCCTGGCGACCAACACGTCGGCCCTCTCGGTCACCGAGATGGCAGCCGACCTGACCCACCCGGAGCGCGTGGTCGGCATCCACTTCTTCAACCCCGTGGCCCAGATGCCGCTGGTCGAGGTGATCAACGCCGAGCACACCTCGGACGAGGCGCTCGCCACGGCGTTCGCCGTCTCGAAGAAGCTGCGCAAGACGGCGATCATGTCGGCCGACCGCCCCGGATTCATCGTGAACCGCCTGCTGCTGCTGGTGATGGGCCAGGTCGTGGCCGCCATCGAGGGCGGGACGCCCGTCGAGGTGGCGGACCGGGCGCTCGCCCCGCTCGGCTTCCCGATGCCGACCTTCGAGCTGACGGACCTCGTGGGCCCCGCCGTCGCGCAGCACGTGCTCACCTCGCTGCGCGAGAACCTCGGCGACCGCATCCCGGCCTCGCCCGGCCTGGCGAAGATCGTCGAGGACGGCACCCGGGTGGTGCTCGACGCCCCCGCCAAGGGCCTGCCCAAGCCGGTCGACCCGGCCATCCAGGAGTACTTCGGCGCCGCCCGTCCGGGCGAGCCGGGTGTGCTCGACGCGGACGGCGTGCTCGACTCGGTCCTCACGGCGCTGACCACCGAGATCGGTCTGATGCTGGAGGAGGGCGTGGTGCCCGGCCCGCAGCAGATCGACCTCGCGATGATCCTCGGCGCCGGCTGGGGCTTCCACACGGGCGGCATCACGCCGTACCTGGACCGCACCGGCTACAGCGAGAAGGTCCTCGGCAGGCGGTTCCTGCCCGACGGCGTGGCGAACGTCCCCGCCTGAGCCGGAGGTGCAGCGCAGGGTGAGGGCCGAGGTACGAGGCACTCGCCCGAAGCGGAACCGCAGGTTCAGGCGGCACAGGCAGAGCCTGAGGTACCTGGCCCCCGGCCCTCCGACAGCGAGCGCGAGCGCTCGTTGTCGGAGGGTCCCGCTACGCTCTTCGAACATGACAGCCGCCGGGTCGGACACCAGCCCGCACTACGTCGTCATCGGCGACAATCCCCTCGCGTACCGCCTCACCCGGGCGCTCAGCACCCGGTACAAGGGCACCGTGACGGTGCTCGTGCCGGACCGCACCTCCCGCTACGCGCAGGACATGGGCGCGCTCACGGGTGTCGACCTGGTCGAGGCGGAACGCGTCGACGAGGCCGCGCTCACCACCGCCGGCGCGGACCACGCCGCCGCGGCGGCCCTCGTGGACCAGGACGACGGCACCAACGTCGCGTACGCGCTCCTGCTCCGCGAACGCTGGCCGGGCCTGCAGGTGGTGGTCCGGATCTTCGACGAGTCGCTGGGCCGGCACCTCGAGCGGGACCGCTGCACGGTCCTGTCGGCATCGGCATTCGCGGCCCCCGAGATCGTCGGCGCGGCGCTCCGGCGGCTCATCCGCCTCCCGGTACGGCACCGCAGGCTCGTGGTCTCGGACACGGAGACGTCCGCGCCCACCCGTATGGTCCTGTTCTCGACGGGCGACAACGACGTGGTCGAGGCTCTGCCGAGCCCCGCGGAGCTCGCCACGACGACTCCGAAGATCTACCTGGCGGACGCCGCGGAGGACGACGTGCTGCCGGAGATCAGGGCCGACCTGGAGCCGGACGAGGACGAGGTGGACCCGCACCGCCGGCGCCGGTTCGGCGAGTACCTCCGCACCCTGGCGATCACGTCGGGGTGGAACCTGCTGCTCGCCGCCGGCGTCCTGCTCGTGGTGGTGCTCATCGGGGCGGTGACGATCAAGCTAGCCACCGGCTCGTCCTGGGCGGGGGCCCTGTACGAGGCGGTGCTGCCGTCCCTGGCCGGCAGCGACCCCGACCATGACGCGGCGCCGGTCGTCAAGGCCACCCAGGTCGTGCTGACGATCGTGAGCGTCGCCGTGATCCCGTGGGTCACGGGTGTGGTGGTCGACGGCGTGGTGCGCACCCAGCGGCTGCTGGACACCGGCTCCCCGCTGCACGCGATGTCCGGCCACGTCGTGGTCGTCGGGCTCGGCGATCTCGGCACCCGCATCGTGCGGTCCCTGGACCGGCGCGGCGTTCCGGTGATCGCCGTCGACGTCGACGAGTCGGCGCGCGGCATCGCGGTCGCACGCGCGCGCGACGTCCCCGTCGTGGTGGGCGACGCCCGGCGCGCCGCCACCCTGCGGGCGGCCTACGTGGACACGGCGCAGGCGGTGGTCGTCGTCACGAGCGGTGGGGCGACGACCATCGGCATCGGCTTCGCGGCGCGCGCCATCGCGCGGCCGAAGGACGCACCGACCCGCTGCGCACCGTCCTGCGGGTCTACGACAGGGACCTGTCCCGCCGCATCCGGCGCGAGATCCCCGACTCCGTCGGACTCAGCTCGTCGTTCCTCGCCGCGCCCTGGTTCGCCGCCGCGATGATCGGCCAGGAGGTCAAGGCGACCATCCCGTACCGGGACCGGGTGCTGGTGCTCGCCGAGCTCGAGGTGGGGGCGAACAGCCGCCTCGTCGGCAAGCACTCCGACTCCCTCAACCTCCACGACGGCGCCGTCCGTGGCGCGGCGGCCCCGGTGCCCGACACGGTGCGGAAGGAGATCCGGAGCCGGCTGCTGGCGGTACAGACCCTCACGTTCGAGAGCGGCGGCGGTGGCCATCTGATCGAGCCGTCCGAGGGCCGCTACCTGCAGCAGCGGGACCGGGTGTTCGTCATCGCGACCACGGCCGGGCTGCACCACCTGCGCGAGGAGGCGCGCGCACGACCGGAGCCCGACCCGGCGCCGGCCCCGGAACTCGCCGGGCCCACTGCGGCGGCGGTGGACGACCACTGAGCACCGGTCTGGACGACCGGTCCACGATCGGCCCGTTCGCCGGTCCACCGGGCACATAGCGTCGTGCCCATGCAGAACGGACTCAGCGTGCCGCAGGGCGCGGCGCTCACCCTCGGCGCCATGCTCGGCACCGGCGTCATCTCGCTCCCCGCCCTCGCGGCCGACGTGGCGGGCCCGGCCTCGCTGGTGGCGTGGGCGGCGCTCGTGCTCCTGTCGGTGCCGCTCGCCACGACGTTCGCCGCCCTCGGGGCCCGGCACCCCGACGGCGGCGGCGTGGCCACGTACGCGCGCCTCGCGTTCGGCGAGCGGGCGTCGACCATGGTCGGCTGGGCGTTCTACGCGACCATCGCGGTCGGCGCCCCCGCCGCCGCGGGCTTCGCCGGCGCCTACGTGGCCGACGCCACCGGGGGCGGGCCGGGCACCGCCCTGGCCACCACCGTCGCCATCATCGTGGTGTGCGCCACGATGAACTGGTTCGACCTGCGCGTCTCCGGCACCGCGCAGCTCGCGATCGCGGGAACCGTGGCGCTCCTGCTGGCGGTCGCCGTCGTCGTGGCGCTGCCGCACGCGCAGCCCGGTCATCTCGTGCCGTTCGCGCCGCACGGCTGGGGCGCTGTCGGCGCGGCCGCGGCCCTGCTGGTCTGGGCGTTCGCCGGATGGGAGATCCTCGGCTCGCTGTCCGCGGAGTACCGCCGCCCGGCCAGGGACATCCCGCGTGCCACGGCGATCGCTGTTGCCGTCGTCGGCGCGCTCTACCTGGGCGTCGCCCTCGCCACGGTCACGGCGCTCGGGCCGGCGCCTGGTCCCGCGCCGCTCTCGGACCTGCTCGTGCTCGGGTTCGGCGAGCACGCGCGGCCGGTCACCACGGTGCTGGCCGTGCTGCTCACCGTCGGCGCGATCAACGTCTACTTCGCGGGCGGCAGCCGGATCGGCGCCGCCCTCGCCCGCGACGGTGGCCTGCCGGGCTGGCTGGCCGTGCGGCCGGACCGGCCACCCCGCCGGTCCCTGGCCGTGCTCACCACGCTGGGCCTCGGGACGACGGCGGTGCTCGCCGCCCTGCGCCTGCCCACCGATGCCGTGGTCCTCATGGCGTCCGCGACGTTCTCGCTGCTGTACCTGGTGGGCGCGGCGTCGGCCCTGCGCCTCCTGCCCCGCCGGAGCGTCGCCTGGTGGTGCGCTGCGGTGTCGCTCGTGGCGGCGCTCGGCCTGCTCGTCATGACCGGACCGCACATGACCGGGCCGGTGCTCGCCGCGCTGGGCGGGCTCGCCTGGTCGACGTGGCGGCGGCGCAGGGCGCGCACCGCGGTGTCGGTCACGGCGCCAGCAGACGACCCAGCGCCTGAACGCCTGGCCGGATCGAGCTCGTGACCGCCCCGCCGATCCCGAGCACCACGCCGTCGCGGTGGCTCCCGACCGTGAAGGCGGAGAGGGGTTCCAGCGCGACCGACCGGCGCCGCGCGCGGGTCGCCAGCGCCCCGGCACCCACCGGGGAGTCCGCGGGCAGGTAGGCCGCCACGTGCAGGCCCGCCGCCGACGGGACGGTCTCGACCGGCAGCTCCGCCAGCGCGTCCAGCAGGATCTCGTGCCGCTCCGCGTAGTGCGCCGAGGCCTTGCGCACGTGCCGCGCCAGCAGACCGCCGTCGATGAAGCGTGCGAGGGCGGCCTGCACGTGCACGGCGCCATGGCCGTCGGTGAGCTGGCGAGCCGCGAGCAGGGCGTCACGGAGCGACGGGGGCGCCACCAGGTACCCGGCGCGCAGGCCGGGCAGGAGCGACTTCGAGAAGGTGCCCACGTAGATCACGTGCCCGTCACGGTCCAGGGCCTGCAACGACTCCAGCGGACGGCGGGCGCGCCGGAACTCGCTGTCGTAGTCGTCCTCGATCACGGCCGCCCCGTGCCGCACGGCATGCGCCAGCAGGGCGCGGCGCCGCGCGAGCGAGAGGGGCATGCCCAGGGGGAACTGGTGCGAGGGGGTGGTGTAGACCAGGCGGGCGCGCGGCGGGATCTCGTCCACCACGAGGCCTTCGGCGTCGACGGGCACCGGCACCACCCGCGCGCCGTGCAGCGCGAAGAGGTCCCTCGCCTCGGGGTAGCCCGGGTCCTCCATCGCGACCACGTCTCCGGGCTCGATCAGCACCCGCGCCACGAGGTCGAGGGCCTGTTGCGCACCGTTCGTCGCGATCACGTCGTCGGGCAGCGCCCGCACCCCGCGGGAGCCGGCCACGTGACGCGCCACGGCCGCACGGAACCGCGGCAGGCCCGCCGGGCCCGCGTAGGAGCCGGCCGCGACTCCGCCCGACCGGGACTCGGCGGCCAGGAGACGGCGCCAGGTGTCGAACGGGAAGAGTTCCGCGTCGGGGATACCCACCCGGAAGTCGTGCGCGGGGACCGGTGCCGCACCGCTCGTCGGCCGCACCGTCCAGCGCCACCCCGCCCGCGGACGGAGGGCGCCCGGGGTCCGGCGTCCGACGGCGGGTGTGTCGCGTGCGGCCGCCGTCGCGAACGTGCCCGAACCCGTGCGCGTCTCGAGGAACCCCTCCGCGACGAGCCGCTCGTAGGCGTCCGTGACGCTGGCGCGGGAGACCCCGAGGTCCCCGGCGAGAGCCCGGGTCGACGGCAGCCGCTCCCCCGCGGGGACCCTGCCCGCGGTCAGCGCGGTGCGCAGCGCGCGGTAGATCGCGTCGGTACGTCCGGTGCGCTGGCTGAGATCCACGGCGAGGTCCACCCGCCGATCATGACTCATCCCACGCAAAGCACTTCCCTCGGCCGTCCGGGAACGGGTTGAATACATTCCGACATGACGACGTACTACACCTCCGACCACCATTTCGGACACTCGAACATCATTCGGTTCTGCGACCGCCCTTTTACCGACGTACCGGCGATGAACGCCCGGCTCGTGGAGCTCTGGAACGAGACCGTCACCGAGGACGACACCGTCTGGGTGCTGGGCGACGTCGCCCTCGGCGCCCTCGATGACTCGCTGGCCTGTGTCGGACGGCTCACCGGGCACAAGATCCTGGTGCCGGGCAACCACGACCGCTGCTGGGTGGGCGAGCGCGCCCTGCGCAAGGGCGACCCCGAGGCCCGCGAGCGGCGGCGGGCCACCGCGCGGGAGCGCTACCTGAGCGCGGGCTTCGCTGAGATCCACGACCGGCCCGGCCCGGTGACCGTCGGCGGACAGGCCGCCGAGCTGTCGCACTTCCCCTTCGAGGGCGACTCGCACGGCGAGGACCGGTTCGTCGAGTACCGGCCGGTGGACCGCGGTGGCTGGCTGGTGCACGGCCACGTGCACGACACGTGGCGCCAGCGCGGGCGGCAGATCAACGTCGGCGTCGACGCCTGGGGCGGGCGGCCCGTTGCCGCGGAGACCGTCGCCGGCCTGGTGGCCGACGGCCCGCGCGACCTGGAGCCGCTGGGCTGGCCGTGAGGCGCGAGGTGGTGCCTGAGCGTGGTGGTGCCATGACAAGAGCGCACGTTCTCAGGTGACGAACGTGCGCTCAGGCGTCAGGGTGCGTGCCGTCGCCGGTATGCGAGGCGCACGCACTGCGTCAGCGGAAGCGCCAGGGCGCCCGCCGCGCGGGAGTCATGCGGATACGAGGGACTCCGAGTCGCGGTGCTCGCGGTCCGACTTGTAGGACGCGATCTCTGCTGCGTTGAACATGAGGTCCGCCCCGACCATGTGGTAGTCGATCTCGCCCGCCTCGAGGAGATCGATGATGTGCAGCTTGGACACCCCCAGCAACCGTGCCGCCTCGAGTGCGGTCAGGTCCTCGCGCGGCCTGTTGACTTCAGTTTCCAATGTGATTTCGTTCACACGCCCAGTCTTGCGCGTGGACACCGTCGGAGTCCAGTCGAATCGGTGCGAGTTTCACTATCAAACGGTGATTCTTTTCTCCGCGAGGATCGCGCTCTCGGTAATTGATCTCGCATACCACCATGGGCGTGAACGCACGGGAGCGGAAGGTGTGGCACGATGAGCGCCATTCCGCTGGTCCGAGTGCGGCGCGGAGGATTTCCTGTCAATTGGCGGATCGAAACGATCCATCGCGCGCAAGGGGGATGGGTGGCAGCGCCGTCCGCAGTGCCTGTTCTGACACCGGCCGTCAGCAGCACGTCTCTCGACCTGCCCTCGATCCTCGAGATCAATCGCGACGCCTATGACGCGCTGGCGGGCACCTACAAGGGCACGACAATGGCCCGCCAAGAAAACGCCAAGAAGTGGCTCACCCAGCGCCTGCCGCGACTGAGCCCCGGGGCACGTACGACCGCGCTGGACATCGGCTGCGCCGACGGCCCCCACTCCCGCATCCTGTCCGCGCTCGGGTACACCGTCACGGGCATCGACTTCTCGGGGCGGATGATCGCCGCGGCGCGCGAGCTGGCCGATGACCCGACGCTCCCGAACACGCCGGTGCTGCTGCACGGCGAGTTCCTGGCCGGCCGCTACACCGACGAGACCGGCGCGGACACGTCGCTCGACGGTGTCCAGTTCGACGTCGTCCTCGCCACGGCTTTCGTCCACCTGTTCCCTCCCGGGACCGACGAGGAAGCCCTGCACAAGATCCTCGCCCACGTAGCCCCCGGTGGGACGGCGCTGATCTCCACGACCGCCGCGCAGGACAACCGGCAGGGCCTCGAGGCAAAGACCGGCTCCGGCGGCCAGGTGACGCACCGGTGGCGCAACCACTACACGCTCGAGCACTTCGTCTGGCTCGTCGGCGAAGCCGCTCGCGACACCTACGGCGTCAAGGTTCCGGTCCAGCCCTGGGTGGTCGTCGACCCGGACTCGGACGGAAAGCTCTGGATCGACGTCGTGGTGAAGCGGCCCGCCTGACCAGGCGCCCTGCAGCTCAGACCTCCTGGAACCCCCGGTACACCGCGGTCCGCAGCTCGACCGCGTAGGGCTCGAGGGCCGGCATCCCGAGGCTCGCGGCGGTGGCTATCTCCGCCTCGACGTCGTACGGCACCCGGATGAACTGCAGGCCGAACGGTGCCTGACCCGGCTCGTCGACGACTCCCTCGAGGATCGCGTAGCTCGGGACGGGCTCGTCCAGCGGGTTGCCGACGCTGCCCACGTTGAACAGCGTGCGGCCTCGGGCCACCTCGACGAAGGCATCGTGGATGTCGCCGTATCCCACCATGGTCGGCACCGGGCCGTCACCCGTCATCACCGTGTTCGCGAACATGCCGGAGAACTCCTCGGCGGTGTGCTTCGCGTACACCCGCACGTGCGGGC
Organism: Promicromonospora xylanilytica; assembly: GCF_054782895.1. NCBI lineage: Bacteria > Bacillati > Actinomycetota > Actinomycetes > Micrococcales > Promicromonosporaceae > Promicromonospora > Promicromonospora xylanilytica. The sequence goes on from NZ_BAAGRP010000007.1 coordinate 618,959, forward strand.
TGGTCGCGGAGGCGTGGAACAGCCTGATGTGCCGCCCGCTGACCAGCAGGTCGTGGCTCAGCGGCAACGTCCTGAGCCAGTCGAGCTGGTCCTTGCGCAGCTCGTCGCGCCACCAGGTCATGTCTTCCGCCGACTCGTCGGTCCACACCGGCAGACGATCGTCCCAGTTGCCGCGGATGTTGACGTCGCACACCTTGTCGCACCGGTCGACCGCCGCGCTACCCCGCGGCCCTTTTCCGACGAAGTCACCGAGGTTGATGATCTGATCCACCCCGCGCGACGCGATGTCGTCGAGCACCGCGTCGAGTGCGGTGAGGTTGCCGTGCACGTCGCTGATCAGGGCGATTTTCTCCAATGGCACCCCCGGATCGTGCCACACCCCGGCCCGGGGTCACGCCGCGGCGCCCGGCTCGCCGACCTCACCCAGCGCCCGGCCCGCGTCACCGCGCCCGAGGGGCATGGCACGGCGCTGGGTCGGCACCGGGTGCCCGACGGCGAGCGAGAGCGAGTGCAGCACGTGGTGCAGGATCGGCGGGTTGAGGTCGTCATCGTCGTCGTACTGGGTCAGCCCGATACCGAGCCGCTCGATGGACTTGCGGTAGAGGTGGAACTCCACGTACCCGGAGGCCTCAGGGGTGCCGGGGTCCCGGATCGAGCCGCTGTACTGCACGGTGGTCCGGTAGGTGTGGATGTTCAGCTGCCCCCTGCCCTCCGCGTTGATCTGACGGGCAAGCCCTTCCAGCCGGTCGTGCGCCTGGCGCACCTGCCCGATGAAGGCCTCGTCCCGGTCGTAGTAGCCGTCGATGGTCGCGGCGATCGCGGGATGGTCGACGAGCCACTCCGGGTCGACCTTGACGACGTCGACGTCCACACCGCGGTTCACCATGGCCCAGATCAGGTTGGGGTCGCGCGCGACGCTCGTCATGCCGAACCCGAAGACGACGACCTGTCGCTGCGCGGACCGCCAGATGTCGAGCGACGCGTTCCGGTGCTCGCGGTCGGCGCTCACCCACTCGATGCCCCGGTACTGGCGCAGCTCGTTCAGCAGGCGGGAGCGCTCCAGCTCCGCGTCCCTCTCCACGCGCTGACGCGCCGCGATCGTCTGCTCGAACAGGTACACCACGGCGATGACCACCGTCGCCACCGCCGTGCACCAGACGATCGGGATCGTCACCCGATGCGGCATCACGTCCGGGATGAACGTCAGGACAAGGTTCGACGTCGCGCCCAGCGCGACGACCAGCAGACTCCCCCGCGCCCAACGTTGCATGTGGACCACCCCCAGGAATCGCGCACGACCTGGTATCAGCAATCTGATGCTAAAGCAACAATTCCGTCAAGTCTAGTTAATTTCGACCCAACAGTTCTGCGCGGCAACCATCGGTCCTGCCGTGTCTCACCAGCTCAGGGCCCGGCCGCCCGCGCCAGCTCGTCGGCCTCCGCCCGGGCCTGGCGCGCGTCCTCGAACCGCTCCTGGTCGTGCAGCGCCAGGGCCAGCGTCCGCAGCCCCTCCGCCAGCCTCGGGCGGTATCTCGCGGCGTTCTGCGCGGCGAGATCCCGCAGGAGCTGCACCGCCTCGCTCGCGGGTGCCACCGCCTCGTCACCGAGCTTGAGCACGGCGAAGATCGCGCTCAGGTTCATCAGCGACTGCGCCAGGACCGGCCGGTAGCGGCGCCGCTCGGAGCTGACCAGCTCGCGCCAGGTCCTCGTCGCCTCGCGCTCCGCGTCGAGGGCGTCCCGCGTCCGGTCCATCCGGGCGTGGGTGACGCCGAGCGCCGACAGCGCCCCGGCGAGCTCCGGCACGTACCGCCGGGGGTTGTCCGCGGCGAGGCGGCGCTGCACCTCGACGGCCTCCTGTTGCAGGGCGAGGCCTTCGTCCCGGCTGCCGAGCGCGGAGAGCTGTGTGCCCAGCGCCTGGAGGGAGTGTGCGAGGTCCGCCAGGTACCGGCCCGGGTTCTCCTGGGCGGTACGACGCCGGATCGCGACCGCCTCCTCGAGATACGGCACGGACTCCTCGCCCCGGCCGCAGTCGGTGAGCACGCTGCCCATGACCTGGAGCGAGTCGCTCAGGCCCGGCAGGTGCTCGTCCGGGCCTGCGTCCGCCAGCCGTCGCCTCAGCCGCAGCGCCTCGGCCGCGGCGGGCAGCGCGTCCGCGCCCTGGCCGAGCTCGAGCAGCCGCCGCGCCGTGTCCGCCAGGGTCCGGGCCAGCAGCCCGGCCGACCGGCCGGGGTGGCGGTGGGCGAGCTCTCGCCAGTGCTCCTCCGCCTCGCCGGCCGGCCCGGGCGCGGCCGGCGGCCGACCCAGCTCCGCGCGGGTCGTGGTCAGGCTCGCCTCCACCGTCGAGAGGCTGAGCGTGACCGCACCGGGGTGGTCCGCCTCGATGCGCCGCATGAGGTCCGCCGCCTCCTCCTCGCACCGCAACGCCTCCTGCGGCCGCCCCTGGTCGGACAGGGAGCCGCCAAGGTTCGCGAGCACGAGCGCCAGCGCCCCCCGGAATCTTGGCGGGTCGGCCTCGACCAGCTCGCGCAGCAGGGCGACCGCCTGCCGCTCGTACCGCTCGGCGTCGGTGGCGCGGCCCACCTCGCCGAGCGCGGCCCCGATGTCGCGCAAGGCCTCGGCCCGGCACACGGCGTCGTCGTCCGGGGTGGCGGCGAGAGCGCGCAGCGCGAGCTCCGCACGCAGCTCGCCGAGCGCGAGCGACGGGTTCGGGAGCGCCCCGGAGAGGCGGCGCAGCAGTCCGCCGTCCTCCGGGAGGGCGGCGGCCACCGCGCCGAGCAGGTCGAGCGCCGCGCTCAGGTCGCCGGACCGGCCGTCGAGCCGGTCCACGACGATGGCGGCGGTCCGCAGCGCGGCCCGCCGCGTCACCGCCCCGGCGGTCCCGGCCAGACACGCGCCGAGCAGCTCCGGGGTGTCGGTCAGCTCGGCCAGCAGGTGGGGGTCCACCAGGCGCCGGTGCAGCGCCCGGTGGGGATCCTGGTCGAGCAGCCACCGTCCGACGTCGGCCTCCGCGCCCGACCGCACGCCCGGCACGACGGCCGCGACCCGGCGGACCAGGTCCTCCGCCGCGTCCACGGTGCGCACGCCGGTGAGGGTCGCCGCGGCGACCAGCCCGTCGATGGCCTCCGGCAGGAACCCGGCGTCGCCGAGCAGGCCCGACTCCTCCGCCGAGCGGAACCAGGTCCAGCGCTCGTGCTCGAGCAGCTCGTCGAGGGCGTCGGACACGTCGACGGGCAGCACCCCACGCCGAGCGCGCACGTGCGCGCGCATGACGGCGCAGAGCGCTGCCGCGTGCAGGTCGAGCTGCCTGGCCCCGCCGCCCGTCACCGACGCGACGGCCACCCTCGGCGGCTCGAGCCCGAGCGCCCGCGCGTACGGCTCCACGAAGGCCGCGACCAGGCGCGCGTCCACCTGCCCCGGCAGCACCTCGGCGGCCAGGTCGTCACCGGCCCGGGCCGGTTCGAGCAGCGCTCCCACGGCCAGGTCGGCGGCAGCGAGCCGGGTGAACCACCCGCCGACGTCCCTGGCGACCAGCAGGATCCGGAGCGTCCCCGCACGGCCCCGGGTCGCGGCGCGCAGCAGGTCGGCGAGCGCCGGGCCACGCGTCTCGGCGTCGTCCACGAGCAGGAGGGCGGGGGCTCCGTCGGGCACGGCCGCCAGGGCGGCACGCTCGGCGCCGTCGGGCACGTCGAGGCAGGTCCAGCCGGCTCGTGCCAGTCCGTGGGCTGCCTCGCGCGCCAGCCGTGTCTTTCCGACGCCGGGCGGGCCGCTGACCAGCCGTACCGCGACCGCTTCCGGGCCGGCGCACCAGTCGATGATGGAGGCCAGCTCCGTGGTCCGGCCGACGAACGGCACGATGCGCCGGGCCGGCGCGAGCAGCCGCCCCGGCGACGCGGTGTGGGCAGTGGTCGCGCCGGAGTCTGACATCACCATGGACACGACGTCAGTGAACCCCAATCCCGATCGAACCGGTTATCACACCCAAATAGGTGCCGACGGTCGGCTCATGGTGTGCGGCCGAGCCGCTCCTGCTCCTCGGCGAGGATGGTGCGCGACAGCGAGGTCTCGGACGGTGCCTCGACGTCCACCGCCGACGGCGCGGCGTCGGTGATCTCGGACTGGCGGGCGAACTCCTCGAACAGGGCCGACTTGGACCCGAGGATCTCCATCATCCGCTGGTCCACGGAGTGCTCGACCAGGAGGCGGTGCACCTGGACGGTGCGGGTCTGCCCCATCCGGTGGGCGCGGGCAACGGCCTGCGCCTCGATGGTGGGCTTGACCTGCGGCTCGCAGAAGATGACGACGCTCGCGGCCTGCACGTTGAGCCCGACTCCCCCGGCGGTGATCTGGCTGACCAGCACCACCGGCCCGCCCGGCCGGGACAGCTCGTCCACCATGGCCTGGCGTTCGGGCACGGGCACCGATCCGGTCAGCGGGCCGACCGCCTGGTCCCCGAGCAGGTCCATGACCTGCTCCAGCACGGAGAGGAAGTAGGAGAAGACGATGACGCGGCGGCCGGCCTCGACGGCCTCGGTGACGAGCTCTCGCAGGCGCACGAGCTTCGCCGACTCGGCGCTGTCGGCGACCGCGAACGCGGCCCGCCGCATCGCCATGAAGTTCCCGGCGAGGACGGCGTCGCGGTAGGCCGCGCCGTCCACCGCGCCGAACTGTTCCCACTCCTCGACCTGCACCACCTCGGGCAGCTCGGTGAGCACGTCCTCCTGGTTGCGCCGCAGGTAGGCCGGCGCGACGATCCGGCGGAAGGCGCGTGCCCCGGACAGGCCGGCGTTCGGGTCGAGCTGTGCCGCCACCTCCGGCTGCAGGTAACCGACCATGTTCTTGAACTCGGCGACCTTGTTCTCCATGGGCGTGCCCGACAGGAACAGGACCCGGTCCGACCGGTCGGCCCAGCGCCGCACCTCACGACCCCGGATGGTCTCGGGGTTCTTCACGTAGTGCGCCTCGTCCACGACCAGGAGCGCGGGCGTCAGGTCGTACGGGAGGTCGAGCCGGCCCAGCACCTCGAACGTCGTGACGGCCACCCCGCCGGCCTCGAGCCAGGCCGCGGCGGTCCGCTCCCGGTCGGCGCCGTGCATGACCACGGCCGTGAGGCCGGAGTGCTGCTCCACCTCGCGCTTCCAGTTGGTGACGACGCTCGCCGGGCACACGACCAGCACGTGCGTGCCGCCGGTCGCGACCAGGTGTGCGGCGACGGCTATGGACTGCATGGTCTTGCCGAGGCCCATCTCGTCGCCCAGGATGGTGCGCCGCTGCACCAGTGCGTACCTGGCGCCGAACTGCTGGTAGCCGCGCAGGCTGGCGCGCAGCAGGGTGCGGTCCAGCGGCTGCGCCTCGACCCGCCGTACGACGTCGGCGGGCAGGCCGCCCTCCGCGGCCTCGTGGTCGTCACCCAGGTCGACCACCTGCGACAGCAACCCGTAGTACTCGGCGGACCGCGCCTCGAAGTCGGCCCATACCTCGTCGCCCTCCGGCGGCTGCCCGACGGCGGCGCGCACCGCCCGCGCGTCGTCGGTCAGACGTGCGGCCGCCACCTGCTCCGCGAGCGCCGAGACCGCCGTGTCGGCGGCGGCCTTGCGGTCCGCGGGCGCCAGGAGTCGTCGCCAGACGCTCGTGGCGAGGGCCGCGGGTTCCAGCTGCCCTGGCACGACGGCGGCGACGCGGCGTGCCTCGTCCAGGTGCCGGTGGCGGGCGTCGGTGGCGAGGCCGAAGGCGTACAGCGACTGGACGAGCACCGTCGCGTACGGGTCGTCGGGGTCGACGTCGATGCGGAACCGCAGGTCGGCGTCGATCTCGTCGGCGAGCTCGCGGGCGGCCGAGGTGGCGAGCTTGGCCGTGCCGGCGCCGATGCCCGCCTCGACGAGGCGGTCGGTGCCTGCGGCGAGCACCTGGGTGACGGTCGCGAACCCGGCCTTCTCCAGGACGGCGACGCGCAGCTTCTTGCGGCGTTCCTCCAGGGCCGTGACGCCGACGGTGCGCAGGTCGGCGTGGACCCGCACCTCGCGCGTGGCCGTGTAGGCGTCCCGGACGCGCTCGCGCAGACCGGCGGCCGCGCGCGTGAGCAGGTGGGCGTCGCCGAGCAGCTCGTGGGCCTGCTCGACGACGCGCCGGGCCGCGCGAGCCCTCCAGGGCCGGGCGGGGCCGGCGGGAGCGTCTGCTGGGCTGGGGAGGGTCGTCTGCTCGGTCATCGCGCTGCGAGCGTACCCGGATGGTCTGACATGCCCCATTCGCGACCTACGTGCAAGTTCACTGGTCGCCGGGGCGGGCCCGGTCTAGGTTGAAGCCATGACCAAAGAGCCGAGCACGTTCGGCGGAACTCTCGTGACGACGGTCGAGGAGCTCCGCGAGATCATCCCGCCGCCCCTCGGCCCCGCCGCGGGCAAGGTGCGCGCCACGCTGCACGACCTCGACCGGCAGTGGCTCGAGGCGGCACCGCTGTGCCTGGTCGCGACCTCGGACGCGCAGGGCAACCTCGACGTCTCGCCCAAGGGCGACCCGGCCGGATCCCTGGTGCGCGTGCTGGACGACCGCACCATCGCGATCCCCGAGCGGCCCGGCAACCGCCGCACCGACGGGTACCTCAACGTGCTGGCCAACCCGCACGTGGGGCTCATCTTCGTCATCCCCGGCCGTGGCGACACCCTTCGGGTCAACGGCTCGGCCCGCATCGTGCGCGACGCGCCCTACCTGGCCGACCTCCAGGTGCGCCGCAACCTTCCGGTGCTGGCGCTGGAGGTCGACGTCGAGGAGGTCTTCCACCACTGCTCCAAGGCGTTCCTGCGGGCCAAAGCCTGGGACCCGGACTCCTGGGACCTGGAGGCGGTGCCCCGCCGCGCCGTGATCGCCCACACGCTGGAGCGGCAGGACCAGACGCTCGAGCAGGTCGAAGCGCACTACGGCCCCCAGTACGCCGACACCATCTACGGCTGACGCCTGCGGGTGAAGTCCAGGGCTTTCCTGGCGGCGCACCAACCGTCCCGGCACGATGCGACCATGACCACACCACCTCCCGGACCGGGGCACGGGTACGCCGCCGGGCCCACCCCACCGCCCCCCGCAGCGCAGTACGGGTATCCCGGCCGGTACGCCCAGGCGCCACGACCCCGCAGGACCGGACCCAAGGTGCTCACCTTCACGGGCGTCGCCGTGCTGGTGGCAGGTCTGGTCACCGGCATAGTGGGTGTCGTGGGAGCGGCCGGCGGGATCGCCGACCTGCTCCCCACCGACCTCGTCACGACCGAGGGAACGGCGGGCAGCGACGCCGTCGCCCTCGAGACGAGCACGGAACCCCTCACGTTCGACGCCTCGGACGAGGGCGCCTATCTCGTCTTCGAGGTCTCGCACGACCAGTCGGCCCGCCTGCCCGTCTCCGCGGTGACCGCGGAGGGACCGAACGGACCGGTCGGCATCGAGCCCCCTGACCAGACGGACGCCCTGCCGACCAACGGCTGGTCCGTCTTCCCCGTCGGAGTGCTCGTACCCCAGGAGACCGGCCCGCACACCCTCGTCGTCGACGAGTCCGTCGCCTCCCCCGACGTCGGCCTCGCCGTCAGCAGCCCTATCAACGTCGACAGCGTCGCCGGGGTCGGCAGGAGCAGCCTGCTCGTCCTGGGCGGTTTCCTCGTCGGCGGGCTGGGCTTCCTGCTCCTGGTCGCCGGGATCATCTGGTGGGCGGTCGCCAAGAGGTAGGGACCCGGCTGATCAGGGCTCGGCGTCAGGGTGACGTGCGCCCAGGCGCAGCGGCTCGGGAGCAGCCGTCTCAGGACCTGGTGAGCCGCTTACTCCAGCGTCGCGTCCGCCGCGCGCCGCGCCACCGCCGCGAGGTCGCCGTCGGCCTCGGCCGCCCAGGAGCGCTGGCGCGACGCCGCGTCGCCACCGGACCAGAGAGCGCCCAGCAGGTCGGTGACGGCGTCGAGATCGCCCTGGTCCACCAGCGCCTCGCGGACGTGCTCCACGAGCGCGCCGACGACGTCGTGCGCCGGTGCCGGCCGCCAGGTCCGCGGGTCCACGAGGTCGCCGCTGAGGCCCGACCGGCCGGCCCGCCACAGCGCGGTGCGCAGGATCTCGACGGGCACCTCGGGCGCCGGGTCGTCCACGGCCCGCGCCGCCGTCTCCACGAGCCCGCGGGCCAGGGCGGCCAGCAGGGTCGCGGTGTCCGCGGAGAGGCACACGTCCGCGACCCGGATCTCCACCGTGGGATACCGCGCCGACAGTCGGGCGTCGAAGTAGACCATCCCCTCGTCGAGGATGGTCCCGGTCGCGACCAGGCTCTCGACCGCCGCGTGGTACGCCTCGGGGGTGCCGAAGTGCCGCGTCGGGCCCGCCGTGTGCCAGCGGGACCAGACCTGGGAGCGAAAGCTCGCGTACCCGGAGTCGACGCCCATCCAGTACGGCGAGTTCACGGACAGGGCCAGCAGGGGCGCGAGCCACGGCCCGATGCGGTCGAGGACCGCGACGCCCTCGGCGTCGTCGGAGACCGCGACGTGCACGTGGCAACCGCTGGTGAGCTGTTCGCGGGCGGTCAGCCCGAACGCCGCGCGGGCGGAGAGATAGCGCAGCTTGTCCACGGTCGTGCCGTCGAGCGCCAGCGGCGAGGTGGCGAGCGCAGCGACCCGGGCACCGTGCCGGTCCGCGGCGGCCTGCGCGCCGGCCCGGCCCTCCCGGATCGCCGCGGCGATGTCCTCGAGCGCGGTCCGCGGCGGCGTGGCGGTCTCGAGCTGCTCCTCCATGAGCTCGTGCTCGAGCGGACCGTCGGCAGGCTCGGCGCTGCCGAGCACCGCCCGGGCCCGCGGGACCGGGGTCCCGTCCCGCCCGACCAGCATCAGCTCCTCCTCGACGCCGACCGAGCGTGCCTCCCGGGTCACAGCAGTGCCAGCGCGGCCAGCGCGTCGCGCGTGGCGTCCGCCGCCGTCATGCGCTGCGCCGTGACGATGTGGTCACGGCTCGCGTGGTCGAGGAAGGCCACGGGCAGCCCCACGTGCACCTGCGGCACACCGATCCCCTGCTCCCCCGCGCGCTGCGCGAGCATGTCGCCCACACCGCCGTCGACCACGCCGTCCTCCAGCGTGACCACCAGGTCGTGCTCGCCACAGAGCTTGACCAGGTTCTCGGGGACAGGCAGCACCCAGGTCGGCGACGTGACGGTGACCTCGACGCCGTGCGCCGCGAGCGCCGCGCCGGTCTCCATGGCGCAGCCGGCCATGGCGCCCACGCCGACGACGAGCACGCGTCGCGTCGCTGCGCCCGCCCCGCGGCTCGACGCCTCGAACCGGCCGACGACGTCCACGCCGTCGAGCTCCTCGAGCGCGGGGATGTCGTCGCCGAGCGCGCCCTTGGGGTACCGGACCACGGTGGGCGCGTCGTCGACGTCGACCGCCGCGCGCAGGGCGGCCCGCAGGGTCGGCTCGTCGCGGGGTGCGGCCAGGCGCAGACCGGGCACGATCCGCAGCATGGCCATGTCCCACATGCCGTTGTGGCTGGCGCCGTCGTCGCCGGTGATGCCGGCCCGGTCCAGCACGAAGGTGACGCCGGCCTTGTGCAGGGCCACGTCCATGAGTACCTGGTCGAACGCCCGGTTCAGGAACGTCGCGTAGACGGCGACGACGGGGTGCAGCCCGGCGAAGGCCATGCCGGCGGCCGACGTCGCGGCGTGCTGCTCGGCGATGCCGACGTCGAACGTGCGGTCGGGGAACTGCTCCTTGAACGGCGCCAGGCCGACGGGGTGCAGCATGGCGGCGGTGATGCCGACGACGTCGGGACGCCGGCGGCCGATCTGCACGATCTCGTCCGCGAAGACCTTGGTCCAGCCGAACCGGCTGGGCGCGACCGGCAGCCCGGTCTCGGGGTGGATCGCGCCGACCGAGTGGAACCGGTCCGCGATGTCCTCCTCTGCGGGGGTGTAGCCGCGGCCCTTCTCGGTGATCGCGTGGACGATCACGGGGCGGCCGAACGCCTTGGCGCGGCCGAGGGCGCGTTCGAGCGCCTCGGTGTCGTGGCCGTCGACGGGGCCGATGTACTTGATGCCCAGGTCCTCGAAGAGCCCCTGGGGCGCCACGACGTCCTTGAGGCCCTTCTTCAGGCCGTGCAGCCAGCGCCACGCGAACCGCCCGGGCGGGCCGGAGCGGTGCAGGGCGCGCGTGCCCCAGCTCAGGAAGGCCTCGTAGCCGCTGGTGGTGCGCAGCGTGTCGAGGTGGTTGGCGAGCCCGCCGATCGTCGGCGAGTAGGACCGTCCGTTGTCGTTGACGACGACGACGAGCTTGCGGTCGCGGCTCTCGGCGATGTTGTTCAGCGCCTCCCAGGCCATGCCGCCGGTGAGCGCGCCGTCGCCGATGACGGCGACCACGTGGTCGTCCTTGCCGCGCACCTGGTTGGCCTTGGCGATGCCGTCCGCCCAGGACAGGGCGGTGGAGGCGTGCGAGTTCTCGACGATGTCGTGCGCGGACTCGACGCGGCTCGGGTAGCCCGACATGCCGCCACGCTTCCGCAGCTCGGAGAAGTCCTGCCGGCCCGTGAGCAGCTTGTGCACGTAGGCCTGGTGGCCGGTGTCGAACACGATGGAGTCGCGCGGGGAGTCGAAGACGCGGTGCATGGCGATCGTCAGCTCGACGACGCCCAGGTTGGGGCCGAGGTGGCCGCCCGTGCGCGAAACGCTCTCCACGAGGAATCTGCGGATCTCCTCGGCGAGCTCCGGCATCTGGCCGGGCGTCATCGCCCGGACGTCCTTGGGCGAACGGATGTCGCTCAGCAGACCCATGCGCGTCCCTTTCGTCATGCCCCGTCCAGGGGCGAATCGGAGCCCTACCCTAAGGGGCACCGACCTCCCCACTGTGCCACGAGCGACCGCCTCCTGAGGCTGTCTCCGATACCTGCACAACGATCCTTCACACCGATGTGGTCATACTCATAGGCACGGGGAGAAGAACTCTTTACCCTTGGTGAACGTGCGCTTCCTCCCCGAGCAGAGCCCGTCCACCGACCTCACCTACGGCGACGTCTTCCTGGTCCCGTCCCGCTCGGACGTCACGTCGCGGTTCGACGTGGACCTCGCGTCCGACGACGGGACCGGCACCACGATCCCCGTGGTCGTCGCCAACATGACGGCCGTGGCGGGCCGCCGCATGGCCGAGACCGTCGCCCGCCGCGGGGGTCTGGCGATCATTCCGCAGGACGTCCCCGCCGACGTGGTCGCGGGCGTGGTCGCGGACGTCAAGGCCAAGGACCCCGTCATCGAGACCCCGGTGATCGTCTCGCCGCACGACACCGTGCACAGCGTGCTGAACCTGCTCGGCAAGCGCTCGCACGGGGCCGCCGTCGTCGTGGAGGACGACCGTCCGGTCGGTGTCGTGACGGAGTCCGACTGCGCCGACGTGGACCGGTTCACCCGGGTCGACGAGGTGATGTCGGCGGAGCCCCGCCTCCTGGACGCCGCCCTCCTGGACGGCCCCGGCGGGCTGGAGGCCGCGTTCGACGTGCTGCACTCCGCGCGCCTCGACCTGGCCCCGGTGGTCCGCGACGGCCGCCTGGCCGGGATACTGACCCGCAAGGGCGCGCTGCGCTCGTCCATCTACTCGCCCGCGCTGGACGCCTCGGGGTCGCTGCGGATCGGCGCCGCCGTGGGCATCAACGGCGACGTCGCCGCGAAGGCCAAGGACCTGCTCGCCGCGGGCGTGGACGTGCTCGTGGTCGACACCGCGCACGGCCACCAGACCAAGATGCTCGCCGCCCTGGAGGCGGTCCGGTCCCTCGACCCGGCGGTGCCGGTGGTGGCCGGGAACGTCGTCACCGCGGAAGGCGTGCGCGACCTGGTGGCCGCGGGCGCCGACATCCTCAAGGTCGGCGTGGGCCCCGGCGCGATGTGCACCACGCGCATGCAGACCGGCGTGGGCCGGCCGCAGTTCTCCGCCGTGCTGGAGTGCGCCGCGGCCGCGCGCGAGCTCGGCAAGCACGTCTGGGCCGACGGCGGGGTGCGCCACCCCCGCGACGTCGCCCTGGCGCTGGCCGCGGGCGCGTCGCAGGTGATGGTCGGCTCCTGGTTCGCGGGCACGCACGAGTCGCCCGGCGACCTGAAGTCGGACGGCTCGGGCCGCCTCTACAAGGACTCGTTCGGCATGGCGTCGGCGCGCGCGGTCGCGGCCCGCAACTCCGGTGCGGGGACCGCGTTCGCGCGCGCCCGCAAGGCCCTGTACGAGGAGGGCATCTCCACCGGCAAGATGTACCTCGACCCGGCGCGGCCCGGCGTCGAGGACCTGCTGGACGAGATCACGTCGGGCCTGCGGTCCTCCTGCACCTACGCGGGCGCCCGCTCGCTCGCGGAGTTCTCGGAGCGCGCGGTCGTCGGCATCCAGTCGGCGGCGGGCTACCAGGAGGGCATGCCGGTCCCCACGAGCTGGTGAGCTGCCCGACCGAGCTGGCTACTCGACGATGACCAGACGCCGCGTCGGGCGGGTCAGGGCCACGTAGAGGTCGCGCTCGCCGCCCGGCCGAGCGTGCCGGATGCCCTCCGGGTCGGCCAGCACCACCGCGTCGAACTCCAGCCCGCGCACCTGCGAGACGGGGACGACGCGCACCGTGCCGTCGAGGGCGTCGGCCAGCGCGGGCGCCTCGTCGTCGGCGGCCACCACGGCGACGAGGTCACCGTGCTCCAGCTCCCGGGCCACCTCCTCGGCCACGGACCCGGTGAGGTCACCGCCGGACGCCCGGCGGCGGGGCTCGTCCCCGTGCCGCACGGCGCGGCTCGGCGCCTGCTGCGGGGCGATCCGGGCCAGCAGCGGTGCCGCCTCGGCCAGGACCTCGGCGGTGGTGCGGTAGCAGACCGTCAGGGTACGTACGTCGGCACGCCTGGCCAGGTCGCTGCCCAGCGCGTCGGCCCAGGACGCCGCGCCGGTCGCCGGGCCGGCCTGGGCGAGGTCGCCGACCACGGTCATGGAGCGGCCGGGGCAGCGGCGCAGCACCGAGCGCCACTGCATGGGCGTCAGCTCCTGCGCCTCGTCCACCACCACGTGCCCGTAGGTCCGGGCGGGCGGGCCGTTCAGCAGGTGCTCCGCCTCGTCGAGCAGCGGCAGGTGCGCGGCGGTCCAGGTGCCGGCTCCGCCGTCGGGGGTGCCGCCGGTCAGCTCCGGGTGCGCGTCCAGCAGGTCCAGCACCACGTCGGCCGCGCCGAGCCGGGGCCACGCGGCCTCGACCGCCCGCTCCAGGGACGGGTCCGCGGCGAGCTCGGCCCGCAGGGCGCCGGGGTCGAGCTCGGCCACAGCGGCGGCGTGCCCGAAGGCGCCGCCCTCGTCCGGGCCGAACCCGAGCCGCTCGAGGTCCTTCGCCGCCGCCCGGTCGACGTCCACGCCACCGGTCAGCACCTCGATGTCCTCGTCCAGCTTGGCGAGCATGATCCGGGCACGTGCCTGTACCTCGTCGGACACGAAGTCCACGACGAGGTCCTTGAACAGCGACCGGGCCGGGTTGTGCGGCAGGCCGGCGCCGCCGGCGGTCGCCCGCGCCTCGGCGAGCGCATGCTCGTCCATGGTGATCGCGTCGCCGTCGACCAGCACCGTCAGCGTGCCGTCAGGCGCCTGGTAGCGCCGCACCGTCTCGGCCAGCTCGTCGGCCAGGCGGACGTCGCCGGCGGCGCGGCGCACGTCGTGGCCTACCTCGGGGGCTGCGTCGAGGTCACGGTCCAGGCCGAGGGCGTCGGCGGTCAGGCGGTCCGCGGTGGTCATCGCGACGTCGTTCTCGCCCAGGGACGGCAGGACCTCGGCGATGTAGTCGAGGAACCTGGGGTTGGGGCCGAGGACGAGGACGCCGTCGGCCCGCGCCTCCTCGAAGCCCGCGAGCACATAGGCGGCGCGGTGCAGGGCGACCACCGTCTTGCCGGTGCCCGGACCGCCCTCCACGACCGTGACGCCACGGTGCGCCGAGCGGATGATCGCGTCCTGCTCGGCCTGCAGCGTCGAGACGACGTCGCGCATCCGGCCGGTGCGCCGGGCGCCGATGGCCTCCAGCAGCGGCCCGTCGCCGACGACGTCCTGGGGGCCCGGCTCCGCGCCGTCGAGGAGCTCGTCGCTCACCCGGGTGACCGTGCGGCCCTCCAGGCGCAGGTGCCTGCGGCGGTGCAGCCCCATGGGGTGCGCGGCGGTCGCGGCGTAGAACGGGCGGGCGGCGTCGGCGCGCCAGTCGACGAGCAGCTGGTCGTCGCCGTCGCTCAGGCCGGTGCGGCCGATGCGCAGCGAGCGGCCGTCGGCGTGGTCGATCCGGCCGAAGCAGAGGTGGTGCTCCGCCGCTCCCAGCGTGCGGGCCCGGCGGCCCAGCATGCTGACACGCACCTCGCGCGTGAACGCCTCCTCCGGGTCGGTCGAGGAGGCGCGGACGGCCTCGTGGAGGTCGGCACTGACTCGGGCCACCTCTCTGTCAAGCCGTGCGTACAGGGCGTCGACGTACTCCTGCTCGGCGGACTGCTCGGTCTGGCGTTGCTGCACCGGGTCTCCTCGTTGTCGGGCCTGGTGTCAACGCGGACGGTTCGCAGAACGTTCCCGGGTTCGCACCGCGCTCGGGAGTGGCGCGCGGCCCTGTTCCGTGGCTCAGGAACCGGCGGCACGCCGCCCGAACGTGCCGGCCGTGACCGTGGCCCACGACCTGCGCACCAGCTCCTCGAGCACGGCGAGATCCACCTGCTCGAGGTCCTTCAGGTACAGGCACCCGACGCCGGTGGTGTGCGGACCGAGCCGCGCCAGCAGGTCCGCGTGCGCGTCCACGCCGTCCGGCAGGTACACGGTGCTCGCCGCCTTGCGCGGCGCGAACGCCGCCGCGGGGGCGTGTCCCGAGTGGCCGCTCTCGTACTCGTAGCGGTACTCGCCGAAGCCGATCATCGAGGTGCCGAACATGCGCGGTGCCACGCCCGTGACCCGCTCCATGAGGTCGCACAGGGTCCGCGCGTCACGCCGCCGGACGGCGGACGGTACGGCGTCGATGTGGTCGGCGGGGTCGCCGTCGGTCCAGGTGGTCACCATGGTCCCAGTATGGGCATACCGGTACCGTTGACCGCCCGCCCAGCGCACCGCCGCAGCGCACCCGCGCGAAGAACCAGGACAAAGGAGGCCGCCGTGGTCGCCGCCGACCTCGACGTCACCGTCGACCTCACCCGATCCCTCCTGAAGGAGCAGCACCCCGATCTCGCCGACCTGCCGCTCGAGCTGGTGGCGAACGGCTGGGACAACGTGATGGTCCGGCTGGGGGACGACCTCGCGCTGCGCCTCCCCCGGCGCGAGCTCGGGGCCCAGCTCATGCACAACGAGCACCGTGTGCTCCCGCTGCTCGCCCCGCGCCTGCCGGTCCCCGTCCCCGTGCCGGTCCGCGTCGGCGCGCCCAGCCCGGCGCTGGGCTATCCCTGGCCCTGGGGCGTCGTGCGGTGGGCCGAGGGCGTGCCCGCCGCCACCGTCCCGGCAGCCGGGCGCACGCCCTGGGCCGAGCACCTGGCGCGGGTGTTCGTCGCGCTGCACCAGCCTGCCCCCGAGGACGCACCGGGGAACAGGTTCCGTGGCATCCCGGTCGCCGAGCGGTCGGCGACCTTCGACGACCGTCTCGCCCTGCTCCCGGAGCGGCTGCACGCCCGTGCCAGGGCCCTGTGGGCCGACGCGGCGGACGCCCCCGGGTACGACGGCGTCCCGGTGTGGCTGCACGGCGACCCGCACCCGGCCAACCTCGTGGCCGACGGCGACCGCCTGTCGGCCGTGATCGACTTCGGCGACGTGACCAGCGGCGACCCCGCGTCGGACCTCGGCGCGTCATGGCTCGTGTTCGACGCGGAGGGTCGGGACCGCTTCCGTCGCGTGATCGACGCGCAGGCGCGGGACGGGCGCGGGTGGGACGCCGGCATGTGGCGCAGGGCCCGCGGCTGGGCGCTGCTGTACACGACCATCTGCTTCTCGTACCCGGACACGCACCCGATCATGGTCGGGGTCGGCGAGCACGCGATCGGGCAGCTCTTCGACTGACTGTCGGTGGCACCGGCTAGGTTCCTCGCATGTCCTACACCAGGCCCTTCTTCGCCCTCCTGACCGGCACGCCCGACGGCACGGCGCACCCCCAGACGGTGCACGCCCTCGGCGTGCTGCACGTCCCCTCCGGACGCCTCGAGGCGTCCGACCCGTACGTGAACCTGGGCGACGGCCTGGTCGTCGAGGTCCCGCCGGGCAGCTACCCGGCGTACGTCACGGTCGCGGACGTCTCCGAGGCCCGGGACGGGAGCCACTCACGCGAGGCGTACCTCTCGCTCGTGCTGTCCGACGCCGCGGTGGCCGAGGTGCGGCCCGCCGCGCCGAGGGACGCCGAGCCGCTGGAGGGCGACGAGTACTACGGCGTAGGGGTCGACGCGGGCACCGTCGGGTTCGCGGACGCCGCGGCGGTCGCCACCGCCATGCCTCCGGCCGACGGTGACGTCGAGTGGTACGACGACATCTTCGACAACGGGGAACCCGGGTCCTGGTTCAACCTCATGGACAGCGCCGACCACTACGTGGCGGGGTGCGCCAACATCGTGATGCCGCTGGCGACGGCGGGCGAGAACGTGGTGCTGAGCCACTCCGGCTGGGGCGACGGCTTCTACCCGGTGGTCACCACGCACGCGGCCGACGGGTCGCTGCTGGGCGTGCACATCGACCTGCTCGTCGCCGGGGCCTCCTGACCCCGCTCCTGACCCGGTCAGAACCGCACGGCGGTCGTGTTCGCCCCGCAGACGAGCACCGCGACCCGCTCCCCCGGCTGCGGCACGTAGGCGCCCGACAGCACGGCGGCGAGCGCCGTCGCCCCGCCGGGCTCGGCCACGGTGCGCGTCGTGTCCCAGAGCGCGAGCTGGGTGGAGGCGATCGCGTCGTCGGTGACCAGCACCGACCGGGCCACGAACCGCTGGGCGAGGGGGAACATGAGCCGCCCCACCTGCTTCGGCGCCAGCGAGTCGGCGGCGATGCCCTCGGTGGGCGCGTCGACCGGCTCGCCGGCCGCCAGCGCCCGGTGCAGGGTGGGCGCGCCCTCCGGCTCCACGGCGACGACCTCGACGTCACCGCGGAACCAGGCGGCGATGCCGCCGATGAGCCCGCCGCCGCCGACGGCGACGAGCAGCGTGTCGACGTCGGGCAGGTCCTGGCCGATCTCCAGCCCGAGCGTGCCCTGCCCGATCAGCGTCTCGGGCTGGTCGTACGCGTGCACGGTCAGGGCGCCGGTCTCGGCGACGTGCTCCTCGCTCGCGGCGAGCGCGTCGGCGTACCGCTCGCCGCCGACCACCAGCTTGGCGCCGTACCCGCGGATGCGGTCGGCCTTGGCGGGGGACGTCACGCTCGGTACGAAGATCGTGGCGGGGATGCCGAGGCGGGCCGCCGCGTAGGCGACCGCCGCCCCGTGGTTGCCGCCCGAGGCGGCCACCACGCCGGAGTCGGGCACGTCGCGGGTCAGGAGGTTCGTGAACGCGCCGCGTGCCTTGAACGACCCGGAGTGCTGCAGCGACTCGAGCTTGAGCGCCACGGGGTGCGCGGGCCGGCCGAAGTCCGCCAGGTCCACCTCCAGCACCGGGGTGTGCCGCACGTGGGGGCGGATCAGGGTCTCTGCGGTGCGGATGGCGTCGCGGGTCACCTCGGTCATCGGGTACTCCTTCGGGCGTCGGCGGTGTGCGTCACGAGATCTCCAGCTCTGTGCTCCGGTCCCACTCCTCGGTCCAGCCGAGCTGGTCGAACATCGCGTCGAGGACCCCCGCCGTGAACCCCCACACGAGGTGGGTGACGGCGCCGTCGTGCACGTGGAATCCGGGGCCACGCCAGGTCTGGTTGCCGCGGCGCGCGACGACGGTGAACCGGTTGGCGGGGTCGAGCAGGTCTGCCACGGGGGCGCGGAAGACGTGGGCCGACTCGGCGACGTCGACCACGCGCACGGGTGTGGGGCGTGCCCACCAGCCGAGCACCGGGGTGACGACGTGGTTGCTGACCGGCATGGGCAGCTCGTCGAAGGCGCCGAGCACCTCGATCCCCACCGGGTCCAGCCCGGTCTCCTCGACGGCCTCGCGCAGGGCGGCGGTGACGGCGTCCTCCCCGTCGTCGGCGCGGCCGCCGGGGAAGGCGACCTGGCCGGCGTGGCTGCGCAGCGTGGCCGCGCGCGCGAGCAGCAGGACGTCGAGGTCGGCGCTCACCGCGAGGTCCTGGTCCGCCCGGTCGGCCGCGAGGTCGTCCAGGACACCGAACAGCACGAGGACCGATGCGGGGCGCGCGTCGCCGGAGAAGTCACCCCGCGCGTGCCGCCACGGCCCCTCGAAGCCTCGTTCGGCGAGTGCGACCAGCTGCTTGCGTGCGGATGCGGAAGAACTCACTGCCCGACCTTAACTCCGGTCGCACGGCGTGGATCGCGCGTCATTCCCTGCGGCCGGTCGAACCGCGGACGAGGAGCTGGGACGGGAGCAGGGCGGGGCGCAGTCCGCGCTGCGCGTTGACGGAGAGCTGGCCGAGCATGGTCTTGATCGCGAAGGCTCCGAGGTTGCGCAGCGGCGCGGCGACCGTGGTCAGGGGCGGGGTGCAGAAGTCGGACCCGAAGATGTTGTCGAACCCGACCACGCTGACGTCCTCGGGGATCCGCGTGCCCATCTCGGTCAGCCCACGCATCATGCCGATCGCCATGAGGTCGTTGTAGACGATGACGGCGCTCGTGGGGCTCTCCCCGAAGACGCGGGCGGCAGCGAGCCCGCCGTCGACGGTGGGCGGGAACGGGCCCACGCGGCGCGCGCGCAGCGCGAGCTCGTCGGTGGTGTCCCGCAGCGAGCGCCAGCGCATCCCGTCGACCCAGGACGCCTCGGGACCCGCCACGTACGTGATCGTGGTGTGCCCCAGGTCGGCCAGGTGCTCGACCGCCCTGCGCATGCCCCGGGCGTTGTCGGTGACCACGCTGGGGATGTCGGTCATGACGCGGTTCAGGACCACGGTGGGACGCTGCTTGGCGGCGACGCGGATGGACGAGTCCGAGAGGCGTGACGTCGCCAGGACGATGCCCTCGACCAGCGGGATGACCCGGTCGAGCGTCTCCCGTTCCGTCTCCATGGACTCCTCGACGTCTGCGACGAGCATCGTGTAGCCGGCCTTGCGGGCCACTCCCTCCGCGCCGCGGATGATCTCGAAGAAGAAGGGGTTGGTGACGTCGGCGACGACCAGGGCGAGCAGCGACGTCTTGCCCGTCGGTAGCCCTCTGGCCAGCGGGTTGGTGCGATAGCCGAGCTCCGCGGCGACCTTGCGGATCCGCTCGGCGGTCTCCGCGTTGACCCTGCCGGGTCGGGAGAAGGCGCGCGATACGGTCGAAGGTGCCACACCGCAGGCCTCGGCGACGTCGTAGATCGTCGGTCTGGCGGGTCTCGGCGTCCCCGGCGTCGGGTCCATGGGGGCAGGTTACGCGGTAGCCCGGCTCACCAGAGGAACGACCGGACCGCCGTGGCCACCGCGGCGGGCCGGTCGCGGTGCACCGCGTGCCCTGCGCCGACCACGACGCGCACGCGCACGCTCGGGTTGCGGATCATGAGCTCGACCCCGGTGCGAGGGCGGAACAACCCGCCGTGGGCGGGGTCGGCGCCCAGCACGAGCGTGGGGACCACGAGGCGGGTGATGACGTCGGTGTGCCGCCAGGGCGCGTTGTCCCGCAGGGTGCGGGCCACCGCTGCCGCGTCGGCGGCCTTCGTGGCGGCGGCCACCGCCGTGACGTCACGCCGGTCCCAGGCCGTGTGCGCCTCGGCGGCCTCCTGGACGGCGACGCTCTCGAACTGGTCGTCCGGGAGGTCGAGCGGCGGGTCGAGCAGCACGAGGCGGCGGGTGAACCGGCGGTCGGCGTCGGCGGCCAGAGCACCGAGCAGGCCGCCGAGGCCGTGTCCCACCACGACGTCCCAGCCCGGGGCGAGGGCGCGGGCGTCGGCGACATGGTCGGCGAGCAGGTAGGAGTCGGCGCGGGGGCTGGTCCCGTGGCCGCGCAGGTCGGGGGCGACCACCTCGTAGCCGTCCTCGGCGAGGGTCTCGGCGAGCCGCCACCAGGTGGCGCCCGCCGACGCGATGCCGTGCAGCAGCAGGGCCCGGCCCGGGCCGACGCCCCAGCGGGTCGTGGCGAGCACGACGGGAGCGGGCGGCTCGGACGCACCGTCGGGACCCTCGTGCCACATCACCATGAACAGAGAGTAACGATCAGGTGTATGCAGGTTTGCGCGTTTTGCACATCCTGCTCACGCGGACCAGCTGGCCGCGCCGGCGTCCGCCCGTCCCGAGCCAGATGCATGGACCCTTCCCTGACCTGCAAAAACGCCCTATTCTTGCGTCCGGTTCGGTCCGGTCCGGCCCGCGGAGGGGAAGACGATGGAACACGCGAGCGACCATGCCCTGGCGGCGACGGCCACCGCCGTGCTCGCCGCCCTGTGGTTCGCCTGGACGGTCCGGCACTCCGGCCCCTGGACACGGCTCGTCCCCTACGTCGGCGTGGCACTCTCGGTCGCCTTCGTGGTCCTGGGCGCCCTGGCCGCCGTGCGGGCCTGGCCCGACGGCACCGTGGTGACCGGGCGGGTCGTGAGCATCTACGCCGCCGCGCTCCTCGCCCACGGCGTCCTGACGCGCTGGTGCACGGGCCTCGTCGCGAGCAAGTACCGCCGCGCGGTGGCCGCGGCCAAGGACGACGCCAAGGCCGGCGTCACCACCGGCAAGCCGCGCATCCACCTGATCCCGACGGTCGTCGCCGTGTCCACGGCGATCCAGGTGGCGATCATCGCCAACACCCTCGACGTGCCCGGCCTCTACCTCGGCGCGGCCGCCGGGCTCCTCGCCGCCGTCCTGGCCTGGCCGCTCGGCGGGGCGCTCCGCCTCGCCACCCGCCCACGCGGCCACCGGTCGACGGCGGCGCTCGCGCACCCGCTGACCGGGCTGCTCACCGGAGCGGTGCTGCTCGCCACCGCGGTGTGGGTCCTCCTGCCGCCGCCGTAGCCGCCGCCCTAGCCGCTGCCGCGCCTGGTCCCGACCGGCGCCCCGTCCCGCGCCCGGGTGCGGGGCCCCGCATCTTTACCTGGACGGCTAGAGGAAGTATGACGCTCTTTCGTCATCTTTTGCTTGACACTCGACAGAAGTCGCCATAGGTTCACAAAGCCACCTTGTGGTGCACAACACGCATGTGAGCCATCCGGGCCGTACCGCCGGACGGTCGCATCGGTCATGAGGGCGTGTCCGCCGCCGTTGACGGTCACGAGCCGACGTCCTTGGAGGGAACGACGATGTGGTCCACCTTCGTGACATCCGTGACACCGCTGTCACAAGCGGCGTCGCACCCGACGGCCTCGCACGCCACACCCCCCAGTCCCTCCTGATCCCAGCCTCGCCGGGACGGGCCCGCAGGCCTGCCCGACGGTGTCGAACGGAGACGCATGTCTGAGAACACCACCGACGATCGATCCACGCGGAACGGCGTGTCGCGCCGCTCCATCCTGACCGGCACGCTCGCCGGACTCGTCGCCCCCACCGCAGCCCTGGCGCTCGGCGCCGACACCGCCACCGCCGCCGGGCCGGGATCCATCCGGCCGCTGGGCACCACCCGGCACATCACCATCTACGCGGAGCCCCTGCCCGACGGCCAGTACGGCTACGGGCTCACCCCCGGCAAGGCCAGCATCCCCGGCCCGCTGATCGAGATGTGGGAGGGCGACACCCTCCAGATCGAGCTGGTGAACAACACCGACAAGCGCCTGTCGATCCACCCGCACGGTGTCGACTACAAGACCGAGTCGGACGGCAGCCCGTTCAACGACTCCTTCAACGAGCCCGGCGAGACCCGCACCTACACGTGGGGCACGCACGCGCCGCAGCAGCTCGACGACGGCCACTGGCTGCCCGGCTCCGCCGGCTACTGGCACTACCACGACCACGCGCTGGGCGGCGAGCACGGCACCGCCGGGCTGCGCGCGGGCCTGTACGGCGGGCTCATCGTGCGCCGCAAGGGCGACATCCTGCCCGACCGCACGTTCACGGTCGTGTTCAACGACATGACCATCAACAACAAGTCGGCGCCCGACACCCCCATGTTCGAGGCGAACCTCGGCGAGACCGTCGAGTTCCTCGCGATCGGGCACGGGGACCAGCTCCACACCTTCCACGTGCACGCCCACCGCTGGGCGGACAACCGGACCGGATACCTGAACGGCCCGGACGACCCCAGCCAGATCGTGGACAACGCGGACCTCAACCCGGGCTCCTCCTTCGGGTTCCAGGTCAAGGCCGGGCAGAAGGTCGGCGCGGGCGCCTGGATGTACCACTGCCACGTGCAGTTCCACTCGGACGGCGGGATGGCCGGGGTCTTCCTGGTCCGCAACGCCGACGGGTCCATGCCTGAGGGAGCACAGGAGGCCATCGACCGGTTCCACGAGCACGGCGGCCACATGACCAGCAGCAGCAGCACGGAGCCCGCCACCTCGGGCGACGCGGGCCACGCAGGCCACTGACCGCCGGACGGAAGCACGACCACGCGCAAAGGAGCAGTGATGGAACGGACAGGAAGACGCAGGATCCACGGGGCAGCGGCCCCGGGCAGAACGGTACGGGGGACCCTCGCGGCAGTCGCCGGCGCGGCCCTCGTCGTCTCGCTGGCAGCGGTGCCGGCACAGGCGCAGCGCGGCACCACCACCAGCGGCACGGCCCCGGTGGCCGCCGCGCCCGCGGCGCTCGACGTGACCGCGGACGCCGCCGACGTCAACGTGCTGGTGTTCCACGGAGCCCCGGACCAGCAGAACGACCCGGTGACGCTGGCCACGCGGACCATCAAGGAGCTGGGCGCCGAGCACGGGTTCACCGTGCACACGGCCAGCGACCCGCGGGCGTTCACCGCGAAGAACCTCGCGGACTACCGCGGCGTGGTGTTCCTCTCCGCCGAGGGCGCGGAGCTCTCCACCGGGCAGGAGGACGCACTCAAGGCCTACGTGCAGGGCGGTGGCGGCTTCCTCGGCATCCGTGACGCCGCGCGGGCGCAGGACCGCTCGCAGTGGTTCACCGGCCTGATCGGCACCCGCCCGGCCGGCAACCTGCCGGACCCGCTCGCGGTCGCGAGCGTCACGGCGAGCGCCGAGAACCCGCCGAACGAGGACGCCCCGAACCTGATAGACGGCGACTCGAACACCAAGTGGCTCGCCTTCGAGCCGACGGCGTGGATCGAGCTCGAGATGGCGGAGCCCGTCGCGGCCACCCGGTACGCGCTCACCTCGGCCAACGACGCAGCCGGGCGCGACCCGAAGAACTGGACGCTGCAGGGCTCCACCGACGGCACGACCTGGACCGACCTCGACACGCGGACGGACGAGGACTTCCCGGACCGCTTCTCGGCGCAGGACTACCGCTTCGAGAACGACGTCGCCTACCAGCACTACCGCCTCGACATCACGGAGAACGCGGGTGACGGCCTCACCCAGCTCGCCGAGATCCAGCTCTTCGACGGCACCGGTGAGGAGGAGCCGAACCCGGAGGTCCCCGTGCAGGAGGCGACGGTCAACGTCGTCGACCGCGCGCACCCGGCCAACGACGGCCTCCCCCTCAACTGGACCCGTTCGGACCGGTGGCTCAACTGGTCGCCGAACCCGATCGGCGACGTGCACACCGTCGCGCAGGTGCAGGAGTGGGACTACGAGCCGGGCGAGGGCGCGAACGGCGCCTTCCACCCCATCTCGTGGTGCCGTGACTACGACGGTGGCCGCTCGTTCTACACCGGCATGGGCGGCACCACCGCCAGCTACGCCGAGGACGAGTTCCGCAGCCACATCCTGGGCGGCCTGCTCTGGTCGACCGGGATGTCGCGTGGCGACTGCCAGGCGACCATCGCGGAGAACTACGAGACCGAGCGCCTGACGGTGAAGAACACCGCGGGCACGCTCGACCAGATCGGCGAGCCGCACGGCCTCACCGTGGCGTCCGACGGCGGTGTCTTCTACATCGGCAAGGCCGCCTGCCCGTCCGGGCCGATCGCGTCCTGGGACGACCCGAACGTGGGCCTCGGCTGTGGCACCGTCCACCGGTGGGACCCGGAGTCCAAGAGCACGAAGCTGCTGACCACCCTGGACGTCATGGGTAACCGCGGCAGCGGCAGCGAGCTGGTCAAGAACGAGGAGGGCCTGCTCGGCATCACCCTCGACCCGAAGTTCGACGAGAACGGCTGGATCTACCTGTACTGGATGCCGCACGAGTCGATCGACACCGAGCGGCGCGTCGGTGAGCGGACGGTGTCGCGCTTCACGTACGACGCCGAGGCGAACACCATCGACCAGTCCACCCGCAAGGACCTCCTCGCCTGGGAGACGCAGATCCACAGCTGCTGCCACGCGGGCGGCGGCATGGACTTCGACAACGACGGCAACCTGTACATCGGTTCCGGCGACGCGAACTCCTCCGGCGGTTCCGACGGCTACTCCGGCAACAACTGGACGCAGGAGTACGCGGGCATCTCGTTCCAGGACGCGCGTCGTACCGCGGGCAACACGAACAGCCTGAACGGCAAGATCCTGCGCATCCACCCCGAGCCGGACGGCACGTTCACCATCCCCGAGGGGAACCTGTTCCCCGAGGCCGACGACCCGGGCGACAAGACGCGCCCGGAGATCTACGTCATGGGCGTCCGCAACATCTCGCGCCTGGCCTACGACAAGAAGAACGACTGGCTGACCGCGGCATGGGTCGGACCGGACGCCGGGCAGCCGAGCCCGGAGCTCGGGCCGGCGAAGTACGAGACCGCCACGATCATCACGTCGGCGGGCAACCAGGGCTGGCCCTACTGCATGGGCAACGGGCAGCCGTACCGTGACCGCAGCAACGAGGACGCGTCGGTCCTGACCGGCTGGTACGACTGCGACAACCCGAAGAACAACTCGCCGCGCAACACCGGCCTGGTCGACCTGCCGCCCGTGCGCGACAACATGATCTGGTACTCGCCCAGCGGTGGCGGACCGGTCTTCCCGGAGGGTGAGAACGGCATCCCGTCCTACGTGGACTCCGAGGCGACCTACACGCAGCCCTACCTGCGAGGTGGCGGTCAGGCCGTGATGAACGGTCCCACCTACCAGCGCTCCGAGGTGGACACCGACAGCGGTTCCGCCTGGCCCGCCTACTGGGACAACAAGTGGTTCATCGGTGACCAGTCCAACTCCAGCAACCGGATCGCCGTCACGGTGAACCCGGACACGGTCGACGAGGCCGGTCCCCCGGTCTTCGCCGAGGACCTGCGCCAGATCATCCAGGGCGGCGGCGGCAACAACCAGGTGCAGAGCTGGATGGACGCCAAGTTCGGCCCGGACGGTGCCCTGTACCTCCTGGACTACGCGGGCGGCTTCTTCTCGCTGCACGACAACCAGAAGCTGGTCCGGATCAGCTACAAGGGCGGACCGGCCACGCCGGTGCCGGCCGCTGCCGGAGCCAGCGTGCAGAGCGACCCGCTCACCGTCGCCTTCACGGGCGACACGTCGGGCGGCGTCTCCTACGCCTGGGACTTCGGGGACGGATCCACGTCGACCGAGGCCAACCCGCGGCACACCTACGACCGGGTCGGCGCCTACGAGGCGAAGCTCACCGTGACCTACGCCGACGGCGAGACCACGACGGTCGACGTCCCGGTCGAGACCACGTGCACCATCCCGGACGACCGCGACACCGTCTGGTTCGGGGAGACCGACACCCGGGTCCAGAACGACGACCTGGGCGGCTGCACGATCAACGACCTGATCAACGACGAGCGCGAGTGGGACACCAACGGCCGCTTCGTCAACCACGTGACCGACGTGGCGGACCAGCTCCTCGCCGACGGGGTCATCACCCGCACGGAGCACAAGAAGCTGCTCCGCGCGGCCTCGCAGTCCGGCATCGGCGCCGACGGCACCACCGGGTACCGGTGGCTCTTCGACGGCACCGCCGAGTCGCTCGCCGACTGGCGGCAGGCGCCGGGCGGCAACTTCGACCACCTGCCGAGCGGGTCCATCAAGGCGCAGGGCGGCCTGGGCATGCTCTGGTACCCCGGGGAGGAGTTCGAGGACTTCTCGCTGAAGCTGGAGTTCAAGGACGTCGCCCCGGGTGACGGACACGCCAACAGCGGTGTCTTCACCCGGTTCCCCGACCCGCGGGTCGCCAAGGACGAGCGCCCGGAGTGCGGTCAGCTGACCGACGCCGAGGCGTGGGTGGCCATCTACTGCGGCCACGAGATCCAGCTCTACGACGGCGAGAGCGGCGAGCCGCAGAAGACGGGCTCGGTGTACAACTTCGACTCGAACAGCCTGGCGGACGCCGGGGTGACCCCCAAGGGCGAGTGGAACGAGTACGAGATCCAGGTGGTCGGCCAGCAGTACACGATCATCCGCAACGGCGAGGTGATCAACGAGTTCGAGAACTCGCCGGGCAAGGAGTCCTCGCGCGCCGGTGACCCGCCCACCGACATGCGGCAGTTCCTCAGCGGCTTCATCGGTCTGCAGAACCACAGCGACGCGGACGCCATGGAGTTCCGCAACATCCGGGTGCGGGACCTGTGACCACGTTCGAGAAGATGAGAGGCACCCCCATGTTCCGACAGAGACTCTCCCGGCTTCTCGCCGGGGCCGCGGTCAGTGCCCTCGTGGCACTGCCGCTGGCCCCGGCGGGGGCCGCCGCGGTGGAGTACCGCGGCGACACCACAGAGCAGGCGGCCACCCAGGCCGCCGAGCAGGCAGCCGAGCAGGTGCTGACCTGGACCGCGGACGCCAGCGTCTCGGAGTACGCCTCGGCGCCCGCCACGGCGACCGCCGGGGCCACGACGATCGTGTTCGAGAACAGCGCGGCCACCGGCAACAACATCGGCATGTCGCACACCCTGACGTTCGACACCAGCACGCCGGGGTACAACCACGACGTCGACCTGGACATCCTGGCCAACCCGTACGACAACAACGGCGGACGGTACGAGGCCGAGGTCGTCCTGACCCCGGGCACCTACCGCTACTTCTGCGCGATCCCCGGCCACAGCACCATGGCGGGCGAGCTCGTGGTCACGGAGGAGGGCGGGGGCGGCGACACCACCGCCCCGGTCAGCACGGCTCAGGTCACCGGCCAGCAGGACGCCGACGGCGCCTACATCGGCTCGGCCACCGTGAACCTCAGCGCGGAGGACGACAGCTCGGGCGTCGAGAGCATCGAGTACGCGCTCGACGGCGGCGAGTACGTGCCGTACACCGAGCCGGTCGTGCTCGACACGCCCGGCACATACACGCTGGAGCACCGGGCGACCGACGTGGCGGGCAACACCTCGGCACCGGAGACGGTGCAGGTCGTGGTGGTGTCCGCCGACGGGGAGGACACGACGGCCCCGGTCGTCACCCCGGAGGTCACGGGTGACCTCGACGAGAACGGCGCCTATGTCGGGTCCGCCACCGTGAACCTCGCGGCGGTGGACGCCGGTACGGGTGTGGCGAGCGTCGAGTACGACCTGGACGGCGCCGGCTACACGCCCTACACGGACCCCGTGGTCGTCGACACGCCGGGTGAGCACACGGTGACCTACCGGGCCACCGACAACGCCGGCAACGTCTCCGAACCCGGCTCGGCGACGTTCACCGTCGTCGAGGCGCCCGTCGAAGACACCACTCCCCCGACGGTCACCGCCGAGGTCACGGGCGAGCAGGACGCCGACGGCGCCTACATCGCCTCGGCCACGGTGCAGATCCTGGCCGAGGACGCCGGCTCGGGCGTGGCGAGCGTCGAGTACGACCTGGACGGCGCCGGCTACACGCCCTACACGGACCCCGTGGTCGTCGACATCACGGGTTCGCACACGGTGACCTACCGGGCCACCGACAACGACGGCAACGTCTCGGAACCGGGCACGGTGAGCCTGGTCATCGTGGGCGGGGGCGACCCGCCGGACACGACGGCCCCGATCGCGTCCGCGCAGGTGGACGGTGACCAGGACGACACCGGCGCCTACATCGACGCGGCGACGGTGACCATCAACGCCCGCGACGGCGAGTCGGGGGTGGCGTTCATCGAGTACGCGCTCGACGACTTCATCTTCCGGGCGTACACGGGCTCGTTCGACGTCACCGACCCGGGCGCGCACGCGCTGCAGTACCGGGCCACCGACAACGCCGGGAACGTCACCCGGACGGGAACCCTGCGGTTCTCCGTCTCGCGCGCCGCGACCGACGCGTGCCCGGTCTCCGACGAGCGCCCGACGGTGATCATCGGCGGCGTGGACAGCGGGGTGGCGAACGTGGACACCGGTAACGGGTGCACGATCGCCGACCTCGTCGACGCCGACGGCGCGTGGGTCAGCAACAAGGCCTTCGTGAGCCACGTGACGCAGATCGCCGACCGGCTCGAGGCGGACGGGACGATCGACGCCAAGGAGCGCAGGACGCTGATCAACACCGCCAGGAAGTCCGACGTCGGCAAGTAGTCGACCCGAGGGTCCGGATGATCGGCAGAAGGTCAGGAGATCGGTAGTTCGAGTTACCGATCTCCTGGCCTTCTGCCGATCACGGAACCTATCGAGAGCCGGTTCAGGAACCCCGGCCCCGCGCCGAGCGCCCGCAGCGCGCGCTCCAGTGTCGCCGGGTCCAGCCCGCGACCGTACGTCGGGATGTCGGCCACGGGCAGGGTCAGGTAGTCGAGGACGTCGACGTCGAGGTGCAGCACGAACGGGCGTCGCCGACGGCGGCAAGAGCACTGCGTGCGGCCTCTTCTGGAGCGGCGAGCACCTCGTCGACCGGGATGCGCACCGCAGCGGGGACGTAGCCGTGGGTGTCCTCCTCGCCATCGGAGTACCCGAAGAAGACGAGCCGGTCGACGTCCAGCATCGGACGTCGGTGCCCGAGCGCGGCGAGCGGCTCCCAGGTGCCGGGCAGGTCCAGCAGGTGCGCGACACCCATCGAGTCGAGGATGGGTTCGTCGGGGTGGTCGGGAGGTAGCTGGAGGTCCTGTCCACCGTCCACGTACACGAGCGCCGCCTCCGGGTGACGCTGCCCGACGGCGGCGACCACGCCGATGGTCACGGTGCACTCCCCGCCGAGTCCGCCCGAAAACCTGGATGGTCGGCAGAACGTCAGGAGATCGGCAGCTCGGGCTGCCGATCTCCTGACGTTCTGCCGACCACATGAGGCGCGAGGCGCCCCGCGCGCTACGCGACCAGCGACCGCAGCACGTACTGCAGGATGCCGCCGTTGCGGTAGTAGTCCGCCTCACCAGGGGTGTCGATGCGGACCACGGCGTCGAACTCGACCTGCGAGCCGTCGGCCTTGGTCGCGGTGACCTTGACCGTCTCGGGCGTGGTGCCCTCGTTGAGCGCGGTGACACCGGTGACGTCGAACGTCTCCGTGCCGTCCAGGCCCAGCGAGTCGGCGTTCTGGCCGGCCGGGTACTGCAGGGGCAGCACACCCATGCCGATGAGGTTCGAGCGGTGGATGCGCTCGAAGCTCTCGGTGATGACGGCCTTGACGCCCAGCAGCGCGGTGCCCTTGGCGGCCCAGTCGCGCGACGAGCCGGAGCCGTACTCCTTGCCGCCGAGCACCACGAGCGGGGTGCCCGCCGCGGCGTAGTCCTGCGCGGCGTCGTAGATCGTGTCCTGCGCGTTCTTCACGAAGTTGTACGTGAAGCCGCCCTCGACGCCCGCGCCCTCGTTCTCCGCGGCCAGGAGCTGGTTGCGCAGCCGGATGTTCGCGAACGTGCCGCGGATCATGACCTCGTGGTTGCCGCGACGCGAGCCGTAGCTGTTGAAGTCACGACGCCCCACGCCGTGCTCGGCGAGGTACTTGCCCGCCGGGCTGTCCGCCTTGATGGAGCCGGCCGGGCTGATGTGGTCGGTGGTGACCGAGTCGCCGAGCTTGGCGAGCACGCGGGCGCCCGAGAAGTCGGTGACGGGCTCCGGCGTCATGCCCATGCCGTCGAAGTACGGAGGCTTGCGCACGTACGTGGACTCGGGGTCCCAGGCGAAGGTGTCGCCCTCGGGGGTCTCCAGGGCGGCCCAGCGCTCGTCGCCCTTGAACACGTCGGCGTAGTCCGACTCGAACATCTTGCGGTCGATCGAGGACGCGATCGTCTGCTCGACCTCCTCCGGCGTGGGCCAGAGGTCGCGCAGGAACACCGGGGCGCCCGCCTCGTCACGGCCCAGCGGGTCGTGCTCGAAGTCGAACTCCATGGTGCCGGCCAGGGCGTAGGCGATGACCAGCGGCGGGGAGGCCAGGTAGTTCATCTTGACGTCGGGGTTGATGCGGCCCTCGAAGTTGCGGTTTCCCGACAGCACGGAGACGACGGACAGGTCGTGCTCGTTGACGGCCTCCGAGACCTTCTCGTCGAGCGGGCCGGAGTTACCGATGCACGTGGCGCAGCCGTAGCCCACCAGGTGGAAGCCCAGCTTCTCGAGGTACGGCCAGAGGCCGGCCTTCTCGTAGTAGTTGGTCACGACCTGCGAGCCGGGCGCCATGGACGTCTTGACCCAGGGCTTGGAGACCAGACCCTTCTCCACCGCGTTCTTCGCGAGCAGCGCGGCGGCCATCATGACCGACGGGTTCGAGGTGTTCGTGCAGGACGTGATCGAGGCGATCGCGACCGCGCCGTGGAACAGCTCGAACTCCTTGCCCTCGCTGTTCGTGACGTGGACGTGCTTGCGACCGTTCGGCGTGATGGCCGGCGAGTCGGACGCGGGGAACGACTCCTTCTCCGCCTCGTCCACCCGGTCCATGACCTCGGGGGCGTAGGTGGGCAGGTCCCGCATGAACGCGCTCTTCGCGTTGGTCAGCTCGATGCGGTCCTGCGGGCGCTTCGGGCCGGCGATCGACGGGACGACCGTCGAGAGGTCCAGTTCGAGGTACTCGGAGTACACCGGCTCCGGCGTGTCGGCGTCGAGCCAGAGGCCCTGCTCCTTGGCGTACGCCTCGACCAGCGCGAGCTGCTCCTCGGAGCGGCCCGTCAGGCGCAGGTAGTCGACGGTGACCGAGTCGATCGGGAAGATCGCGGCGGTGGAGCCGAACTCCGGCGACATGTTGCCGATGGTGGCGCGGTTCGCGAGCGGCACCTGGGCCACGCCCTCGCCGTAGAACTCGACGAACTTGCCGACCACGCCGTGCTGGCGCAGCATCTGGGTGATCGTGAGCACGACGTCGGTCGCGGTCACGCCGGCCGGGATGGAGCCGTTCAGCTTGAAGCCGACGACGCGCGGGATGAGCATCGAGACCGGCTGACCGAGCATCGCGGCCTCCGCCTCGATGCCGCCGACGCCCCAGCCCAGCACGCCGAGGCCGTTGACCATCGTGGTGTGCGAGTCGGTGCCGACGCACGTGTCGGGGTACGCCCGCAGCGCGCCGTCCACCTCGCGGGTCATCACCGTGCGGGCCAGGTACTCGATGTTGACCTGGTGCACGATGCCGGTGCCCGGGGGGACGACCTTGAAGTCGTCGAACGCCGTCTGGCCCCAGCGCAGGAACTGGTAGCGCTCGTGGTTGCGCTGGTACTCGAACTCGACGTTGCGCGCGAACGCGTCGGTACGGCCGGCCACGTCGATCTGCACGGAGTGGTCGATGACCATCTCGGCCGGGGCCAGCGGGTTGATCCTGGTCGCGTCGCCGCCGAGCGCGGCGACCGCCTCACGCATGGTGGCGAGGTCCACGACGCAGGGCACACCGGTGAAGTCCTGCATGATCACGCGCGCCGGCGTGAACTGGATCTCGGTGTCGGGCTGTGCGTCCGGGTCCCAGGACGCGAGGGCGCGCACGTGGTCGGCGGTGATGTTGGCGCCGTCCTCCGTACGCAGGAGGTTCTCGGCGAGGATCTTCAGGGAGTACGGGAGGCGCTCGACTCCCTCGACCGCGTTGAGCCGGAAGATCTCGTAGGACTTGCCTGAGACCTCCAGCGTTCCCTTCGATCCGAACGTGTCCACGGTGCTCACTGTGGCTCCTTCTGCGGGGCTGACGGTGCGTCGGCTCTCACAGGCGCTGTCATCGCGCGATGGAGCCTTCGCATGGGTTCCAGGGGGCTTCACCCAGCCTAGGCCGGGCTGCTCAGGCCAGCATAACGCATATATCTTGACGTCAAGATATCTGGGAGACCACCTGGCGCGCGATGGCCGCGTAGCCGCGGTCGCCCACGTGGATCCCGTCGGGGTGCACGTCGCGGTCCCGCACCACGTCGGGGTCGATCAGCGAGACGTACCTCGCCCCGTGCTCCTGGGCGGCCACGCGCACCGCGTCGTCCAGGGCACGCGCCTCCAGCCCCACCATCCACGGCGTCGACGGACCGACGGCGACGATCCTCGCGTCGGGGAACCGGCGAGCGGCCAGCGCGTACGTCTCCGCGACCGCGCCGAACACCTGCGTGGGGGTCGTGCGCAGCTCCGGGAAGTCGTTCTGACCGCCCGCGATCACCACGATGTCGATCCGTTCGGGGAACCGCACCGACCGCAGCTGCTCCTCGTACGACAGCAGACCCTTCGTGGGGTGCCTGCTCACGAACCCCGTGCCGCCGTCGGCGACGTTCTGCTCGACCCAGCCCATCTCCCGGGCCACGAGGGTGCTCCACCGCTCGGCGGGCGACGACGCGCCCTGGCCGACGGTGTACGAGTCCCCGACGAACAGCGCGACGGGACGGGTCGCCCTGGTCGCCGCCCGTCCGCCCGCCGACAACGTGGGCTCCGGCACCGCCGACGACGAGACCGCCGCCGGGCCGCCCCCGACGGAGACACCACCGACCGAGATGCCACCCGCACCGACCAGCATGCCCGCCGCGACGGCGAGGACCATCGCCACCGCCACACCCACGACGATCCCGCCGCCCACCAGCCACCGCTTCACGAGGCGCATCCTATGCGCCCGGAACAGCCCCTTTTGTCCATCGCGTCCCTCAGCTCTGCCGGTCCAGCACCGCTACTGCCTCGAGGTGGTGGGTGTGCGGGAAGAGATCGAACGCGCGGACCCGCGAGAGCGCGTAGCCGTGCGCCGCGAGGTAGCCCACGTCCCGGGCCAGGGCCGCCGGGTCGCACGCCACGTACACGATGCGGCGCGGGGCACGTGCCGCGATCGCGTCGACCACGGCCCGCCCGGCCCCCGTCCGCGGCGGGTCCAGCACCACGACGTCGGCGGGCTCAGCCTGCCCGCCCGCCAGCACACGCTCCACCGCGCCCACCTCGAGCGTCACCTGCTCGAACGCGTGCGCGTTGCGGCGGGCGTCCTTCGCCGCCTGCTCGTCGCCCTCGACGGCCACCACACGACCGCCCGGCCCGACGGCCTCCGCCAGCGGGAGCGTGAACAGCCCCGCGCCGGAGTACAGGTCCAGCACGGTCGCGCCGGCCAGCTCGCCGGCGCCGGCCGCATCCAGCACGGCGCCCGTCAGCACGGACGGCGCCTCACGGTGCACCTGCCAGAACCCGCCCGCGGCCACGCGGTAGCGGTGCGTGCCCCACGGCCCGGCCACGAACTCGTTCACGGCACGGCGGGCGTTGGGCCGGGTGTCGGGCTTCCCGCGGCGCCACGGCTCACCGTCGACCAGCAGCACCGGCTCCCCGTCGGACGGCGCCACCAGCGTCAGCTGGGCGCCCGGCTTCCAGGTGCGCGTGAACACGTCCTCCGCCACGGCGAACGCCGCGATCTCGGCGGTGCCGAGCGGCATCTTCTTCAGCGCCACGACGTCGTGCGAGCGGTGCTTGCGCATGCCCGCATGCCCGTCGGCGCCGGCCACCAGGTCGATCCGGGTGCGGTAGTGCAGGCCACGGCGCTCGTCGTCGCCGGGGGCGCCCTCGACGGTGACCTCGCGGGCCAGCCACTCCGGGTCGATCCGGGCCAGACGCTGCAGCTGCTCGACGAGCACATCGGCCTTCCAGCGTCGCTGCGCGGGCAGGGCGACGTGCGAGAGCTCGCCACCACCCACACCGTCGGGCCCTGCGGCGGGCCAGGCCGGCTCGACCCGGTCGGGCGAGGCCTGCAGCACCTCGACGGCGTCGGCCCGCCAGAAGCTCTGGCCGCCCTCGGTGACCCGGGCGCGGACGCGCTCGCCCGGCAGCGTGTGCCGCACGAACACGACGCGGCCGTCCAGCCGGGCCACGCAGTGCCCGCCGTGCGCGACGGGGCCGATCTCGAGCTCGACCTCGAGACCCACCTCGGGGGCGGGCACGTCGCTGACGCGGCGGCCGCGGTCCGGCCGCGGGGAGCGCTGCGGACGACGGCGCGGGCGGCTGCCCGAAGAGGGGTCGGCGGGCGCGGAGCGACGGTCGGGGTTGCGGGGCATACGCCAAGTATCCCCCGCCTAGAGCCGCCTGCCGCGCAGGAAGGCGTCCTCCTCGAGGCCGGTCTGGCCGCGCGAGGAGGCGAGCTGCCACGGGACGGACGCCACGACCACCCCCGGCGTGAACAGCAGGCTGCCCTTGAGGCGCAGCGCCGACTGGTTGTGCAGCAGCTGCTCCCACCAGTGGCCCACCACGTACTCGGGGATGTAGACGATCACGAGGTCGCGCGGTGACTCGCGGCGCACGGACCGCACGTACTTGAGCACGGGCCGTGTGATCTCGCGGTACGGGGAGTCGAGGATGCGCAGGGGAACGGGCAGGTCAAGGGCCTCCCACTCGGCGACGAGCCCCTCGATGTCCTCCCGGTCCACACCGACGGTGACGGCCTCGATCACGCTGGGCCGCGCGGCGCGCGCGTACGCCAGCGCCCGCATCGTCGGCTTGTGCACCTTGGAGACCAGCACGACCGCGTGCACCCGGCTCGGCAGCGCGCGGGCGGCGGAGACGTCGTCGAGCGCGAGCTCGTCGCGCACCCGGTCGTAGTGCGAGCGGATCCCGCGCATGAAGACGAACAGCACGCCCATCGCCAGGATCGTGATCCAGGCGCCGTGCGTGAACTTGGTCACCAGCACGATGACCAGGACCGTGCCGGTGAGCCCGAAGCCGACGCCGTTGACCACCCGCGAGCGCTTCATGCGGCCGCGCACGGCGGGGTTGGGCTCCGTGCGCAGCTCCCGCGTCCAGTGCCGCAGCATGCCGAGCTGCGACAGCGTGAACGACACGAACACGCCCACGATGTAGAGCTGGATGAGGCGCGTGGGCTGGGCGTCGAAGGCGACGATCAGCACGATCGCGGCGACCGCGAGCGCCACGATCCCGTTGGAGAACGCGAGGCGGTCGCCACGGGTGTGCAGCTGGCGCGGCAGGTAGCCGTCGCGCGCGAGGATGGAGCCGAGCACCGGGAACCCGTTGAAGGCGGTGTTCGCGGCCAGCACCAGGATGAGGCCCGTGACGGCGGACACGGCGTAGAAGGCGGGCGGGAAGCCGGAGAACACCGCCTCGGCGAGCTGTCCGATCACGGGGATCTGGACGTAGTGGGACGAGACCGGCTGGCCGTCCTGGGTGAGCTGGGAGTGCGGGTCCTCCGCGAACCGGACCCCCGTCGCCTGCGCGAGCATCAGGATCGAGATGATCATGGTCGAGGAGATGGCGCCGAGGAGCAGCAGGGTGGTCGCCGCGTTGCGCGACTTGGGCTTGCGGAACGACGGCACCCCGTTGCTGATGGCCTCGACGCCGGTCAGGGCGGCGCACCCGGAGGCGAACGCGCGGGCCAGCAGGAACGCCCCGGCGACGCCGACCAGGCCCTGGTCGAACGCGGCCTCGCCGGTGAGCTCGAAGTCCGCGCTCTCGGCCTGCGGCAGGGTTCCGGAGAAGAAGCGGAACGCGCCGGTGAGCACCAGGGCTCCGATGACGGCCATGTAGCAGTAGACCGGCACCGCGAACGCCGTGCCGGACTCCTTGACGCCGCGCAGGTTGATCAGGGTGAGCAGCACGACGACGACCACGGCGGCGAGCGTCTCGTGCCCGCGCAGCCCGGGGACGGCCGCGGACGCGTACTGCGCCGCCGCCGAGACGGACACGGCGACGGTGAGGACGTAGTCGACGAGCAGGGCCGACGCGACGCCGACGCCCGCCGTCGGGCCCAGGTTGGTGGTGGCGACCTCGTAGTCGCCACCGCCGGAGGGGTACGCGCGCACGTTCTGCCGGTAGGAGGCCACGACGATCAGCAGCACGACGACGACGGCGAGCCCCACCCACGGGGAGAAGGCGACGGCAGCGATGCCGGCCAGCGAGAGGGTCAGCAGGATCTCGTCCGGCGCGTACGCGACGGACGACAGGGCGTCCGAGGCGAACACGGGCAGGGCGATCCGTTTGGGCAGCAGCGTGCGGCCCAGGCTCTCGCTACGTTTGGGGCGGCCGACCAGTAGTCGTTTGGCCGCATCGACGATGTCCGACACGTTGGAACACTCTATGCCTGCCGATGGCCCGGAGCGCACCGTAGGGCCGCGGCGCGGTAGCGTTCCGTTCGTGCACTTCGTGATCATGGGCTGCGGCCGTGTGGGCTCCAGCCTCGCCCAGGAGATCGAGGGCCGCGGACATTCCGTCGCCATCATCGATCAGAACCCGGACGCGTTCCGGCGCCTGCCCGCGGACTTCTCGGGCAAGAAGGTGACCGGCGTGGGTTTCGACCGCGACACGCTCGTCCAGGCGGGGATCGAGGACACGTACGCGTTCGCCGCGGTGTCCGACGGCGACAACTCGAACATCCTGTCCGCCCGGGTGGTCCGTGAGACCTACGGCGTCGACAACGTGGTGGCCCGCATCTACGACCCGCACCGCGCGGAGATCTACCAGCGCCTGGGCATCCCGACGGTCGCCACCGTGCGCTGGACCGCCGACCAGGTGCTGCGCCGCATGCTGCCGATGGGCTCCACCGACGAGTACCTCGACCCGTCGGGCACCGTCCGGCTGGCGCAGATCGACTACCACCGGCGCTGGGTCGGCCGGCCCGTGCTCCACGTCGAGGCCGCGACCGGCGCGCGGGTCGCCTTCGTGACCCGGTACACCTCGGCGGTGCTGCCCACGCCCGACATCGTGCTCCAGGAGAACGACGTGCTGCACCTCCTCATGACGACGGACGCCTCCGCCGACGTCGAGCGGATCCTCACCGCTGCCCCCACCACCGAGGAGGACTGATGCGCGTCGTCATCGCGGGGGCGGGGTCCGTGGGCCGCTCGATCGCCAGGGAGCTGCTGAGCCACGAGCACGAGGTCACCCTGATCGACAAGAACGCCTCGGCCATGCGGGTCTCGCAGGTGCCCGAGGCGGAGTGGGTGCTCGCCGACGCGTGCGAGCTGCCCGCGCTCGAGGCCTCCGAGCTGGAGCAGGCCGACGTCGTGGTGGGCGCCACCGGCGACGACAAGGTGAACCTCGTGTTCTCGCTGCTGGGCAAGACGGAGTTCGGGGTGCCGCGCACCGTCGCACGGGTGAACAACCCGAAGAACGAGTGGATGTTCGACCAGTCGTGGGGCGTGGACGTGGCCGTCTCGACGCCGCGCATCATGACGGCGATGGTCGAGGAGGCCGTCGCGGTGGGTGACCTCGTGCGCATCTTCAGCTTTCGCCAGTCGCGGACCGACCTGCTGGAGCTCACGCTGCCCGCCGACTCCCGGGTCGCCGGGACGCGCCTCGGCCGGGTGGTGTGGCCTGCCGACGTCACGCTCGCGACGATCGTGCGCGACGGCAGGCCGCTGGTGCCGAGCCCCGACGACACCCTGGAGGCCGGCGACGAGCTGCTCCTGGTGGCCGGCGCGGACGCCGACACCGCCGCCCTGCAGCAGCTCCTGGTGCCGAAGGGCTAGCTCGCCGCTGCCGCCTTCGGCCGACGCACGACGTACCAGGTCAGGTACAGCACGAGCGCCCAGAGCGGCACGCCGAGCAGCAGGTGGAAGGTGCCGAGCCACGCGATGTCGCCCGCGAAGTACAGCGGCGTCTTCACGGCGAGGCGCAGGCCGAACAGCCCGACCCAGAGCCAGGTGGCGATGGCGTAGGTGCGCATCTTGGCCGGGTCGTCCCGCCAGGCGGTGAGGGCGGCGAACGGGGACGGCGCGTCGTCGTCCGCCGCGTCGCCGGCTCGCTCGGCGTTCCGGTTCGCCTCGGCCTTCACGGCCTCCGGCGTCAGGCCGGCGCGCAGCGCCTCCACGACGTAGCCGACGACGGGCCGGCGCGCGACGATCGAGACCAGCAGCACCACGAGGTAGGCGGCGTTGACCAGCAGGCCGCCCGCGTAGTAGTTCTCCGCCTCGCCGGACGTCCAGGCCCACACCACGCCGATCGCGATGCCGAGCAGGCCGCCCAGCGCCTGCGTGACGGGCGTGCGCTGCACCAGGCGGGCCACGACGAGCACCAGCGCCGCCACGACCGACGCCACGAGCGGCACCACCAGGTCGGGCGTGAAGATCACGAACGCGACCACGAACACCAGGCCGGGCAGCACCGCCTCCACCAGGCCGCGGACACCACCGATCGCCTGGGCGGCGGAGAACTCCTCGCCGGCGAGGGCGCGCACCCCGCGCGCGGGGGCTTCTGCGGGCTCCGGGGGCACGTCGGGACGTGCGGGTTCGCTCATAGGGTTCATTGTGCCGTGCCCGGCGGGCTGGTCATTCACCCGGCCGCGGCCGGAGCTCGTAGCGCGGGTTGAACATGGTGCGGCGCCCGTCGACCTCGCACACCATGCCCTCGACGCGGATCCGGCGACCGGGTTCGACGCCGTCGATGGTCCGCCGCCCGAGCCACACGAGGTCCAGGGCGCCGGAGCCGTCGAACAGCTCCGCCTCCAGGGCGGGCACGCCCTCGCGGGGGCGCAGCACCACCGAGCGCAGCACGCCCGCGATCTTGCCCCTGCTGCGCACCGGCACCGATGTCACGGCCTGGCAGCCCACGTTCCGGGAGGCGTCAGCACGCTCCTCGGTGTCCTGGACCTGCTCGTTGGAGGCCAGGGACTCCGCGATGCGGGACGCGAGGCTCGAGCGCAGCGACATCAGTGGTTCACCTCGTCAGCCGATCTGGGTGATCTCGGGTCCGCGCCGCAGCGGGTCGATGTCGGACATCTGCGGCACGGCGCCCTCCGGGCCGGCCGGCGCGGCGGGCTGCTGTGCACCATCCTTGCGCGCCGACTTCGGCAGCGCCAGGGGCAGGAGGTCACGGGGCGGGCGCGGGCTCTGGTCGCGCACCACGACGATGTTCGCGAACACGGACTCCAGGGGCTTGGCCGCCTCGGCGTCGAGGGCTGCCTTGCCCGCGAGCACGCCGCGGATGAACCAGCGCGGGCCGTCCACCCCGACGAACCGCGCCGGCCGCTGGCCCGCCTGCCCGTCGGGACCCGTCACGGGCATCCGGACCAGGAGCTCGCGGCCGAAGACTCCGGGAACGTCGTCGACGATCCCGCCCTGCCCGCCGACGGACTGCGCGATCTCGTGCCGGATCTCGTCCCAGATGCCCTCGGTCCGGGGCGCGGCGAAGGCCTGGATCTGGAGGTTCGACCCCTCCAGCGCGGCCGTCACCCCCGTCACCTTCTGCGTCTTCTTGTCGATCTCCATGCGGAGCTCGAGGCCCGGCATCACCGGCAGCCAGATCGCACCGAGGTCGACGCGGGGCCCCATCTCCCCCACCTGCGACCGGTCGAAGGGTCCGTGCGGCCGCTTCTGCTGCTCGGCCTCCACCGACGCCCACTCGACCGGTGCGGGCTCATTCGCCGTGCCTCGTCGGCTGAACAGACCCACAGCCACGCTCCTTACGTCGTTCGTCAGTGCCGCGTGCGCGCGCGATGGCCACGCACGACAGCGTTATCCACTCGTTACTTACAGACTAGACCCGTCCGGGGCCCCGGTGGGACCGTCGGCCCGGCTCCTCACCCGGCGTTCAGCGTCCGGCGAAACCGCCGCTGGAGCCGAAGCCGCCGTCACCCCGGTGCGAGCCCGGCAGGGTCTCGGCCGGCAGGAACCGCGCCCGCTCGACCCGCTGGATCACGAGCTGTGCCACGCGGTCGCCGCGGACCAGCTTGACCGCCTCGGTGGGATCGGTGTTGAGCAGCGTGACCTTGATCTCGCCGCGGTAGCCCGCGTCGACCGTCCCGGGGGCGTTCACGATGGTGACGCCGTGCTTCGCCGCGAGCCCGGACCGCGGGTGCACGAACGCCGCGTAGCCGTCGGGGAGGGCGATCGACACCCCCGTCGGCACCGTCACCCGCCCCTGCGGCGGTAGCTCGACGTCGACCGTGGTCACCAGGTCGGCGCCGGCGTCGCCGGGGTGCGCGTAGGAGGGGGCGGGGACGTCGTCGAGGAGGCGGATGAGCACGTCGACCGTGCTGCCGTCGTCCTGTGGCGCGGGGGTGGGCACGCCGGAAGAGTACGCCACCTGGGCGCGCGCCGCCGCAACAGTGCCCGGACGGGTGCGTCGGCCTGGAATGATGTCCCCATGACGGCGACCACCCTCACCTTCCACGAGCGTCTCCTGCCTGGACCAGGGGGTTGGCTCGGCACGGTCGGTCTGGGCGCCATCGCGGCGATCGCGCTGTGGCCCGTGCACGTGACGGCCGCGATCGTCGTCGGGCTGCTGGTCTGTGTCGGGTCGGCGGTCGCCCTCGCGGCGACCTCCCCCGTCGTCGAGGTGTCCGACGGCGTCCTGCGCGCCGGGCGGGCCCGGGTGCCGGTCACGCTGCTCGGCCCCGCGCAGGACCTCGACGTCGCCGCCATGCGGCACGAGCTGGGCCCCGGCCTCGACGCGCGCGCCTACGTCTGCCTGCGCGCGTGGGCCCGGACCGGCGTGCGGGTCGCCCTCGACGACCCGGCCGACCCCACCCCCTACTGGCTCATCTCCACCCGTCGGCCTCAGCTGCTGGTGCAGGCGCTGGGGGGCTGAGCCGGAGGAGCTCTCCCCGGACACGACGAAGGCTGCCACGCGATGCATGACAGCCCGGTCGTGTCGTCAGTGCTCGAACGCCTGGTGGATCAGGCGGCGCACTCCGTGCAGATCATCTGGCCGGCCTTCTCGTAGGCCAGCTGGCTGCGGTGGTGCACGAGGAAGCAGCTGGAGCACGTGAACTCGTCCGCCTGTCGGGGCAGCACGCGCACCGCGAGCTCCTCGCCGGACAGGTCGGCACCCGGGAGCTCGAAGCCCTCGGCCGCCTCGGTCTCGTCCTCGTCCACAACGCCCGAGGACTTGTCAGATCGACGTGCCTGCAGCTCCTGGATCGAGTCCTGCTCGACATCCTCATCGGTCTTGCGTGGGGCGTCGTAGTCAGTTGCCATGTGGTGTTCTCTCCGTCGGTAGGTGGTCGCGCCGGAAGGGTTCGGGACGTCCGGGATTCGACGCCGCCCCGGGCCGGGTCACCGCGAGCGCCGTCGAACTGCGGCCGCCAGCGGGTGTACGCGCAGATAATGCACGCGGCCCCGGATTTGTTCCCGACTCGGCCCACGGATTGTGCACCATTTCTGTCAGGCGCGCTACATCTGTCGGTGTAACCCCGGTCACCTAGGCTCTGACCTGCACCAACGGTTCCTCAAGCGCCTGTGGAGCGGGTTCGGCAGTGACGGCTCTCGCAGGACGGTGTCAGAAAAATAATCACCAGCTCGCGGGGGTTCCGGGCCCGTCCGCGTCCGCCGCCTCGAGGATCTCGGTGAGCTCCGCGACGAGGCCGGGGGCACCCGCCACCGTCATCACCGTGCCGGCCCGGCCACCGCGCAGGCCCGTCACCGCCGCACCCGCCTCCGTGGCCACCACCGCGCCCGCGGCCATGTCCCAGGGGTTGAGCCCACGCTCGTAGTAGAGGTCGATCGAGCCGTCCGCGAGCAGGCACAGGTCGATCGCGGCCGAGCCGAGCCGGCGGATGTCCCGGATCCTCGGCAGCACCTGGGACAGCACGCGCGCCTGGTCGGCCCGCCGTCCGGCGTCGTAGGCGAAGCCCGTGCCCACCAGCGACGAGCCGAGGGACGTCGCACCGCCCACGCGGACGGGTGCGCCGTCGCGCGTGGCGCCCTCGCCGAGCCCCGCGGACCAGGTGCGGCCGTCGGCCACGCTGTGCACGCACCCGGCGAGGACGGTCCACGTGGCGGGGTCCGGCGGGCCGGCCACCACCGCGACGGACACGGCCCAGGACGCCACCCCGTACAGGTAGTTGACCGTGCCGTCGATCGGGTCGAGCACCCAGGTCAGGCCGCTCGTGCCGACGACGTCGTCGCCCTCCTCGCCCAGGATCCCGTCGTCGGGGCGCTCCGCCGCGATCATCTCGCGCAGCAGGTCCTCCGAGGCGCGGTCCATGACCGTGACGGGGTCGACGTCGCTCGACTTCGTGGCCGCGACGACCACCCGCTCGGGCCGGCCCTCGCGCACCAGAGCTCCGGCGGCTGTCGCGAGGCGGACGGTGAGGTCGCGGAGGGCGGTGACGGTGACGCCGTCGGGCAGCTCGGGCAGCGCGGGTGAGATCACGCACCCATCCTGCCGCACGCGTGTGCCAGCGACTATCCGGCGGCACACCGACGAGCCTGCGCCGCATGATCGCCTCGCGGTGGCAGGCTCGGCCCACAGGACTACCCCGGGAGGACTGGCATGGACGAGCTGGAGCTGGTACGGCTGCACGAGGACGGTGAACGACTCGTCCTTGCTGCGCGCGACGGCGCCCAGAGCACCCTGCCCATCACCGATGCCCTGCGTGCCGCCATCCGGGGCGACCGTCCCCGCATGGAGTCGATCCGTGCCCAGGAGGAGTCGACGCTGCGCCCCCGCGAGATCCAGGCGCGCCTGCGCGCGGGCGAGACGTGCGAGGCGCTCGCCGAGGCGTCGGGGCTGCCGATCGAGCACGTCCGGCGGTTCGAGTACCCGGTGATCTCGGAGCGGGAGCACTCGATCTCGCGGGTGCGGGCCAAGGCGGTCCTCACGGACGACGACGGCGCCACCACGCTCGGCGAGGTCGCCGACGAGCGGCTCCGTTCGCGCGGGGTGCGGCCCGACGACGCCCGCTGGAGCGCCACCAGGGAGGGCAACCACCCGTGGCTGGTGCAGGTCGAGTTCGTGGCCGCGGAGCGCCCCCGGGTGGCACGCTGGTCGCTGGAGCCGCGGGGCGGCTTCGTGACGGCGCTCGACGACGAGGCGCGCTGGCTCGGCCTCCCGGAGGACGACGAGGGACCGGCCCTCGCCGGGGTGTCGGCCCTGCCCCCGCACCGGGAGCCGGACGACACGGACCTCCTGCTCGACAACCTCTCGGAGCGCCGCGGGCAGCGGCCCGCGCGGCGGCAGAGCCCCGACACCGAGCTGCCCGACATGATGGAGCTCGACCTGGACGCGCCCGACGCGCCGCCCGAGGACGATCCGGAGCCCTCCGCCGCCGTCGTCGACATCGGTGCGCGGCGCGGCGGGTCCCGTCCGACGATGCCGTCCGTCACGGTGCCCGACTCCCCCGCCGGCATCGAGTGGGAGGGGCCGAGCCAGTGGGAGATCGCCGCCCCGGCCGCGGCCGCCGAGCAGGACCAGGTAGCAGAGCAGGCGACCGGGCAGGCGACCGACGAGGCTCCGGAGCCGGTCCCCGAGAAGGTGCCGGAGAAAGTGCCGGAGAAGCCGCCGGCCGACCCCGCGCCGCCCAAGCGTCCGGCTGCGAAGCGGGGCCGCAAGTCACGCGCTCAGGTGCCGAGCTGGGACGAGATCGTGTTCGGCTCGCGCCCTGAGGCCTAGCCCCAGAGCGACTCGTCCGCCGCGCGGCGGCGGGCGGTGAGCGCCGTCATGCGGCGCATGTGGTGCCTGCGGCACAGCACCTCGTAGGCGACCTCGCCCCTGCCGACGTCGCCGATCACCACCTGCTCGCCCTCGGTGACCATGACGCCGTCGACGGTGCGCGCGTTGAGCGTGGCGCGTGCGCCGCACCAGCACAGCGACTGCACCTGGAGCACCTCGATGCGGTCGGCGAGCTCGATCAGGCGGGCCGAACCGGGGAAGAGCCGGGTGCGGAAGTCCGTGGTGATGCCGAACGCGAAGATGTCGATCTCCATCTCGTCCACCAGCCGGGCGAGCTGCTCCACCTGCTCGGGGGAGTAGAACTGCGCCTCGTCGCACACGAGGTAGTCGACGGCCTCGCCGCCGGAGCGCCTGCCGCTGATCTCCGCCCAGAAGTCGGTGTCGTCCGTCACCTCCCGGGCGGCCACGTCGAGCCCGAGCCGGCTGGAGACGCGAGCCTGGCCGGCCCGGTCGCCACGGCTGAAGATGAGCCCCTCGCGACCGCGCGCACGGTAGTTGTGGTCGGTCTGCAGGGCGAGGGTGGACTTTCCGGAGTCCATGGTGCCGGAGAAGAAGACGAGCTCGGCCACGGGTCCCCCTATGCGACGGCCGTGAGAAGAGGTACGAGCATCTCGTGCGGGGTGAGCGAGCCGTGCACACCGGGCAGGCCGCGCGCGGCCGCGGAGTGCACACGCGAGTCGACGACGGTCGCGGCGCCGGTCATCGCGACCACCACGTCCCCGATGGCGGAGCGCACGTGCTCGGCCACCGGGCCGAACCAGCCGTCGGCCACCGCCCGCTCACGGCGCAGGACCACGGCGTGCTCGCCCAGCCGCTCGGCCCACCGGTGCGCGACGTCGGCCGGGTCGGCGGCCGGGTCCGTGTAGACGTGCAGGGCGCGGGGTTCTCCCCCGACCATCGCGACGCCGCGCCGGAGCTCCGGGTCGGCCGCGACGTCCCACTGGGTGGCGAGGTCGGCGGTGATCTGGCCGTGGTCCGCCGTGATCACCACGAGGGTGCCGCGCGGGACGCTCCGCAGCAGACGGCGCAGCTCACGGTCGGTGGACTCCAGCGCGTCGCCCCACTGCCACGAGTCCCAGCCGTGACCGTGGCCCGTCTTGTCGACGTCGCCCTGGTACAGGTAGACCAACCGCTGCGCGTCCCCCGGCTGCCGCAGCGCCGTGACGCTCGCGTCCACGCGCTGCTCGAACGTCTCGGCGGCCACGTAGGCCGGGCCGCGCAGCGCGGCCTGGGTCATGCCCGAACCGGCGAACTTGCCGGGCCCGGGAGCCGCGACCCGCACGCCCGCCGCGGCGAGCTGCTCGAACACGGTGGGCTCCCGCTGCAGGTCGGCGGGGTCGCCGAGCTCGCGCCACTGCACGAGGGACGCCAGCCGCCCCGTCCCGG
Source organism: Promicromonospora xylanilytica (assembly GCF_054782895.1). Lineage (NCBI taxonomy): Bacteria > Bacillati > Actinomycetota > Actinomycetes > Micrococcales > Promicromonosporaceae > Promicromonospora > Promicromonospora xylanilytica. Next base: position 663,938 of record NZ_BAAGRP010000007.1, read on the forward strand.
GGTTGCGCTGGGTGTAGCCGAGCATGCCCGTGCGGCCGGGGGCGGTGCCCGTGCCGAAGATGCTCAGGCCCGCCGCGGTGGTGGAGGGAAAGCTCGACGTGAGCGTCGCAGCGCCGTCGTCCACCTCGCGCAGGAGCCCCCGCAGGAACGGCGCGTGGCCGCCGCGCTCGGCGAGGTTGCGGATGCCGAGCCCGTCCACCAGCACGACCACCACCCGGTCGGCACCGGGCAGCCCGAGTGCCGCGCGGCAGCCCGCGGCGGTGAGGCCCGTCGCCGTGGTGAGGTCATGGCCGAGGGCGCCCGCGACGGCGGGCATCACCGCGGCCAGGCTCGTGACGTCGTACGACGGCGCCACGAGGCCGTCGGGGAGGTTCGGTGCCGTCACGCAGACGTGGCCCTGGACAGTGCGCCGGCGAAGCTCACCGCGGCGCGGACCGCCGCGTCGCCCTCGGCCTCGCTGGAGACCCGTACCACCACGTCGTCCGGGGTGACCTGGCCGGTCAGGCCGTGGTCGGCCGTGCAGTTCGGGTCGACGCACGTGGCGGGCTCCAGGTCGACCCGCGACACGGCGCCCCAGCCGATCGCCAGGGTGACCTCACGCGTCGCCGCCCGCCGCGGGTAGCGCTCCGGGTCCGCGATCACGTGGGTGAGCGCCACGGAGCGGATCTCCCGCACCGGCACCACCTCGGTGGTCGCCGACGCGGAGCCCGGCCGGGCCGGGTCCTCACCGGTGTGGTCGTCCACGTGCGCGGTGACCAGGCGGGTCGGTGTCAGCACCAGGACCGTGAGGTGCCGGCGCACCTCCGAGTCGAAGGTGGTCTCCGCCTGCACGAGGTGGGCCACGACCTCCTCGTCGGCGAGGGCGACGGAGAGCACGTCCGCGACGAGCTCCGGGTAGTAGCCGGCCCGGTGCAGGTGGGCGGTCAGGTCAGCACGGGCATCGGTAGGGGCATGGGGCACAGTCCGCATCATCCCACGAGAGGTGCCTTCGCCGTTAGCCCGGAAGGGCTCTGCGCAACGCGTCCGTGCGACGTTCGGCGGGTCGCAGCCGGATCGTCGCGTGCAGCACCGCCGCGCCGCGCTCCGCGACCGCGACGGGGTACAGCTCCAGCGAGGCGAGCTCGGGCAGGTCCTCGGCCATGACCGAGACCCGCGCCAGCACGTCCTCGAGCGCCGCGACGTCGGCAGCGGGCGCGCCCTGGTACCCGAACAGCCGGGGCGCCGCGCGCACACCGCGCACCATGCGCGCGACGTCGGCGTCGGTCAGCGGGGGCACGCCGTGCGTCACGTCGTCGAGCAGGTCGACGGCGTCGCCGGCCAGTCCGAACGACACCACGGGGCCGAACAGCTCGTCCTCGACCGAGCGCACCACGCACGCGACACCCGTCGGCGCCATCGCCTGCACCTCCAGCACCGGGTCGGGCGCCGGCAGCAGGGAAGCGGCCGCCGCGAGCATCCGCTCCGCGTCCTCCCGGAGGTCCTCCGCGTCGGCGATGTCGAGACGTACCCCGCCCAGGTCGGCCCGGTGGCGCAGCGCGGGCGCCGCGATCTTGAGCGCCACCGGCCAGCCGAGCTCCTCGGCGGCCGCCACGGCGTCGTCGGCGGTACGCACGCTCCGCGAGCGCCACAGGCGCAGGCCGTAGCAGGCCAGCAGCTCGGTGGCCGCGTCGTGGTCGAGGACCAGGCCGCCGTCGGGCCACCCGGCGCTGCGCAGCAGGGACTCCACGAGCGTCCGCGCCTCGGCGCGCGCGACGCCGTCCGACACGCCCTCCCGCAGCGCGGGGCGGACCGGTGAGCCGTGGTCCTGGGTGCGCCACTGCGCGTAGCGCACGACCTCGCCGAGGGCCCAGACCGCGTCCTCGGGAGTGGAGAACGCCGGGACCCGTACGTCGCCGGAGGCGAGCTCGTCGGGCATGCCGTGCAGGCCGAGCGCGCTGACGACGGTGGTGCGGCCCGTGCGTGCGGCGGCGTCGGCCACGGCACGGGCGAGCGCGTCGGTCCGGGGCAGCACGACAGGTACCGAGACCACGACGACGGCGTCGCACGCACCGGGCGCGTAGAGGGCGTCGACGGCGGCGGCGATCTCGTCGTCGGGCGCGCCGGCGGACAGCGGCTCCAGCGGTCCGGCGACGGTCAGGCCCGCCGCGGCGACGGCGTCGGCGACGAGCGCCGCAAGCGACGGCGAGCTCGCGAGGATGCCGACCCGCCCGCCGGCGGGGAGGGGCTGGTGCGCCAGGACCTGCGCGACGTCCATGAGCTGGTGGGTGTTCTCCGCGCGGATGACGCCGGACTGCCGCAGCACCTCGTCGAGCATGCGCCGGGGCGCGCGCGTGGCGCGCACCGTGTGCCCGGGCGGGACCACGCTGCCGTGCCTGCCCGCGACGACCACGACCACCGGCTTCACCAGCGCGAGTCGGCGCGCGATCCGGGAGAACTTGCGGGGGTTGCCGAGCGTCTCGAGGTACAGGCAGACGACGTCGGTGTGGGGGTCGTCCTGCCAGTACTGCATGAGGTCGTTGCCGGACACGTCCGCCCGGTGCCCTGCGGAGACCAGCGTGGACAGCCCGAGGCCGCGGCGCTTGACCGTCTCGGCGGCGGTGACGGCGACCGGCGCGCTCTGGCTGAACAGGCCGACCCGGCCGGGCCGCGGGGCCGTGGGCGCGAGGCTCGCGCGCAGGCTCGCGCCGGGCACGTTGGTGAGCAGACCGTAGCTGGCCGGGCCGACGACCCGCATGCCCTCGGTGTGCGCGGTGCGCAGCAGCTCGCGGCGGCGGGCGACGCCGTCGGGCCCCGCCTCGGCCCAGCCCGCGGACAGCACGACGACGCCGCGCGCGCCCGTGCCGCGCAGGCGCCGGACGGCGTCGAGCACCTCGTCCGGTGGCGCGGCGACGACCGCCAGGTCCACGGTGCCGGTCCCGGTGCCCGTCCCGGTGCGGCCCAGGTCCGCCCAGGCCACGTCGTCGCCGAGCACCATGAGCTCGGTGTCGCCGGGATCGGTGGCGTGTGCCTCGCGGACGCGGGCGGCGAGCAGCTCGTCGACGGTGCCGCCCTGGGCGGGGCCGACCAGCAGCACCCGGCGGGCCGAGAGCAGCCCCTGCATGGACCTGGCCTCGGTGCGGTGCTCGCGGTCGGCCATGACCTCGCGGGAGCGGTCGGTGGGGTCGAGGTCGACGGAGACGGTGACGACACCGTCGTCCAGGTGCTGCTCGACGGCGTAGCCGGCCTCCCGGAACACGCCGAGCATGGCGCGGTTCTGGGGCAGCACCTCGGCGATGAAGCGGTGCACGCCCCGCTCGCGCGCCGCGGCGGCGATGTGCTCGAGCAGCACCGACCCGAGGCCCTGACCCTGGAGGGCGTCGGCGACGTTGAAGGCGACCTCCGCGGTGCGGCGCCCGGGCAGGTCGTCGGTCACGTCGTAGCGGGCTACCCCGATGACGTCCTCGGCACCGTCCCCGGTGCCGTCCGCGGTGCCCGGCCGTACGGCGACGAGCGCCGTCCTGCGGACGTGGTCGACCGTGACGAGCTGGGTGAGCATGCGGTCGGGGATGCGCTGCAGCGCGGCGAAGAACCTGAGGTAGGTGGAGCGCTCCGACTGGGCCATCTGGAAGCGCTGGATCGCGTCGGCGTCCTCGGGCCGGATGGGGCGCACGTGCGTCGTGGAGCCGTCGCGCAGCACGACGTCCGCCTCCCACTCGACGGGGTACTCGGTCGAGTAGGGCAGGCGCACGCTGCCGACCCGTTCTGGCTCGTCCACGGGGACAAGGCTATCGAGACGCGGGTCCTGCGGCGTCAGCGCACCAGCACCATGCCGGCCAGGAGCATGACGGCGAAGCCGACGAGGACGAGGCGCTGGCGGCGGTTCGGGCCGGACGCGGTGAGGATGGCGGCCACGGCGGGACCGACCGCGAGCAGGAGCCAGGCGCCGAGCGCAGGGGCCACGTTCGCGGACACCGCGGCGACCGCCACGACCACGAGACCGTGCACCACACCGAGCCCGAGCCGCATGGAGACGACGATGTGGAGCACCGCCGCGAACACCGACAGACCGGCCCACATGGTGATGCCCTCCTCCAGGCAGCCCCACTCCTGCTGGGCGCACTGCCAGGACTGCATCCACCAGGTCACGAGGGCGCCGAGCACCAGGACGGGCACCACGCTGAGCCCGACGACGCCGTAGGCGAGCCCGACGCGGACCAGCCAGCCCGGCAGGGTGGTCGACCTGCTGGCCAGTGGCATTTCGGGCATACCCGAATAGTGCCAGGTGCGCCACGAAAAGGCACATGCCTCTCCCCCGTGACCTCGCGCGACGTCAGCGAGGTGCCACCGGGGTGTGGGTGGCGCGCGGTACGGTTTGCCTGTCCGAGACCACCCCAGATTCCAGGAGCCCCACGAACCATGGCGCGCAAGCCGTCGCAGCCGCTCGACGAGAGCGAGATCCACGAGAAGGTCGTGGACATCGACGTCGCCTCGGAGATGGAGGCCTCGTTCCTCGAGTACGCCTACTCCGTCATCTACTCGCGAGCTCTCCCCGACGCGCGCGACGGCCTCAAGCCGGTCCAGCGCCGCATCCTGTACATGATGTCGGACATGGGGCTGCGCCCCGACCGTGCGCACGTGAAGTCCTCGCGCGTGGTGGGCGAGGTGATGGGAAAGCTCCACCCGCACGGTGACGCGCCCATCTACGACGCGCTGGTGCGCCTGGCGCAGAGCTTCTCGCTGCGGCTGCCGCTCGTGGACGGGCACGGCAACTTCGGCTCGCTCGACGACGGCCCCGCGGCGCCGCGGTACACCGAGGCCCGCCTGGCCGCTCCGTCGATGGCGATGACCACGGGTCTCGACGAGAACGTCGTGAACTTCGTGCCGAACTACGACAACAAGCTCACCCAGCCGGAGGTGCTCCCTGCCGCGATCCCGAACCTGCTGGTCAACGGGGCGTCCGGCATCGCGGTCGGCATGGCCACGAACATGGCGCCGCACAACCTCGTCGAGGTCGTCTCCGCCGCACAGCACCTGATCAAGAACCCCGAGGCAACGCTCGAGGACCTGCAGCGGTTCGTGCCGGGTCCGGACCTGCCCACGGGTGGCAAGATCGTCGGGCTCGAGGGCGTACGGGACGCGTACCGCACCGGCCGGGGCAGCTTCCGCACCCGTGCCACGGCGCGGATCGAGAACGTGACCCCGCGCCGCAAGGGCATCGTCGTCACGGAGCTGCCGTACCTCGTGGGGCCGGAGAAGGTGATCGAGAAGATCGCCGACGGCGTCAAGGCGAAGCGCATCCAGGGCATCACCAACGTGCAGGACCTCACTGACCGCACGCACGGGATGCGCCTGGTCATCGAGGTCAAGACGGGGTTCGACCCGGACGCCGTGCTGGAGCAGCTGTACCGCGTGACGCCGCTCGAGGACTCGTTCGGCATCAACAACGTGGCCCTCGTGGACGGCCAGCCGCGCACCCTCGGCCTGCTCGAGATGCTGCGGGTCTGGGTGGACCACCGCATCTCCGTGGTTCGGCGCCGGTCGCAGCACCGCCTGGACAAGCGCCTCGAGCGGCTGCACCTGGTGGACGGCCTGCTCGTCGCGATCCTCGACATCGACGAGGTCATCCAGGTGATCCGGTCGTCCGACGACGCCGCCATCGCCAGGGACCGGCTGCGTGAGATCTTCGACCTGTCCGAGCCCCAGGCCACCTACATCCTGGACCTGCAGCTGCGGCGCCTGACGAGGTTCTCGCGCGTCGAGCTCGAGAAGGAGGCGGAGGAGCTCCGCCGCGAGATCGCCGAGCTGGAGCAGATCCTCGGTGACGAGAAGCTCCTGCGCCGTGTCGTCAGCACCGAGATGGGCGAGGTGGCCAAGACCTACGGCACGCCGCGCCGCACCGTGCTGCTGGACGCGGCGGGCGGGTCGGTCGGTTCCGTCGCCGTCGCCCCGGCGAACGGGCGCAAGAAGACCGTCGAGCCCATCGACCTGCAGATCAAGGACCTCCCCACGCGCGTGCTGCTGTCGGCGACGGGCCTGCTGGCCCGGCTGCCGGACGACGCCCCGGTCGTCCGTACCGGCAACCGTGCCGCACACGACGCCATGCGGGGCGACGCCGCGGCCACGACCCGTGGCCAGGTCGGGCTCGTGACGTCGGCCGGCCGCATGCTGCGGGTCTCCGTGCTGGACCTGCCCTCGCTGCCCCCCACCGACGGCGCGCCGTCCCTGTCGGGCGGCATCCCCGTGAGCGAGCTCGTGGAGCTGGAGCACGGCGAGGTGGTGCGGACCGTCACCGCGCTCGGCCCGGACGCGCCGACCATCGCCGTCGGCACCGCCCAGGGCGTCGTCAAGCGTGTCGCGCCGTCGGACGCCCCGGCCAAGGGCGACGAGTGGCCGGTGATCGCCCTCAAGGAGGGGGACACCGTGGTGGGCGCCGCCGTCGTGTCCGACGACGACGAGCTGGTCTTCCTGGCCGATGACTCGTCGCTGCTGCACTTCCCGGCCTCCGCGGTACGGCCGCAGGGCCGCGCGGCGGGCGGCATGACGGGCATCAAGCTCGCGGCCGACCGCCGGGTGGTGTTCTTCGGCGCGGTCCCGGCCGGGGTCGACGCCACGGTCGTGACCATCGCCGGGGCGGGCGACGCGCTGCCGGGGATCGAGGCGGGCGCGGGCAAGGTGACCCCGTTCGCGCTGTACCCGGGCAAGGGCCGCGCGACGGGCGGTGTGCGGTCGCAGCGGCTGCTGAAGGGCGAGGACGGTCTCATCCTGGCCTGGGTGGGTGCCGCTCCCCCGCGTGCGCTCGGTGCCGGTGGCCAGCCTGTCGACCTGCCCGACGTGGACGAGCGGCGCGACGGGTCCGGGACCCCGATCTCGGTGCCGGTCGCGGTGATCGGCTGACCCGTTCCGGCCGTGGTGTCGATTCCGGCGTGGCTCGCCCGTCCAAGGCGTGTCAACATTCCCCGAAAGAGGAGCTGGACATGACCGACACCTGGATGTTCCTGATCCGCGAGACCGACTGGGACTCCGACGCCTACCTACCGGAGAACCAGAAGGCCAACGAGCAGCAGTTCTCCGAGGACATGGCGGCGCACCAACGCTTCGCCGAGGCGGTGGCCGAGCTCGGGGCGAAGATCACCGGCAGCAACGCCCTGCAGAACAGCAGGTACGGCGGATGGGTCACGCCTGGCGAGGGTGGTGGCGAACCGGTCTACACGGACGCGCCGTTCACCGACACCAACGAGGTGATCACCGGCTACTACGAGGTCGAGTGCGACGAGGCCACCGCACGGAAGATCGCGGGACTGGTCCCCAGCACGAACGTGGTCGAGTGGCGCAAGGTCATGCGCTTCGGTTCCTAAGAGGCAGCAGGACCGCTCGGTGCCGATCGACCCAGCGGCGTTCCGCACCGCCTGGCCCCAGGTGGTGCGGTCGCTCGCCGTGGCCACCCGCAGCCTGGACAGCGGTGAGGAGTACGCCGCGGAGGCGTTCGCGCGGGCGGCGGCCCAGCCGGACGGCGTGATCGAGGACCTGGTCGGGTGGTGCGTCCAGGTCGGGCGCCGGACCTGGCTCGACGCGGTACGGCACCAGGCGGTCTTCAGGCGGATCCAGCCCCAGCTCGCGCGCCCGGAGGTGGTCGCAACGGACACGCCGACCGCGCCGGGCGACGATCTCGACGACCGTCTCGCGCTGCTCTTCGTCGCCTGCGACGACGCCCTCGCCTCCGGCGCGCAGCTGGTCCTGGCGATGCGGGTGGTCTGCGGCCTCACGATCCGGCAGATCGCGGGACACCTCGGGATCGCTGACGCTACGGCCGCCGCACGCCTCACGCGGGCCAAGACCTCGCTGGCCCGCGCCCGCGGCGAGTTCGCGGTGCCCGACGGCGCGGCGCGGGACGCCCGCCTGCCCGTCGTGCTGGCCTGCGTCGCCGGCCTGTTCACGGTGGGCCAGCGCGATGCTCCGGCGCCCACCGACGTCACGCAGGACCCCGCCCGCGACGCGCTCACACTCGCCGAGGCACTTGTCGCCCAGTACCCGGACGATCCCGAGGCGCTCGGCCTGCGTGCCGTGTGCCGCCTCGGCCTGGCCCGGCGTCCCGGCCGCGTGCGCGACGGCGTCGCGCTGCCCCTCGACGAGGTGGACCGGTCGGCATGGGACCAGCGTCTGTTGTCCGCCGGCCTGGCCGACGCCACGGCGGCGATCGCCCGCACGCGCTCCCCGCGTACACCGGGCCGGTTCGCGCTGGAGGCCGCGATCTCCGGCGTGCACGCGACCACCATCGATGCGGAGGACACGGACTGGGCGCGACTCGCCCAGCTCTATGACGCGCTCCTGCGGACATGGCCGTCGCCGGCGACCCGCGTGGCCCGACTCGTCGTGCTGGGCCGGCTCGCGATGCGCGACGGCGGTGACCTCGGGCCGGTCGAGCGCGAGCTCGAGGAGCTGGTCGCCGACGGGCCGGCGTACGCCGCCCGTGACGCCAGCCTCGCCCTGGCGGACCTGGCCCGCCGCACCGGTCGGACCGACGACGCGGCGGCCCGGTACCGCGAGCTGCTGGACGTCCTTCCGGCCGGCCCGCTGCGCGAGTTCTGCCGCCGGCATGCCGGATAGCCCCGGAGGTCGCGAGTCAGAACGGTGGGTCGCTCCGCTCAACGTCCGCGCCGGGAGCCGCTGCCGGCGCGGAGGTGGTGTAGCTGCGGGGCAGCAGCCGTCGGCCGGTGAGGGCGCGCAGAGCGAGGTCACCGCTGGTGTCGGGATCGACCCGGTCGAGATCGACGTGGGGGTCCAGTACGGTCGGCGGCCTTTCGTGGCGTCGTCCGGTGGGCGTGGTCCAGGTCGTGACCCCCGTGCCGGGGTCGCGCACGACACCCCAGCCCGCATGCGTCTTCAGCAGGTGGTGCTTGCGGCACAGGGCGTGCAGGTTCGTCGCCCGGGTCTGCCCTGGGGTGCCGGGTGGCAGCGTGGCCGGGTCGAGATCGTGGTCGAACGGGATGATGTGGTCCAGGTCGTCCCAGACGGCGGGCCTGTCGCAGCCGAAGAGGAACGTGCAGGTCTCGTCCCGTGCCTGCACGGCGGCGCTCAGCACCTTGCCGGGCCGGTAGGTGGTCGTGGAGTAGTCGGTCAGGATCCCGGTGCTCGGGTCCGTGAGAAGGCGCTGCCAGGTCGCGTCGGTCGCGACGGCGCGGGCGACGTCAGCGGGGATCGGACCGAACCCGCGCAGCTCGCCCGGTGCGTCGTCCAGGCCGAGCAGCGTGCCGGCCGAGACGGTGACCCGCACCACGGGACGGGTCGGAGTGACCCGCACAGGCCGCACCACTTCTTGCACGACGTGCTGTACGACCGGCGCCCGGCCTCCGCAGGAGCACACCGGTCCGGTCTCGCTGTCGGCACCGGCCTGGTTGTCGGCGCCGTTCGGGTTGTCGGCGCCGTTCGGGTTGTCGGCACCGTTCGGGTTGTCGGCACCGTTCGGGTCCGGTCGCCTGTCCGTGCCCGACTGCGGGGAGGCACCCGTGCCTGTCCCGGGGCTCGTGTCCGTGTCCGTGCCGTGGATCGTGCTCGTGTCCGCGTCCGTCCCGGGGCTCGTGTCCGCGTCCGTGTCCGCGTACCGGTCGGCCGGCAGGAGACGGCCGGTGACGATCCCGGTCAAGGAGTCGGCACGGAGCTGGCCCAGCGTGCGTTCCTCACCCACGGCGTGCCGCAGCTGGTGGGCCATGTCGTCCACGACGTTCCAGACCGCGGCGGCGTCCACGGCCGGCAGGTAGGCCGACAGCCAGCCCATGTCGTTCTCCGCCCGGTCCAGCTGCACGCCGCGTCGCTGGGCCGCCGCTCTGGCGGTCTCCGCGGCGCCGTGACGGGACTTGGCGAACGCGAGCATCCGGTCCCGCAGCCACCGCCACGTGCGGCGCGGCGCGTGGGGCAGGAACCGGGCGATCGCCTCCGCCCGCTCGGCCACCGTCAGCTGGGAGGCGCTGCGCAGCAGTGTGTGAGCCTTGCGCACGTCGATCCGCCCCGAGGTCAGGGCACTGATGACTGCTGGATGCTGAGCACCGCTCTCGGCACGCACGACCACCTCGGTAGCCTCCGGCTCGGTCACCACCAGCTCACTGGTGACCTGGCCGACCAGGGAGTTGTGTGCGAGCGGGTGCGACTCCCTCGCGGCGCGTTCCGCCACGATCTGGGCCTGCAGACCGGCGGCCCACGACTGCAGTCGGGCGCACGCGGTGACCAGGTCGCCCAGGGCGTCGTCGGGCAGGTCGGCCAGCGGACCGTCGCCCGCGGCGCCGGCTCCCAGGTTGTCGTCCGCGTCGACCGCCTCGGCGACGACACGTGCCAGGCGCGAGCCCGGTGCACCGGTCAGGGCCTGGCGCAGGACGTCGACCGGCCAGAACGGCACCGGCACGGCGTCGGGCGGCTCGTTCTCGAACGGGCCGCCGGGCGGCACCATGACACCGGGCGGCACCGTGGCGCCGCTCGTGGCCGTGTTCTGCCTGGTTCCCATGCCTGCCCACCCCCTCGGCCGATGATCGGTAGACGTACCATCTCTGCGGACGTCTGTTCGACCCTAGCCTCCACCACTGACATCCGCCCGGCCGTCTGCTGTCCGCAGAAACAAGCCGCACCGAGCTGCTGCCCGCCGTGTCGACCCCATGGCCGCGGGAGCCCTGGCCGCGCTGCCCGCGGCACCGCCGACCAGGCTCGGCAGCGCTCGGCACCCACCCGCATGCCGCCCGGGGATGTCGGTGTCCGGTGGTTTACTCCACCTCATGAACGACGACTCGACCTACGAGTTCTCCACCGACCCCGCCCGGATCGACCCCGCTCGGGTGCACCAGCTCGTCTCGCGGCACACCTACTGGGCCGAGGGCCGCACGCGCGAGGTGATGGACGCCGCCATCGCGGGTTCCCGCCCCTACGGCGTCTTCCACGGCGGCACGGGCGAGCAGGTGGCGTTCGCGCGCGTCGTGACGGACGGCGCGACGTTCGCCTGGCTCGCCGACGTGATCGTCGACCCGCGGCTACGCGGCCGCGGGATCGGCAAGCTGCTGGTCGGGGGCATCGTCGCCGACCTCGAGCCGCTCGGCCTCCGCCGTACGGTGCTCGTGACGGCCGACGCCCACGGGCTCTACGAGCAGTTCGGCTGGGAACCGGTCGACGAGGCGTACCGGTGGATGGAACGCCGGGGGTCGAGCCCCTCGAGCACCAGCACCAGCACCAGCACCAGCACCAAGGAGGTCAGCGCATGAGCATCTCCGTCGAGGTCGGTGACCTCACCCACGTCGCGACGGACGCCGTCGTCAACGCGGCGAACTCCCTGCTCCTGGGCGGCGGCGGGGTCGACGGCGCCATCCACGCGGCGGCGGGGCCGCGCCTGCTCGAAGCGTGCCGGCGGCTGCGGAAGACCTCTCACCGGGACGGCCTGGACGTCGGCGATGCCGTCGCCACCCCGGCGTTCGACCTGCCGGCGGCGTGGGTGATCCACACCGTCGGACCGAACCTGCACCGCGGCCAGGACGATCCCGCCCTGCTCGCGTCGTGCTTCGCGCGGTCGCTCGACGTGGCCGCTGAGCTCGACGTCCGCTCGGTCGCCTTCCCTGCCGTGAGCGCGGGCGCCTACGGCTGGCCGGTGCGGGACGTCGCCCGGATCGCCGTCACGACCTGCCGCGGCTGGCTCGCCGAGCACCCGGAGGCCAGCCCGGACGAGGTGCGGTTCGTGGTCCTCGACGAGCGGGCACGGGACATCTTCGAGACGGCACTGCACGCCGGGTGACGGGCGGTCGTCCTGGACGATGCGGCGCGGCGCCTCGATACCGTCGAGCACCGGCACCTGCACGTCCCGGCGCAGGTGACTCAGCTCGTGAGCAGCTTGCGCAGCTCCGCCGGCGTCGTGGCGAGCGCGGCGGCGCCGGCGGCCTCCAGCTCGCCGGGTGCCGCGTAGCCCCAGGTCACGCCGATGGTCGGTACGTCGTGGTGGGCGGCGGCGTGCACGTCGTGCTCGCGGTCGCCCACCATGACCACCTGGCCGGGGTCCGCGCCGAGAGCCACGGCGTGCGCCAGGGCTCGCTCGACCACCACCTCCTTGCCCTCGACCAGGCCCGCTGCCTCGCCCGCCGCGCCGTGCACGCCGTCGAGCCCGCCGGTCAGGTACACGTCGAGCCCGAAGTGCTCCACGATCTGCCGCGCGTAGTGCTCCGGCTTGGCCGTGGCGACCAGGAGGGTCACTCCCTCCTCGCGCAGCTCCGCGAGCGCCTCGGGAAATCCGGGGACCACGGAGTTGTCGAACATGCCGTGCACCTCGAAGTCGCGCCGGTAGGCGGCGATCGTGGTGGCGGCGTCGGCGTCGGACAGGCCGATGGCGGTCATGCTCGCCCCGAGCGGCGGGCCCACGAAGGTGCGCAGCACCTCGTCGCCGGGGACGGCGAAGCCCGCGTCGGCGAACCCGACGCGCAGGGACGCGATGATGCCGGGGGCGGAGTCGGTGAGGGTGCCGTCGAGGTCGAGCAGGACGTGCGTGGCGCGGGTGGGGAGCGAGAGGGTCACCGGACGAGCGTGCCACACGTTCAGTGGTGCCCCGCGTGGGTGTCCGCGGCGGCGTCGCGCCCGTGGTCCGGCGGTGTCCCCGCCTGCTGCCCCGGTTCGACGACGACGAACTGGCCCATCATCCCCTCGTCCTCGTGGAGCAGCATGTGGCAGTGGTACATGTACGGCACGTCGGGGTCGGTGTAGTCGTCGAACCGCATGAGCAGCCGGTAGGTGCGCTGCGGTTCGAGGTAGACGGTGTCCTTGGGCCCGGCGAGCTCGGGCGGTGGGGCGTCGCCGTCGACGGACAGGACGCGGAACTGCACGTCGTGCACGTGGAAGCTGTGCGGCATGGGCACGGTGCTGCGCACCTCCCAGATCTCGGTGCTGCCCTCGGTGACGACCTCGTCGATGCGCCCCATGTCCATGCGGCGGCCGTTGATCCTGCGGTCGTCGAGCTCGAAGGTGCGGGTCACGGCGGCGTCCGCCTCGTGGGGTGTGTCCTGGTGCGCGTGGGCCGAGGTGTCCCAGGCGGGCTCCGGCGACGGCGCGAGGTCGTCGGCGGCCCGCAGCTCGAGCACGTCGAACGCGTCGTTGGCCCCCATCGCGAACGGGACGACGACGCCACCCAGGTCGGCCTCGAACGAGTGCAGGCGGGTGGTGTCGCCGGGCTGCAGCCGCACGACCACCTCGGCGCGCTCGCCGGGTGCGAGCCGCACGTGGTCGAGCCGGACCGGGGCGTCCAGCAGCCCGCCGTCGGTGGCGACGAGGTCCATCTCCCGGTCGGCGAAGCCGAGCTGGTAGGTGCGGGCCGTAGACCCGTTGAGCAGGCGCAGCCGTACGCGCTCGGTGGTCACCTCGTGGTACGCGCCGATGGTGCCGTTCGTCATGACGACGTCGCCGAGGGTGCCGGGTTCGCTGCCGTCGTCCGAGAGCTCGAGCTGCCCGTTCTCGTCGAGGACCTTGTCCTGCACGATCACCGGGACGTCGTCGACGCCGTAGGTGTGCGGCAGGTCGGCGGCGCGGGAGGCGTCGTCGTCCAGGAGGAACAGGCCGGCCAGACCGCGGTAGACGTGCTTCTCGGTGGCGCCGTGGGGGTGCGGGTGGTACCAGAGCGTGGCGGCCGGCTGGTCGATCCGCCAGGTGGGGCGCCAGGTGGCTCCGGGCTCGACCGCCTGGTGGGGCCCGCCGTCCATCGTGGGGGGCAGGTGCATGCCGTGCCAGTGCACGCTGGTCGGTTCGTCGAGGTCGTTCGCCACCTCGACGGCCACGCGCTCGCCGCGTTCGGCGCGCAGGGTGGGGCCGAGGTAGGCGCCGTCGAAGCCCCACGTCCGGGTCGCGGTACCGGGCCGGAACTCGGTCTCGCCCTCCTGCGCCGTGAGCGAGAAGACGCGCGTCCCGTCCACGACCTCCGACGGCGCCAGCGGCGGGACGGCCAGCTCGTTCGTGAACTCGGTCCGGTCGACCGAGGTGACCGAGCCGGGCACGAGCGCGCACCCGGCGACGGCGAGCACGACCGTCGCCGCGCCGGCGACGAGCCCGGCAACGCGCTTCACCGGTCCACCCCCAGCAGCCGCTGCACCCCTGCGGCCGCCAGGCCCGCCAGCGCTCCCCACATCGCGTCGAACAGCAGCGCGGGGACGATGGTCCACAGCGGCCCGCCGCCCGGGCCACCGGCGCCGCCGAGCACGGGCACCAGCAGCGCGACGACGTGGGCGACGAGCCCGTAGGCCACCCCTGTGAGCGTGAGCGTGAGCACCGGACGGGGCACGCGGCCCAGGCCGACCACCCCGATCCAGACGACGGCGGTGATGCCGATGATGGTCAGCGCCCGGGGTGCGCCGGTGCCGAGCGCCCCGGTGAGGCCGGCCAGCGGCCAGAGCAGGGCCAGTGTGGCCAGGCCCCCGACGAGGGCCCAAGGGATGGTGGGTCGCGCCGGCCGGTCCGGGGCGGGCAGCGGAGGAAGGTGTGGTGAGGTCATGCCTCGACGGTGCCCGCGGGACGCCGGTCGGCACATCGGCCCGGGATCGTCTCCTGATGTCGCCTGGGGGCGACACCGACCCTGATGCCTCGGCGCCGCGGGGTCCGTAGGGTGACGGTGTGCCCGAGCAGAACGCGGTCCCGCGAACGGTCGACCCGCGCGTCACGGACGTCGTCCTGGGGCTCGCCATGGCCCTCGTGGTCGCGGTGGTCGTCGCGGCCGACCCCGACACCGCGCGGCACGCCGGACCCGGCGCGTACCTGTTCGCGGTGGCCTTCGGGGCTCTGGTGCTGCTGCGGCGCCGGGCGCCGCGCACCGTGCTGGCGCTCACGGTGCTCGGCGTGTTCGTCTACTACATCCTCGAGTTCGCGCCCATCGGCATGACGCTGCCCGCGATCGCCGCCCTGTACTCCGCGGCCGAGCTGCGGCACACCGCCTGGGCCGTCGGGGGCGGGGCCACCCTGATGGCCGTCGCGACGTACTACCGGACGGTGGGCAACACCCCCGAGGAGGAGCTGGCGCCGTACGACCTGGTCACGAACCTGGCGCTCGGGGCTGCCGCCATCGCGCTCGGCGTCGCGGTCCGGCTCACGCGTGAGGCGCGCGTGCACGAGGCACGGGCCGCCGAGCAGCGGCTGCAGGCGGAACGCCTGCGCATCGCGCGCGACCTGCACGACGTCGTGGGGCACAACCTCTCGGTGATCGCGCTGCACTCCGGGGTGGCCGCCGAGGCGGTGGGCCGCGACGACGCGGCGGCCCGCGGCGCGCTCGAGCACGTGCGGGAGGCGACGTCGGGCACGCTGCACGAGCTGCGGTCGACGGTCCGGGTGCTGCGGGAACCGTCCGGCGCCGCGGCCCCCACCGGCCTGGCGGGCGTCGACACCCTGGCCCGTTCCGCACGGGCGGCGGGGCTCGTCGTCGACGTCACGCTCGACGTGCCGGACGGCGCCCTCGACGGCGCGATCGACGCCACCGCCTACCGCGTCGTGCAGGAGTCCCTCACCAACGTGCTGCGGCACGCGTCGGCCACCCGGGTGACGGTCTCGGCGCGGGTGGCCGAGGACCGGCTCGCCCTCCGTGTCACCGACGACGGCCGGGGCGCCGGCGCGGGCCTCGTACCCGGTTCCGGGCTCTCCGGGATGCGCGAGCGGGTGACCCTGCTCGGCGGCGGCCTCACCGCGGGCGACGCACCCGGCGGCGGGTTCCTCGTCGCCGCCGACCTACCCCTTCGGCTGGACGGGGACGACCGGTGATCCGGATAGTGCTGGTGGACGACCAGGAGCTCGTGCGCGCGGGCCTGCGCGCCCTCGCCCAGAGCGAGGGCGACATCTCCGTCGTCGGGGAGGCCGCCGACGGGCGGGCCGGGGTGTCCCGCGTGCGGGAGCTGCGGCCCGACGTCGTGCTCATGGACATCCGCATGCCGGGCCTGGACGGGCTGGCCGCCACCCGGGAGATCGTCGCCGACCCGGCGCTCGCGGGCACCAGGGTGCTCATCCTGACCACGTTCGACGAGGACGAGCACGTGTTCGACGCCATCCGGTCCGGCGCCGCCGGCTACCTGCTCAAGGACGTCGCGCCGGCCGAGCTGCGCCGCGCCGTCCGGGTGGTGGCGGCCGGCGAGTCACTGCTCGACCCCGGCGTGACGGCCACCGTGCTGCGTGCCGTCGCCGCGAGCCCGGCGCCCCGGTCGGGCGACGACCGGCTCGCCGCGCTCACCGAGCGCGAGCGCGAGGTGCTGCAGCAGCTGGGCCGGGGCCTCACGAACGACGAGATCGCCCGCGAGCTCTACCTCAGCCCGGCCACCGCACGCACCTACGTGAGCAGGCTGCTCGCCAAGCTCGGCGCGCGGGACCGCGCGGCGCTCGTCATCCTCGCGTACGAGACGGGCCTGGTCAGAGCTCCCTGAGCCGCGGCAGCACGTCCTCGCTGAACTGCGTGAGGAACCGCTCCTGGTCGTGGCCGGGGCCGTGCACCACGAGGTGGTTCAGCCCGGCGTCGACGTACGGCTTGATCATCTCGACCGCCTGCTCCGGGTCGGACGCGACGATCCAGCGCTTGGCGACCTGCTCGATGGGCAGCTCGTCGGCCAGCTGCTCCATCTCCGTGGCCGAGGTGACGCTGTGCTTCTGCTCCGGCGTCAGGGACAGCGGCGCCCAGAACCGCGTGTTCTCCAGCGCGGTGGCGGCGTCGCGGTCGTAGGAGATCTTGATCTCGATCATCTTGTCGACGTCTTCCGATGACCGTTCGGCTTTCGCCGCACCCTCGGCGACCGCGGGCAGCAGTTTCTCCGTGTACAGGTCCATGCCCTTGCCGGAGGTGCAGATGAAGCCGTCGCCCGCGCGCCCGGCGTACTTCGCCACGAGCGGGCCGCCCGCTGCGACGTAGACCGGCACGGGGTTCTCGGGCCGGTCGTAGATGTTGGCGCCGACCAGCTCGTAGTAGTCGCCCTTGAAGTCCACGGAGTCCTCGGTCCAGAGCGCCCGCATGAGCTGCACGGCCTCGCGCAGCCGCGCGAACCGCTCCTTGAACTCGGGCCACTCGCGGCCGGAGACCGCCGTCTCGTTCAGTGCCTCGCCCGTGCCGACGCCGAGGATCACCCGGTTCTCGGTCAGCAGCGCGAGGCTCGCGAACGTCTGCGCGATCACGGCGGGGTTGTAGCGGAACGTGGGGGTCAGCACGCTCGTGCCGAGCTGGATCCGGGAGGTGCGCTCCCCCGCGGCGGCGAGCCAGGCGAGCGCGGACGGCGCGTGACCCCCCTCGTGCCGCCACGGCAGGAAGTGGTCGGAGACCATCGCACTGTCCAGTCCCACCTCCTCAGCGCGTACTGCGAGCTCAACCAGCTCGCGCGGCCCGAACTGCTCGGCGGACGCCTTGTACCCGATTCTCAGAGTCACATCTGCGACCCTACGCTCGATCTCCGCCGTGCGAGCCGTGGCGTCGCACACATCACGTCCGCCCAGGTCAGGTCATCCGTGCAGCGCCTGGTAGGCGCGGCTGACCGGCTCGTGGTCCAGGTGCGGCGCCAGCCACCCGCTGGTGTCCACCAGCCCCTGCATCGACACCCCCGTGCTGATCCCGAGCCCGTCCAGCATCCAGAGCAGGTCCTCCGTGGCGAGGTTCCCGGTGGCCGACTCGGCGTACGGGCAGCCGCCGAGCCCGCCCGCCGACGTGTCGAACGTTGTCACGCCGTGCCGCAGCGCCGCAGCGACGTTGCCGAGCGCCTGCCCGTAGGTGTCGTGGGCGTGCAGCGCCAGCACGTCGTCGGGCAGGCCCGCGGCGTTCAGGGCGTCCAGGAGCGCGACGACGTGCCCCGGCGTGCCGACGCCGATCGTGTCGCCGAGCGAGAGCTGCTCCGCGCCGAGGTCCAGGAGCCGCTTGCCCGCCGCGACCACCTGCTCGATCGGCACGTCGCCCTCCCACGGGTCGCCGAAGCACATCGAGACGTAGGCCCGCACCCGCATCCCCGCCGCCCGAGCCCGCGTCATGACCGGCTCGAACATGGCGTACTGCTCGTCGAGGGAACGGTTCAGGTTGCGGCGCGCGAAGGTGTCGGTGGCGCTGGCGAAGATCGCGACGTGCCGCAGGCCCAGGTCCTGGGCCCGGTCCAGGCCGCGCTCGTTCGGCACGAGCACCGGCAGGTCACGGGCCCGGTCGCCGAGCCGGTCCACGAGCGCGGCGAGCACCTCCTCGGCGTCGGCGAGCTGGGGCACCCAGCGCGGGTGCACCAGGCTGGTGGCCTCGACGTAGGGCAGGCCCGCGTCGAGCAGCCGCTCGACCAGGCCCACCTTGACCGCCGCCGGCACCACCGCCTTCTCGTTCTGCAGGCCGTCGCGGGGGCCCACCTCGTAGATCGTCACCCGCTCCGGCAGGCTCGGGTCGGGCACCACCTGGGGGCTGCGCAGCTCAGGCATCGGCCGCCTCCTGGGCGTCCGCCGGCAGCACCTCGAAGAGCACCTGCCGCGCCGCGACCTGCTCCCCCGCCACCGCACGCACGCGCACCACACCGTCGCCGGGCGCCATCAGCGTCACCTCCATCTTCATCGCCTCCAGCACGCCGAGCGGCTGCCCGGCGGTCACCGCGTCGCCGTCGTGCACCTCGACGGCGGTCAGCACGCCGGGCATGGCGGCGAGCACCACGCCGTCGGACAGGTCGGCCGCGGCGACGCTCGACGCGCTCGGCCGGACGAACCGGAACGTGTGCCCGCGCGTGCTCACCTCGACCGACCGCGGGCCCACGTCGACGGCGAACCGCGCGGTCGCACCGTCCAGCGCGAGCAGCCCGTCGCCCACGGCGCGGCACGACGTCGGCGGCTCGTCCGCGCGACGCACCTCGCCCCGCGCGGTGCTCACACGGAGCACCGTGTCGTCCAGCTCGACCCACGTGTCGGCGGGCGGGCCGCCGAGGCGCCATCCGTCACCGCCGTCCGGCACCGCTGCCGCCGCGACCGTCCACGCCGCCGCCACGAGCGCGGGGCCGGGATCCGGCGGCGGCAGCTCGTGGGTGTCCAGCCAGGCGGTGTGCACCTCGCCGTCGCGGAACGCGCTCGAGTCCGCGAGCGCCCGCACGAACCCGGTGTTGGTGACGAGGCCGCCGATCGCGGTGGCGTCGAGCGCGTCGACGAGCCCGCGCCGGGCGGTCTCACGGTCGGCGCCGTGGGCGACGACCTTGCCGACCATCGGGTCGTAGGCGGCGGGGACCACGGTGCCGTCCTCGATGCCCGCCTCGACCCGCACGGTCCCCGTGGACTCCGGCCAGCGCACGCGGGTCGCCGTACCGGCCTGCGGCAGGAAGCCGCCGTACGCGTCCTCCGCGTAGATCCGCGCCTCGATCGCGTGGCCGACGACGGCGACGTCGTCCTGCGCGAAGCCGAGCGGTTCGCCGGCCGCGACGCGGAGCTGCTGCTCGACGAGGTCGATGCGCTCCCCGTGCACGCGGACGACCTCCTCGGTGACGGGGTGCTCGACCTGGAGGCGGGTGTTCATCTCGAGGAACCAGGCGCCGTTGCCCGGCCCCGCCTCGACCAGGAACTCCGCGGTGCCGACGCCGGTGTACCCGACCTCGCGGGCGAGGCTCACCGCCCAGTCGTGCAGGTGCGCGCGCAGGGCCGGGTCGAGGTCGGGGGCGGGCGCCTCCTCCAGCACCTTCTGGTGCCGGCGCTGGGCGGAGCAGTCCCGTTCGTGCAGGTGCAGCACGTTCCCGTGCTCGTCGGCGAGGACCTGCACCTCGACGTGCCTGCCGTGCTCGACGTACCGCTCCAGCAGCACGGTGTCGTCGCCGAACGCGGCGGCGGCCTCGCGGCGGGCGGCGGCGGCGGCGGGTCCGAGCTCCGCCGGCTCGCGCACGATGCGCATGCCCTTGCCGCCGCCGCCGGCCGCGGCCTTGACCAGGAGCGGATAGGTGAGCTCGCCGGCGACCGCGAGCCGGTCGTCGGTGGGCCGGTCGTCGGTGGGCTGGTGCAGCGGGATCTCCTTGAGCACCGGGACGGCGGCCTTCTCGGCGATCTTCCGCGCAGTGTCCTTGCGGCCCATGGCGTCCATCGCCTCGGGCGGGGGCCCCACCCAGGTCAGGCCGGCGCCGAGGACGGCGCGGGCGAGGTCGGCCTGCTCGGACAGGAACCCGTAGCCGGGGTGGACGGCGTCGGCGCCGGTCTCCTTGGCCGCGGCGAGGAGTGCGGGGATCGACAGGTAGGACTCGGCGGGTGGCGTCGGGCCGATCCGGACGGCGACGTCGGCGGCGCGGGTGTGCGGAGCACCGGCGTCGGCGTCGGAGTAGACGGCGACGGTGCGCAGGCCGAGGCGGCGCGCGGTGCGGATGATCCGCAGCGCGATCTCGCCGCGGTTGGCGATCAGGAGGGTGTGCGTCATGGGCATCGTCATCACATCCGGAAGATGCCGTAGGACGGCTCGGGGATCGGGGCGTTGGCGGCGGCGGCGAGGCCGAGCGCGAGGACGCGGCGGGTGTCCGCGGGGTCGATCACGCCGTCGTCCCAGAGGCGGGCGGTGGCGTAGTAGGGGTTGCCCTGGGTCTCGTACTGGGCGCGGATCGGGTCCTTGAACGCCTCGACGTCCTCGGGGGCCAGGTCGCGGCGCACGGTCGCGAGGACGGAGGCCGCCTGCTCGCCGCCCATGACGGAGATGCGGGCGCCCGGCCACATCCAGAGGAAGCGGGGGTCGTAGGCCCGGCCGCTCATGCCGTAGTTGCCGGCGCCGAACGATCCGCCGAGCACCACGGTGAAGCGCGGCACCGAGGTGCAGGCGACCGCGGTGACGAGCTTGGCGCCGTCCTTGGCGATGCCGCGGTGCTCGTACTCCTTGCCGACCATGAACCCGGCGATGTTCTGCAGGAACACGAGCGGGATGCGCCGCTGGTCGCAGAGCTGCACGAAGTGCGCGCCCTTGAGCGCGGACTCGGAGAACAGGATGCCGTTGTTGGCCACGATGCCCACCTGGTACCCGTCGATGCGGGCGAAGCCGCACACCAGGGTCTCGCCGTACCGGGCCTTGAACTCGGTGAGCTGGGAGCCGTCGACGATCCGCCGGATCACGTCCCGCACGTCGTAGGGCGTGCGGGGGTCGGCGGGGACGTCGTAGAGGCCGTCGGGGTCGAGCTCGGGCTCCTCGGGCGGCTCTCGGTCCAGGCTCGGCGCGCTCGCCGGGGTGGTGCCGATGATCTCGCGGACGATGCGCAGGGCGTGCGCGTCGTCGTCGGCGAGGTGGTCGGCGACGCCCGACGTCGTGGTGTGCACGACGCCGCCGCCGAGCTCCTCGGCCGTGACGACCTCGCCCGTGGCGGCCTGCACCAGGGGCGGGCCGCCGAGAAAGATGGTGCCCTCGTCGCGCACGATGACCGCCTCGTCGCTCATCGCGGGCACGTACGCGCCGCCCGCCGTGCAGGACCCCATGACGGCGGCGATCTGCGGGATCCCCCGTGCGGACAGGTTGGCCTGGTTGTAGAAGATGCGGCCGAAGTGCTCCCGGTCCGGGAACACCTCGTCCTGCATCGGCAGGTAGGCGCCGCCGGAGTCCACGAGGTAGACGCACGGCAGGTGGTTCTCTGCGGCGACCTGCTGCGCGCGCAGGTGCTTCTTCACCGTCGCCGGGTAGTAGGTGCCGCCCTTGACGGTGGCGTCGTTGGCGACGATCACGCACTCCCGGCCCGCGATCCGGCCGATCCCCGTGACGATGCCCGCGCTGGGCACCGCCCACTCGCCCCCGTACATGCCGTAGGCCGCCAGGGCGCCGATCTCGAGGAACGGGCTGCCCGCGTCGAGCAGCCGGTCCACGCGGTCGCGGGCGAGCAGCTTGCCGCGCGCGGTGTGTTTCTCGCGAGCGGCCGGCGAGCCGCCCTCGCGGACGCGCGCCAGCCGCTCGCGCAGCTGCGCGGTGAGAGTGCGTAGATCCGGTCCAACGCCGGTGTCGGTGGCCATGTGCCGCAGCATAGTCCGCCGGTTAATGATCGTTAACCCCTGGGGGTCATGCGAGTGCCGCCACCTCTCCGCAGACGTGCACCTCGACGCCCAGCCCCGCGAAGAGCGCCGCCTTGGCGACCAGCGCGTCGTCGGCGGTCGCCGCGTCCGGCGCGTAGGCCACGTTGAGGTGGTTGGCCTTGTGCCGCGCCATGAACTGGTCGCGGCTCACGCCGTGCAGCACGGCGTGCATGATCGGCCACTCCGGGTTGGTGGCCTGCCAGCGGCGCTCGGTCTCCTCCGGGGGCAGGCTGACGGCGGAGGCGCGCCCCAGGTCGACGTGCAGGCGCCCGCCCGCGATGTAGACACGGGACCAGACGATCTCGCCGGCCTTGGAGACGCCCTTGATGGTGGACCCGCCCAGCGGGAAGTACACCGGGTCCTGCCGCCACCCCTGCGCTCCCGCGTAGCCGCCCTCCAGGTGCGACGGCGGCACGGAGCCCGAGATCTCGAACACCCACACGAACTGCCCGTCGTACTCCTCGCCCCAGCGCACGTCGTGCAGCGTGGTGGCCGGGTCGAGGCCCATGGCGGTCCACAGCCGGTTGGTCACCAGCGCGTCCACCGCCACGCCCTCGTCCGCCTCGTTGAAGTGCGGCAGCGCGCGGCCGTCCCACAGCACACGCGCACCGTCGCGCGAGGTGACCGGGGGCCGGGCCACGTTGTTCAGCAGGCCCTCGGCCAGGTCGGAGGCGGGGCTGAGGTCCTTCAGCCCCTGCTGGTACTGGATGCCGACGGCGTCCAGCCCGAAGTCGTCGGCGATGCGCAGTGCCGCGACGTACATCTTGTGCTGCCAGCGCAGCTGCGCGGCCGTGAGCTCGGTGGCCTCGTCCTGCCCGAGGCGGAACGTCATGCCGGCGTCCTGGAGCCACGCCTGGACGGCGTCCGCCTCGGTGTCCGGCACCCGCTGCATCTCGGCCCACAGCGCCGACTGGCTCAGCCGCTCCTTGTAGATGCCGATCTGGTTGAGCAGCTCGTCGTCGATGATCGCGTTGTACATCCCCATGCAGCCCTCGTCGAAGACGCCGATGATCGCCTTGTCGCGCAGGAGCTGGTCGGCGAGCGCCTGCCCGAGCTCGGCCTGCGGGCCCGCGGGCAGGGCCGGCGCGTCGGTCACGTGGGACGCGTCGTGCTCGATCGCGCCCGTCGTGAGCCACTCGCGCAGGCCGTCCCTGAACCACTGGTCGGTGAAGTCGACGCTCCAGATCGTCGAGTACGGCTTGTCCATCTTGGTCAGCCCGGCGTTCAGGCCCAGCAGGCCCACGAGGCCCGGCCAGTCCCCCACGAAGTTCGCGGCGGTGAGGATGGGGCCCTGGTGGGTGCGCAGGCCGGCCAGCACGTGGTGGCTGTACTGCCAGACCGCCTCGGCCACGATGAGGGGCGCGTCCGGCGGGATGGACCGGAAGACCTCGAGCCCCATGCGCTGCGAGCTGATGAATCCGTGGCCCGTGGCGGGGTCCACGTCGTTCGCGCGCACGACGGTCCAGCCGAGCTCGGCCAGCGCGGCGGTGAGGTCGGCCTCCATCGCGGCCTGGGTGGGCCAGCCGGCCTGGTTCGCCGACTCGCGCAGGTCACCGCTGGCGACGAGGTACACCGTCTTCGGCGCCACCTGGGGACGCGACGTGACGGCGGGAAGGGTGTAGGACATGGGGAGCTCCTTCTGTGCTGCGTGGCTGTGGTTCAGGTGGCTGTGGTTCAGTGGGTGCGGGTTCATGGGGTGAAGGCGAGGGTCTGTCCGGACCGTGCCGGGCCGGCCCCGGTACGGGTGAGCACGGCGCCGCGCACCACGGCGTGGTCGAGACGCAGCTCTCCGCCGTCGACGTGGAGCCGCAGGCCGTCGTCGTCGAGCTCGAGCCGGCCCCACGCCGTGCCGGTGCTGAAGAAGGACCGGACGCTGCCGGTACCGGGCGGCGGGTCGACGGTGATCCGCGCCTCGGCGACGTTCGTGCGTACGCCGGAGTAGGCGAGCAGGAGGGCCCAGGACGCCAGCGAGCGGGCGTAGTGGTTGCCGCACTCCACCTCGTTCCACGGGTTGCGCCGGTACCCGTCGTGCCGCGCCCGGGTGGCGGCGACTATCTGGAGCGACTCGTCGACCAGCCCCTCGACCGCCAGGTGCGCGGCGACCTGGTGCTCGACGCCGGTCCACACCTCGTCGGCGTACACGAACGGGATGCGCGGGCGGCCGCCGCGAGGCCACGAGCACAGGACGAGCCCTGCCTCGTCCCCGAGCGCGTACGTGCGCTGCACGCTCTCGTGCGCCAGCAGCGAGGGCCGGAAGTTGTGCGTGTGCACCGCTCGCATGGCCGAGCCCACGTGCTCGGGCGGGAACAGGTGGCCCAGGCCCACGACGTGCGCGAGGAGCTGGCCGAGCAGCTGGTCGCTGAGCACGCCGGTGCCGAACTGGTAGCGCACCGCGTCGACGTCGTCCAGGTGCTGCTGGTAGTACTCGCCGTTGAAGAGCAGCCGGTCCATGCGCTCGGCGCCCACGGTGGCGGCCTCCCGCCAGCGGGTCGCGAGCGCCCGGTCGCCCATCCGGTCGGCCAGCTCGGCGGCCGCGCGCAGCCCCGCGTAGAAGATCGAGCCGGCGCGGGAGTCGGTGCCGACGAACTCGATGTCGTACGTGTTGTGCTGCGTGCCGTCGAGCACGAGGTCGCCGTCGCCGTCCCACTGGGCGAACGCGAACTCGACCGCCCGTACGAGGCTCGGCCACACCTCGCGGACGAACGCGTCGTCGCCGCTGAGCAGCCACTCGCGGTACACGCGCAGCACCGTGCCGAGCTGACCGTCCACCACGGGGTGGAAGTCCCACGCGGGCGAGCCGAAGATCTGGTTGGCGCGGAAGTTCATGCGGCCGTCGGCGCGCGTCTCGACCAGCAGCTCGGTACGGCGCGCGCTGCGCTCCAGGGCGGGGAACAGCCAGGCGAGGGACTGCGCGTAGGTCCACACGTGCGTGCACGTGCCCTCGCAGCTGCCCACCTGGTCGAAGCTGCCCTCCCAGGCGGCGAACGTGCCGTCCTCGAGCCGGAAGCAGGTGGTGCTGCGGATGGCTGCCAGGTTCGACCCGACGGCGTCCAGCACCGGTTCCGGCAGCGTGCTGTCGTAGAGCGCGCCGGTGAAGGCGCGGGTCGCCGACTCCAGGGCGCCGCCGCGCCGGTCCAGGTCGACGGCGACGGCCCACGCGTCGTCGTACCGCCGGGCGTAGGCGTTGCGCACCACCTCGTCGAGGTGCGGGTCGTCGCCGATGATGTTGCCCGCCCAGCCGCGGGGCCGGTTCGGGAAGTGCCACGTGAGCCGGAACTCGAAGTCGTGCGACGCGCCCGGCGCGAGGTCGGCCTCGACCGCGAGGGAGCCCACGCGCAGCCGCGTCATCCAGGCCGGGTGCGGCTCGGGGTCGAGGCTCGCCACGGGCTCCGGCGTCAGGACGCCGGTGTCCCGGAACTCGTCCCAGAACCGCTGGACGCCGTCCTGCCACGCCCCGTACAGCCAGGTCGGCTTGGTGCTGACCCGACCTGCCGAGGGGGCGGCCGTCAGGGCGACGGTGCCCGACCCCGGATGGTCGCCGGGCAGGTCGGAGGACAGGAACAGGCCGCTGATCCCGTCCTCCGCCCGCCACGCGTTGCACGGGCGCCCCGCGTACTGCGGGAAGTGGAAGACGTCGCGCCCCGGACCCGCCCCCACGGGGTTGGCGAGCGACCCCGCCACGGACACCCGCACGGGGGCCGGTCCGGGGTTGTGCACCCGGTAGCGCAGCACGGCGCACGGGATGCCCGAGTCGTCCTCGTCCAGCGGCACGAACGGGGTGAACGCGGTGAGCGACACCGCGACGGGCAGCTCCTCGTCGACGAAGTCGAGGTCCAGCACCGGGTACCGGCCCCGCACGCGGGTGTCGGCGAGCCGGGGCAGCCCGGCGACGTCACCCGCGTAGTAGCCCTGGTCCGCCTCGTGCGGCGGGCGGTGCCGCGCCTCGAGCACGCGCGTGACGGGCGCCGCGCCGTCCGGCGCGACCCGGACGGCGAAGAACGAGAAGGGGTTCTTCGCGCCCTTCGCCGGCCGGTTCGCGAGCTCCCAGTCGCGCAGCTCGCCCCGTGCGCCCACCGACACGTTGCCCGTGCCGATCCCGCCCAGCGGGAACGCGGCGGCCGACGCGGCGGCGTCCAGCACGCGACCCGGTCCCGTCACGCTGCACCCGCCTCGAGCTCGACCAGCGCGTGCACCACGTCGGCGCTCGCCTCGTACAGGGCGCGGTACTGCGCGTAGAGCAGGTCGTAGCGGGCGTGCGCGGCGGCGTCGGGGACCCGGCGCTCGGCCACCGGGTTCCAGGCGGTGATCGACGGCTCGGCGCCGGGCGGCGCGACCGCGCGGGCCGCGAGGAAGGCGGCGCCGTAGGACGCGCCGATCGTCGTGACGGGCACCTCCTGGACCAGGCCCGTGACGTCGCTGACGATCTGCGTCCAGAGCGTTCCCGCCGTGCCACCGCCGACTGCCACCACACGGTCGATGCGCGCGCCGGCCGAGCGCAGCGTCTCGATGTTGTGCCGCACCCCGAAGGCGGTGGCCTCCAGCGCCGCGCGGTACAGGTCGCCGCGGCCGTGCGACAGGGTGAGCCCGGCGACCACGCCGCGGGCGTGCGGGTCCTGCACCGGGGTCCGCTCGCCCGCGAAGTACGGGAGCATCAGCAGGCCGCGCCCGCCGAGTCCCGACTCGTGGGCCTCCGCCAGGAGCTCCGGGTAGCCGGGACCCGCACCGTCCGCGCTCACCAGTTCGCGGATCCAGGCCGTGATGGCCCCCGACGTCGCCATGCCACCCGCGAGGCAGGTCCGGTCCGCGAGCGCGCCCACCGTGCTCCACATGGACGGCGTGCGGACCACGTCCCGCGTGGTCGCGACGAGGAACATGGTGGTCCCGTACATGACCATGAGGTCGCCGACCTCGTGCGCGCCCACGCTCACGGCCTCCGACCAGGCGTCGATCGTGCCGGCGATCACCGGGCACCCGGTGGGGATGCCGGTGGCCCGGCTCGCCTCGGCCGTGACGGTGCCGGCCACCTCGCCCGCCCACAGGAGCCGCGGCAGCTCGATGCCCGGTGCGTAGCGCTCGCACCAGGGCTCGTACCACCGGCGGCCCTCGAGGTCGTAGAGCGGGTTGCACTGGCTCGCCGAGTGGTGGTCCAGCACGTACTCGCCGGTGAGGTGGGCGACGAGGTAGGACGCCGGCATCATGTAGAGCCGCCGGCCGCGAGCGGCCGCCTCCGGCTCGTGCTGCGCCACCCACAGGATCTTGGGCCCGGCCGCCTGCGTCGTCAGCGCGGAACCGCCGCGTGCGACGACGGCGTCGGCGCCGAGCTCGTCCGTCATCTGCGCGATCTGCTCGGTGGCGCGTGTGTCGACGCCGTAGAGGATCGCCGGGCGCACGGGTTCGAGGCGCTCGTCGGCGAGCACCACGCACGGGCCCATCCCGCTCACACCGACGGCGCCGACGGTGACGTCCAGGCCTGCCGCCGCCGCGCCGTCGAGCAGCTCGCGGGACAGCTCGGTGAGCTCACGCCACCAGAGGCGCGCGTCCGCCTCGACATGCCCGGGGGCCGGACGCTCCACGCGGTGCTCCCGGACCGCGGTCCCCAGCACCTCCCCGCCCTCGCTGACGAGGACGCCCTTGCTGGACGACGTGCCGATGTCGACGCCCAGGGTGCACTGCAGGCCCATCTGGATCCTCCTTGATCGTCCGCTCAGGGACCACTGTGGCAGAAATCGATTTCACGTTCAAGGTGCCGAAGAGCCGGCACCGGGGCCCTCCGACGGGGCCCCGGTCGGTCAGCCGGCCGCCCGGTGACGCCCCGGGACGAGCTGGTTGCGCAGCACGATGGTGCGGGCCGGCTGGGTGTCGCCCTTGATCCGGTCGATCAGGATCCGCGCGGCCGTGACGCCCATGTTCCGGGCGGGCAGCCGCACCACGGTGACCGCGCTCGGTGGCAGCGTCGTGAACGGCAGCCCGCCGATGACGGCGACGCCCACGCGCGACGGCGTGAGCTCGCGCTCGGTGAGCACCTGCAGCGCGCCCACGCCGAGCAGGTTGTTCGCGGCGACTATCGCGTCCGGGGGCTCGGGCAGCGCGAGCAGCTCGGCCACCACCTCGACCCCGCCGTCGACCCGGAAGGTCGAGTACCGGAGGTACTCGTCGGGGTCGGCGAAAATCTCGTGCCGGGTCACGACGTCCCGCCAGCCCTGTGCCCGCTCGTTCGCGGTGTCGATGTCCTCCGGCCCCGTGATGCAGGCGATCCTGCGGTATCCGGCCTGGTAGAGGGCATCCGTGGCCGCCCGCCCGGCGGGCCGGTTGGACATCACCACGGCGTCCACGTCGAAGTCGGTGGTGCGGTCCACGGTGACCACCGGCCGGCCGCGCCCGATGACGCCCGCCAGGTCGCTGCGGCTCGACGCGGGGGCCACGATCATGCCCGCCATGCTCTCCGACAGCGCGATCTGGAAGTAGGTGGCCTCCTTGGCAGGCTGCGAGTCCGTGTTGCACAGCACCACGGAGAACCCGGCCTCCTGCGCCACGTCCTCGACCCCCCTGGCCATCTCCGTGAAGTACGGGTTCTCGATGTCCGGGATCACCAGGGCGATCACCTCGGAGTGCTGCCTGCGCAGGGTGCGCGCCGTGCGGTTGGGCGTGAAGCTCAGCTTCGCCGCCGCCTGGCGGACCCGCTCGGCGTTCTCCGGCGAGACCCGGGTGCCGTTGAAGACGCGGGACACCGTCGCCGGCGAGACACCGGCGAGCTCGGCGACCTCGTAGATCGTGGCCATCGACGTCCCTCCGGCAGGTGTGAAACACGGCGGCGGCCGTGCGCTCCCGAGCTGGTTGACACGGGCCTGAGTCGACCATACATTGGTGAAATCGGTTTCACAAGAAGGCCCTCCGCGGCCCCTACGCACGAGGAAGTGTGGTCCCACATGCTCGACCCTGGCCTGCGGGGCGTCTCGACCCTCCGCGACGTCCGCACCCGATCGATCAGCCCCGAGAACTTCGACGGCTCGGAGGGCGGTGGTGGGCGCGCGACGGAAGGCACGGGCGCCGCGTCGGCGCGTGACCTCGGCCCCGGATGGAAGATCTCGCCGAGCGTCGACATCCCGGCCGGCGAGACGTTCGACCTGGCCACCATCCACGGCGCCGGCAAGATCACGCACATCTGGATCACCACGCACACCGACAACTGGCGCACGCTCGTGCTGCGCGCCTTCTGGGACGGCGCGACGGAGCCGGCCGTCGAGGTGCCCTACGGCGACTTCTTCTGCAGCGGCTGGGGCGTGTTCACCCAGGTCGACTCGCAGATGGTGGCCGCGAACCCGCACGGCGGCTTCAACTCCTACTGGCCCATGCCGTTCCGCTCGGGCGCCCGGCTGACGCTGGAGAACACGTCCGACGTGGACGTCCGCGTCTACTACCAGGTCACCTACGAGCAGGGCGGCGACTACTCGGGCGAGGGCTACTTCCACGCCCAGTGGCGCCGCAGCAACCCGCTCGAGGACCGCGTGCCGCACACCATCGTCGAGGGCGTGGAGGGTTCGGGGCACTACGTCGGCACCTACATCGCGTGGGGCGTGAACTCCAACGGCTGGTGGGGCGAGGGCGAGATCAAGTTCTACCTCGACGCCGACGAGGACTACCCGACGATCTGCGGCACCGGCACCGAGGACTACTTCGGCGGCGCGTGGAACTTCGACGTGCCCGGCCAGGGCTACACGGAGTTCTCGACGCCGTACCTCGGCATGCCCCAGGTGATCCGGCCCGACGGCCTGTACGCGAGCCAGCAGCGCTTCGGCATGTACCGCTGGCACGTCACGGACCCGATCCACTTCGCCGAGCGGCTGCGCGTCGACATCCAGGCCCTCGGCTGGCGCAGCGGGTGGCGGTACCTCCCCCTGCGCGACGACATCGCGTCGACGGCGCTGTTCTACCTGGACCGGCCGGCCACCCACCGCCCCGCCGCACCGACGGCCGACGGCATGGAGGTACACCTGGCCACCGGCCCGGTGCCCGACATCGGGGCGACGCCGCCGCGCGCTCCGCGCGACTGAGCACGCCGCGGCGCGCACCCGCGAGAGCGGTGTGCGCGCCGCGTCCGTCACTTCATGCCCGAGATGCGCACGCCGGCCACGACGAACCGCTGGAAGAACAGCAGCAGGATGATCGTGGGCAGGGCCGCGAGGGTGGAGCCGGCCATGAGCAGGCCCCACTCGTTGCCGCGCTCGGACCGGAAGGTGCCGAGGAACTGCATGATCTGCATGAGGTTCGGGTCGGTGATCGTGAGGATGGGCCAGACGTAGGCGTTCCAGTAGGCGAGGAACGACCCGATGCCCACGACGACGAACACGGATCCCGACTGGGGCACGAAGATGCGCGTGAAGATCTGCCACCGCGTGCAGCCGTCGATCCGGGCCGCCTCCTCGAGGGCCATGGGCATGCCCAGGTAGAACTGGCGGACGAAGAACATCTGCACCGAGGACGCGATGCCCGGGATGATGAGCACCGCCAGCGTGTCGAGCATGCCCAGCTCCGTGACGACCACGAACGACGTCAGCAGGATGGCCATCATCGGCACGAACATCGGCAGGATGCAGTACACCCACCAGAACCGCTTCCCCGCGAAGTCGAGCCGGGCCAGCGCGTACGCGGCCATCGAGTTCACGGCGAGGCTCCCCGCCGTGAAGATGATCGCGCCCAGCAGCGTCACCGCCATGGACCGGGAGAACTGCGGGTCCGCGAGGATGTCGGCGTAGTTCTGGAACCGCCAGACCTCGGGGAAGAACTGGAACGGGCTGGAGAGCACCTCCGTCTTGCCCTTGAAGCCGGCGATCGCCATCCAGGCGAGCGGGAACAGCACGCTCAACGAGATGAGCACGAGCAGCACCCACTTGACGACAGCGGCGCGTAGAGATCTGGTCATCCGTCGATCGCCTTCTCGGAGCTGATGAGCCGGAACACGAGGGCCGAGATGCCGCCCAGCACCAGGAAGAGCAGCAGGGCGGCGGTGAGCGAGAAGCTCACCGAGTACTCGCTCCCGTCCCGGAACGTGTTGAAGATGAACAGGTTGGGGGTGGTGGTCGCGTTGACCGGCCCGCCGTTCGTCATGATGAGCGGCAGGTCGAGCATCTGGAGCGCTGCCACCGTGCCCGTGACGAACAGGTACAGGAGCACGTTCTTCAGCAGCGGGATGGTGATGTACCAGGTGCGCTGGACGAACGTCGCGCCGTCCAGCCGCGCCGACTCGTAGTAGCTCTCCGGGATGTCCAGGAGCCCGGCCAGCATGATGAGCGTGGTGAGCCCGAGGCCGAGCCAGATGCCCGGCACCGCGATGGCGGGCAGCGCCAGCGCCGGGTCGTTGAGCCACGCGACGGGGCCGGCGTTCAGCGCGCCGAGCAGCCAGTTCGCGAGGCCCTGGTCCTGGTAGATGAAGACGAACAGCACCGACGCCACCACCGTGGAGACCACGGCGGGCACGTAGATCGTCGTCTTCAGGAAGCTCGCCATGCGCACGCTGAGCGTCTTGATGAAGCTGGCGATCAGCAGCGAGATGAGCATCCCGGTCGGGACCACCATCGCCGCGTAGTAGAGGCCGACGCCGAGGGACGCCCAGAACCGCTCGTCCTCGAGCACGTACCGGTAGAACTGCAGGCCGACGAACTCCGGGTCGGAGTAGAAGCTGATCTCGAACCCGCTGAGGTAGAACGCGTACGCGAGCGGCCACATGACGAAGATCCCGAGCAGGATCACCATGGGCGCGATCATCAGGTAGGCGGTGACGTTGTCGCGCGGGCGGGCGGGGGCCGCGCCGGCCGGACGACGTCCGCCGGCGAGGCCCCCTGTCGCGCCGGGCGCCGCGGGATGCTGCTGGGTCGCGGTGACGGACACTGTGCGGTCCTTCCTAGCTCGTCGCGGTGCCCGAGAGCTTCTGCTTCTCGATGATGTCGTTGATGGCGTCGTCGGCGCCCTGGAGCGAGCCGTCGACGTCGGTGGTGCCCTTCATCGCCGACTCGAGCGCGGTGCCCATGGCGAGCGCGATGTCGTACGGGTACGCGGGCTCCGCCTGGCCGTTCGGTACCACCTGCTCGGAGATGACCGTCATGAACGGGTCGGCGGAGGCCTCGGGGTCGTCCGCGAGCAGCTCGTCCACCGAGTCACGGACCGTGTACTTCGAGTAGCCCGTCTCCTTGAAGAAGCCGGCCATGATCTCCGGGTCCCCCGCGAGCAGGTACTCGATGAACCGCGCGGTCTCCTCGGGCGCCTCGGACTTCGAGTCGAGCGTGAGCGTCCACCCGCCGAGGGTCGCGGTCGTCGCCGTCACGTCGCCGTCGGCGGACGGGAAGGGGGCCACCATGGTCTTGTCGACGACGTCGGGGAAGTCGTTCTTGAGCTGGCCCACCACCCAGGACCCGCCCTGCATCATCGCCACCTCGCCCTCGCCGTACGGCTGACCGTCCGCGTAGCCCACCTTGGGCTGCTGCGGCATGAGGTTCTCCTGGTAGAGCTCCTTGTAGAAGTTCGCGAGGTCCGCGAAGCACGGCTCCGTCGCCCGCGCGGCCGACCAGTCGTCCTCGATCGGCAGGTGGCCGCACGCGTTGAGCTGGAGGCCCCAGCTCGACCAGCTGAGGTCCGCGGCGGTCGAGGCGACGGTCATGCCCTTGACGTCGTCCTTCGTCAGGGCCTTCGACCACGCCAGCAGCTCGTCCCAGGACTCGGGCGGGCTGTCGGGGTCGAGCCCGGCCTCCTTGACGAGGTCGGAGCGGTAGTACAGGACGGTGGAGGGCTCGACGAGCATCGGGTAGGCGTAGTGCTGGTCGTCGACGGTGACGAACGGGGCGACGTTCTCCTTGAGGTCGCTGAAGGCCTCGGCGGGGAGGAACTCGTCCAGCGGGGCGAACTTGCCCTCGGCGACGCCCGACTTGATGTTCCCGTAGCTCGTCGTGGCGACGTCCGGCTGCTTGCCTGCCGCCTGCGCCGCCTGCAGCTTCTGCTCCCACGTGTCGGCGGGCACCACCTGGAGGTCCACGGTGACCTCGTCCTGCGAGGCGTTGAACGCCTCGACGTTCTCCTTGAACCACTTCTGCTGGTAGTCCTCGAACTTCTGCTGCCAGAACGTGACGTGCACGCGTCCGTCGGCGGCGGTCTCGCCGCCGCTCCCGCACGCGGCGAGGCCGAAGGCCGTCACGACGGCGGCCGCGATGCCGACCGCCCGGCGTGATCGCTTGCTGAACATGGTGTTCTCCTCGGTGTGAGAGCTCGTCCGTGAGCTCGTTCGTGCAGTCATCCGGGTCACCTCTTGACCAGGTCGGCCCGGTACCAGAAGACGTTGTACGGATCCCAGATCGACAGCGTGAAGTAGATGGTTCGCCCGCCGTCCTGCGTGTAGCGCGGGTGCATGTACGGGGCGTACGGGCCGGGCACCTCCGTGGCGCCGACGAGCTCGATCGGCTCGCCCCACGGCCCCCACGGGGACAGCCCCTCGCGGAGCACGACGCCGCGGCCCTCGGCGAGGTAGGTCATGACCCAGCGGTCGAGATGGTCGTTCCAGACCACGGAGAGCTCGCCGACCGTGTCGTCGAGGACCAGGGCGGCCTTCGCGGGGTCGGCGACCCACCGCGGCCGGTCGTCGGCGCCCGGCCGGCCGTTCCTCAGCCCGGCGAAGTACTGCCAGGCATCCGGGTCCTCCACGTGCGCGGCGGGGACCCGGGCGAGCGAGACGCCGCCGAAGCGGCCGTGCGTGATCCCCCAGACGTAGAGCCAGTCGCGGCCGTCGACGGTCACG
The DNA here is from genome assembly GCF_054782895.1 of Promicromonospora xylanilytica. Taxonomy (NCBI): domain Bacteria; kingdom Bacillati; phylum Actinomycetota; class Actinomycetes; order Micrococcales; family Promicromonosporaceae; genus Promicromonospora; species Promicromonospora xylanilytica. The sequence continues at coordinate 697,674 of NZ_BAAGRP010000007.1, forward strand.
TGGGCAGGGCTGATCTGCACGAAGCCCGAGTCCCCGCTCCACCGGGGGGCGTCCAGCTTGGTCCAGGTCTGCCCCTGGTCGGTCGACCTCGCCAGGCCGGCGTGGTTGACCTCCCACTCGCCAGGGGTCCCCCACTGCCGCACCGACATGTAGTGCAGGTACATCCCGGCGTCCGTGGCGAACCCGTGGGTGGGGATCACCGTCATCTCGTCGCCGTCGACCTTCTTGGAGCTCAGCACCTCCTTCGCCGCGCCGGCGTCGTCGAGGATCATCCCCTCGATCGTCACGCCGTCGGACGGGTCGGTGTCGGTGGTGAAACCCAGGGTGTTCGACCGCCAGTGGGAGCCTCCGCCCCCTGTCATGCCGTCGTCGCGCTCACCGAAGGTGTCGCCGAACGCGAACCACATCTTGCCGTCGGCCTCGAACATCGAACCGAGGTCCGTGAAGTTCACGTCGTACCGCGTCGTGTCCCCCGGACCCTCCGCCCCGGTGATCTGTCCGACGCGCTCGACCTGGGTGACGGCGGCGAGCACGAAGCCCTCGCCGCCGTCGGCGGGGCCCGCGACGGCGGCGGAGCCGACGCTCGCGACGAGTGACAGAGCACCGACTGCCGGTGCGACGACGAACGCGGTGCGCCCGAGCCTGCGTGCCATGAATCCTCCTCGATCGATGGCGATATGCCCAGGGTGGCAGAAACCGATTTCACCGTCAAGTACCTGCTCGAGCGGCCAGATCGCGCTGCAAACAGCCACGTTCCGGACTCTTTGCACCGTATGACGGCCAGGAAATCGTCGAGGCGGGCTCATCCTACTTGAAACCGGTTTCGGATCAGACTAGCCTGCCGCTCGCACTCCCGCCCGTACGACGACGTCCAGGTCTGGAAGGTCCACATGACGCACCCCGCCCCCGCGCCCCACGGCCGGATCAACCTGCCCGAGACCGACGGCGGCTGGCTCCGCCCCGCCGGCGAGACACCCGCGGAGCCGCGCTGGGGCTTCACCGACGGGCTGCAGGTGGGTCTGCACCCGCTGCGCGGGCCGCGCGGGCTGCTGCGCGTCTACGCCCCCTATCTGGGGCACCCGCGCGACCGGCTGCTCAACTTCGTCGCCGTCGAGCCGATCGCGCTGGGCGCGACCGAGCGCGGCTACTCGGAGCTGGAGCACAGCGCGCTCGACGACGCCCCCGGCAAGCGCTTCTGGAGCGCCGACGACCCGCAGGACCCGACACCCCGCGACCCCCTGCGGCCGGCTCGCGGCGTCGTCGAGACGATCGGCGGCGTCGAGCACCTCACCGTCCACGTGCACAGCGAGCGCTTCGAGAACGGCGCCGAGGTGGTGGTGCGGGTGCGGTTCCGCGCCGACCGGCCGCGCGAGGTGTCCCTCGCGGCCTCGCTCCGGGACGGGTCGGTACCGCTCGAGTCGTGCGTGCTCACCGCCACGATGGGCAACTTCGCCCGGCTGCGCCGGCTGCACCTGCGCGAGCGGGTCGTCACGCCCGCCGAGCTGTGGCCCGGCTTCGGGGGGACCGGCTTCACGGCCCACGGCAGGTTCGGGCGCACGCTGCTCGCCCGGTCCGACGGCGCGCTCAGCGTGTGGGCGACGCCGGACGAGGCGGAGCCGCACGAGGCGACGCACCATCCGGACACGGCGGCGCACTGGCGGTACACCGGGGCCAAGGCGGTCCAGGGCTGGCGGGTGCCCGAGCCGAGCGACGCGCTCGAGGTCCTCGTCAACGGGCGTTCCGCCTACTGGGCGAGCGCCGCCCCGATCCCCGGCGGCGTGTCCTACGAGAACTTCGAGGTGGTCGAGCCGTTCCGCGACGGGCAGGAGCTCGTCTACTGGGCCGAGCCGTTCCGGGAGGACGCCGACGTCGCGGCGGCGGCCGCCCGGCACACCGGTGCCTGACCTGCGCGTACCGGCACGGCGCCCCCGCTTCTAGACTGCTCCCGTGACCCCGCGCCGGCAGCAGATCCTGAGCACGGCCGCCGACCTGTTCGCCGCCCGTGGCTTCCACGGCGTCTCCATGGGGGACATCGGCGCGGCCGTCGGCGTCTCGGGACCCGCCCTCTACAAGCACTTCGCGAGCAAGGACGACATCCTCGGGCAGTGCCTGCTCCACGCCTCGGACCAGCTCCTCGCCGGGGCGCGGGAGCTGCTGTCCGCACCGGACGCAGCGCCCGAGGGTGCCCTGGAGGCCCTGATCGCCCGGCACTCCGACTTCGCGCTCGACAACCCCGCGCTGATCGTCGTGCAGGAACGGGAGTGGGGCGCGCTCGGGGCCGACGCGCGGACACAGGTCCGGCAGCGCCAGCTCGCCTACGTCGACGTGTGGTGCGACGCCCTGCTGCCGCTGCGCCCGGACCTGTCGGCGCAGCAGGCGCGCGCGGCGGTACAGGCGGCGTTCGGCCTGCTCAACTCGACCCCGCACAGCGCCCGCATCGGCCGCGCGGCCATGCGGGACCTGCTGACGACCATGGCCCGCTCAGCCCTCCTCCCCTGACCTCACCCTGGCCGTTGAGTGCTGGCTATCTGCCCCTTCGAAACGGTTAGAGAGGACAGATACCCAGCACTCAACGGGGCTACTCGACCGGGAGGCCCAGGCCGCGCGCTATCAGCATGCGCTGGAGCTCCGACGTGCCCTCGCCGATCTCCAGCACCTTCGCGTCGCGGTAGAAGCGGGCGATGGGGCCGTCCTCCATCACGCCGTAGCCGCCGAACACCTGCGCGGCGATGCGCGTGGCGGTCACAGCGGACTCCGTGGCGTAGAGCTTGGCGACGGACGAGGCCCTGCGGAACTCGTCGAGCGGTGCGCCGTCGTCCTTGAGTGCGGCGGCCCGGTAGGTGAGCGCCCGGCTGGCCTGGAGCATCACCTCGAGGTCGGCGATCTGGAAGGCGACGCCCTGCTTGCGGCCGATCGGCCCGCCGAAGGTGGGGCGCACGCCTGCGTGCTCCACGCTCAGCTCGAGCATCGCCTGGGTGCAGCCGGTGGCCAGGGCCGCCACGGCCACCCGGCCGGTGTTGAGGGAGATCATGAGCTGCTTGAACCCGTTGCCCCGTACGCCGAGCAGGTTCGCCTCGGGGACGCGGACGTTCTCGAACCGCAGGGCGTGGGTGTCGCAGGAGCGCCAGCTCATCTTGTCGTGCAGGGGCTCGACGATGAACCCGGGGGTGTCGGTCGGCACCAGGATGGCGCTGAGCTCGGGCCGCCCGTCGGGCAGCGTGCCCGTGCGCGCCGCGACGGTGCAGAGGCTGGTGATGGGGGTCCCGGAGTTGGTGATGAACTGCTTGGCGCCGTTGATGACCCACTCGCCGTCGACGAGCTCCGCGGTGGTGCTCATGGCGTTGGCGTCGCTGCCCGCGCCGGGTTCGGTCAGGCCGAACGCGCCGAGGCGGCGGCCCGCGACGAGGTCGGGCAGCCAGGTCCGCTTCTGCTCCTCGGTTCCGTAGGCCAGCAGGGTGCCCACTCCGAGACCGACGCCGGCTCCGAGCGTGATGCCGACGGACTGGTCCACACGGCCGATCTCCTCGACGGCGATGCTGAGCCCGGTGAGCCCGAGGTCGGACCCACCGTATTCCTCCGGGGCGGTCAGGCCGAACAGGCCCAGCTCCCCCATCTGGTGCACCACCTCGACGGGCAGGCGACTCTCCCTGTCCCATCGGGCGATGTGGGGCGCGATCTCGCGGTCGGCAAAGTCCCGGACCGCGTCCCGGAGCTTGGTGTGCTCCGGGTTCTCTGGTGAGGTATGCATGTTAGGCATGTCACTGAGGTTAACCACCATTAACCTCATCGCGCCAGGCCCCACCCGGAGGACTTCACATGCCGCACCAGAGTCAGGTCGCCTACGACGTCGTAGAGGTCGCACCGGCCGACGCCCCGCCCGTGCCGTACGCACGGATCACGCTCGACAGCCCGGAGCGCCGCAACGCGCTCTCGTACGCCGTGCTCGACCAGCTCGAGGCCGCACTTGACCGCGCGGCGCACGACGACGTGCGCTCCGTGGTCCTGGCCGCGAACGGCCCGGCGTTCTGCTCGGGGGCCGACCTCACCGAGGCGCTGGCCGACGGGATGAGCCGCTCCGCGCGGCGGCTGGCCGACGTGCTGCGCGCGATCCTCGCCCTGCCCAAGCCGGTCGTGGCGCGCGTCCACGGGCCGGTCCGGGCCGGCGGGATCGGGCTGGTCGCGGCGTGCGACGTCGCGATCAGCGCCGACCACATCACCTACGCGTTCACCGAGGCGCGCCTCGCGCTCGCGCCCGCCGTCATCTCGCTCGCGGTGCTGCCGCGGATGACGCCGCGCTCGGCGTCGCGCACCTTCCTGACCGGGGCGCCGTTCACGGCCGCCGAGGCCACGGCGTGGGGTCTGGTGACGCAAGCCGTCCCGCCGGACGTTCTCGACGAGCGGCTCGACGGCGTGCTCGGCGAGCTGGCGGCCGCCGACCCGCAGGGACTGAGCGCGACCAAGGAGCTGCTCAACGCCGACGTGCTCGCCCGCTTCGACGCCCGCGTGGACCAGGCGGTGGCCGGGTCCGCCGAGCTGTTCGGCTCGGAGCGCGCACGGGCGGCGATGGGGCGGCTGCTGCGCCGCTGAGCCCCTCGATGCGGCCGGCTCGATGCGGCCAGAACGCCGGGACGGTGTTGGATGGGTGGGTGGTCACCCGAGTCTCCTCCCGAAACACCCGCTTCCAGCTGCTGCAGACCCTGCTCACCAACCGCAACAAGCGGCACAGGGCAGGCGAGTTCGTGGTCCAGGGCGTGCGGCCCATCAGCATGGCGGTCGAGCACGGCTGGGAGGTGCGCGCGCTGCTGTTCGACGCCGAACGCCGGCTCTCGCAGTGGGCCAGGGACCTGCTGGCCGCGCACCCGCACGTCGAGCACGTCAAGATGTCGCCCGACCTGCTCGCGGAGCTGGCCGAGAAGGACGAGGCGGAGCTGCTCGCCGTCGTCGCGATGCGGCCCGACGACCTGGGGCGCATCGACGCGGGGCGGGACTTCCTCGGCGTGGTGTTCGACCGGCCCACCCAGCCGGGCAACATCGGCGCGGTCGTCCGGTCGGCCGACGCGTTCGGGGCGCACGGCGTGATCACCACCGGGCACGCCGCCGACGCCTACGACCCCAAGGCCGTGCGAGCCACCACGGGGTCGTTCTTCGCGACGCCCGTGGTGCGGGCCCCCTCCCCCGCCGAGGTCATGGAGTGGGTGACGGCGCGCCGGGCGGCGGGCGTCCCCGTCGTGGTCGTGGCGACGGACGAGGACGGCGACGCGGACGTCTCGGCCTTCGACCTCACCCAGCCGGTCCTGCTCCTGGTGGGCAGCGAGACCACCGGCCTGACCAGGGCCTGGCGCGACGCCGCCGACGTGACGCTGAGCATCCCGATGACCGGTTCCGCGAGCTCGCTCAACGCGGCCAACGCCGCGACCGTCGTGCTCTACGAGGCCCGGCGGCAGCGCCTGGCCGCGCACTGAGCGGCGCCCCGCTCAGAGCTCGATCGAGTACATCCGGGAGCCGGAGGTCTTGACGTAGCCGAGGCTCGCGTAGAGGCCGTGCGCGCCGCTCGGGTTCGCCGTGTCGACGTCGAGCGCCGCGTACTGCATGCCGTCTGCCGCGAACGCCCGCAGACCGGCGGCGAGCGCCGCGAGGGCAGCCTTGCGGCCCCGGTAGGCACGGCGCGCGCCGAGGATGTCGGTGTAGCCGAACGTGTACCCGCGCACCGCGAAGTCCTCGGTGTACCGGGCCGCGATCTCGTAGCCGACCACGAGCGGCTCGCCGGCACGCAGGACGGCCGCCGTGTCGGCGTCGGTGTGGGGCGAGGCGAGGAGCGCGGCGACGTCGGGCTCCGGGTCCACCACGACGAAGGACCACTCCGGTGCGAAGCAGGCGCGCTGCGTCCACTGCTCGCGGGTCTGCGGCTGGCTACCCCAGTGGTCGCGGAAGGCGTCGTTGTGCGCGAGGCGGGTCGCCTCGTCGAGGTCCGCCGACCACGGCACGAGCTGCAGCCCTCCCGGCAGCGGGACGTCCGGCACGGGTCCTGCGTCGGGCCCGCTGAGGGGTCGCGCCAGGTCGGAGTAGTACCGGCGCACCTGGAACCCCGCCCGCTCGTACAGCCGGTGCTTGGAGGCGGGGCCGTCGTCCTCGGCGAACACGCCGATCCGTGCGGGGACGTCCTTGCCGGACGCCGCGAGGAGCTGCCGTGCGCGGCCGTCCTCCCAGGCCAGCAGCTCGCGGCCGATGCCTTCGCCGCGCCGGTCGGGATGCACGCCGCCCCAGCAGAAGGCCCGGACCTGCGTCACGTCTCCGGGCGGGCACTCGACCTGGGCCCAGGCGACGAGCGCGCCGTCGGCGTCGAACCCGAGCAGGGAGTCCGCGGCCATGTCGCGCCACGCCCCCTCGAAGATCTCCTCGATCTCCTCCAGGGTCTCCGCGTACGGCTCGGCGTCGGCCCGCGCGATGTGGTTGCGCAGCGCCAGCCAGACCGGTGCGTCCTCGCGGGTGGCGGCGCGCCAGGTGAGCCCGCCCGCCGTCGGCAGGGTGAGGGTCGCGGGCGCGGCCGCGCGTTCGGCGATGGGGGCGAGGGATGTGGTGTCCACGGTCATGGTCTCTCCGGCTTCAGAGCTCGTCGGTGCGGTCAGAGCTCGATGGTGAAAAGGGTCGAGCCGTCGCTCTTGGTGTAGCCGAGCCGTGCGTACAGTCCGGTCGCGCCCGTCGGGTTGTCCGTGTCGACGTCGAGCTCCGCCTTCTGCATGCCCGCGTCGGCGAAGACGCGCATCGCGTGCGTCAGCAGCGCTACCGCGACGCGGCGGCCCCGGTAGTCGCGGCGCACGCCCAGCAGGTCGGTGTACCCCGCCGTGTACCCCTGCGACTCCCAGTCGTGCTCGTACCGCGAGGCCATGTGCAGCCCGACGACGTAGGGCGTACCCGGCGGCACGGTCGTGTCGCCCGGCTGCTCCTGCTCCGAGCCCTCGTACCGCACCGACTCGTCCACGACCACGAAGGACCACTCGGGGGCGAACGAGCTGCGGTACGCGCGCCACGACTGCGGTGTGCGCGGCTGGCTGCCCCAGTGGTCGCGGAACGCGTCGTTGCGGGCCAGGCGCGTGGCGTCGTCCAGCGCTTCCGACCACGGCACGAGGCGCAGCGGCGCCTCCAGCCCGACGGCGGGCGCCGGCGCGCTCAGGTCCCGCAGCAGGTTCGCGTAGTACCGGAGGGGCTCGAACCCGCCGGCGCGCAGCAGGTCGCGCCGTTCTGCGGGGGCGCCGTCCTCGATGTGCGCGGTGATGCGCGCCGGCAGCGTGTCGAGCCGCGGGTCCGTGCCCAGTGCGGCGAGGGCCTGGCGGGCCCGTCCCGTCGCCCAGGCCAGCAGCTCCGTGCCGATCCCCCGGCCGCGGTGCGTGGGGTGCACCCCGCCGGTCACGGAGACGCGCAGGCGGGTGACTCCTTCGCTCGGGAACCGCTCGACCTGCCCGTACGCGCGCATCACGCCGTCGGCGTCGGTGCCCACCAGGGTGTCGGCGGCGGCGTCGAACACCGGGGCGTCGAAGGTCTCGGCGACCTCGTCGGCCGGGGTGAACCAGTCGCGGCCGTCGGCCTCCTGGACGGTGCGCAGGAGCGCCGCCAGCGCGGGGACGTCCGCGCGCGTCCAGGGACGCCAGGTCAGGTCGCCCGTGGTCGGCACCCGGGGGGTCGCGGGCGCCGCGGCGCGCTCCGCGACGGGGGCCGGCGCGGGGTCCGGGTCGGACGGGACGGAACGCAGGGGCGCTGGCGTGGACATGTCGGCCACGCTAGGCGACCCCTGCGGCGTCGGCACGGGATTTTGCGGGTGATGACCAGGTCCGGACCGAGGCTCAGCGCTCCGGCGCCGTCTCCAGCTCCGCCCCCAGCTCGTCCAGCTCCGCGACGAAGCGCGCCCGCAGCGCGTCCTTCTCCGCCGGCGGCAGCCAGCACGCCTCGACGCCGGCCAGCGCCATCTCTCGCAGGCGGTCGGCCGGCACCGCGAGGTCGTCGGCGAGGATGCGGTACTCGGCGCCCAGCGACGTGGGGAACATGCCCGGGTCGTCGGACGCCGGGATCACGTTGAGCCCCGCGTCGAGCATCGCCGCGATGGAAGCCCGCCGCCACGGCCGCCACGAGCGCCGCGACGTCGTGGAGATGACGGTGAACGGCACCTGCTGGTCGCGCACGCGGGCCACGACGTCGTCGTCCTGCAGCACGAAGTAGCCGTGGTCGATGCGGTCGCAGCCGAGCACGTCCAGGCAGGTCACGGTGTTGACCGCCACGGGGGCGTGCTCGGAGGAGTGCGCCGTGCGGCCAAGGCCCGCCTCCCCCGCGAGCCGGTAGGCGGCCTCGAAGCGCTCGGGCGGACCGGCGGTCTCGAGGTTGTCCAGGCCGATCCCCGCGACGTACTCGTGCGGGTGGTCCACGACGGTGCGCACCCGGTCCAGCGCGTCCTGCGCCGAGCCGCTGCGGTCGATGCCGGCGATCAGCCGGCCGGTCATGCCGAAGTCCCGCTCGGCCATCCGGATGCCCTCCGCGTACGCCTCGACGGAGCCCAGGTAGCCGAGCGCGGCCAGGTGCTCGGGCACCGCGTCGAAGAACAGCTCGAGGTGGCGCGTCGCGCTGGTGCGGTGCGCCGCCTCGAAGGCCTCGTAGGTGATGCGGGTCAGGTCGTCGGCGGAGCGCAGCACCTGGCCCACCCAGCCGGAGACCTGGAAGAGCGAGTAGGAGACCTCCGGCTCGTCGGCGCTGCGCCCCTGCGGTACCGGGATGCGGGTGTCGCGGTACAGGTCCGGGTCGGGCGGCAGCGAGTTGACGTCGGCGTAGATGCGCTCGGGCGCCGCGGGCAGCGCGAGCTTCTCACGGCGTGCGAGCTCCGCGAAGGTGCTCGCCCGGACGCTGCCGATGAGGTGGCAGTGCAGGTCGACCTTGGGCATGCGGTCGACGAGGGTGATCGGGTCGGTGGGCACGTCGGTGGGCAGAGAGGTGGGGAGAGTGTTCATGGGGCGCCCGGTCAGCCGGCCGTCACCTCACGAGCGAACCGGTCCACCCATTCGGCCCGCGTGGGCACGAGCTCCGCGGGGTCGAGCGTCTCGTAGCCCTCGGCCACGGGGTCGGCCGCGATGTCGCCGACGACGGCTTCGATCGAGTCGGGCACGGTCGCCTCGGTGTTCACGGGCAGGTCGCCCACCAGCTCGGCGGACTTGGTCTGGCCCTCGGCCGAGAGCAGGTAGTCGATGAACTGGTGCGCGCCGTCGACGTTCGGGGCGCCCGCAGGGATCATCGCGCGGTTCGTGGCCATGTAGCGGCCGGTGGCCGGCGGCGTCCACGCGAACGGCTCGCCCGAGGCGACCAGGTCGGTGGCGAACCCGCTCAGGGAGTCGGCCGCGACGATCTCGCCCTGCGTCAGCAGGTTGGTCACCTCGGTGGACGACGCGTAGAACTGCAGGATCCCCGGCGCCCAGTCCCCGAGGGTCGTCAGCGCCGTGTCGATGTCGTAGGGCCCGTCGCCGTACTCCGCGCCCACGCCCGAGACCATGAGCTGGCCCGCGGTCACCGAGATGTCCGGCAGTGCGAGCTCACCGGCGTGCGCGGGGTCGCCGTACAGGTCCCAGCTCGCCGCCTCCTTCGCGCTCAGCGCCTCGGTCGAGTAGAGCGTCCCGTTGAGCTGGTAGCTGTACGCCGGGCCCTGGTAGGCGTCCTCGAGCGCGAAGTCGGCGACCTGCTCCAGCGACGGCACCTGGGCGGCGTCGACCTGCTGGAACAGGTCGTCCTCCTGGCCGAGCGCCGCGTAGTAGTCCGAGATCAGCATGACGTCGATGCCGGAGTCGTCGCCGGCGACCTGGAGCTGCGAGAGGCGGTCGGAGTTCGAACCGGTCTCCAGCTCGACCTCGATGCCGGTCTTCTCGGTGAACGGGTCGACGACGGCCTCCTCGAACTCCTCGACGCCGAACGGGAACGCGGAGACGACGATCGTGTCCTCCGCCGCCGCGTCGTCGGTGGCGGAACAGCCGGTGGCCAGCAGCGAGGTGGCCGCGAGGCCGGAGGCGATCGCCGCGGTGCGGCGCGCCGTCAGGATGCGGATCATGAGATTCCTTCGGTGGATGCGGATGCCGGGGTCGGGGTCGGGTCGAGCAGGGCCAGGCGCGTCTCGGGCGCCAGCAGCCGGACGCGGTCGCCCGCCGCGGGCACCGGCCCGGTGGCGGCGTCGGCCCGGTGGTCGGCGAGCAGGCGCACGGCGGCGCCGGTGGGGTCGGTGGCGTCGAGCGTCACGAGCAGGTCGACGCCGCGGTAGGCGACGTCGCGCACGACGGCGTCGAGCGCGACCGCGCCGTCCGCCGCCGTGCCCTCGGGCGCGACGCGCAGGTGCTCCGGACGGACGGCGGCCTGGCGCCCGTCCGCGAGGGTCAGGAAGTTCTCGTAGCCGAGGAACTCCGCGACGAACCGGTCGGCGGGCGCGGGGAAGACGTCGCGCGGCGCGCCGCTCTGCACGATCTTCCCCGCGCGCATCACCACCATCTCGTCGGACATCTCCAGTGCCTCGTCCTGGTCGTGCGTGACGAGCACGACGGTCAGCCCGGTCTCCGACTGGATGCGGCGGATCTCGGCGCGCATCTGCACGCGCAGCCGCGCGTCCAGGTTGGACAGCGGCTCGTCGAGCAGCAGCAGACGCGGCCGGATGGCGATCGCGCGGGCGAGCGCGACCCGCTGCTGCTGGCCGCCCGAGAGCTGCTTGGGCTTGCGGTCGCCCAGGTGCGCGAGCCCGACGAGCTCGAGCGCGTCGTTCGCCCGGCGGCGCCGTTCGGGTGCGGGCACCCGCCGCATCTTCGGGCCGTACGCCACGTTGTCCGCGACCGTCAGGTGCGGGAACAGCGCGTAGGACTGGAAGACCATGCCCAGGTCACGCTTCTCGGGCGGCGTGCGGGTCGCGTCGTCGCCCTCGATCAGGATCCGGCCCGACGTCGGCGCGCTGTACCCGGCGAGCATGCGCAGCGTGGTGGTCTTGCCGCAGCCGCTGGGGCCCAGCAGCGTGGTCAGGCGGCCACGGGGAATCCGCAGGTCGATGGCGTCGACGGCGGTGAAGCTGCCGAACCGCTGCGAGACGCCGATGAGCTCGGCGGCGGGGGTGGTCATCGGTTGATTCCTCCGAAGATCTTGGCGAAGCCGACCGTGCGCTCCGCGACGACGGCGACGACGACCGTCCCGGCGAGCACGATCGTGGAGGCGGCGGCCACCATCGGGTCGTAGCTCTGCTGGACGTAGTCGAGCATCGTGACGGGCAGCGTCCGGAAGTCGCGCGTCTGCAGCAGGAGCGACAGCGGCACGTTGTTGAACGAGGTGACGAAGCCGAGCAGGCCCGCCGAGATGAGGCCCGGCCGCAGCATCGGCAGGGTGACGGTGACGAACGCCTTGAGCGGCGACGCGCCCAGACCGCGGGCCGCCTCCTCCAGCGCCGGGTCGGCCAGCGCCAGCGAGGCTCCCGTGACGCGCACGGCGTAGGGCAGCAGCAGGGCCGTGTGGCCGAGCAGCAGGGTGGTGAAGTTGGCCAGCCCCAGGCCGATCATCAGCTGCTGGTAGAGGGCGAGGCCCACCACCAGCTCCGGCACCACGAGCGGCGACAGGAAGAGGCCCTCCAGCAGCTCCTTGCCCGGGATCCGCCCGCGGTGGATCGCCAGCGTGACCGGCACGCCGAGCAGCAGCGCCAGGGCGGTGGCCAGGACGGCGAGCTCGAGGCTGGAGACCAGCGCCTCGACGAACGGGGTGTACGCGGCGGCCTCGGCGAACCAGCGCAGCGAGAAGCCCTCGGGCGGGAAGCGCAGCGTTGACCCCGCGGTGAACGCCGTGGCCACGACGAACAGGATCGGGACGATCATCACCACGTAACCGAGGACGGCGAGCGTGCCGGCGACGGGATGGCGCAGCCGGAGCCCCTGCTTGCCCGCGTGGTCGGTGGTCCGGCTCATGAGGTGGCTCCCTTGCGGCCCGCCAGCGACGAGAGCCCGGAGACCAGGAAGACGAGCACCGTCATGACGATCGCCGTGGCCGAGGCGGCCGCCCAGTCGACCGTGACGCTCGCGTAGGAGAAGAGCTGGGTGGAGAGCATGCGCTGGCTGGACCCGCCGAGCAGGTACGGCGTGGTGTACGCGGTGACAGAGCCCGCGAAGACGAGCGTCGCCGCCACGACGACGCCGGGCAGCGACAGCGGGACCAGGACCGTCCAGAAGGCGCGGGTGCGGCTGGCGCCCAGGCCTCTCGCGGCCTCGTCGAGCCCTGGGTCGACCTGCGCGACGGCGGAGTAGCACGTGATGACGGCGAGCGGCAGGAAGAGCTGGACCAGGCCGAGCACGATCGCCACCTCCGTGTACAGGAGCTGGGGCGCGTCGTCCACGATCCCGAGCCCGGTCAGGATCTGCCCGATCACGCCGTTCGACCCCAGGATCACCAGCCAGCCGAAGGTGCGCACCACGTTGCTCAGCAGCAGCGGGAAGATCGCCAGCGCGAGCAGCACACCGGCCCACCGGGACTGCGAACGGGCCAGCAGCGAGGCGATCGGGAACCCGAGCACCACGCACAGCGCGGTGACGACCAGCCCGATGCGCACGGTGCGCCAGATGATGTCCAGGTCGTAGGGGTCGGTGAGCATCGCCCCCATGCGCTCGAGCACCTCGGGGAACGTCACACCGGGCGGCGCGAACAGCATCGCCACCGCGGGCAGCAGGAAGCCCACGAGCAGGAACGCCAGCCCTGGCAGGAGCAGGAGAAGTGTGGAGCGTGCGCGCACGAGCCGTCTTTCGTGAATGGAACCGGTTCCATGGGACCCTAAGGCATCTCCGGGCTCCGACTGGCAATCCCGCGTTAACTTTCTGTTACGCCGTCCATGGAACTGGGAGGAAACGGTTGCATGCACGTCTAAAGTAGGCGCACCGACCAAGGAGGAACGTTTGTCCACACTGTCCGATGTCGCGGCGGTGGCCGGCGTCTCCAAGGCGACCGCGTCACGAGCCCTGAACGGGCGCGGTCTGGTCGCCCCCGAGACCGCGGGACGCGTCCTGGCGGCAGCCGCCCGGCTCGGCTTCGTGCCCAACCGTGCGGCGCGGGAGCTGGCCCGGGGGCGCAGCGGCATCATCGCCATCGTGGTCCCGACGCTGGACAACACGTTCTTCACCCCGATCATCGCGGGCGCCCAGGCCCGCGCGGAGGAGGCGGGCCTCCAGCTGACCGTCGCCGTGCACGGCCTGGACGCGCCCGGCGCGTTCGCGCGGCTGGCCGGCCAGGTCGACGGGTTCATCGTCGTCGCACCGCGCGGCAGCGACTCGCTGGTCGTGGGGACGAGCGCGGCCAAGCCCGCCGTCCTGGTCGACCGCGAGATCGACGGCATGACGTCGGTCGTGGCCGACACCGCCGCCGCCTTCGGCACCCTGACCACCTGGCTCGCCGCCCAGGGACACGAGCGGATCGTCTACGTGGGCGGCCCGGAGGGATCCTGGCAGGACCGGCAGCGCACGGCCGCCGTGCAGGACGCCGCGCACCGGGCAGGGGCGGAGCTCACCGTGCTCGGCCCCTGCCCGGCGACCTTCGCCGCGGGCGTCGAGGTGACGACCTCCGTGCTGGAGACCGGTGCGACCGCCGTCGTCCCGTACGCGACGTCGATCGGCCTGGGCCTGCTGCTCGCCCTGGGCACGCGGGGCGTCGAGGTGCCGCGCGACCTGGTGGTGAGCACCGAGCCGACGGTCATCGAGGCCCTCGGGCTGGAGCACACGCCCGCCATCGACGTCGACGGCGAGGAGCTGGGCCGCACCGCGATGGACCTGCTGACCCACCAGCTCGACGGGCAGGACGAGCCCGGCCGGCAGGTGCGGCTGGCGGTGCCGGTGCGGGGCTGACGTCCGCCCGGGCGGGCGTCAGTGCTCGACGGTCGGGCCGAACATCTCGGTGTCCAGAGCGTCCTCCGCGTTCCCGCTGCGCGCCACGAGGATCCAGAAGTCGGACCCCTCGGTGCTGACAGCGATGCAGACCGATCGGTCAAGGCTGGACACCGATCAGCTTCCGCTTCAGCGAGCAGGCCTTGGCCGAGGAGGATTCTCGACGGACTCGACGCCGGGCTCCACCGCGACCGACAGGGACGCGTCGTCCTTGTCCACCGCCGCGCTCACGGCGTGCACCATCTCTTCCATCGCGGGCTTGGAGAGTCCTGTCCGGATGTAGTACTCGGCTCGCGAGACACCGATATAGCCCGTCTCGATGGCGCCGCAGACCCGCTGTGCTTCATCGGCGGTCAGCACCAGCTCCACCCGGTCGCCGTCTACCCGAACATCCATCACTTGGCCAGCCTTCCGTTGAAATCGTCCTGAGTGGCATAACGGCTGACCATCCCGTCAAGCGGCGTCAGCCTCCGGTCGAGCTCAGCCGATGGGGTCAGCGCAGCACGATCACCAGTTGGGTCAGCAGCGGCGACACGACCAGTGCCGGCAACAGGTCCCCGACCGGGATCTGCTTGATGTTCAGCAGCCGGAGGCCGATGCCCACGAGCATCAGCCCGCCGGTCGCCGTCAGCGCGGCGATGTGGGCGTCCGGCAGGACCGACCCGAGCAGCACGCCCGCCAGGGTGACCAGCCCCTGGACCACACCGACCGACACCGCGGACAGCAGCACCCCCACGCCGAACGAGGACGCGAAGGCCAGCGCAGCGAACCCGTCGAGCACCGACTTCAGCAGGAGCTCGTCGATGCCGCGGCCGAGCCCGTCGGACAGCGACCCGAGGATGGCGAGCGGGCCGACGCAGAACAGCAGCGACGCGGTGAGCCACCCCTCGATGAACCGCTCGCGCGCCGCATGGTCCTGGCCGGTCTCCGTCGCGTCGATCAGTACGGAACGTCGAGCGGCGCGCGTCCCGCCGGAGCGCCGGGCCAGCCAGCCCTGGATCACGCCGGCCAGCCCTTCGAGGCGCGCCTCGATCCGCAGCAGCGAGCCGGCGATGCCGCCGATGAGCAGGGACCCGAGCACGATGAGCACGGGGGCGCCGCTACCTGTCGCCGCGACGAAGGCGGCGTCGGTGACCGCCATCGCGGACAGCGCCGCGACGAGCAGGGTGACGAGGCCGAGGATGTCGGTCACGACCGCGTGCGTGCGCTGCGGCAGCCGGTGGCCCACGGCCATGCCGAGGAGCGACCCGACGACGATCGTCCCGACGTTGACAAGAGTGCCCAGCCCCGGGAAGTCCACGTTCACGGCGCGAGCCTAACCCTGGCCGGCACCGGACCTCAGTGGACCGAGAAGCCGCCGTCGACGAACAGCGAGTGGCCTGTGACGTAGGCGGAGGACTCGCTCGCGAGGAAGACGGCGGCGCCCGCGAAGTCCTCGGGCACGCCGTTGCGGCCCACCGTGGTGCGGGCCGCGAGCGCCTCGACCTTCTCGGCGTCGTCCTGGAGGCGCTGGTTCAGGGGCGTGAGCACGAACCCGGGAACGAGGGTGTTGGCGGTGACGCCGCGTGGCGACCAGGCCTCGGACTGGGAGCGCGCGAGGGACTCGAGGCCGCCCTTGGAGACGCCGTAGACCCCGCTGTCGACGAAGGAGCGGTGCGCCTGCTGGGAGGAGATGTGGATGAGCCGGCCGAAGCCGCGCTCCGCCATGGTGGGGGCGAACCGCTGCCCGAGCAGGAAGGGCGCCTCGAGATTGACGGTCATGGTGACGTCCCAGGTCTCCTGGTCCACCTGCCCGAGGTGTGGCCGCAGGTTGATGCCCGCGCTGTTGACCACGATGTCGGGCTGCCCCGCGGCGGCGATGCCGTCGGCGGCGGCGTGGATGCCGTCGCGGGTGGAGAGGTCGGCGACCACGGTGTCGACGGCGCAGCCTCGTTCCCGCAGGCCGGCGGCGACCTCGGCGAGCCGGCCTGCCCCGCGGGCGACGAGGACCGTGTGCGCGCCGGCCTGTGCCAGCGCCTCGGCGATGGCTCGTCCGATCCCGGAGCTGCCCCCGGTCACGACAGCCGTCCGGCCCTGCAGGGAGAACAGTGAAGCGAGGTAGTCGCGCGTTGTCATGCCCGGACGGTACCCGGCCCTAGACCCTCACGACCCGAGCAGCACGCGCACCCGGGTCGCGACCACCGGGACGTTGTCCGCGAGGATCTCCCAGATGATCTCGAAGTCCACGACGTCGTCGCCGTGCGCCACGACGTTGCGGGTGTCCTTGAGGTTGCGCAGCTCCAGGCTTGGGTGTGCCTCGACGAATCCAGGCGCCTTGCGGTCGAGCCGCGCCACCACCTCACCCACTGCTGCCCGCACGTCGGGCACCCGCCGCGCTGTCGTCGGGCGCGACGTACGCTGCCGGGGTGACCGCTCTTCCCGCACTCGCCGAACGCTCCGCCGCCCTGCTGGAGGCCATGCGCACGCGCGTGGTCGTGGCGGACGGCGCCATGGGCACCATGATCCAGGCGGCGAACCCCACCCTCGAGGACTATCAGAACCTGGAGGGGTGCAACGAGATCCTCACGGTCTCGCGTCCCGACATCGTGGCGGGCGTGCACGACGCGTTCCTCGAGGTCGGGGTGGACGCGATCGAGTCGAACACGTTCGGCGCCAACTGGTCGAACCTGTCGGACTACGGCATCGACGACCGGATCCAGGAGCTGGCCCGCGAGGGCGCCCGGATCGCCCGCGAGCGCGCCGACGCGTACGCGACGCCGGACAAGCCGCGCTGGGTGCTGGGTTCGATGGGGCCGGGCACCAAGCTGCCGTCGCTGGGGCACACCACGTACGCGCACCTGCGCGACACGTTCGCGCAGCAGGCGGCGGGCCTGATCGAGGGTGGCGCGGACGCGCTGCTGGTCGAGACGAGCCAGGACCTGCTGCAGGCCAAGGCCGCGGTGACGGGCTGCCGGCAGGCGATGGCCGACGTCGGGCAGCGGGTGGCCGTCATCGTGCAGGTGACCGTGGAGACCACGGGGACCATGCTGATGGGCTCGGAGATCGGCGCGGCGCTGGTGGCGCTGCAGGCGATGAACATCGACGCGATCGGCATGAACTGCGCCACGGGCCCGGAGCAGATGAGCGAGCACCTGCGGCACCTGTCGCAGCACGCCGAGATCCCGGTGACCTGCATGCCGAACGCGGGCCTGCCGGTGCTGGGCAAGGACGGCGCCTCCTACCCGCTCACCCCGCAGGAGCTGGCCGCGGCGCACACGCAGTTCGCGCGCGAGTTCGGGCTGGGCCTGGTGGGCGGCTGCTGCGGCACGACGCCGGAGCACCTGCGGGCCGTGGTCGAGGCGGTGGGCGGCGCGCCGATCGGGCAGCGTGAGCCGGTGCGTGAGAACGCCGTCGCCTCGCTGTACTCCGCGACGGACCTGCGCCAGGAGACGAGCTTCCTGGCGATCGGCGAGCGCACCAACGCGAACGGTTCCAAGGCGTTCCGCGAGGCGCTGCTGGGGGGCCGCTGGGACGACATCGTGGACATCGCCCGGGCGCAGACCCGCGACGGCGCGCACCTGCTGGACGTGTGCGTCGACTACGTGGGGCGCGACGGCGTCGAGGACGTGCGCGCGGTGGTCTCGCGGCTCGCGTCCGCCTCCACGCTCCCCCTCGTGATCGACTCCACGGAGCCCGCGGTGATCCGCGCGGGCCTGGAGCTGCTGGGCGGGCGCGGCGTGGTGAACTCGGTGAACTTCGAGGACGGCGAGGGGCCGACGTCGCGGTTCGGGCGCATCATGCCGGCGGTCATGGAGCACGGCGCCGCCGTCGTCGCCCTCACGATCGACGAGGAGGGCCAGGCGCGCACGGCGGACCACAAGGTGGCCATCGCCTCGCGGCTGATCGACACCCTGGTGGGCGAGTGGGGCATGCGGGTGGACGACATCATCGTCGACGCCCTGACCTTCCCCATCGCCACGGGCCAGGAGGAGACGCGGCGCGACGCCATCGAGACCATCGAGGCGATCCGGGAGATCACGCGCAGGTACCCCGGCGTGCACACCACCCTCGGCGTCTCGAACGTGTCGTTCGGGCTCAACCCGGCGGCGCGTGCGGTGCTGAACTCGGTGTTCCTGCACGAGGCGACGGCGGCGGGGCTGGACTCGGCGATCGTGCACGCGGCGAAGATCCTGCCGCTGGCCTCGATCCCGGACGAGCAGCGGGCCACGGCGCTCGACCTGGTGTGGGACAAGCGCGAGTGGGACGCCGACGGCAACCTGACCTACGACCCGCTGTCCAAGCTGCTGGACCTGTTCGAGGGCGTGGACGCGGCGTCCATCCGGGATGCCCGGGCCGCCGAGCTGGCGGGGCTGCCCGTGGGCGAGCGCCTGGCGCGCCGCATCATCGACGGCGCCCGCAAGGGCCTGGAGCCGGACCTCGACGAGGCGCTGGGCGCCGGGATGAAGGCCCTGGACATCGTCAACGACCACCTGCTGGAGGGCATGAAGGTCGTCGGCGAGCTGTTCGGCAAGGGCGAGATGCAGCTGCCGTTCGTGCTGCAGTCGGCCGAGGTGATGAAGGCGGCCGTCGCGCTGCTGGAGCCGCACATGGAGAAGGTCGAGGGCGACCAGACCAAGGGCACGATCGTGCTGGCGACGGTGCGCGGCGACGTGCACGACATCGGCAAGAACCTCGTGGACATCATCCTGACGAACAACGGCTACAAGGTGGTGAACATCGGCATCAAGCAGCCGGTGAGCGCCATGATCGACGCCGCGCTCGAGCACGACGCCGACGTCATCGGCATGTCGGGCCTGCTCGTGAAGTCGACGGTCGTGATGAAGGAGAACCTGGAGGAGCTGGCCTCCCGCGGGTACGACAAGCGGTGGCCCGTGCTGCTCGGCGGGGCCGCGCTGACGCGGACCTACGTGGAGGACGACCTGGCCGGTGCCTTCCCCGGGGTCGTGCGGTACGCGAAGGACGCGTTCGAAGGGCTGCGCCTCATGGAGCCGCTGGTGCGGGTCGCGCGCGGGGCCTCCCCCGACGACGTCGGCCTGCCGGCGCTGCGCAAGCGGCGGCACTCGGTGGTGAAGGTGACCGAGACTCCCCTGGAGTCGCTCCCGGCGCGCTCTGATGTCGCGGCCGACAACCCCGTGCCCGACCCGCCGTTCTGGGGGACGCGGATCGTCAAGGGCGTGCAGCTTTCCGAGTACGCCGCGTTCCTGGACGAGCGGGCCACCTTCATGGGCCAGTGGGGGCTCAAGCCCGGGCGGTCAGAGGACGGGGCTTCGTACGAGGAGCTGGTCGAGACCGAGGGCCGGCCGCGCCTCGCGGAGTGGATGGACCGCATCCTGACCGACCAGATCATGGACCCGACGGTGGTCTACGGGTACTTCCCGGCGTGGTCGGAGGGCGACGACCTGGTGGTGGCACACCACGACGGGCCCGACGGCGGGTCCGGGGGCACCGTCGGGACCGAGCGGCTGCGGTTCACCTTCCCGCGGCAGCGACGGGACCGGCACCTGTGTCTTGCGGACTTTGTTCGCCCGCGTGAGTGGGTCGAGGAGACGGGGCGGTTCGACGTGCTGCCCGTGCAGCTGGTGACGGTCGGGGACACCGTTTCCGCGCACACAGCGAAACTGTTCGAGGCGAACAAGTACCGCGAGTACATGGAGCTGCACGGGCTGTCGGTGCAGCTCACCGAGGCGCTGGCCGAGTTCTGGCACGCGCGGGTGCGCTCCGAGCTCGGGTTCGCCTCCGAGGAGCCCGCCGGCGTCGAGGGGATGTTCAAGCTGGAGTACCGCGGGGCGCGGATGTCGCTCGGGTATCCCGCGTGCCCGGACATGGAGGACCGGCACAAGGTCGTGGAGCTGCTGCGGCCGGAGCGGGTGGGGGTGACGCTGTCGGACGAGCTGCAGCTGCACCCGGAGCAGTCGACGGACGCGTTCGTCTTTCATCACCCGGAGGCGAAGTACTTCTCTGTGTGACTTCCGGGGTGGTGGCCGTCGTGACTTCTGGGGTGGTGGCCGTCCGACCGGTTCGAGCCCCCTGACGACCAGCGCGCGGGAGCGACCGGCTGGACGCCTGGTGAAAGTCCACGGGCACGCCGCGGGGCCCGGACCCGGTCGGGTCCGGGCCCGTGCAGGGCGGTCATCGGCCTCAGACCGACGAACGCTCCCGGATGACGGCGTTCAGCCGGTCGATGTCCAGCCCGACCTCCGGGCTGCCGACAGCCTTCGCCAGGTCGACCAGCCCGGGTGCCTTCAGGCTGGCGGCCGCCATGACGCCGTCGTCATAGAAGATCTCGTCGGTCGGGGCGTCCCGGACGACGCGCTTGTTCGCCATGACGATCAACCGATCGAAGTTCTGTGCGACGAAGTCCATGTCGTGCGAGATGGTGAGAACCGCCTTCCCGGCGTCTTGCAACCGGCAGACGATCTGCGTGAGCAGGTTCAGCCCTCTGAGGTCCTGCCCCGCCGTGGGCTCGTCGAGGATCACGACGTCCGGGTCTGCCGCGATCACGGCCGCGATGGTCACGAACTTGCGTGTGGACAGCGGGAGGTCATAAGGGTTGGCCTCCATCGCCCCCGCGAGGCCGGTCATCTCACAGGCCCGTTCGACACGCAGGTCGCGTTCCTGACGTGCGACCTTTCTGCGACGGAGGGCATAGCCGACCTCCTCCGCGACAGTCGCGTTGAAGATCTGGTCGTCCGGGTTCTGGAACACATAGCCCACACGGCTGGAGGTCTGCGCCGCTGTCCGCGTCGCAGTGTCGGCCCCGCCGATCTTCACGACGCCCCTGGTGGGCTTGGTCAGGCCGTTGATCATCTTGACCGTCGTCGTCTTGCCCGCACCGTTCTGTCCGATGATGGCCACCGAATCACCCGCTTCCACGGAGAAGCTCACTCCGTCGACGGCGATGAACCCGTTCGGGTACTGGTACGACACATCGTGGACCTCGACCAGGGCCATGTCAGTTTCCTTCCTGCGGCGAGCTTGTAGCGATCTGGGCCGTCACGGAGGTGATGATCTCGGCCGTGGTCAGCGGGGTCTCCGGGAGATCGAGGCCGCTCGTAGCCAGGGCGCGCTTCAGATAGAGACTCTCCGGCAGCCGGGTGCCGAGCTCCTCGCACAGCGGATCACCGAACACCTCCGACGGGGTCCCGTCGAGCGCCACCCCACCGCGGTCCAGCAGCACGACACGGTCCGAGAGCTCGGCGATCTGCTCCATCTTGTGCTCGACGAGGATGATCGTGCGGCCCTCGGCGCGGGTCTTCATGATCAGGGAGAACACCTCGTCGGTGGTCCGGGGGTCGAGCTGCGAGGTGGGCTCGTCGAGCACCAGCACCGGCTGGTCCATGACGAGGACCGAGGCCAGGGCCACGCGCTGCTGCTGACCGCCCGAGAGCTTGAGCGGATCGCGGTCCCGGATCTCCGTCAGGCCGGAGAGCCCGAGGATCCGCTCGACCCGCTCGACCGTCTCCGTCGCGGAGACGCCCATGTTGCCCAGCCCGTAGGCGATCTCGTCGAACACCGTCGTCGTGACGCCGCTCATCTGCGTGAACGGGTTCTGGAAGACGAACCCGACGTCACCGGCCAGCTCGCCGATGCTGTGCTCGGCCACGCGCTTGCCCGCGACGGTCACCTCGCCGGTGACCTCGCCCTGGTAGAAATGCGGGACGAAGCCGCGGATCGCGGCACAGAGCGTCGTCTTGCCCGCGCCGTTGGCTCCCACGATCGAGACGAGCTCCCCGGGCCCCGCGGTCAGCGACACGTCCTTCAGCGCGTAGGCACCCGTGGCCGGGTACCGGTAGCTCAAGTTCTTGATGGTTACCGCATCCATAGCCAGATCCTCACGATCAGGGCCAGTGCCAGGCCGAGGTAGACGAGCACGCGCAGGGTCTTGTCGACGGAGGTGTCCGGGATCGACACCAGGCTCGTCTTGGCTCCCGGGGCCGAGAACCCGCGCGACTCCAGGGTGAGCGCACGCTCCTCGACGCCCACGATCGAGTTCAGGATGAGGGGGCCGATCGTGGGTACGAAAGCCTTCGCCCTGATCCACAGGGACGCGTCGGTCTCGATCCCGCGTGAGCGCTGGGCGTCCATGATCGTGGTCATCTTGGTGCGCAGCTGGGGGATCATCGTGACGGTGGACAGGATCACATAGCTCGCGGCCGCCGAGGTTCCCCGTTGCTCCAGGGCGCGCGTCAGCCGGCGGATGTCCGTGACCACGGAGCCCAGGATGATCGCGCTGCCGATGGCGAGGACCATGGTGGCGATCCGGGTCCCCTGGGCGATCCCCTCCTCGGTGACGCTGAAGACCCAGAGCTGCCGGACGACGGTCTCGCCCGGGTAGAGCAGGGTCTGCAGGGCGAAGATCACGACGCACAGCACCACCACCGACCTCAGCCACATCGACAGGAAGCGCGCGACGCGCCCCGCCAGCGAGGCGATGAGGAGGCAGGCGAGCACCAGGCCGACGGCGTACCGCCACTCGAAGAAGAAGGACACGGCCGACGCTGCGACCAGGAAGGTCATGACTGTGATCGGGTTCAGTCCCAGGACCACGTTCCGGGGTGCGTCGATGCGGACGGCCGGATCGACGGGCTGCGGTGTGGTTGACGTCATCGCGCCTCCTCCACGGTGTGCGAGACGTCCCGGCTTCGTTCCACGCCGGGACCGGGCAGCGCGGACCGGCCGTCCGTCGAGCGGCTGCCGCGCCAGCGGTCGTAGGTCCCGTAGGAGCCGCTCCCGGTGACGGTCGTGACCTGCGCGGCCTCCCCCACGAGATCCGGTTCCTCCCGCACCCTTCCCCTGCGCTCCGCACGAGCAGCCGCGGTGAAGTGGAACCCGTTGGAGAACTTGATCAGATAGCGGTCGGACATGGACCGGATGACGAATACCGCCAGAAGGATCGACAGGGTCTTGTCCGGCAGCTCCGAGACGAACGACGAGACGAACTGGGCCGGGATCATGGCGACTCCGGAGGTCACCAGCGCGGCGGCGATCAGAGACGACCCGTTGGTCGTGAAGCCGCCGAAGACGACCATGCGGATGGTGATCACGCACACGACGGACAGCACCACCACGAGCGCAACGCAGCACACGATCCGCCACACCCGGTCGAACATCCCGCGCCGCGCCAGCCAGCCGACGACGGAGCCGACGAGTGCCGCCTGCACCGCCCAGGGCAGGGACGTCGGGTCCGTGGCGGAGACGAACGCCAGGCTGAGGAACCCGGTGAGCGCTCCCACGACCGGGCCGGCGAGCATGGCCACGAGGAACGTTCCGATGGAGTCGAGATAAAGGGGCAGCTTCAGCGCCAGGGCGACGGAGCCGCCCACGAAGTTCACGGCGATCGCGATCGGGATGATCAGCATCGCCATGAGGGAGAAGTCGTTCTTCATGTGGGATCCGATGCTCATGCTGCCTCCCCGTGGGAATACTGCTCGTCGAGGATGCGCACGATGTCTGCGGTGGCCTCGGGGAACACCCGAGTCAGGAACGACTCGAAGAACCTTCGCGGATCGACCGCCGTGGCCACCTGGGCGTTGGCGGTCTGCTCCCGATACCGGCTGGTGCGCCAGACGACGCTCCGGCCCTCGCAGATGCCCTCCGTGGCGATCTCGACCCGCGCCGGCGTGAGCTGAAGGACCTGCGGGTCCACCAGGTAGGCCAGGGCCAACGGGTCGCACAGCTCGGCGCCGACCTCGCGGTACCTGCGCCAGTAGTGGTCCACGTACGAGCGGGTGACCTCGTGGATGAACCGTGCTCGCGGACCTCCGATCTGGCGCACGAGCTCCCTGATCGCCGGCGACATGAAAACGTGCTTCGTCACGTCGAGCCCGACCATGACCACGTCGGCGAACCCTGCGTCGAAGACGACCTGGGCCGCTTCGGGGTCATGGTGGAAGTTGAACTCCGCGGACGGGGTGACGTTGCCGGTGAACTCCGCGCCGCCCATCATCACCAGCCGCCGGACACGAGACGCGAAGTCCGGGTCGGCACGGACGGCCTGCGCGACATTGGTCAACGGACCGAGTGCCAGGACCGTGATCTGGCCCGGCGCGGCGGCCGTCTCCTCCAGGAGCGCCGTGACCGCTGTCCGCTCGTCCTCCCACGGGTCGGCGACGGCGTAGCCGACGTCACCGAGACCATCGCCGCCGTGGGCTTTCGACGCCGGCATGGCCAGCCGGGTCAGGGGGGCACCAGCGCCCCGGTGGATCGGGATGTCGCGGCGCCCGCACAAGTCGAGCACGGTGGCCGCGTTACGGGTCGTCCGGTCGATGCCGACGTTCCCGTCGACGGTCGTGACCCGCTCCACCGTCACCTCGTCACTGGCCAGGGCCATCATGATGGCCAGAGCGTCGTCGACTCCGGGGTCGCAGTCGATGATCAGTCGTTCCACGTCATGTTCCTTTCCGACTTCTCCGGGGAGGCCACCGTCGCGGTAGCGGTGGTGTACCCCTGTGCACCGGGCACGGTGCACACGTGCGACGCCAGGGCGTTGCCCGCCGCGCCGGCCTCGGCGAGCGTCTGCCCAGCTGCGAGCGCCGCGGCCAGAGCCCCCACGAAGGCATCCCCTGCTCCGGTCGTGTCCACAGCATGCACGGCCGGCGCGTCGAACTCGGCTTCGGCCGAACTGTCGGCGACCTGGCAGCCCCGCGGACCAAGGGTAAGGACCACAGCGCAGCCGAACCGCTCCCGGAGCCTGCTGGCAACGGGCGGCTCGTCGTCGTCGAGCAGCATCGCGGCCTCCGCCTCGTTGACCACCAGGACGTCGAGATCGCCGAGCAGGTGGACGACGGGCGCCGCCGGGGCCGCGTTCAGGATGGTCCTCGCTCCTCGCTCGTGGGCCAGCGAGAGCGCCGCGGCGACCGACTCGTGCGGGATCTCCAGCTGACAGACGAGGACGTCGTCGGGGGTGATGCCGGCGAGTCGGTCCCGGACGGAAGCCGGGCTGTTCGCGTCGTTGGCGCCCGGCAGCACGACGATCGAGTTCTCCCCCGCGCCGTCGACCTGGATCATCGCCTCGCTGGTCCGGACGTCCGGAGCCCGCAGGACGCGGCTCGCGTCCAGGCCAGTGGTGCCCGCCAGGGCGCCGAGCAGGAGTTCGCCCGCGTCGTCGGTCCCGACCGCACCGAGCAGCCGGACCGATGCGCCCTTGAAGGCGGCCGCCACGGCCTGGTTCATGCCCTTGCCGCCTGGCCGCCGCTCGACGGCGAGCGCCCGTACGGTCTCGCCCGGACGTACGAGCTGCTCGACCGAGATCGAGCTGTCCACGTTCAAGGACCCCACCACCCACACGCTCGCGGGCACGCTACGAAGAGTTCTCTCCATGTTGAATATTCCTTCCCTGTCCCAGGTCACCCGTTCTCCGCGCCGAGAAGATATCGGTGACGACCCGCACGACCGCTCATTCGTCCGACCGCTCAGGGAATGTCCGGTCTGTTTCCTCGACCAGGTTGAGGAACAGACCCCCAGGGATCTGGAACCGGCCGATCGATCCGGCCGATGTCGGTACAGTGTTCCGATCCACCTGCCGCCTGGCTAGCAGTATCTATCGATGACCTACATCAGCAAAAGCGAACCAGACGGACATATGCCCAGGTCATCGACGTGTTGCGTGATACACCGTCGGGCCCGGGAGGCCGGCCCGACCGGGTCCGGTGAGCCGGTCGCGGCCAGCTCCCGGGGCCGGGGGCCGTCGCATTCGACAGCGATCAGAAGATCGGAAGAAATCAATGTCAAGAACATCGGCCAACCTCACCTTGAGCCAGGTCAGGTATTTCGTGAGAGTTGCCGAGCTGGGGTCCATCACCAAGACCGCGGAAGAGTTGTTCGTCGCCCAGTCGGCAATCTCCACGTCCATCGCGAACCTGGAGAACAACGTCGGCTGCAGACTGTTCGTCAGGCAGCGCTCCCGGGGGGTCGTGCTGACGGAACAGGGGCGTAGCTTCTACACGACCGCGCAGGAGATCCTGCGGGCCGTGGACGAGGCGCTCGACTCGCTCACCCCGGAACGAGTCTCGGGACCACTGGTCGCCGGCTGCTTCACGACGCTTGCGCCGTACTGGCTGCCCGAGGTCTACGAGCACCTGACAGGGACATTCCCCGACATGACGGTGCGCATCAGGGAGGTCCGGGGCGAAGAGGTGGAGCAGCTGCTGCTCCAGCGTGACCTCGAGGCTGTGCTCACCTACGGCTTCGACTACGGGCCCAGCATCGGTTTCGAGCATCTGACGGAGGCCCCGCTCTACGCCGCCGTGGCCGAGCACAGCCATCTCGCCGGACGAGAGTCGGTCTCCTTGGAGGAGCTCGCCACCGAGCCGCTGGTGCTGCTCAACATGGCCAAGAGCACGAGCTACTTTCTCTCGCTGTTCCACACCGCCCACCTCCGGCCCACGGTCCATGAACGGTTCGAGAGCCTGGAGGTCGTCCGGGCCATGGTCGGTCGCGGACATGGTTACACGATCCTCAACCAGCGACCGGTGCACGACCTGACCAACGACGGCAACCGGATCGTCCGGCTGCCCATCACCGGCGTGCGGTCGCACCTCCAGGTCGGCGTGGCCTACCGGGCGGGCGAACAGCTGTCGCGCAAGGGCAGCGAGTTCGTCGAGGCATGCCGCACCGTCCTGTCTCGGGGCGAGGCGGCCGACCAGGGCTGAGCCCGGTCAGGCGCGCTGGTCCGCGAAGTACTCCAGGGCCGTCAGCGCGAGTGCGACAGCGCCGTCCGTGGTCGCCTTGTCCGCCACTTCCCCGACGCACCGCTGCGCGAACTCCGGTTGGTGGTTGGCGACCGGGTAGCAGCCGAGCCCGATGTAGGGGTGGATGGCCGGGACCACCTGGGACACGTTGCCCATGTCTGTCGAGGCCCGGTTCATCGTGGCGTGCGCCGCGGGGGCGTCGAATCGTCGGCCGAGCGCCTCCGCGTGCTTCACGTAGAGCTCCAGTGCACGGCGCTCGGTACGAAACTGCGAGTACGGCGCCGACTCCGGCGTGATGGTCAGCTCGCATCCCGTGGCGAGCGCACCGGCTTCGAAGCACCGCTCGACGCGCGCCTGAAGGGCCGCGAGCTCGTCCAGGGTCTCCGTACGCACGTACCAGCGGCCCTCGGTCCGCTCCGGGATCGCGTTCGGTGCCTCGCCTCCTCGCGTCTGCACTCCGTGGACCCTGGTCCCGGCCGGCAGCTGCTGCCGCAGCAGGCCCAACGCCACCTGACTGATCACGAAGGCGTCGTTGGCGTTGACGCCCTGCTCGGGATAGGCGCCCGCGTGCGCGGCCCTGCCACGAAACTCAATGTGGCTGTGCGACACCGCGTAGGGCCGGGCCTCGGCCGAGTCGACCGGGCTCGGATGCGCCATCATCGCCAGGTCAAGGCCGACGAAGCCTCCTCGGTCGAGCAGCTCGATCTTGCCCCCGCCGCCCTCCTCGGCCGGCGTGCCGTACAACTCGATCGTCAGGTCCCGCTCCTCGGCGAACTGTGCCAGGGCGATCGCCGCGCCCACTGAGATGGCGGTGATGATGTTGTGCCCGCATGCGTGGCCAAGACCCGGCAGAGCGTCGTACTCGGCCATGAGGCCGACCCGTCGCCGCCCGGTGCCTGCTACGGCCCTGATCGCGGTCGGCAGGCCGAGGTAGGCCTCGGTGACCGCGAACCCGTGCCGAGCGAGCGTGTCCGCCGTCCACCGCGCGGCGCGATACTCCTGCCAGCCGAGCTCGGGGCTGGCGTGGATCCGCTCGGAGAGCTCGATGAGCTCTCCCGCATGCTCGGCGATGGCGGCGGTCACGCGCTCCCGGTCGAACCGACCCAGACCATCAGCGATCGTCACCCGGCACCTCGTATCCGACCGAGGAGGCAGGGTCCAGCCCGCGCACGACGTAGTCCCACCGCTGCGGCAACCAGAGCTCGAGGACTCGCTCGAGCTCGCCGACCGGGTCGTCGTGCCAGTCCACGCGGAGATCGGTGTCTCGCCAGCCGTGCCCGGAGACCACTGCGACAGCGGCCGAGCGAACGGGGCCGGCCTCACCGCCGGCGTCCAGGCCGGCCCGCAGAGCAACGACGAGGCGGGACTCCAGCTCCCCGTCGCTGCTCTCGAAGGCATCGCGGACCGCTCCGGGCACCCGGTCGGCGGCCAGCATGTTGCCCGCGCTGACGCAGTGCCGGCCGGCGCTCTCGCCGTGCGTGCCCAACGTCCGGGAACCGCTGTGCACGGCCGACCGGCCGTGGGCGTCGAGCACGACGAGCTGTCGGTACTCCATGTTCTCTCGCGCTGCGAGGGTCTGCCGCAAGGCCTGCTCGGCCGTCGCACCGTCCGCCAGCAGGGACAGCACGATGTCCCCCAGCCTCGGGTCGGTGATGTTCTGCGAGCTCACCGCGCCGACGCCGTCGCGCAGGTGGATGCAGCGCGCGCCGACAGCCGGCGACGACGAGGAGACCGCGATGCCAAGGCGGCCGTTGCCGTCGGTCCCGACGATGCTGAACGTCATGCCTTCCCCGTCTCGGTCAGCACGGCGGTGGCATCGATCTCGACGAGCCACTCGGGCCGTGCGAGGGCGTCGACCACGATGCCCGTCGACACAGGGTGCACGCCCTTCAGCCAGGCTCCCATGGTCCGGTAGACCGTCTCGCGGTAGCGGATGTCGGTGAGGTACACCACGACTTTGACGATGTCCTGCATGGAGCCGCCGGCCTCTTGCATGAGCATGGCGATGTTGCCCATGGCCTTCTCGGTCTGCGCCTGGACGTCCCCGATGCCCACCGACTCGCGGGTGTCCAGGTCCTGTCCGATCTGCCCGCGCAGGTAGACGACCCCGTTGGCGACAACGGCCTGGCACAGGTCGTTGTCGATGTTCTGATCGGGGTAGGTCTCTCGTGTGTTGAAGGGACGGATCCTGGTGTGGTTCATCAGTGGTTCCTCCGGTGGCCGTCGGCGCTCTCGTTCGGGTGCGGGTCGAAGCCGGGCCGGTAGGCCTGGTACCCGCGCTGGATGGCGATGTGGTCCGCGAGGTGTCTGGCGTCGTGCCAGACACCCCAGATGAAGCTCGAGCCGCGGCGGGACTGCCAAGGCAGGCCCAGGAAGTAGACGCCGGGCTCCGCCGACACCCCGCGCTGGTGCCGTGGCCGCCCATCGGCGTCGAACGCGTCCACCTGCAGCCACCCGTAGTCGGTCGAGAATCCCGTGGCCCAGACGATCGACGTCAGACCGGCCTGCGCCAGGTCGAGGCTCGTGACCGGGTCGCTCAGGCAGTCCGGGTCGGGGCCCAAGTGGCGGGCGTCCGGCTCCTCCGGCAGGTCCAGTCCGTTGCGCTCGGCGAAGGCATCGGCCTCGTCGAGGAGCCGAAGGTAGCCGGCATCGCCGCCGGCGATGTTCTGTCGCAGATCGTCCTCGAAGCGCAGCACTCCGTCGTCGTAGGCGACGGTGCGCCCGACCAGGCCGATGCCGCTCCCGGCGAGGGCGCGAAAGTCGACGGTGTTCCCGCCGCCGGCACCGCTGACCGCGATGGTCACGTGCTCGGCGCCCTGCGGTGGGGTCGCCGCGTCCCACTTGTTCAGGACACCCAGCCACCACACGAAGTCTCGACCCCGGTAGCTGCGCGGCGGACGGTCGTGCGGGCCGACTGACAGGTAGACCTTTCGCCCGGACCTGCGCAGCTCCTCGGCAATCTGCACCCCGGAGGAGCCGGCGCCCACCACCAGGGTGGCGCCCTGCGGCAGCTGGCCCGGGTTGCGGTAGTCGTTGGAGTGGATCTGATGAAGGCCGCATCCGTCCGGGACGATGTCCGGAATCATCGGTCGCTGGAAGGGGCCGGTGGCCGCGACGACATGGCGTGCGGTCAGGTCTCCGGCGGACGTCTCGACGAGGAATCCAGCTCTCCCGCTCTGCTTGCGCACCGCCGTCACCTCGACGCCGCAGCGGATCGGCGCCTCGATCATCTTCGCGTACGTGACGAAGTAGTCCGCGACCTGATCCTTCGTGGCGAATCCGTCCGGGGCGACGTCGTCGAACGCCATTCCCGGGAAGCGATCGTGCCAGGCCGGACCGTTCGCGACGAGAGAGTCCCAGCGCGCCGACCGCCAGCGTCCCGCGACGCGATCACGCTCCACGACGACGTGCGGAACACCGTCCCGGCTCAGATGCTCGCTCATGGCCACGCCGGCCTGACCGGCGCCCACGACGAGCACCTCGGTCTCCTGTTCCAGCATGTGACCTCCCGTTCCTGGCTGTGTCAAGTTCCCCGCTCCGCAGCCGTGGTCAGCACCGGAGAGGTCGAGACAGTCTTGGATCGGGGCCGGCCACAGTTCAAATAGCCGATTTCGGGGTGGGAGATCGACCCAACAGATACTTGGGTTCCGTGGAGACGGTAGGGAGGACCGACACCCTCATAGCCGGAGCGTCGCCACTTCTCCAGGTGTGCACCGAGAGCCCCAGCAGCTCCGCGGCCTGCCCGGGCGTGAGGTAGCCCGCCGTCGGGAGGCTGGTGTGCAGCGGCGACTGCGGTGGAACGGCGCGGGCGGTTCATACACATCAGGTGCACAGACCGTCCCGTGCCCGGATGCCCCCTGATGCTTCGGGCATGCTGTACCCGGCAACGAACTCGCGAAAACTTGTCCAATTCGCGTCACGCCAAGGTGTCACGAACGGGTTCTTGCAAGTCAGAGGCTCGTTACCCAGATGGGAAGTACTTCTCCGTGTGACTTCTGGGGTGGTGGCCGTTCGACCAGGTCAAGCCCGTTCTTGTGCCACGACCACGCGCTTCTGCCGCCCCGCGGGCTGCCTCCGGTCGTCTTGAACCCACGGGTCACCCCGGTGACCTGAGCGTCCGAGACGACCGGAGGCGGGTCAGTACAGGCCGAGCGATGCGGCGCATGCGGGCCACTGGCCCCAGCCGGACTGCTGCTGGAGTGCCTGGGCACGCATCGTCTGCTCGGCGGCAGAGGCATCAGAGGGAAGACCGGAGCCGCCCATCGCCTCCCAGGTGGGCAGGGAGAACTGGTAGAGCCCGTAGTAGCCGTTGCCGGTGTTGGTGGTCGGGTCACCGCCCGACTCGCATTCCGCGAGGGCGGCCCAGACGCCGCTGGTCGCGACCGCTGGGGCATCCGGCTCCGGCGCGGGCTCCTCGGCCTCCCGCGGTTCCGGCTCCGGTTCCGGTGCCGGTGCTGGTTCCGCTGCCGGTTCCGGCTCCGGTTCGGGCTCGGGCTCGGGGCGCGGCTTGGTGCCGTACACGGTCACCTCGTCGACCGGCTTGCGCTCGACCGTCGAGGACAGCTTGTCCCTGTCCACGACCTTGCCATCGACCCGGGTGACGTCCCACTCCGTGACGCGCTTGCCCGCCACGCCCTCGGTGGCCAGGTACGGGTCGAGATCCTCGAAGCGGTCCGGGTCCTGAGCCGTGACCCTGTCGAACGGCAACCGGGTCACGGTCCGTTCGACCGAGGTCTCGACCTGTTCGACGACGACGGTGAGTGTCGGCGCACCCGGGTTGATCGCCGGCGCGCCCGGGCCGGCCGGCAGTCCGCGCTCGACGGTGACCTTGTCGTCCGCGTCGACCGTGACGCCGTTCTCGGCGAGCAGGTCGTCGAGCTCCGCGGCGCCGAAGGCCACCTGCTGCGCCTTCCCACCGACCACCAGGTTCACCGGGCTGTCGGCGTCGAGCCGCATCGGGAGCGTCACCCGGCCGCCGGACCGGGACGGGACCAGGGCGACGTCGCCGGCACGCTCGGAGAGCGTGGCGAGCGCCTGGTCGGCGTCGAGCGCGGCGACCCAGGCGGTCCGACGCTCGCCGTCGGCCTGGAGGGTGACCTGATGGCCGTAGCGGACGACGACCATGCCGCCGTCCCGTAGGGCGCCGTCGGTGCCGGATGTCACGGCGTCCCGGTTGGTGACCTCGACGCCCTCGTCGACCAGGAGATCGGCGACGTCGCCCTGGAGGGTCTCGACGGTCGTGACCTTGCCGTCCACGTCGAGCGTGACGCTCTTGTGGGCAGAGGCAAATGCGGTGATGCCGCCGGCACCGACCACCGCGACGACAGCGGCCCCGGCAAGGAAGGCGGCCCTGCGGTGACGCCGGGGAGTCGTGGAACCGGATGGCGGCGGAGGTGAGGGGGGTTCGGCCGCTGGGGCGACCGCTGCGGGCGGTGGGCCGAGATCGCTGTTGCCGACGCTGTCGTGGGCCTCAGGGTTGGTGGGCTGATCACTGGGGGCACCCTGAGCCGGGTGGGGAGATGTCACGCGGGTCCAGTCCTGGCAAGTTCCGGGCACGGGGGCCGGGGCGACACGAGTCTCACGTGCCTCCCGCGCTGGGCGCGGGCCCGGCCAGCCGATCCGGCGGTCTCAGCGACCGTAACCCTGCCGTTACCAAATGCAAGCCTGTTCGACAATCAACCCTGCAAAGAGCCTGAAGCGTTGGGCAATATCCCAAATGTTCCAGGGTGAAAAGAGGCGTCACCCGCACCCGGCGGGATGATCCAGTCCTTGGCGCATGCCCGGGCGGGCGACACGGTCGCGTGACCGACGCATCTCGTGAGGACGAGATACCCCGCGGGGATCACGAGATCGGTCCCCCGTGACTCATCCAGTAGTCGATCGCATCAGGCAGTGGACGGTCCCTCATCTCGCTGGGGACGCCGAGCTGCATGACCTGCTCCGGGGCGTCGGCGAAGGTGGACCACACCGGTAGTCCCGCCCCGTTGGGATCACCGGTCCGGACGAAGTTGAGCCAGTAGCCGCTGAGGTGGTCACGCAGCAGGTGGTCGGCCTCGCCGTAGTCCGCCGGGCCGTCCGCGCCCAGGTTGTCGAAGGCGTACATGAGCTCCGCGCCGTGGTACGCCCCGTACTCCTCCAGGCCCTCACCCGGCGGGGTGTGCGTGAAGAAGTACAGGTAGGCGGGCGCCTGGCCGCTCTGCGTCTGCAGCCGCGCCCAGCGGTACATAGCGCGAGTGAACGCACGGTCGGTCTGGGCCTGCAGCATCGAGTCGAGTGCCTGCTCCTCGGTCTCGCCGGGGTACAGGTCGAGAAACGCCGCCAGGTCCTCGCCATGGTCCTCCTGCGCCGTCGCGCGGTACTCCGCGGGAGTCACCGGCTCCGGAGGGAAGGCCCTGATCAGGGAGTCCTCGTCAGCGTTGCTGCCCACCATCGTCGGGACGTCGAGCTGGTCGCCCGCCGTGTAGATGTCCGCCGGGCTCCGGCCCAGGACGTACCCGTCGACGGAAGGCCGCCAGTGCGGTCCGATGGTCGCGGCGGCCTCGATGATCCGGTCGACGGGCAGTTCCCGCATCTCCGCGACGGTGCCCACGCCCAGCTCCTTGGCCAGACGCTCGCCGGCGTCCTCCGCGACCGCACGCGAGTCGCTCTGGTCGCCGTCCTCGGTGTTCCCCTCTGTGCCCATGCAGGCGCCGCTGCTGCCGATGATGCCGTCGACCAGCCCTTCGGCCAGGGGTGTCGCCCCCAGGATGCACACGCTCTCGCCGCCCGCGGACTCACCTGCGATCGTGACGCGGTCCGGGTCGCCACCGAAAGCGGCGATGTTCTGCCGGACCCACTCCAGAGCCGCTATCTGGTCCAGGATCCCGTAGTTGCCCGACGCGCCGTAGGACGACTCGGCGGCCAGCTCCGGGTGGGAGAGGAACCCCATGACACCCAGCCGGTAGTTGATCGTGATCACGATCGCCTCTCCGGTGGAAGCCAGCGCCTCGCCGTCGTACAGGGACAGGGCCCCCGATCCGGTGGCGAAGCCGCCACCCGGGACGTAGACGAGTACGGGCAGCTCGGCGGACGCGGGCCGCGTGGCGCGCCAGATGTTGAGGTAGAGGCTGTCTTCGCTGACCGGGTAGGGGTTGAGGAACGTGTCCTCCAGGGGGATGTCGAGGGTCTGGGACAGCGCCCGGGTGGCGAAGGTCGTCGTGGCCTGCACCGGCGCCGCCGAGAAGCGGTCGGCGACGAGCACCCCGGACCGCGGCTCGAGGGGTCGCGGCGCGTGCCACCGCAGGTCGCCGACCGGAGGCTGGGCATACGGCACCCCTGCGAAGATCTCGACCGTGCCTGCATCGTTGCGCACGCCGGTCACCGGGCCTTCCACCGTCTCGACCGGCTGCGTCGCCTCCCGCTCCGCGCCTCCTGCGACCCGCAGCTGCGGCCCCGGATGGGCGATCACGACCGTTCCGGCCACGACGGCGCCTGCCACCAGCCACGCGCCTGCTCGGAGCGCGACGCCACGCCGCAGCCACCAGGGGGCGGAGACAGCCAGCGCGACCAGGAGCACCGCGACCAGGCCCCAGCCCCACCACGGTGTCTTGTTCAGCCAGCCGAGCACCAGCACGAGCGCGACCAGGAGGACGAGCGGCACCCAGAACCAGGCGGAGCGTCGCGAGGGACCGGAGCGGGGCCTGCGAGGGGTCACCTGCGTAGTCATTTCCACGATGTATTCCTTGTCTTGCTTCTTCATCATCCCGTGCGCGGGATGAGGAGGGCTCACGATCTCCGGATGGGCGCTTCGTCGTGGTCAGGTATGCGGAGCAGCCGGGTGCGCCATACCGCACTTACCGGTTCACAGCACGGTGCGGCTATCCGCGCGGCAGGACGGCGGCGGCGACGATGACGTTGTTCACGATGGCTGCGGTAACGGTGCGCGCCACGGCCTGTGCCGCAGCGTCCGCTCCCCAGTTGCCGTTCTTGAGTTCTTCGGCGCGAGCGATGACCGGAGACGTCCATGGGATATCGCGGTCGAACTGAGGCAGAGTCCCGCTGCCATAAAGGAGCGCTGCAAGCGCCGCGGTGCGTTCCGTGGGCTCCGCACCGTCGACGAGCACGGTGCGGACCGCGGCAAGCAGGCCGTCACGGCGACCGAGGTCTCCCTCCTGGAGCACTGTGGTCTCGAACAGGCCGAGTGCCTTCTGTGTGCGGCGGCGGAGGTCTCCACGTTCGACGAGTCGGTCCAGCAACGGTTCACGCAAGGCGGGTCCCGTCGCGGCGAGGACCGTCTGCACGCCTCGCGACTTGCGGGCGACGTACTCCCAGCTCGAACGAAGCAGCGGGTCGGACGGAGGGTTGTCGGCGACGGCCCTTACGGTCATCGTGCCGATCCGCGTGGTGCCGGTTCGAACATGGCCGCCGAGGCCGAGGTCTGCCAGCACTGCGCCGGCGAGCACCCAGTAGAGCGTGGCCTCGCCGGCGATGCTCCCGGCACCCCCCTGCCGACCAGAACTTGGCTGGAAGAGAAGCAGGAGAAGGTCCTCCGCCAAGATCCGGGGCCGGAGAGTGCCAGGGCCGCTCGAGCCAGTCGCAGGCGCGGGTCGCTGCTCAGTCATTGCTCGATCCCTTCCAGTTGTTCTCGGGCAGGTCCTCTTCCTGCCCACCGGGCAGCTGTTCACGTGCGAGCGCGTTGGCGCGACTGAGGACGTCCAGCTGAGCCGGGTTGTACAGCTCAGCCACCGCCTCCGCGAACGTCTCGGCCGTGACGAGCACGTTCTTGGAGAGGTGTGCGGCAGGATCGGTCAACCACGGATAGTCGATGAAGTTCTGTCTGAGAGTCCTCGCGAGCCGCTCGGCGAGCGCCCGCCGTGTCTCCTCGTCCGCATCGGCGGGAAGCTGGTCGATGTCAGCGCTGAGATTGTCGGAGTCAGCCTCAGCCATCCTCTGCACATCGGCGAGGGCTTCCTCGTCGTACAGCTGCGTGTAGATGTGGATCATCGAGCTGTCCGCCTCGGACAGCCGCGATGCCACGGAAGCGAACCCTGCCGGCGCGTGCGCGGGAGACTCTTCCCGGAGGATTGCGGCGATCTCCCCTCGGGCCTTCGTCAAGCGTTCGATGCTCGCCCGGAGCTCGGCGTCGAGGTCACGGAGAGCGTCCGGTACGTGCTCGGCGCCTGCGCCGACATCGCCGATCCCTGAGAGCGGCACGCCCAGGTCGGCGAGGCGTCGAATCCGAAGGAGACTCACGAGGTGCCCGACCTCGTACAGCTTGTATCCATTGGAGCGACGCTCAGGTTCGTCGAGCAGCCCGACACGGTGATAGTGACGAACAGTGTTCACCGTTGTTCCCGCCAGGTCTGCTAGCTCGCGAGTACTCCACGGCATATCTTGTCCTCTCCGCGCTCACGGAGCGCTCGTACGACCCCACTCCGCCTCGAAACGGGACAGTCATGCGTCGACCGTCTGTGCCAGCAGAAGCTATGTGGTCGCCACCGGGTCAAGGGAGCGGACATCCGATCAGGTCGGATGTCCGCTATGTCACCCCTGATCGGCCTGACGTCGGGATGGCACCGCGGTTCGGAGCTCGTGCTCGTGCTCCGCGGCGAGGTCCTTGTTCGCGGCGGCGCCCCGAAGCATGACCAGAGCCCAGATCGCAGCAAGTACCATCACCCCGGCGCCTGCGGCACCGGTGATCGTGATCGCGTCGGTGAAGGCGGCCTTGGCGATCTCGAGCACGGCTGCACCCGTGCTGCCGCCGACCTCGGTGGCCACCAGCAGCGCCTCCGCCATCGTCGAGGACGCCCGCTCGGCATGACCCGACGTCAGAGCGAGCGCGTCGGTTCCGGCGGCGACGACCCTGGTGTACCAGGAGACGAGGACCCCGCCCAGCACCGCCGTACCCAGTGTCGTGCCGATCTCGTACGCCGTCTCCGACGTGGCGGCGGCCTGTCCGGCGCGTTCGGGCCTGACGGAGCTCATGATGATGTCGTTGCTCAGAGCCAGTCCCATGCCCGCTCCGAGCGCGACCAGCGCGAGCGCGGTCGCGATCAGGACAGGGCTGGACGTCGGCGTCAGGAAGATGGTCAGCCCGAAGCCGACGGCTGCGATCAGGAGCCCGACGGTGATGACGTAGGCGGGCAGGATGCGTTTGACCAGCACCGCCGCGAGGAACGCTGCGATCGTGGCGAAGATCGCCTGGGGGATCAGCCAGACGGACGCTTGGAGCGGGTTGAGGCCCAGGACGAGCTGGAGATGCTGGACGAGAGCGACCAGCGCACCGACCATGGCGAAGATCGACAGGAGATCGGCGATGACTGCGCCTCGGAAGTACCGCACCTTGAACAGCCGGACGTCCATCAGCGGTGTGGGGAGCCTCAGCTGCCTGCGCACGAACAGGACGATGGCGGTGAGGCCGATGACAAGCGCTGCCATCGCGAGTCCGACGTCCTTGCCGCCCGTGAGTGACTTGACGGCATAGACCACACCGACCATTCCGGCGAAGGACAGGACGACGCTGGGGATATCGATCCTGCGCAGCGCTGGGTTGCGGCTCTCGGGCAAGAGGATCGGGCCGAGGATGAGCAGGAGCAGCATGACCGGGATGTTCAGCAGGAACGCGGCCTGCCAGCTGAAGGTCTCGATGACCCAGCCCCCGAGGATGGGTCCTACGGCCGCGCCGGCCGATGCCATCGCTGCCCACACGGCCATCGCGTACCGGCGCTGCTGCCGGTCGAGGAACATGTTGCGCACGAGCGACAGCGTCGAGGGCATCATGATCGCGCCGCCGACGCCCAGCAGCGCACGGGCGCCGATCAGCATCCATGGCGCCGTGGCAAGGGCGCCGGCCATCGAGGCGGCCGCGAAGATGACTGCTCCGATGAGCAGGTTCCTCCGTCGGCCGAACCGGTCACCCACGGTGCTCATCGCCACCAGCAGACCGGCGAGGACGAGTGAGTAGATGTCGATCATCCACAGCTGCTCGATGCCGGTGGGGCGCAGTTCGGCAGAGATGGCGGGCAGGCCAAGGATCAGAACCGTGCTGTCGATCGTGATCAGCAGCAAGGGCAGCACCAGCACGGCAAGACCGGCCCAGCTCTTGGCTGTGGCCTGAGGAGGGGATGAGTTGTTCACGAGGTTCCCATCAGAGAGATCTGTACCCGGAGCTTGAGTGTACGGACCATTTGGTCGGTAGTGCAACCCCGACAGTCGTTATAGCCGCACAGATGCTCTGACCAGGGCCGTTCGCGGGCACGCCGCATCGGCCCACGGCGACGAGTGGGCATGGGGACGGCCACCAGGACGCGGCCGGCGGCCGGCCGGCAGAAGAAGTCGCTCAGTCGATGTACTACCGGCGCCGGTACGCGGCCTCACCGAGACCCGGTGCCCCCACGGGCGGCACGACGCCGTGCCGACCGGCCGGCACGACGCCGTGCCAGCGAGGTTGCCGAGGGGTCAGAGCGGCTCGCTGAACGTTCCGTTGGTGGCGAGGTCGAGCAGGAGGCGACGGGCCGTCGCGATGCTCGCTTCGTCCTCTTCCCCCTGCAGCGCTGCGGCGGCGACACCCTCAGCGGCCCGGCGAACGATCTGGATCAGCTCGGGGCTGAGGCCGTCCATGGCGAGCTGCTCGCTCCACCATGCGTTGTGCTCGTCGACGACCTCGGCGACCCCGGGGATCGCACGCAGGCCGTTCCAGGTCGACGCGGCCGTGAAGTTCCGCGCGGCCACGGCTTCGGCGCTGCCCGCGAAGAGCGCTCGCACGTACGCGCGGAGCATCTTCCCGGGATAGTTCTCCGACAGGTCGAGACCGGCGTACACCGCGGCTCGGAACTGTCCGAACATGTCCTCGACGACGGCGATCACCAGCTGGTCCCGGTTGCCGAAGTGGTGGATCAGACCGCTCTTGGACACACCGGCGATCGAGGCGACCTCGGCCAGCGTGACAGCCGTGCCCCTTTCGAGAATCAGCTGAGTCGCGGCGTCCAGGACCGCACGACGCGTCCGTTCCGTGTTGCGCGTCTGCCGCACCTCGGCCATGGAGTCCACCTGACTGTCATCGATCGAACTGACCAGATGGTCGATACTACGGCACTACGGTCGTGGGCACGAAGGAGCGCGGGCCGCGGCGACGCACGAGGTAGCTGCGGGGTTGACCCTGTTCCAGGAACACGGCCTCTACTACGGGTGATGTCGGCGAACCGAGCCGACCGTAGAGAGGGACGCTTCAATGACCGCCATCGAGGACCTTGTACGGAACTTCCAGGAGCTTGTGTCTCAGGTGCCTGAGCTCCTCCAACCGTTCGTCATCATGCTCGCCGCCGCGGTCCCGTTCATCGAGGGGGAGGTTGCGGCGCTGATCGGCGTCTCTGGCGGGCTCATCCAGTCATCACGGCCATAGCTGCCGCATCGGACAACTTCATCTGCGTGCTGTTCGTGGTGTTTCTCAGCTCCCGGGCACGTACCGCGGTGATGGATCGGAAGGGTCCGCGTGGCCCGGCCAAGCCCGAGTCGAAGGGACAGCGGAAGTTCAAGAGGTGGCTCGTGCGATTCGGCGTGCCCGGAGCGAGCATCCTCGGCCCGCTGGCGATTCCGACCCAGTTCACGTCCGCGCTGCTCGTCGCCGGCGGAACGCCACGGGGCTGGGTGCTGCTGTGGCAGGGCGTGGCGATCGTCCTCTGGACGACTGTCTCGACAGTTTCGATGTGGGCCGCACTGACCTTCGTCGTCGGCGTGTAGCGCACGAACCCTGTACGGGCCTCTCGCTTGACCGTGTGCAGACAACATGGTTTTCACTGCGATCATGCACACAAACTCTGGCACGACGGCCTTGCGCGTCCGCCCTCGGGTCTGGCTGGGCCTCTCGGCATTTGTCGCCTATCTGGCGGTCTTCTACGCCATCTGGATCGTCAACGGAATCGACTACGCGCGTGTCGGGGAGAGCGAGGACACGCTGCTGCGCTGGTACGTGGCGCCTCTCGCCGGTGGTCTCGTCGTTCTTTTGATCGTCATCTCGATCTTCGGATGGTGGCGACCATCGCTACGGGAGACGAGGCGGCTCCCGAGAGGTGCCGCCGTGGTGCCGGCCATCATGGCCGCGGTCGCAATCCTCAATCTGGTGTTCGGCGAGTTCTCGCGGGTGACGATGACGATGTGGATCTTCCTCGTCGTCGGCAGCGTCCTGGTCGGGTTCAACGAAGAGGTGGTCGCGCGCGGCCAGCTCTTCGTCGCGCTGCGCAGTCGATTTGGCGAAGTAGGAGTCTGGCTCCTCTCCACCACATTGTTCTCGCTGCTGCACCTGCCCAACTTCTTCTTCGGGATCGGTGCGCTCGCGTTCCTCCAGGTCGTCATCCAGTTCGGGCTCGGATCCGTCTACTACCTGGCATTCCGCTCGACGGGGTCGCTGGTTCCGGCCATGCTCCTGCACGGCCTGTGGGACTTCTCGACGTTCTCGTCGAGCCTTCCCTACGCCGGACTTGTTGCCCCGTTCCTTGGGATCGCAGGCGTTGTCGTAGCCGTGGTGCTCCTGGTGAAGGAACGGAGGCGGAACCCGAGCGAGCCCGATCCGCTGCAGCAGGTCACCTCCTGACGCGGAAGCGTTGTCGGCCTGAGGGGGGCGTGTCACGCCGTCGCCGCACCAGGCGAGCGGCGCCACGCCCCGACCTCATCACCTCTTCGACCGCGACCCGGGCCCTCGCTCAGATCTGGTTGGTGCCGCCGTCGACGTAGAGGTTCGAGCCGACGACATAGCTGCTCTGTTCCGAGGCGAGGAACGCCACCGCTGCGGCAGCCTCCTCAGGCTGCCCCATGCGACCCTTGGGTACCGTCGCGGCGACGTGGTCCTTCATGGCCCGGGCAGTCTCCTCGTCCCCGAACGAGGCGGTGCCTCCGGGGGTCTCGATCCACGCCGGCGAGACCACGTTGACGCGGATGCCCCGGCCCTTGAGCTCGGTGGACCACGTCCGCGCGAACGACCGCACCGCCGCCTTCGACGCGGAATAGGCGCCGAACGCGTCCATGCCACGGTCGGCGGCCGTGGACCCGGTCAGGACCACCGATGCGCTCTCGTTGAGCAGCGGCAGCGCCTTCTGCACCGTGAACAGCGTTCCCCGGACGTTGATCCCGAAGGTCTGGTCGAAGTGCTCCTCGGTGGTCTGCTCCAGCGTCACGAACGCACCGATCGCCGCGTTCGCCACCAGCACGTCCAACCCCTTGCCCCGCGCCCGGACGACGTCATAGAGCCGGTCCAGATCCTCCAGGTTCGAGATGTCACCCGCCACTCCCGTGGCCTGCTCCACCCCGATGGTCTTGACAGCGCTCTCCAGCTCGGCCTCACGTCGCCCTGTGACGAACACATATGCACCCTCGTGCGCCAGCCGCACGGCGACCGCCAGACCGATCCCGCTGCTACCGCCGGTCACGACCGCCGTCTTGCCCTCGAGCTGTCCCATGTGACTCTCTCCGTTGCTCTCTCGATGCCGATCCGACGACATCGATCCTGCACAGGGGCCGAGGTATCCTCCATAACGGATAGTCCACAATTCCTTATTGATAGTCCAGGAGAGCGTTGCTCGGTTTCAACGATCCAGTGGCGGACGCGATCGGCCTGCTCAAGCCCCGCACAGTGGTCGGGCCCAACCTCCGGGCCGTGGGCGAGTGGGCGTTGCGCTTCGACACGTTCTTGCACGTGCGGATCGGCGGCCTCGTGCGCGGCACGTGCTGGTTGGTCCTCGAAGGGCACGAGCCGGTGCTCCTGCATGAAGGTGACACCTTCATGCTGGGCAACCCCCCGCCCTACGTGCTGGCCAGCACGCTCGACGCCAGCCCGCGGCCCGCGGAGCGGGTGTTCACGGGAGCCGACGACGGGTTCGTGCGGATCGGCCAGGAGTCCGAGGACGACCTCTATCTCTGCGTCGGGCACATCGCGTTCGACGACAGCAACGCGGCCCTTCTGACCGACCTGCTCCCGCCGCTCGTGATCGTCCGGGCGGCTGACCCTCGTGGCCTGGAGCTCGGGCAGCTGATCGCACTCCTGGCGACCGAGGTCGGGGTCGACGCCGCCGGCGGCCCGCTGGTGCAGAACCACCTCGCGCAGGTCCTGCTCGTGCACATGCTGCGCGCTCACGCCGGCCAGACAGACCGGCCCACCGGCTGGCTCGGCGCACTGAACGAGGACGGCATCGGTACCGCCCTGCGGGCCGTGCACGCGGACGTGGCTCGCTCCTGGAGCCTCAAGGAGCTCGCCGAGATCAGCCACATGTCGCGCTCGGCGTTCGCCCGGGCCTTCAAGGACCACGTCGGTGTCCCGCCGCTGGAGTACCTGATCCAATGGCGCATGGCCCTCGCCCGCGACGCCCTCGCCCGCGACACGCTCTCGATCTCCGAGCTCGCACGAGCCACGGGCTACCAGTCCGAGAGTGCGTTCAGCACCGCGTTCCGTCGCGTGGTCGGCTCATCACCCACGAAGTTCCGCAACCAAGCCCGGACACCGAAGCAGGCATCTCCCGCTCCGCGGTGAGCCTCATCCACGGTGGGAGGCGGGATGCGAACGGAGCTCACGATGGTTGTCACTGGCTGACAGATCGAAAGTCGGTTCCCTGACCAGCGATCGATCAGGTACCGCCGCCTCGATGAACATCCGAAACCAGGAGGAAAGCCCATGGACGACACGGACCTCAAGTCGTTGCTCGACACGGCCCGGACGGTCGCCGTCGTCGGGCTCTCCACCAATCCCGAGAAACCCTCCGTCGCGGTGGCGAAAGTATTGCTCGACGCCGGCTACGACGTGATCCCGGTACATCCGACCGCCACACAGATCCTCGGGCGGAAGGCATACCCGGCCCTGGCCGACATACCTGTCCCGGTCGACATCGTCGACGTGTTCCGGCCCGCGCACGAAGCGCCGGCCATCGCCCGTCAGTCGGTCGATATCGGTGCGAGCACCCTGTGGCTGCAGCTCGGGCTGACCTCCGACGAGGCTCGCGAGACGGCCGAGGGCGCGGGCCTCCGTTACGTCGAGGACACCTGCATCGGGGAGACGACGCTACGGCTCGGGAACACGGCGAGCTCCGCACCTCGACCGTGAGCATGACGTCACGACATGGAGCACGCGCGAACCAGCCGATCTCGCGGGCCCCGGCGCACGCCTGACGGAGTCCGATCGTGCCCTCATCCATGTCTGGGTTCTCCGGTGAGCACCCCGGTCACGAGCAGCGCGGCCATGCGGGCGGCGTCGTAGTGGGGGTCGTTGGCGCCACCGATGCAGAGGTTGCCGATGCCGCGCATGAGCATGTACCCGGAAACCCGCCCGGAGTCGCCTGGTTCGAGCGCGGCGTCGAGCAGGGCGTCGCACACCGGGACGAGCCGGTCGACGAAGTACTGATGCAGCGTGTTCACGCCCTCCGTGTCGGACCCGAACACACCAGCGAGCCCATGCTTGGTCACGAGGAAGTCGACGAAGCCCGCGGCCCATCGTTGGAGGGCGACTCCGGGGTCGCCGGACTCGCGCAGGAGTGAGGGGCCCGCTTCGGCCAGCGCTTCCACCTGGTGCTGGTACACCGCCGCCACCAACGCGGGACGCGTCGGGAAGTGCCGGTAGATCGTCCCCATGCCCACCCCCGCACGTTCGGCGATCAGCCGGACCGGCGCGTCCACGCCGTTCGTCACGAAGACAGCGGCGGCGGCCTCGAGCAGGGCCTGCTCGTTGCGCCTGGCATCGCTGCGCTTCAGGCGCGGAGTCGAGTCGGTGGAGTTGTCAGTGGGGCCAGCGGTCGTCATGGGGAAGCCTTCGTCGATACTTGCCAACCGGAGCGGCGCTCCGTATTGTTTCGGAGCGGCGCTCCGCTTCCATTCTGGTCGGCGGAGGCCTCGACCGCAAAGGACGAGCGATCTCCCATGAGTGGTACTCCTGCAACGACCGACACCCCGATCATCCATGCCCTCGACGACCTCGTGGGGGTCGGAGACCAGGTCGTCTCGGTCGCCCCTGTGCGCCTGGACGCGCCGGGCCGCGCGCTCCCGCTCGACGTGCGTGTCTCTGCCCCCGTGACCGGGCAGCACCTGCCGGTGCTGCTGTTCTCGCACGGCAACGGGTGGTCCCTCGACGGATACGCACCCCTGACGGCCTTCTGGGCGTCTCGTGGGTTCGTCGTCGTCCAACCGACGCACCTCGACTCCCGTCGCGACGGCATCGGGTTCGACCACCCCGGGTTCGGCGAGGTCTGGACCGAACGGCATGCCGATCTCGTGCGGACCATGGACCAGCTCGAGACGATCGAACGTGCGGTGCCGGGCCTTGCCGGGCGGGTCGACCGGGACCAGGTCGTCGCGGCCGGACACTCCTGGGGCGCCCAGACCGTGCAGATGCTGCTCGGTGCCCGCGTTCTCGACAGCAAGGGCAAGGCCGGCCAGGACTACGCGGACCGGCGGGTGCAGGCCGGCGTGCTGCTGGCCGCGACCGGGATCGGGGGCGCAGGGCTGCACCCGTTCGCCCAGGAGCACTTCCCGTTCATGAACCCGTCGTTCACTGAGCTGACCACGCCCACGCTCGTGGTGGCCGGCGACCACGACCAGTCGAAGATGTCCGACCGCGGCCCGGACTGGTTCACCGACGCCTACGCCCACAGCCCGGGTGCCACCGACCTGTTGACCCTGTTCGGCGCCGAGCACTCCCTGGGCGGCATCCCGAACTGGGAAGCTGCCGAGACCACCGACGAGAACCCGGAGCGGGTCGCGGTCCTGCAGCGACTGACCACCGCCTACCTGCGCAGCACCCTGGACCCGGCCGACACAGGTTGGGCGAAGGCCACCGCAGCAATGGCCGAGACCGGTGCGGCACTCGGCCGTATCGACAGCAAGTAGTCCGGACCACGTAGTACCTTTGCAACGGTCACCACCAGGATGAGCAGTACCTCTCCGTGGGACGTCCGGGGTGGTGGCGCTCGAACCCGATCACCGCCCCGTCACGACGAGCTTCGTGATCGCCAGGAGCTCCCGCACGTAGTCGACCGGGACCTGGTACCACGGGGTGTCCGCGTGGGCATGGGTGCTGCCGATTCCTGCTCCCTGAGCGATCTCGCCGGCCCGGAACACGTGGTATTCGCTCGTGATGAAGGCCGTCGTGTAGCCCGCGTCGAGGCGCGCGTCCAGGAGGACCTTCGCGCGGACGAAGTTCTC
This sequence comes from Promicromonospora xylanilytica, assembly GCF_054782895.1. Classification (NCBI taxonomy): domain Bacteria; kingdom Bacillati; phylum Actinomycetota; class Actinomycetes; order Micrococcales; family Promicromonosporaceae; genus Promicromonospora; species Promicromonospora xylanilytica. The sequence goes on from NZ_BAAGRP010000007.1 coordinate 742,426, forward strand.
GTAGGTGCTGGTCGACCGGTCCTCCCGGACGATCCGGCCCTCCGCGACCCCGTGCGCGACCAGGTACCGCTCCATCGCGAGCGCTTCGGCGATGGTCTCCCCGGGCCCCTGGCCACCGGTGACGACGACGACGGCGTCCGGGTTCGCGGTGGAGTACTCGACAGCCACGTCCAGCCGGGAGCGGAGCGACGGCGTCACCTCGTCGCCCTTCAGCGCCGTCCCGAGGACGATGACGGCATCCTCCCGGTGCGAGACGGTGTCCGCCCGGCCGAGCAACGCGATGGACGCGAAGAGGAGGAGCGACAGCGCAGTGCCGACCAGGACGAGGATCCGCACCCAGCCGATCAGCCGTTTCGTACGGGCCCGGATCCCGCCCCGGTAGAGACCGCACCACAGGTAGAGGACGCCGAGCAGGAACGTCGCGACAACGCCGGAGCTGAAGCCGCTCGTGAACGACACGATCAAGGGATCAAGGATCAGGACCGCTCCGACGGGGACCCAGAGAATCGCGCGCATGACGTCGGTCATCTCCACGGTCGCATCCTGGCACGGCCCAGCCGGGACCGGGCCCGGCCCGCACCTTGGTCCGCTCATCCATCCGCACGGCCTTGGCACTGGTCACCGCGGTGCCGCAGCCGTCACGGACGAAGGTGCAGTTCACTTCCGTCGAGCAGCGCGACGAGTGTCCGCGCCCTACCCGCCCGGGATCGGTGGCTGCCACGTGGTGCTCATCGGACGGCCTGGATGACCCCGCTGATGACGAGTGCTGTGAGGGTGGTCCACGCGACGATGGCGACGGCCTGCCAGATCAGGATGCGGGCCTTGCCGACGCCGGATGCGGCGAGCATGGTGGCGGTGAAGTGGGTAGGCAGCAGGAGGGGGCCGAGCAGGCTCACGCCGGGGACGCCGTAGCGCTCGTAGGCGCGCTGGAACTTCGCCCGGCGAGCGGCGCTGCGAGCGCCGTCGGCCTTCCCGCCCGGGGGGACCTCCAGCGTGGACCCGGCGGGTACCGGCGCGCCGTCGCGGGCCAGGACCTTCTCGCGGTGCCGGGTCACGACGGCGTTGCGTGCGCCGGAGCTGAGCAGCACCAGGGCCGCCACGACGAGGAAGTTGCCGGCCATCGCGGCGATGGCGGCGACGACGGGCGGCATACCACCGAGGATGCCGATCGCCGCGCCGCCCTCACCCTCGACGAACGGGATGGCGCCGGCGAGCGCGACGACGAGTGGCTGGACGAGCTCGGGCACCTGTCCGAGGAGGTTCTGGAGGATTTCGACGAGGTCCATGGTGTGCTCCCGTGGTTGTGGCTGGCTGTGGGCTTCGGGGTGGTCCCCGGTGCTGCCCCCAGTCCACCGCCTGGGGACGCCGCACAGAAGTGCCGGCCTGTCACCGCCTTCCGGATGCTTCGCACACCCCACCCGTGACATGTGTCATGCCGCGGCCTGAGCGGATCAGCAGCCCGACGCGCCACGGCACCTGTCGCGCAGGTCAGCCGTGGCGCGTGCCGGTCAGCGGGTCTCGGTCGTCGCGTCCTGGAACGCTGCCCCGGACCCGTCACCGTCGTCGGGGACCCACCGCAGCACATCGCCCGGCTGACAACCGAGGGCCTTGCAGATCGCGTCGAGCGTCGAGAACCGGACCGCCTTCGCACGGCCGTTCTTCAGCACCGACACGTTGGCAGGGCTCAGACCGATCGCGTCGGCGAAGTCGCCGACCGACATCTTCCGCTTGGCCAGGAGCACGTCGATCTCGACGACGATCGCCATCAGAGCACGCCATCCAGCTCGGTCTGCGCGTCCGTCGCCCGCTCGATGAGCCGATGGGTCACGAACACGACCCCGAGCAGCGCGACCCCGACCACGGACCCCAGGCCGCTGGCCATCCACAGCCCCAGGTCCCCCATGTCGTCGGGCATCGGGATGCCCACGAACGTCAGGTACAGGAAGAAGCCGCCGGTGAGCAGCGTCGCGACCCCGATCGCCGCGCCGATCGTCACGACCCAGCGCCGCGTGCCCGGCCGGAAGAAGACGCCCGTCTGGGCGCGGAACACGAGGGCCCAGAGGGCCGCGAGCGCCACCTGCGCGCACGCGATGAACGCGATCCCGACGGTCAGGAGCGGGACGCGGTAGGGCTCGTACGCGGGAAAGTGCCTGACCTCGTCGGCGGCGATCCCAGGAAGGATCACGACCTGGGCGAACAGGCTGAGGGCGATACCGCCGAGGATCAGTGCCGTGAGCATGGCGAAGACGATGCGATTCATACAGCGATTATCACTGGGTATCGCTCGATAATCAAGCGATTAGCGACGAGATTCGATCGATACCCCGACCAGCAGCGGTACTACGAGCGTGTCCGAGCCTCGAAGTCAGGCCCCGTGATCACGGCAACGATCCTCGTCCCGGCGGGGAGTACGCCCCGAGCCGCCAGGTCGTAGATGCCGTACATCATCTTCGCCACGTACACCCGGTCCAGGCGCAGCCCGTGGCGGGACTCGAAGTCGTCGATGAACGCGACCAGCTCTGGCTTCGACCTGGCATACCCGCCGAAGTGGTAGCCGGTCTCGATCCCCCAGCTCCCGGTCGCCTCCCCCAGCGCGGCACGCTGGAGCGCGGCGACGTCGTCGGACAGGAAGTCCCCGCCCTTGAGCGAGGAGAAGCCGACCGCCCGCTGCCCGGGCGCCAGCCCGGCGGCGATACCCGCCAGGGTCCCGCCGGTACCGACGCCGCAGCAGATGACGTCGAACCCGTCACTGATCTCGCCCACCAGCTCCGCGCAGCCACGCACGGCCAAGGCGTTGCTGCCACCCTCGGGCACCAGATAGAAGTCGCCGAACCGATCGTGCAGCCGGTCGATCACGTCCGGGTCGGTCTTGCGCCGGTACGTCTGACGATCCAGATACGTCAGGCGCATGCCGTGGTCGGCCGCGAACCGCAGTGACGCGTTCAGCGGGTCGTGCGCCTCGCCCCGGACCACGCCGACCGTCTCGAACCCGAACAGCGCTCCCGCGGCGGCCACGGCCCGGATGTGGTTGGAGTAGGCACCGCCGAACGTCAACAGCCGGGCAGCGCCGGCGGACTGCGCGGCTGCCAGGTTGTACTTCAGCTTGCGCCACTTGTTGCCCGGCAGGTCCGGGTGGATCAGGTCGTCCCGCTTGAGCAGCAGGCGCACGCCAGCTGCGGCGAGACGCTGGTCGTCGAGCACCTCGACCGGTGACGGGAGCAGCAGCGCGGGCACGTCGGCAGTCTGGCACGCACCCCGTCAGGTTGACCGGGGCACACAGACTTCCCGCGGGACAGGGATGGCCGACCTGCCGCACAGCCGCGCGGCGCTGGCATGCTGTACCCATGCCCAAGACACTGCCCACTGGCCCCACCGTGATCACCGACGACAGCGAGGTGCGCTTCGTCGCCGGGACCGACCAGTTCGCCATGCGCCTCAAGGACGGCCACCTGCACGTGCGCGCCATCGACACCAGCGGCGACGAGGCCCAGCTCGCCGTGATCCCGACGTCGCGCAGCACCGTCAACCTGCAGATCGAACGCCGGGCTGCCCCCGGGCCGGTGAACGTGGAAGGGCCGACGCTGCGCTGAGCGTCCCCGGCATCGATCCTGAGTGGATGCGCCGCTTGAAGCACGGTTACACCAACCACACCGTCGGGGACGGGACCGTGGTGGAGAAGACCTATGCGGGCCCCGAGGCTCCGTCCCGGCTCGCTCGCGAGCACGACCTGCTGACCCGACTCGACGGCATCGTGCCCGTGCCGCCGGTACGTGCGGTCAGAGCCGGCACCCTGACGCTCGGCTTCGTGGCCGGCGTGCAGGGTCAGGAACTACTGGACGACGGGCACTCGGATGCCGTGATGACGACGTGCGGCCGGGTGCTCCGGCGCATCCACGACGCACCGCCGGACCTGCTCGGCCCGGAGCCTCTCCCGCCGGGCAAGGTGCTGGTGCACGGCGACTTCGGCCCGAACAACGTGCTGCTCGATCCAGGGACGTTCGAAGCCACCGCTGTGCTCGACTGGGAGTTCGCGCACCTCGGTGACCCGGTCGAGGACCTGGCCTGGTGCGAGTGGATCGTGCGGATGCACCACCCCGACCGACGCCGCGCGATCGACCACTTCTTCCGCGCCTACGGCGGTGACGTGCCGAGCTGGCACGACCGGCGCGCGGTCATGGTCGCCGGGTGCGAGTCGCTCGAGGAGTTCTGTCGGCGCTGGGAGCCCGACGGGCCGGGAGTGCGGCAGTGGCAGCAGCGTGCAGCGGCGACAGCGGACTGGCAGGAGTAGCTCGGCCACCCAACCGGCTCGTACGCCCGGCGTCGTACTCGGGCGATCGGTGGGCCGCCGGACGACGTAGCGAAGGTGCCGCCGGCCGCCGGATCCCCCACGCTCGTCGGTCCGGGATATTTCCAGGTGGACGAGCGCCTGCTACGTGCTGGCGCTCGCTCCGTTCGCGGCCTGGCTGGCCGTCGCCGTGCTACGGCCTACCCGGCGTCCGGTCATGGACTTCCTCGCACTCGGGCTCTTGTACGGTGTGTCGCTCGTCCTGGTCCACCAGGTGCTGTGGGACGTGGGCCCGTCGCTGGGCCACAACCCTCCGGACGCCGCTGTCACCTTCGCGCGCTCGGTGGACCCTGCGCTCTACGACCTGGCGCTGCGGGCCTACACCAGCATGGTCGCCATCGGCATCGGGCTCGGGGCCGGCCTGGTCATCGCGGCTGCGGCCGCGGTCGCGTCTGCGGTCCGGTCACGCAGGGAGCGCGGGGCGCCGTGAGACCACCGCAGTGGGACCGCCGTGGGTCGCCCGATTCATGTGTCCGGGGCAAGGGTCTGCTAGAACGGACACGGTCGGCCGCGACCGTCGCGGTCCGGTTCTCCGACGACCTGGAGGTCTGATGCCCCGCCCCACCGACGTGCAGGTGTTCGACGCCCGCGCGACCGAGGCCGACCTCGACGAGCTCCGCGCGCGTCTGGCCGCGGCGCGGCTGCCGGAGGCCGAGACGGTCCAGGGCACGACGCCCGGCCCGCGCCGATGGGGGCAGGGCGTTCCCCTGGCCGACCTCGTGGAGGTGGTGAGCTACTGGCGCACCGGGTACAGCTGGCGGTCGTTCGAGGAACGCCTCGACCAGCTCGGCCAGTTCCGCACGACCATCGACGGTCTGGGCATCCACTTCCTGCACCGCCGGTCCCCCCGCGCGGACGCCACCGCGCTGATCATGACCCACGGCTGGCCGGGCAGCATCGCGGAGTTCACCCACATCGTCGACGACCTGGCTGATCCGCGGGACCCCGGTGCGCCGGCGTTCCACGTCGTCGTCCCGTCGCTGCCAGGGTTCGGCTACAGCGACAGGCCGGCCACCACCGGGTGGGGAACGGAGCGGATCGCGGCCGCCTGGGTCGAGCTGATGGACCGGCTGGGCTACGGCACGTTCCTCGCCCACGGCGGCGACTGGGGCGGCAACATCACCACTGTCCTCGCCGGCCGGTTCCCCGAGCAGGTGCTCGGCATCCACACGACGTTCGCGGACGCGCCGCCCGGGTTGACCACCGACGGGCTGAGCGACGTCGAGCGCACGTGGGCCGAGGAGACCCGCGCCTTCTACGAGGGCCCGCGCGGGGCGTACGCGAAGCAGCAGGCGACTCGGCCGCAGACCATCGGGTACTCGCTCGTCGACTCACCGGTCGGGCTCCTCGCCTGGATCCTCGACAAGTTCGCGGAGTGGTCGGACACCGAGGACAGCCCGTTCGAGACGATCTCGATGGACCGGATCCTCGACGACGTCACCCTGTACTGGCTGACGCGTACGGGAGCGTCAGCGGCCCGGATCTACCACGAGAGCCACAGTTCGATGGACCCCGGCCTGCGGGTCGACGTCCCGGCGGCGATCACCATGTACCCCCGGGACATCGAGAAGTGCCCGCTCCCCTGGGCACAGGAGAGGTACCGGCAGATCGTCCGGTGGACGACGCCCGAGGCCGGGGGCCACTTCCCGGCGCTGGAGGTCCCCGGGTACTTCGTCGAGGACCTGCAGGACGGGCTCGCGGCGGTGCTGGCCGCCGGCCGGTGAGCGGTGGTGGGCCGAGCCTTCCCTGTGGACACTCGGCCCGCACCCGGCTAACGTTCCGGCCATGACGTCGCACCTGATCTGCCAGGACTGGTGGCCCGCCGACTAGGCGGGCTCGCGACGCATCCACTCACACGTCCACGACCGCCTCGCCCCGAGGCGGTCGTTTCGTGTTCCCACGCGGCGAGCGGTCCGGGGCGAGCACCCCGAAACCGAGAGGCCCCCGAATGTCCCGTCCCGCCCGTGACGCCACCTCCGACGCCGCCCAGCACCCCCTCCTCGACCGGGTCCTGACCTCCGACGGCTCGCTCCCCTTCGCCCTCCTGCGCCGCCACGGCGGCACCGAGGTCGAGGTCCTGACCGGTGACGTCGTCGACGTCGACCTGTTGCGCGACATCCCGCTCGACGGTGCGCCGGTGCTCGCCGTGGTCCCGTTCCGCCAGGCCCGCGAGCGCGGGTTCACCGTGCACGACGACGGGGCGCCCCTGCGCTGCCTCGTCGTGCGCGAGTCGGAGCAGGTCCCCTTGTCCGACGCCGTCGCCGCCCTCCCGCCCGAGCCGGTGGCCGCCGAGCCGCTCGGCTTCGACGTGCCCGACGACGAGTACGCGGGCATCGTGCGCCGCGTCATCGACGACGAGATCGGGCAGGGCGCCGGAGCCAACTTCGTCGTGATGCGCCGCTTCGAGGCCAGCACCTCCGCAGCACCGGTTTCCACGCTGACGTCGTGGTTCCGGGCCCTGCTCACGCACGAGGTCGGTTCGTACTGGACGTTCGCGGTGCACGCACCGGCTGACGGCGCCGAGTCGCTGTCCCTGGCAGGCGCCACGCCCGAGCGGCACCTGACCCTCGACGACGGCGTCGCCCGGATGAACCCGATCAGCGGCACGTACCGCCACCCGGCGTCGGGCCCCACGCGGGACGGCGTGCTCGAGTTCCTGCGCGACACCAAGGAGAACGAGGAGCTCTTCATGGTGGTGGACGAGGAGATGAAGATGATGAGCGCGCTCTGCCCGGACGGCGGGCGGATCGTCGGCCCGTACCTCAAGCAGATGGCGCGCCTCAGCCACACCGAGTACCTGCTGGAGGGCCGCACCACCGTGGACCCCCGCGAGGCGCTGCGGCTGACGATGTTCGCGCCCACCGTGACCGGGTCGCCGATGGAGAACGCCTGCACGGTCATCGCCCGCCACGAGACTCGGCCGCGCGGCTACTACTCGGGGTTCCTCGCGCTGTTCGAGCCCGACGGCGCCGGCGAGCCGGCCGGGAGCGTCCCGTTCGGCCCCGCGGGCTACTCGCTCGACGCCCCGATCCTCATCCGCACGGCCTACCTGCACGAGGGCGGCCTGGTGTCTGTCCCGGCCGGCGCCACCCTGGTGCGGCACTCGGTGCCCGAGCACGAGGTCGCGGAGACCCGGGCCAAGGCGGCCGGGGTGCTCGCCTCGCTCGGGCTGGTGCCGCGCGGCGCCGGGCCGGACACCGTCGTCGACCTGAACGCGCAGGACGGCGTCGCCGAGGCGCTGACCGCCCGCAACCGCCAGCTCGCCGAGTTCTGGGTGCGTCCGCAGGACGCCGCGCACGCCGCCACGACCACCGCGCCACCCGAGGCCGCGCCGTTCGAACCCGCGAAGGCCTCGCCGCTGACCGGCCGGAGCGTCCTCGTGGTCGATCACGAGGACCAGTTCACGACCATGCTCGCCCATCAGCTGGGCCACCTCGGGATGACCGCCCGCGTGGTGCGGTGGGACGCCGTGGACGACGTGCTCGCGGACGATCTCGTGGTCCTCGGGCCGGGACCCGGCGACCCGCGTGACCTCGAGGATCCCCGCATCGCGAGCATCGCGCGGCGGATCCACGAGCGGGTCACCGCGGGCCGGCCGCTGCTGGCCGTCTGTCTCAGCCACCAGGTGCTGGCGGGTCTCGCCGGCTTCCCGCTCCGCGCCCTGCCCGCACCGCGTCAGGGCGTGCGGCTCGACGCCGACGTGTTCGGCACCACGGCCGCCGTCGGCTACTACAACACCTTCGGCGCACACCTGACCACCGTCGACGCCGCCGCGGCCGACAACCCGGTGGCCCGGCTCGCCCTGGAACCGTCGGTCGACGCCGAGGGCGTGCTCACGGCGCTGCGCGGCCGGGGGGTCGCCTCGGTGCAGGGCCACCTGGAATCGGTCCTCTCGGCCGACGGCCTCACCGTCCTCGAGACCGTCACCCGCCACGTCCTGGGCGTCCCACGCAGGACCACCCGTGTCGCCGGCTGACCCGCGCCCGGCAGCCGGAACGTGGCCGGTCAGGGGACGCGGAACGTGACCGTCCCCACCGGGTTGTCGAACTCCGTGGTGCGCAGGGACACCCGCACCTCCCACTCCCCCGAGGTCGGCAGCACCACCTCGCCGGCGTAGACGCCCGGGCCCAGCGAGCTGACCTCCACCACTCCGAGGTCCACCTCGTCGGCCGTCAGGCTGAGCTGGGGCGCCGCGTAGCCCTCTGCGGGCTCCCCGGCCTGGTCGGTCATCTCGATGGTGAGGGTGGCCGGCCCCACGGCGAGCGGGTCCAGGACGACCTGCGCGGAGATGTCGTCCAGCCGCAGCGACTCCGTCGCGCTCTCACCTGCGACCTCCCTCTGCCCGTCGACCTGCCCATCGACGGAGCTGACGGCCACCTCTGCCTCGGGGCTCCGGTCCACCAGGAACCCGGTCACGACCAGGACAGCGACCAGCACACCTGCCTCCGCGAGCGCCGTGCGGACCACCGGCGTGGCTGCGGACCCCCGGTCGCGGCGCCGGGCGGGCGGGCGGAGGCGCGGCATCAAGGCGTACCGGTTCCACGCGGCGAGGGCGATCGCGACCAGCGCGATCAGGACCTTGACGAGGAGGAGGGTTCCGTAGCCTGTCTCGACGAGCGCGTCCCAGGATCCGGCGATCCGCCAGGCCAGGAAGGACCCGGCGAGCACGAGCACCGCCAGCAGGCCGGCGGCCCAGGTGGAGAATCTGCGGAGCACGACGGCGCCGGAGTCGCCGCGCGCGAGGTCTCCGAGCACCAGGACGATCGCTACCAGCCCGCCGAGCCACAGGGTTCCCGCGGCCAGGTGCAGCACGTCCACGCCGATCACCAGCGCCTCGGGAGTCGTTGCCCTCGTGTGGCCGGTGAACGCCGGCGCGGCGACCGCGAGGACGCATCCGACCAGGACCAGGGCGGTCCTGGTCCGGCCGGGGGCGCCGGCGGCCGGGAGCGACGCGCCGGCGAGCGCGAGGCCCGCGACCACGACGGCGGGGACGACGTACTCGGCCGGCGCGAGCGCCGACCAGGTCGTACCCTCGGTGATCGCCGACGCCGGGAGGCCGAGCTGGTAGAGCGCGACCAGGGGTACGGCCAGCGACCAGCCGAGAGCAGCGGCGACGGCTGCCGCGCGCGCGACCGGGCGGAGCCGGGTGCGCGAGCGGTTGGCTCCGCGGTCCGGCGGAAGGAGCAGGACCGAGAAGGCCGCCACTCCGGCGGCCACGAGGAGGCCTACGTAGCCCAGCCCGCGGACGAGGCCGAGCAGAAGGGGTGCGTCGGTGCGGGCGTCCGCGGTGGTGGCAGGCACGTCCACCACCTCGCTGTGGGCGCCGACGGCGAAGGTCAGCGAGCCGCCGATCGGGTGCCCGTCCTCCGACACGAGCCGCCACAGGACCACGAGCGTGCCGTCGGGGACGGCCTCGTCGAGGTCGACGAACAGCCGCGACCCACGGACGGACGCCGACGAGTCCACCTCGTCGCCCGTCGCGTCGAACACCTTGATCCCCGCGGGGACGCCGATCACGGACTCGTTGAAGGTGAACGTGACGCGCTCGGGGGCGGTCTCGAGCACCGCGCCTTCTGCCGGGTCGGTGCTGACGAGCGTGGCGTGGGCGGCGGCGCTGCCCATCCCCGGGCCGAGGAGAAGCGCGCAGACGAGGGCGAACAGGAGCAACCAGCTGCCGGTGCGCCGCCCCGCGCTCCGGCGCATCACTGCGTCGGGGCGCATCACTGGCGTCGGCGGCGCCGCAGGAGGACCGCTGCGCCCACCAGGATGCCCGCGACCAGGACACCGGCCGCACCGTAGGTGATCAGGGGGTCGCGCTCCTCGGCGCCGGCGGCCGCGCTCGCCGCCCCGGGGTCGCCCGCGGGGCTCGGTGCCTCGCGGTCGGCCGCCGGGCTCGCGGGGTCGCCTGCGGGACTTGCCGCCTCGGCGCCACCGGAGGTCACGACGACGACCGGCGCCGGCCGGTCGAGCGTGTCGTGCCCCTCCTCGTGCTCGGCGACCTCGGTCCAGGCCGCCTCACCGTCCTCGCACTGCTGGATGACCGGGAAGACGAGCGTCGCGCCGACGTCGTCGGGCAGGCGCACGGAGAACTCGACCTCGGCGTGCTCCCCGTCCGGGAGCGGTTCCTGGGTCGTCCAGGTCAGACCGTCCGCGGCCTGGTCGACCGCCCAGCGGTCCGTGCCGGGTGCGGTCACGTCCGCGACCTCCTCGGGCATCCGGAGGGAGATCGCGGTCGTCGCCGACTCCCCGCAGCCGTGCGGGATCTCGACCCGGAGGACGGCCGTCGCACCCGCCGCGGTCGTGGACGGCGTGATGGTCACGTGGGCCGTCGCCGGTGTCGACCCGAGAGCGACGAGGCCGACGGCGACGAGTCCGGACAGCGTCACGCGACGAACGAAGGTCGTGCGATTCATGGTGGCTCCCGGGGTGGAGGTGGCCAGCACACCAAACCAGCCGGTCGAACGGCTGTCAAGAGTGTGAACTGACGGTCGAAAACGTGGACTGTATGGCGTGGGACGCGTACGGTGGTTCATGTCACTGAATCAAGGTCGCTCTCGTGAACGCGTGTTATGCGGGCGGCCGCCTCCGGAGGGAAGACATGCCCAACATCAACGTCGAGCTACTCCGCGGCCGCAGCCTCGAGCAGCGTCGCGACTTCGCCAAGGCCGTGGCCGACTGCGCCGTCGAGATCCTGGGCGCCCGGCGCCAGGACGTCCGCATGGTCTTCAGCGAGATCACCCCCGACATCGTCGCCAACGGCGGCGTGCTCGCCAGCGAGGACGAGAGCCGCGCCGGCGTGGTCGCCTCGCTGGCCGACGACTGACGCTGCCGCAGGCGTAGAACCTGAGCAGACCGGCTGACGTACGGCGTGGGCCCGGAGGATCTTCCTCCGGGCCCACGCCGCTCTCCGTGCTACCGCACCCTGACCGTCACCTTCGTCTCCGCCCGCAGGGCGAGCTCGCTGCCGAGGTAGGACGCCGTCAGCGTCAGGTCACGGCCCTTGGGCCGTGCCACCTCGAAGCTCGCTCGACCGTTCTGGACGGTACCGACGAGGGTCTCACCGCCCTGGATCGCCACCCGCACCTCACCCGTCACGGGAACCTCGTTCGCCGCGGTGAGCGACACGTCGACGACCGCCTGCTTGCCCGCGGCCTTCGTCGCCGAGATCTCCATGGTGGGCACCACCTTCTCCACCGTGACCCTGACCTCCGACGAGGAGGCCCGGTGATCGGCGTCGCCCGCGTAGCGCAGGGTCAGGTCGTGCACCCCCGGCAGGAGCGAGGTGGCCGGCAGGACGAGAGTTCCTCGTCCGTCCGCGATCGTGGCCTTCCCGAGGCTCGTGTCGCCGTCGGACAGCTCGACCTCGCCCGCGGCCGTGTCCGGTGACACCGCCACCGAGACCGTGCCCGCCGTGCCGTACGTGATGGGCAGCGCGACTCCGGCCACCGCCGTCACCGCCGGCGACTTCACCGTGATCGTCACCCTGGCCGGCGCGGACAGGTCCGTCCCGTCGTCGGCCCGGTAGGTGAAGACGTCGTTGCCGGAGAACCCGGCGTCGGAGGTGTAGGTGAACGAGCCGTCCGCCGCCAGCGTGACCTCGCCGTTGGCGGGCTGCGTGACCGCGGTAGCGGTGAGGACGTTGCCGTCGGCGTCGGTGTCGTTGGCCAGCACACCCGGTGCCGGGAGCGTCAACGGCTCCCCGCCCACTGCCTCGTAGGCGTCATGACCCGCCTCCGGAGCCGTGTTGACCGGCGGCTGCTCGCCCTCCTCCACGGTGATCGTCACCGTCGTGGCCGCCGACTCCGCTGTGCCGTCGGAGGCCTTGTAGGTGAACGTGTCCGTGCCGGCGAACCCGGCGTCCGGCGTGTAGGTGAACGAACCGTCCGTTCCCAGGTCGACGACACCGTGGGCGGGCTGCGTGAGCCCCGTCGCCGTCAGCTCGTCGCCGTCGGCGTCGGTGTCGTTGGCCAGGACGCCAGGCGCCTGCACCGTCAGCGGCTCGTCCTCGACGGTGCCGTAGGCGTCCGCCGCACCCACCGGGGCCGCGTTCGCGGCCGGACCGGTGTGGAGCTCACCCACCTGCTCGGCGGTCAGCTCGTACCCGAACATGCGGAACTCGTCGACCAGGCCGTCCCAGCGGGCATCCGGCCAGCTGGTGCCGCCTATGAGGTTGGTCGTCGTCTGGCCGCCCACGCCGACGTCACCGATGTCGACGGTGAAGTCGTCGCGCGTGGCCTGGAGCTCGCCGTCGAAGTAGATCTTGCCGACCGAGCCGCTCTGGGTGAACACCACGTGCGTCCACTCGTTCAGCGGCAGGTCGTTGCCCTGCCCCAGCACCAGACGCTCCTGTCCGCCGCCCGGCGCCTTGAACGTCGCGGCGAAGCCGGTCGCGCCGCTGGCCTGGGTGTTGGACTGCAGCAGGAAGAACGTGTCGGTGCTGCTGCCGATCTGCAGCAGCGGCACCCACATGGGCAGCGCGTCCGGACGGGTCCAGAGCGAGACGCTGAACTGGTCGTCCATGCCCGCCTCGATGTTGTCCGGCAGCTCGACCTGGTTACCCGTGCCCGAGGCACCGCCCGGCAGGTTGATGCCCGCACCGAACTTGCCGTCCGGGGTCCAGCCGGCCGCTCCGGAGAGCGTCGCCGCCCCGACCGAACCGTCCAGACCGGTGTTGGCCGCCGTGGTGCCCTGACCCTCGTCGAAGGCGTAGTGGATCGGCGTGCCCTCACCCGGCGGCGGTCGCTCGACCGTGTGCTTGACGGTCTGCGCCGAGTCGCGCCATCCGTCGTCGGCGAGGAAGCGGACCTCGACGTCGTGCTCGCCCGGTGAGAGGGCGACGCCGGTGAACCGCACCGCTCCGTCGACCAGGTCGGCCTGGCCGCCGATGCGGGTCCCGTCGACCCACAGCTCCGCGACGCCCGCGGGAGCCGCATCAGAACCGGCCTCGATGACGGCGGAGACGTCGACCGGCTCGCCGAACGGCGACGGGGAGGCCTGCTCGACGGTGACCGTGGTGGTCGTGGCGATCGCGGTGCCGTCGGCGTGCATCGCCGCGACGTCGGCGTCGCTCAGCGTCGAGGTGTAGACGCGCACGTCGTCCATGAGGCCGTCGTACGCAGGGTCCGGGTAGCCGTTGCGCCCCAGCCAGTTGTTGGCCGTCGGCCCGACGTCGGTCATGTCGATCGTCAGGTCGTCGCGCGAGGCGATCGGCTCACCGTTGAGGTAGAGCGTCCCTGTCGCACCCTGCCGGGTGAAGGCGACGTGGTTCCACTCGTCCACGGCCACGTCACGAGTCGGCGTGGCGTAGACCCGCTCCTGCAGCGCCGCACCCTTGGCCTTGAACGTGGCCGCGAGCCCGGTGGCGCCGGAGGCGTTGGTCCGCGTCTGGATCTGGAAGAAGCTCCCCGCGTCACCGAGACCGTCGCCGAGGTGGAACAGACCGGCCCAGTCCGAGGTCGTGCGTGGCTTGACCCAGAACGAGGTGCTGAAGCTCGCCTCGCCCTGGAGCAGGTTGTCGGGCAGGTCCACCGCGTTGGCGTTGGTCCCGCCGGCGAGATCGACCGCGCCGCCGAGCACGCCGCTGTCGCTCCACCCGCTCTCCCCCGTCAGCGTGGCGGCGCCCACGGACATCTCCGTGCCGGTGTTGGCGGCGCTGGTTCCGGAGCCCTCTTCGAACTCGTAGTGGACCGGGATGTCGGAGGCGCCGGGATCGGAGCCCACGACCACGAGGTCGTCGATCATGACGCCCGCACCGGAGTCTCCGGCGGTGATCGTCAGGTCCTGCGACCGCGCCCCCGCGACGAACGTGCCGACGTACTTCCCGAACGCGTCCTGCGACGACACGTCCGCCTCCGCCGTCAGGGTCGCCGACAGGTCGCCGACCGAGAGGTTCGCCGTGCCCGGTGCGGTGCCGGCGGACCGGCTGTCGCGGGCGTAGCGCAGGGAGATCCGGTACTCACGGCCCGGGTCGAGACCCTTGAGCGTGCGGGTCAGGCTGCCCTCGCTCCCCACACCGAGGTGGTACCCGGTCAGGCCGAGACCGCCCTGGCTGGGCGCGGCCGCGCGGACCAGCTGGACCGTGCTGTCGACCTCCCACGGGGACATCCGGCCGTCGCCGGGAGCGACGTCCACGACCGCCGGCGGGTTGGCGGAGCGCCACTCGGCCGGGATCCGCGGGTACTCGAGCTGGTCGACCAGGTGCGGAGCGCGGGCGTCCATCTCGACCGTCGGGTCGATCTGGACGATGTCGGCCACTGACGGCGTGCCGTCCTCGTCGAAGACGAACAGCATGTACGCACCGGGCGGGGCGTAGGTGCCGTCGACCGGGGTCTCGATCGTGAGGTTGTCACCGTCCTGGGCGAACGCCAGGTCCTGGAAGTTCTGGTCGTTGTTGAACCCGTGTGTCACGGAGCCGTTGCGGACCAGGGTGACGCGGGAGACCGGACCGTCGGTCCGCACGTCGAACGTGCCGTCGTAGCCGACCTTCTTCGGGACGGCCGTGACGTCCGGGCGCACGGCCGGCTCGTCGCCGTCGAACAGGTAGGACGGGGAGTAGAACTCCACGTCCGTGTAGTTGCGCGGGCCTGGCGTCCCGCCGCCGCCCAGCATCAGGCGGCCGTCGGGCAGGAGCAGCGCGGTCGAGTGGTAGAGGCGGGCGTGCTCGTAGGGCACCTCCACCTCGGTCCACCTGCCGGTGTCGGGGTTCCAGATCTCGGCGTTGGTGACGTAGCCCCCGTTGCCGTTGTTGGCGCGGGAACCGCCGGTGACGATCACGTTGCCGTCGGGCAGCACGGTGGAGGTGGCCCAGTGCCGCTGGTGCTTCATCGGCTCGGTCGCCTCGACCACCGGCGCGTCGGTGCCGCCGGTGATGTCGACGGTGAAGCCGGCACGCGCGCCGGCCGGGCCTCCGCCGTTGACCCACCAGCCACCGCCGACCTGCAGGATCTTGCCGGGACGGTACATGGTCGCGGTCGACGTGGCGCCCACCGGGTTGCCGAGCCCGTCCTGGTCGGCGATCTCGGCGGGCAGCGTGCCCCGCAGGGTCACCGCGCCGTCGCCCGACGGGTCGAGCTCGAACATCTGGGTGCCGGAGATGTTGAAGACGTTGCCGTTGCCCGGCGCGACGAATGCGCGCGGGTACCACCAGCGGTTCTCGTCGGGACCGTTGCCGTTCCCGCCGTCGCCGTAGGCCGCCGCGCTCGTGGCGCCCTCGAGCAGCTTCCAGGAGCTGCCCTCGTCCGGGGTGTAGATCTCCGGGGTCAGCACGCCGGGGCCACCGGGGCCACCCTTGAGGCTGCCCCCCTGCACGACGACGGAGCCGTCGGGAAGGGTGGTGCCCGTGGGGTACCAGCGCGGGTAGTTCATCGGGGCCTCGTTGCGCAGCCCCTGGTTGGTCGTGTAGCTGGTGACGCCGAGAGCCGCGTCGTTGGGCGCGTTGCCGCCCAGTCCGTCGTCACCACCGACGGTCAGCGTGGCTCGCCGGTGCGGCATCTGGACCTGCATCGAGCAGAACAGGTCGGTGTACGTCGTGTTCTCGACGAGCCCCGTGGTGACGTTGGCCGCCGTGCGCGGCTCGTCAGGATCCCAGATGTCGACCTCCATCTGGCCGCCCTGGGTGACGCACGAGTTGCCGCCGAAGTCGTAGGGCGTGCCGTCGGTGCAGCCGGAGGAGACGCTGCCGAAGGACTGGACCTTGCCGTCGGACGTCAGCGCCGCGTTGATCGGGACCAGCGGCCAGGGCGTGACGCCGCTCCACGAGCCCTGCTCGGACTTGTCCGGCGCCGAGCAGTCGGCCGTGAGGAGGCCGGCGGAGTAGGCCAGGCCGTTCTTCATGTGCGTGCGGATCGGGGCCTCGGCGTACGCGCTGCCCTCGTGACCCATCCCCGAGTACCAGGACCGGCCGGAGTCGATCTCCTGGCACCAGGTGATCGGGTGGGTCGTGCCGTTCTCACCCATGCCGTAGGACGTCTCGTCGGCCTCCAACAGGGTGCGCACGTTGGGGGCCGGGTTGACGAGCCAGTCGTACCACTCGTCGCTGCGGGTGAACTCGGCGGGCAGCCCCTGGGTCAGCGGGTGCGCGGTGTCCTTGACCACGACCCGGCCCGGGCGCACCGCGGGGTTCTCGGGGTGACCCTCGGACATCGCGCCGACGAGCTTGGCGTAGAACGGGTTCACGTCGTGCTCGCTCTGCCCGACCGACCAGCCTGCGTAGTGCAGGCCCATGTATCCGCCGCCGCCACGGATGTAGCTCTCCAGCGCGGCACGCTGGTTCACGTCGAACAGCACGCCTCCGGTCTGGGCGAAGACCACGGCGTCCTTGGTCGCGAGGTTCTCCGTGGTGAACGCGGCGGGGTCGTCGGTCTCCTGGATGTCGACGGGCTGGGAGTACTCCTCGCCCAGATCCGTGGCGAGGTCGCGCACGGCCTGGCGGGCCTGGACGTGCGAGGCGTGGAAGTTGGGCTTGTAGAACAGCAGCACCCGCAGCTCGCCGTCGTCGACGGATCCGACGGCGGCCTCCGCGGAGGCCGTCGTCGTGGGTGCGGCCTGCGCGACACCGGCCCCGAGGGGCACGGCCACCGCGAGGGCGGTCAGCATGGCGGCCAGGTGGGCGGGCGCTCTGCGGACGCGGCGCGCGTCGCGGCGCCGGCCGGCTCTGCGTAGCAAATTCATCGTTGAATTCCTTTTCGCATGTGGTTCATGGGCATGACGGCAGCCCGGACGGCCGGCCCCGCACAGGGGCGGCCGCCCAGACCTCACTCCGGGTTGTTCCTGCGTCTTCCTCTCAGCGCCTGCGGCGCACGGTCACCGCAGCTCTGCGATGACGGTCTTGAGCTCGGTGTAGTCGTCCAGGCCGAACGAGCCCAGCTCGCGGCCCCAGCCGGACTGCTTGAAGCCGCCCCGCGGGAGGGTGACGTCGTCGGCGTGCCAGGTGTTGAGCCAGACCGTTCCGGCCCGGAGCCTGCTCCCGACCCGGTGAGCCGTGCTGAGGTCGCGCGACCACACACCTGCGGCCAGCCCGTAGACGGTGTTGTTCGCCGCCGCGACGACCTCGTCCTCCGTGTCGAACGGGATCGCGGTGATGACGGGCCCGAAGATCTCGTCGGTCTGGACGGCCATCTGCTCGGTGACACCGGTGATGAGGGTCGGGGCGAAGAAGTAGCCGTTCTCGGCAGCCGGGTCAGGGCTGCCCGCGGCGAGCGTGGCGCCGTCGGCGACCGCGCCACGGACGTAGCCCATGACCTTCTCGTGCTGTTCCTGCGAGACCAGCGGCCCCATCGTGGTCGCCGGGTCGAAGGCGTCGCCGACCTTGATGGCCCGCGCCGCCGCGGCAACTCCCTCGATCACCTGGTCGAACACCTCGCGCTGGACGTAGAGGCGCGAGCCGTTGACGCAGCACTGGCCCTCGTTGAAGTAGCCCGCGAGCGCGGCTCCGGCGATCGCGGCGTCGAGGTCGGCGTCCGCGAAGATGATGTTGGGTGCCTTGCCGCCGAGCTCCAGCGACACCTTCTTGAGGTTCTTCGAGGCGCCGGCGGCGATCTTCTTGCCGACCTCGGTGCTGCCGGTGAAGGCGACCTTGTCGACGCCGGGGTGGTCGACCAGGGCGGCGCCCGCGTCACCGAACCCGGGCAGGATGTTGACGACGCCGGCCGGGACGCCGGCCTCCAGCAGCAGCTCGCCGAGCCGGAGCGCGGTGAGCGGGGTCTGCTCGGCCGGCTTGAGCACGATGGTGTTGCCCGCCGTGATCGACGGGACGATCTTGAAGGCGGCCATCGTGAGGGGGAAGTTCCACGGCACGATGCCCGCGACGACGCCGATGGCCTCGCGGCGGGTGTAGGCGTGGAAGTCGCGGCCGGGCACCGACATCGGGATCGTCGTGCCCTCCATCTTGGTGGCCCAGCCGGCGAAGTAGCGGAACAGCTCGGCGGCCACGCCGACGTCGCCCCGGGCGGACGCGAGGCTCTTGCCGTTGTCGAGGGACTCGAGCTGCGCGAACTCCTCGGCGCGCTCGTCGATCATGTCGCCGATGCGCCACAGCAGGTGCGAACGGTCACGCGGCGTCATCGTCGACCACGGGCCCGTCTCGAACGCGTTGCGAGCGGCCACGACCGCACGATCGGCGTCGACCGCCGAGGCCTGGGCGACCTGGACGAGGACCTCTGCGGTCGCGGGGTTCACCGTGGCGAAGGTCTGGCCTTCCTTGGCGTCCACCCACTCGCCGTCGATCAGCAGCTGCTTGGGTGAGGAGAGGAACGAGGAGACTGCGGGCAGGAGATGGGAGCTCTCGGACATGGCGAGCCTTCCGTGGGTTGGGTTCGGGGTTCAGGGACGGTCGTGAGGTGAGGCGGGGCAGGACCACGACTACTTGATGATCAGCACCTTCGATCGGTCGAGGGTGAGCGCGACGGCGGCGACGATGATCGCACCGTAGAGAATCTGCTCGTACGCCGACGGGACGCCCACGATCGGCAGCCCGACGCGCAGCAGGGTCACCACGAGCGCCCCGGCGAGGCTGCGCCAGAGCGAACCGTGCCCGCCGGTGATGGCGGTACCGCCCACCACGATGGCCGCCACCGCCGGGAGCAGCAGGTTGTCGGCCATGGTGGGGCTGCCGCTGAAGTTCCGGGAGACGAGCATGACCGCGGCCAGGCCGGCGCAGGCCCCGGAGACGGTGAAGGCGGCGACCTTGACCCGGTCGACCGGCGCGCCGGCCAGCCGCGCCGAGGACTCGGAGTAGCCGATGGACCGTACCCAGGTCTCGAGCGGGGTGAGCCGGAGGACCAGGGAGACCACCACGACGACGAGCAGCGCGACGACGAAGGCCATCGGCACCACGCCACCGACGTAGAGCGTGAGCCAGTTGGTGGCGTCGCGGTCGACCACCCGGATCGGGCCGGCGTCGGAGATCACCAGCGCGACCGCGGAGAAGATGCTCATCCCGCCGAGCGTGACGATGAACGACGGGATGCGGAACAGCACGTGGGCGACGCCCTGCAGCGCGCCGATCGCGCCGGTGGCCGCGATGACCGCGACGGTGGTGAGCCCGTCGAGGTCGGGCAGCCACAACGCGAAGAAGACCGTCGCGAGCGAGCAGAGCGCGGCGATCGACAGGTCGATGCCGCCGCACAGGACCACCAGCGTGGCGCCCGCCGCGAGGACGACGAGGGGTGCGGAGGTGCGGACCGCCGCCGTGAGGCTGCTGAGCGTCAGGAAGTCCGGGTCGGCGATGGTGAGCGCCGCCAGGAGCACGACGAGCGCGATGACCGGCATGAACGACGTGAGGCGCTGGCCGACGGTCGGGCGGCCGGTGACCGCCGGGTCGGCGCCGGCCGGCTTGGCGAGGACGGGTGCGGACATGGTCAGACCATCTCCTTGACGAGGTCGAGCGGGGTCGGCTTTCCGCCGGCGGGGGCGGCAACCTCCGTGGTGGCGCGGCCATCGCTCATCACGATGATCCGGTCGGACATGCCGATCGCCTCCTCGAGGCTGTCGGCCAGCAGCACCGTGGCCACTCCGCTCGCCGCGAGCTCCCGCATCAGGCGGTACACCTCCGAGCGTGCTCCGATGTCGAGGCCACGGGTCGGGTGGTCGAGCAGCAGCAGCCGGACGTCGCCGGCCACCAGCCAGCGAGCCAGGACCACCTTCTGCTGGTTGCCGCCCGACAGGCGCTGGATCGCGGTGCCCCGGTGCGGGGTGCGGATCGAGAGCCGCTCGATCCACCGGTCCACGAGCTTCGCCTGCTTCCGCGGCCGCACCAGGGGGCCGGTGCAGCGGGACTGCTGCTTGGTGAGCGTCATGTTGTCGGCCACCGACATCGGGCCGACCATGCCCTCGGTCTTGCGCTCGGCCGGTACGTACCCGATGCCGGCCGCGCACGCGGCGCGCGTGCCGGACAGGTCGAGCTTCTTGCCGTCGAGCACGACCTCGCCGGCCGTGGTGGGCTCGGCGCCGAAGAGGGCCCTGCACACGTCCTCGCGGCCCGAGCCGTGGACACCGACGATGCCGACGATCTCACCGGCGTGGACGTCGAGGTCGACGTCGCGGAACGTCGTGCCCGTCAGGCCACGCACCACGAGACGAGGTCTGCGTGGCTCGTCGGACGGCCCGGCGGCCGCACCGTGGTAGTGGTCGTCGGACCCGGTCGATCCGATCATCATCCGGTGCAGCTCGGCCGGGGCGGCGCCCGCTGCCGACACCTCGCCCACCGACTGGCCACCGCGCAGCACGGCGACCCGGTCGCAGACGTCGAGCACCTCGTCCAGCCGGTGGGAGACGAAGACGACGGACGCGAGCTCGCGCAGCCGGCGCACCTGGGTGAACAGGGTCTCGATCTCCTTGGACTCCAGCACAGAGGTGGGCTCGTCGAGGATGATCACCGGCGGGTGGGACGTGCGCTCCTCGATGCGGAGCACCTTGGCGATCTCGACCATCTGCCGGTCGGCGAAGCTCAGGCTGTCGGTGCGGGCGAGCGGGTCGATGTGCGACCCGATCTTGTCCAGCTGCTCCTGGGCGAGCTTGCGCATCGTGTCCCAGCGGTAGATGCCGCGGCGCACGCCCCGGCCTTCGCTGCCGAGCACGATGTTCTCGGCCGCGGTGAGGTTGGGCACGAGGGACTGCTCCTGGAACACCATGCCGATGCCGTGGTCGGCGGCGTCGCCGATGCTCCCCAGCCGCACCCGCTCACCGCGCACCCAGATCTCGCCCGCATCCGGCCGCACCAGTCCGACCAGGGCCTTGAGCAGCGTGGACTTGCCTGCACCGTTCTCGCCGGCGAGGCCGAGCACCTCGTTCCTGCGCACGACGAGGTCGACGCCGTCGAGGGCCTTGACGCCCGGGTAGTGCTTGACCAGACCGCGTACCTCGAGGGCCGGCGCCGAGGCCGGCACCAGCGGGTCGGGCTGGGTCTGCAGGTTTGTGGTCACTTGGTCACCTGGTTCCTACGACGCTGTGGGATGACCGCCGCCGCGACGGCCGCGACGACGATGAGGCCCTGGACACCGCCCTGCCAGTAGGGGCTCACCCCGACCTGGACGAGGCCGTTGGTGAGGACGGTCACCAGCAGCACGCCGACCGCGGAGTGGAGGATGCCCCCGCGGCCGCCGATGAGCAGGGTGCCGCCGACCACCGCGGCGGTGATGGACGAGAAGTCGTAACCTCTGCCCGCCTGGACGAGGCCGGCGCCGAGCTGGCTGGTGACCAGCACGCCTGCGAGGCCGTAGAACGCACCGGCCATGGTGAAGACCGCCACCTTGTAGGGCGCGACCCGCACCCCGGAGAGCGCCAGCACCTCCTCGGCGCCGCCGATCGCGAAGGCGTACCGGCCCAGGCGCGTGTAGCGCTGGATCAGCCAGCCCACGAGCACGCAGGCGAGGGCGATCCAGGTCAGGCGCGCCAGACCGAGGAACCGCTCGACCGCCCAGCCCTCGAGCATCGGGTCGGTGATGTTGGGCTGCACGCCAGCGAACAGGAGGGTCGCGATGCCGAGGCCCACGGCGGAGACGCCGAGGGTCGTCATGAACGACGGCACCTTGAGCATGACGAGGGCGAGCCCGCTGAGGCAGCCGAGCGCGGCCCCGAGGGCGACGGCGGCGGCGATCCCGAGGAGCCCGAAGTCGTTGTCGTTGCGGTTGTTGGCGACCAGGAGGGCGACCGTGATCGCGGACGCCCCCATGATCCCAGGGGCGGAGAGGTCGATGGACCCCATCATCAGCACGAAGCTGATGCCGCAGGTCACGACGGCGAGGACCGCCGCGGCGTCCAGGACGTTCTGCACGTTGGAGACCGTGCGGAAGTCGGGACTGAGGATCGCGAAGACCCCGAAGATGACGATCAGGGCGATCGACGGGCCGGTGTCCCTGAGCAACACCCCCCGCCGAGACCGGGGGCGCTGCGCCTGCACGACGTCGGTGCCGGCTTCGGTACCGGCTTCGCTACCGGCCTCTCTGCCGGTCTCGGTGGGGGATGTCATGGTCACGACATCGCGCCCTGCGAACGGCTGAAGACGTTGTCGCAGGCGAAGTCGGAGTCGCTGACCTCCGGCGAGACGAAGTCGGCGACGTTGTCCTGCTCGATGAGGAACTGCTCGGCGAACCAGGCGCGGTCGTCGTCGGCGATGTCCTCGACGGCGAGCTCGCCCGTGGCCACGCAGTAGCCGATGGCCAGGCCGATACCGCCCTGCCACGGCCCGTCGCTGGAGACGGTGGCCGTCATGGTGCCGTCCTCGATCGCCGTGAGCGCGTCCGGCACGGCGTCGATGCCGACCACCGCCACGTCGTCACGACCCGCCTGCTGGAGTGCCTCGAGCGCACCGAGCGCCATGTCGTCGTTGGCGGCCCAGATGCCCTTGACGTCGTCACCGTGCTTGGTGAGCAGCGTCTTGGTCACCTCGAGGGCCTCGGCGCGGGAGAAGTTGGCGGTCTGGTCGTCGAGCAGCTCGACGTCCGGGTTACCGGCCAGCGACTCCTCGAGCCCGGCGAACCGGTCCTTGGCCGCGCCCGTGTCCAGGATGCCCTGCAGCGCGACGATGCCGCCCGAGCCGCCGATGGCCTCGGCGAGCGCGTCGCCGATCTGCTTGCCCGACTCCACGCCGTCGTAGGTGATGTGCGACAGCCAGGAGTCGTAGTCGGTGACCGCGAGATCGGCCGGCTTGTTCCACTGGGTGACGAGGTAGGCGCCGGCCTCCTGTGCGCCCTCGACGATGGGCGGGGTGTCCGAGTCGCCGTTGGGCAGGATGTTCATGACCAGGCACTCGGTGTCGCCGGCGAGCAGCTGGCTGATCTGCTCCTGCTGGCGTGTCGAGTCCCCGTCGTAGGTGAGGCGCTCCTGGGTGAGGCCGACCTGCTCGGCGAAGGCGTCGCCGCCGTCCAGCCACGCGGCCTCGTACGGGTTGGACTCGTTGCGGACCTGGCCGACCAGGGTGACGTCCGCCGGGTCGCAGAGGCACCGGCCGCGGCGGCGCCGTCGCCTCCGGCGGCGGTCTCGGTACAGCCGGTGAGCGTGGCGGCAGCAAGGGCGACGCCGATGACGGCGGCCGTGGGTCGAGAGGTGAACTTCATTGTCATTCCTCGATTTCGTTCTGTGCCGGGTGTCCGGCGGTGGGACTGCTGTGGGGGACGGTCAGCGGGCCATCCAGCCGCCGTCGACGGCCAGGACGTGGCCGTTGACGTAGTCGGCGGCGGAGGAGCTGAGGAACACGGCGGCACCGGCGATGTCCTCGGCGGTTCCCCAGCGGCCGGCCGGGATGCGTTCGAGGATGGAGCGTGAGCGGTCCGCGTCCTCGCGGAGCGCTCTGGTGTTGTCGGTGACCATATAACCCGGTGCGATCGCGTTGACCTGGACGCCGTGGGGCCCCCACTCGTTGGCCAGCGCCTTGGTCACCCCGGCGACGCCGTGCTTGCTGGCTGCGTACGACACCACGCGCAGGCCGCCCTGGAAGGACAGCAGGCTCGCGATGCTGACGACCTTGCCGTGACCTCGTTCGACCATCGGCCGGCCGAGCTGCTGAGTGAGGAAGAACAGCCCGTTGAGGTTGACGTCGAGCACCTTCTGCCAGGAGGCGCGGTCGACGTCGACGGAGTCGGCGCGGTCGATGATCCCGGCGTTGTTGATCACGACGTCGATCTGACGCGAGCCGTTCAGCTCGGCACTGACCTGCTCGACCGCCTCGAGATCGCCGACGTCGAGGTCGACGACGTCGACCTTGGCACCGAGGTCGGCGACCAGGTCGCGCGTGGCCTCCTGGTTGCCCGGTCGGCCGAGCAGCACGACGTCGGCACCCGCCCGGGCGAGCCCGAGCGCGATGGCCTGGCCGAG
This sequence comes from Promicromonospora xylanilytica, assembly GCF_054782895.1. NCBI lineage: Bacteria > Bacillati > Actinomycetota > Actinomycetes > Micrococcales > Promicromonosporaceae > Promicromonospora > Promicromonospora xylanilytica. The sequence goes on from NZ_BAAGRP010000007.1 coordinate 766,580, forward strand.
GCCGCGCCCCGCACCGGTCACCGCGGCGCACCTACCGTGCAGGTCGAAGGGTGAGCGGGTGTCGGTGGTGGGCTCGGCGGCCGGGTAGGTGGTCACAGGTCCTCCACCGCCACGGGGCTCAGGTCGGTGTAGGCGTTGTTCTCACCGGCCATGGCCCAGATGAAGGCGTACGACCCGGTACCGACCCCGGAGTGGATCGACCACGGCGGCGCGATGACGGCCTCGCGGTTGCGGACCACGAGGTGACGGGTGGCGCCGGGCTCGCCCATGAGGTGGAAGACGCGGTCCTGCTCGTCGAGGTCGACGTAGCAGTAGATCTCGGTGCGGCGGGCATGCAGGTGCGGCGGGAAGGTGTTCCAGACCGAACCGTCGGCGATGACGGTCACACCGAACTGGAGGACGGAGGTCTCCAGCTCCTGTCCCCAGGCGTAGCGAAAGAGGTTGCGCTCGTTCGCCGCCTCGGTCGAGCCGAGCGCGACCGGCACCACCTCGCTGTGGCTGAGCGCCGTCGTCGGGTACGTCGCGTGGGCGGGGGCGGACACGAAGTAGAAGGCCGCCTCCGCGCCGACGAAGGAGACGTCGCTCCCCCGCCCGACGAAGAGGCCGTCGAGGTGTTCGAGCTCGAACTTCTCGCCGTCGACGACGACGTGGCCCGCGGCACCGACGTTGATGACGCCGAGCTCGCGACGCTCGAGGTGGGTCTCCGTGCCCAGCACGTCGGTCCAGGCAGGCAGGCCGACCTGGCCGGTGCCGGGAACTGCTCCACCGACCACCATCCGGTCCTCGTGGGTGTAGGTGCCGCGGACCTCGCCGCTCACGAACAGGTCGCCGACGAGGAAGTTCTCTCGCAGGTCCGCAGTAGTGGCCGTCTCCGCACTGGACGGAGATGTCGAATATCGAACCTGGATCACGAAGTTACCCCTCAGTGTGTGAACTGCGTTCGTAAGTGTGAATTGCCCCGACCATAGACGTGAACCTGGTCACGGGTCAAGGGGCCGAAACCTGGTCATGTATGCGAACCAGGGGGGTAGTGTCAGAATCACCCCCGGGGCGGTCCCGGTACCCCGTCACAGGACCAGAGGAGAGTGTTCATGCAGCTTCAGAGGGAGCTCCAGAGGGATACGACCAGCACCAACGAAGCCGGACCGGTCAAATCAGCCGCCCGTGCCCTTGATCTGCTGGACGACATCGCGGCCAACGGCCCCGGGACCCAGCTACAGCTCTCGACGCGTCTCAGCATTCCCAAGAGCAGCCTCCACGCGCTGCTGCGGACCATGACCGACCGGGGCTGGCTGCAGACGGACCCGACCGGGAGCGTCTACCAGCTCGGCATCCACTCGCTCGTCGTGAGCTCGGCCTACCTCGACGGAGACCCGGTGCTTGCCCGTGCCACGTCCGTGCTCGACGAGGTAGCCGCCGCCACGCAGGAGACGGTCCACCTGGGACGGCTCGACGGCGCCGACGTCATCTACACCGCCAAGCGCGAGTCGGTGCACCCGCTGCGCATGCACTCCGCCGTCGGGCGCCGGCTCCCTGCGTACGCCACCTCGCTCGGACGCGCCCTGATCGCCGAGATGCCCGTCGAGTCCCGCAGCAGCCTGGTGCCGGAGTCGATCACCGCGATCACCCCGCACACGACCACCGACAAGGACGCCGTGCTCGAGATCATCGACCGCGCCGCCTACCAGGGCTACGCCACCGAGAGCGAGGAGTCGTGCATGGGCGTGCGCTGCTTCGGCGTCGCGCTCCCCTTCGGCCATCGCGCCGTGGACGCCATGAGTGTCGCGGTGCCGATCAGCCGGCTCGGCGACGGGCGCGAGGACCTGATCATCGAGACCCTGCTCAGTGTGAAGGCGCGGCTGGCGGCCGTGCACGACAACAGCCTGGTGCGCTGAGCCCGTGGTGCGCGTCGGCGCGATCCGTCGACGGCGGCGCGAACCAGGTCTGAGCACCACACCACCGGCTGCCGGGACGCCTGCCGCATGACGGGGCGTCCCGGCAGCCGGTGATCGTTTGGTCAGCCACCGTTCCACTCGACGTCACCCTTGCGCCAGCAACCCGCACCACGATGCGAGGTGTGGAAAACAAGCTCTCCCGCCGGTCCCTGCTCCAGGCAGCGGCGGCCGTCCCGATCATCTCAGCAGCCTCGGCGGCTGCCGGCTCGACGCCGGCCGCCGCCGCACCGGCTCCCGTCACGCCGCACGGCGGCCGGGCCGACACGACCGACCCGCGGTTCACGATCGCGGTCCTTCCCGACACCCAGTACCTCCTGGACGACGGCGGCTCCGACGCCGAGCCGGTGCGCGCGACACTGCGCCACCTGGTGCGCGAGCAGGCCCGGGACAACATCGTCTTCATGGCCCAGCTCGGCGACGTGACCGAGCACGGCACCGCGACCGAGATGCGTGCGGCGAGCCACGCGTTCGAGGCCGCCGGCCGCCTGCCGTACAGCGTGCTGGCCGGCAACCACGACGTCAGCGGTGACGACCAGCGGGGCGACTCGCCGTACCTGCGCGCCTTCGGGCCGCAGCGGTTCTCCCGCATGAAGACGTACGGCGGCTCGTCCCCCGACGGCTACAACAGCTACCACGTGGTGCGTGGCGGCGGCAGGGAGTGGCTGGTCCTGGCCCTGGACTGGCGGGCCTCCGACGCCGGGCTCGCCTGGGCCCAGGGGGTGCTGGACGAGCACGGCTCGCTGCCGACGATCCTGACCACCCACGACCTCGTCTGGGCCGAGGACGACGGCAAGGCCCACCTGTCCGACAACGGGCAGCGCCTCTGGGACCGCCTGATCCGGGGCAACGACCAGATCTTCCTCGCGCTCGGCGGGCACTACTGGCCGTCCGGCCGCACCACGCTCACCAACGACGACGGCAACGCCGTGCACCTGCACATCACGAACTACCAGGACCGCTACTACGGCGGCGCGGGCATGGTGCGGTACTACGGTTTCGACCTGGCGCGCGGTGTCATCGACGTCGAGACGTTCTCGCCCTGGCTGCAGTCGAAGAAGGACCCCACGCCGCTGGAGACGGAGCACGTCGAGCTCAGCGGGGACGTCGACCGGTTCACCGTCGAGATCGACTTCGACGAGCGCTTCGCCGCGTTCGCGCCGCCGGTGGTGCCGGCCCCGCTGCCGCCGTCGGCCGTGATGCCGCGAGGCACCGCCGCGTACTGGCGGTTCGACGACGCCGGGCTGGCCGCGGCGGGGGCCGACGGCGCCCCCGTGGCGCCCGGGACGATCGCCCGCGACCTGACCGGCAACGGCAACGACCTGACCTCGTCGCTGCTGCACGCCAGCGCGCCGGAGGCGCTGACCTGGTCGGCCGAGCACCACGACGCCCAGCCGGCCCACGCCAGCCTGCGCTTCGACGGCGGCAAGGGGCCCGACCGCGGCGCCGTGCTGCGGACCGGGCCCGACGCCCCGATCAACAGCGCGACGTTCGAGTCCGGCTACACCATCGAGACGTTCCTCAAGCTGCCGGAGCCGTTCGAGGGCGACCACGCCTGGATGGGCATCCTCAGCTGGGAGGGCCGCGCCGGCGACGCCGGCAAGCACAGCGGCTGGTCCGACGACGAGAGCACGTGCAGCCTGAACCTGTCGGGCGAGCGGTTCCTGCAGTTCGTCGTCTACCCCGTGCCGGTCGACGCCGACCCCACGTCCTGGAGCCACGCGATCCCGGTCGGCCGATGGATGCACGTCGCGATCGTCAACGACGGCCGGCACACCGTGATGTACGTCGACGGCTCGAAGATCGTGCGCAACGCCGCCGAGGAGTCGCGCGGCATCTCGACGCTCGGCAAGCCGTTCGCGATCGGCGGCACCCAGTCCGCCGAACGGTACGGGCAGGGTTTCTACGGCTGGATCGGCGACACCCGGATCGTCTCCCGTGCCCTGCGGCCCGACCAGTTCCTCACCGCCAGGAGCAGGTGACGCACGACGAGACCGCCGGGGCGGGTCCTGGCACGCCACGGCGGGGCTGCTTGGCGGCGACGGCCAAGGGCGGCGGAAGATGAGGGCATGGCAGCGTTACGACGCGCGGTGCGGACGGCGGCACTGACGGCCGGCATCCTGGCGGGGGTCGCCGGCCTGGCGGTCTGCGCCGCCTGGCTCGGTCAGGACGAGCTCGTGTACCACCCCGACCGCTCGTCACCGGGCCCGGTGGCGTCGACGCTCGACAGCGGCGTCGACGTCACGCTGGCCACCGCCGACGGGCTCGACCTGGCGGCCTGGTTCGTCCCGCCGGCGCCCGAGGTGCGCGACCGCGAGGTCGCCGTCCTGGTCGCGCCGGGCAACGGCGGCAACCGGCTCGGGCGTGCGGGACTTGCCGAGCTGCTCACGGAGCACGGTTTCGCGATCCTCCTGCTGGACTATCGCGGTTATGGTGCGAACCCCGGCCGCCCGTCGGAGGCCGGGCTCGCTCTCGACGCTCGGGCCGCCCAGCGGGCACTGGCCGAGCGGGGCTACCCGCCCGAGCGGACGATCTACTTCGGCGAGTCGCTCGGAACCGGGGTCGTCGCCGCGCTCCAGGCCGAGGTGCCACCCGCCGGCCTCCTGCTGCGTTCACCCTTCACCTCCCTCGCCGACCTCGGCGCGCACCACTACCCCTTCCTGCCCGTGGAGACCCTGCTCAGGGACCGGTACCCGGTCCTCGACCACGTGGCCGCGACGCAGGTCCCGGTCACGGTCGTGCACGGCACCCGCGACGACGTCGTGCCACCGGCGCAGAGCGAGGCCGTGGCGCGCGCCGCACCCCGGCTGGTCGAGCACGTGGTGCTCCCGGGGGCTGGGCACAACGACGCGGTCATGTTCGGGCCGAGGATCGCGAGGGCCGTCGACCAGCTCGCGGAGCGCGCCGTCGGCGGTTGAGACCACCGAGGTGTCCCCACCTGGCCGGTCCCCCCGTTCACCCCACGCGACCGCCCAGCGCGCCCAGCAGCGTCCTGACCAGCAGCTCGACCCGGGCGTCGAGGTCATCGTCCGGCGCGTCCCCCGCCCCGGTCAGCACAGGGGAGTCACCGGGCAGCTCGTGGACCTCGTGCAGGAGCGCGACGTAGAGACGCCGGCACCACGCCGGGTCGTCGACCGCGATCTCGCCCGCCGCCCGGAGCCGGGCGAAGAGCCGCTCCAGCCCGTCCTGGATCTCGGGGTCCGACGCGGGGTTCCCCGGACCCTGCCCGGGGGTGAGGCTGATGACGAAGGGATGGCTGACCTTCAGCTCGAAGGCCGTCTCGGTGAGGCGGTACAGGCCTACCAGTGGCGGGCCGTTCATCACTCGGGCCTGGTCGAAGGCGCTCCTGTAGCGGGCGTTGAGATCATCGACCAGCGCCGCGAGCAGCGACTGCCGGGACGGGAAGTGCCGGTGCACCGTCGCCCGGCCCAGCCCCGCAGCCCCCGCGATCTGCTCCATCGAGGCGCCCGGGTCGCCGGCGAGCACGCGCTGTGCCGCGTCGAGGATCCGGGCGATGCTCTGCTGCGCATCCGCTCGTACCGGCCTGGACCGGACGTCCTCGCTCATCACGCATCGCCTCCCGCGCTCATGTTATCCGAGCCGGGCGCGCAGCCGTCCCGAGACCATACGAGACATTGATGTCTCGGTTATTGACCGTATCGGGTCGGATGTGATCCAGTTAGCACGTCGGAACTCGGCCCCACGAACGGGAGAACATGATGGATCTCGGCCTTGCAGGTAAGCGCGTCCTGGTCACCGGAGCGAGCAGAGGGATCGGCCTCGCCACCGTCCAGGCGTTTCTCGCGGAGGGCGCCTCGGTCACCGCCGTCTCCCGGCGCAGCACCCCGGAACTCGCGGCGACCGGCGCCACGTTCCTGGCCGCGGACCTCTCCACGCCTGACGGACCGCTGCGCGTGGTCGAGTCGGCCCTCGCGGACGACCCCCGGCTCGACGTGCTGGTCAACAACGCCGGGGGCGGGGTGCTGCCCGACGGCGTGCTCGCCGATCCGTTCGGCGGTGACGACGACGTCTGGGAGCAGGCTCTCGCCCTGAACTTCTTCAGCGCCGTGCGGACCACGCGTGCCGCTCTGCCCGCGCTGACGAGGGCACGGGGCACCGTCGTGAACGTCGGCTCCGACTCGGCGCTGATGCCGCACCGGGCACCGCTGTCCTACTCCACGGCAAAGGCGGCGGTCAACGCCTTCTCCCGTGGGCTGGCCGAGCAGGTCGGTGGCGCGGGCGTGCGGGTCAACGTCATCACCCCTGGTGCGACGCGCACATCTCTCCTGACCGGCGACGACGGCGTGACCGCCCAGGTCGCCGCAGCGATGGGCGTCAGCCACGCCGCCGTGCTGGACGGCTTTCCCGAGCAGAACGGCATGGTGACCGGGCGCCTGATCGAGCCGTCCGAGATCGCCCGCGTGATCGTGCTGCTGTCCTCCCCCACGCTGCCCAGCGCCGTCGGGTCCAACTGGGCGCTGCACGGCGGTGCGATCAAGGCGCCTGCCTGAGCCCCGACCGTCGCGTGGCGGGTCCTGGACCTGTTCCAGGGTCCGCCACGGTAGTGAGAGCTGGACCGGTGGCGGCATGATGGCCCCATGCCATCCCCCGTCCGCCCCGGCCTCGCGGTCACCGCCGCGCTGACCATCCCCCGGGCCGAGCTCACGGAGCGGTTCTCCCGCTCCTCCGGCCCCGGCGGCCAGGGCGTGAACACGACGGACTCGCGCGTCGAGCTGTCCTGGGACGTCGTGCGGTCCGCCGTCCTGAGCGACGCGCAGCGCCGGCGCCTGGTCGAGCGTCTCGGGGACCGTCTGGTGGACGGCACCCTGACGGTCGTCGCCTCGGAGCACCGGGAGCAGCGGCGCAACCGTGACGCCGCCGCCCGGCGCCTCGCGGCCCTCGTGGCCGACGGGCTGGCTCCGCCCCCGCGGACCCGCCGCCCCACCCGGGCGACCCGCGGCTCGCAGGAGCGGCGGCTGACGGCCAAGAAGCAGCGGTCCGCCACCAAGCGGATGCGTTCGTCGAAGCCCCGGCGCGAGGACTGAACCGGGTCCCGGAAGCTACGATCCGGGTGCCATGGTCGACGACGAACGTGCCGCGCTGACCGCGGCCCTCACCTCCGCCCTGCCCGACGACGCCGTTCTCACCGACGCGGCGGCCGTCGAGCGCTACGCCCACGACGACGCCGAGTGGGCCGACTACGCGACGCCGGCCGCCGTCGTCCTCCCGACGAGCCTCGACGACGTCGTGGCGACGGTGCGCATCGCCGCCGAGCACGACGCGCCGATCGTGCCGCGCGGCGCCGGGACGGGCCTGTCCGGCGGCGCCAACGCGATGACCGGTGCCGTCGTGCTGTCGCTCGAACGCATGACCCGGGTCCGCGAGGTCGACGTCGCGGAACGCTTCGCGGTCGTCGAGGCGGGCGTGCTCAACGACGACCTGCGCCGGCGCGTGGCCGAGGACGGACTCTGGTATCCCCCGGACCCGGCGAGCCAGGCGATCTCGACCATCGGCGGCAACGTCGCGACGAACGCGGGCGGGCTCTGCTGCGTCAAGTACGGCGTGACGCGCGACTACGTGCTCGGGATGACCGTCGTGCTCGCCGACGGCTCGGTCGCCCGGCTCGGGCGCACCACCGCGAAGGGCGTCACGGGCTACGACCTGACGGGACTCATGGTCGGCTCCGAGGGCACGCTGGGCATCATCGTGGACGTCACGCTGAAGCTGCGGCCGCTCGGCGGCCGCGAGGACCGGGCGGTCGTGGGCTGGTTCTCGTCGCTGGCGGACGCCGGCAACGCCGTGGCCGCCGTCTCCGCCGCCGGCATCGTGCCCGCGGCGCTGGAGCTCATCGACGGCACGTGCCTGCGCGCCGTCGCCGACTGGCAGGAGTGGACGCTCCCCCAGGGTGCCGCCGCGCTGCTCCTCGCGAAGGTCGACGAGCCGGGAGGCGCGGGAGAGGCCCTGGCCGGGCAGGTCGCCGCGCTCTTCGAGGACGCAGGCGGCACCCACGTGGAGCGCGCCTTCACGGCGGACGAGGTCGACCGGCTCTTCCTCGCCCGCCGGCTCGCGTACCCGGCGCTGGAACGGCTCGGACCCGTGCTCACGGAGGACGTCTGCGTCCCGCGCGCCGCCGTGCCCGTGATGCTCGCCCGCATCGAGCAGATCGCGGCGGAGGCCGACGTCGTGATCGCGAACATCGCGCACGCCGGCGACGGCAACCTGCACCCGCTCATCATCGCCCCGGAGGGCGACGACGCGGCGAAGGCCCGCGCGAAGACGGCGTTCGACCGCATCGTCGACGAGTGCCGGGCGCTCGGCGGCACGGTCACGGGCGAGCACGGCGTCGGGCTCCTCAAGCTGGCCGGAGCGGCGGCCGAGCTCAGCCCCGTGGCGCTCGCGATGCACCGGGCGATCAAGGGGGCGCTGGACCCGCGCGGGCTGCTGAACCCGGGCAAGGCGTTCCCTGCCGACGCGTGACCGGAGTCGCCTGCCTCGGTCCGGTGGTGCGCCGTCCTGGCTCGGCCCTCCGCAGGCCGGGCCAGGACGGTCCGCGGGTCAGCCCGCGGTACGGCGCTCGGCGAGCACGTCCTCGAGCACGTCGGGGAAGTTGGTGATCACGCCGTCGACACCCCGGTCGAGCACCCGGTTCATGTCGCCGGCCGTGTTGACGGTGTAGGTGTGCACCTCCATGCCGAGCTCGTGGACCGTCTCGACGTACGCCGCGTCGAACGTGGTGTAGCCGGGGTTGATCTGGTCGGCCCACGTCGACAGCTCGGGCAGGAGTGCCTCGGCGGGGCGACCCAGCAGGCCGACGGGGACGGACGGCTGCGCCTCGTGGTACCGCTCCATCGACGCCCAGTCGAAGCTCTGCACGACCAGTCGCTCGGCGCGGACCGCCGACTCCACGTAACCGGGGTAGCCGGCGAACTCCTCGGCGACCTGCCGCTCGATCCCCGGGTAGAGCGCCGGCGACTTCAGCTCCATGAGGATGCCCGCGCGGGTCGGCCGGACCAGCTCGATCATCTGCGCCATCGTCGGCACCGGCTCACCGGCGAACTCCTCGGAGAACCAGGAGCCGGCGTCGAGCCGCTGGATCTCCTCGTACGTGAAGTCGCTGACGCGCCAGGGCGCCCGGTCGGGAAAGACCTGCTCGACGTCGGTGGTGCGGGTCAGCGTCGTGTCGTGCATGAGAACCAGGACGCCGTCCTTGGACCGCTGCACGTCCGACTCGATCAGGTCGGAGCCCATCTCGACGCCCACGGCGAAGGCGGCCAGCGTGTTCTCGGGCGCGTGGCCCATGGCCCCGCGGTGAGCGGTGTTGACGACGTCGACGTGCTCAGGGGGACCGGCTGCCAGGGCAGGCGAGGCGGGCAGCACCGCGGAGGCACCGGCGACGGTCGCGGTGACGGCGAGCAGGGCGGAAAGGCGTGGGGTCAGGCGCATGGTCGATCTCCTGAGAGGCAGGAACAGGGCAGGACGTGACGTTGCCCCGGCCACGCGACGCGAGGATGACTCCCACGTGACCCGGCCGAGAACCTGTCCGGAACATCGTGCGGGAGGCTCGACGTGCCGGCCTGTGCTCATGCCCGCCCCATCGCCTCGAGGAACGACTCCGGCGGGTCGAACTGGGCGAGCACGAGCTCGGCGCCGAACGGGTCGCGGATCGTCGCCTCCTTGCTCCACTCGCCGTCCTCGGTCGACAGGATCCGCGCGCCCGAACGCTCGGCGGCCTCGGCGGAGGCGTCCCGGTCGCCGACCGCGAAGGCGACCGACCAGCGCGCCGGCCCGCCGGACGGCAGCACCCCTGCCGCGACGTCGGCGAACCCCGGAGGGACGGCCGCCTGGCGCTCATGGATGCCGGGATCGACCGTGCGTGCCAGGTGGTCGCCGTACCCGGGTACGCGCGCCATGCCCGCACCGAGGTCGTCCGTGCGCTCCCAGCCGAGCAACGGGCCGTAGAACCGCAGAGCGGCGTCCACGTCCGGTGTGAGCAGGTTGCTGAAGTTCCACGTGCCCGGCCCGTTGACCGCCTGGGCCCCGAGTCGGGTACCCGCCTGCCACAGCCGGGAGGGCGCGCCCTGCGCGTCGACGATCCGCGCCATCCGGCCCGCCGGCTGTTCCGGTGGTCCCACGGACTCCGGCGGAGAGCTCACCACGCCGCCCAGCTCCGCGACCCGTACGGCGGCCGCGTCGACGTCGTCCACGGCGAGGTAGGTGTGCCACGCCGCCTCCCCGTCGTACCCGGCGCTGGGCGTGGCGATGGCCGCGACCGCCGTCGCCTCCGTGCCGTCCAGCGACCCGACGACATAGCGTCCTGGCGTCCCCGGCGGCTGCTTCTCGATGAACCGCCACGCGAAGAGGTCGCCGTAGAACCCGAGCGCCGCGTCGACGTCCTCCGTCTCCAGGTCGATCCAGCTGGGCACGCCGTGCGGATAGGTCCGGGGCGTCGTGGGTATGTCAGCCATGATGTCCTCCAGGTCGGTTCCGTCACCACGATCCTGCCCCCAGTCACTGACATCGACAGCCCCTACGGGCCGCGGCCTAGGCTGGACCCCGTGGCACTGGCCGTATGCCTGCTGTTCGACAGGCCGACCGAGCGGGTCCTGCGACAGCTGTGGCAGCGGCTGGAGGTCAAGGGCGTGCCCACGCCGGCCACGCACACGCACGGCCGGCACGTGCCGCACCTGTCTCTCGCGGTGCTCCGCAGCTGGGACCTGGACACGGTGCGCGCCGCCGTAGAGTCGCTGCCCGACGCCGGCCCGACCACGGTCCAGCTCGACGCCGTAGCGGCCTTCCGGCGCGGCCGGATGAGCCTGATCCCCGCGGTGACGAGCGGCCTCGCCGCGCGCCAGGAGCAGGTCGTCGAGGTGCTCGGCGCCTCACCGGAAGAGCTGCACAAGCACTACGTACCGGGAACCTGGACACCGCACGTCACCGTCGCGACCCGCGTCCGCCTGGACCAGACCCCGCTGGTGCTCGAGGCCGCCTACGAGATCGTGCCGCTGACGGGCGCGCTGACGCACGCCGCGCTCGTCGACGCGGGCACCGGCACGGTGCATCCGCTCGCGGTGGTCCCCTGACCGAGACCGAACGGCCCACACCTGGACGTCTCACCCGGGTGAATCGGTGCTCCCGTCGTGGCCGGCGAAGTCGTCCGGCCTCAGGACGAAAGCGCCGTCCCCCAGCCGGCGCCGCACCTCTCGCCCCTGCCAGCGCAGCGTCACCGTTCCCTGCCGTGCGGGCGTGCGCGGCCGCGCCACGGCCCGCACGAGGTCGCCGTCCGCCCAGTCCAGGTCCACGACGACGCCCGGCCGTGCGACCAGGCCGACGGCGGAGCCGGAGCCGAGCTCGGCCGGGAGCGCCGGGAGGAGCTCGACGTAGCCGCGGTGGCTCTGCAGCAGGCACTCGGCGAGCGCCGCCGCGTACCCGAGGTTGCCGTCGACCTGGAACGGTGGGTGCGCGGCGAACAGGTTGCGGTAGAGGCCGCCTGCCCACTGCCCGTGCACGCCGGTCGCGTCGCGGAACACGAGCTCGAGCAGGTCGGAGACGCGGTCGGGTCGGTGCAGCCGGGCCCACAGGGCGATCTTCCAGGCGAGCGACCAGCCGGACGAGTCGTCGCCGCGGTGCTCCAGCGACGCCGCCATCGCGGCCTCCTCGGCCGGGCTCAGCGGCTCGTCGCCGGGGAACAGGGGGTAGAGATGGCTCACGTGCCGGTGACGGGGGTCGATCTCGACCTGTTCGGCGCCCCACTCCTGGACCCTGCCGTCCGCCGCCACCACGATGCCGGGCAGCTCCGACAGCAACGGCGGCGGCTCGCCCGGCCAGGTCGGCGGCGTCCGGGCCGACGCGCTGCGCGAGCTCCGTGACCGACCGCAGCACGTCGCGTACCAGGGCGCGGTCCATGGCGCTCGATCGGGTCACCGCGACCGGGCGGCCCTGGGAACGACTGGGCGTAGGGCGCCTGGAGGGCTTGGAGCGGCTCGGTGGTGTCGCCCCAGCGCTCCGCCGCCACCGCGCCGCGCGCCCGCGCCAGGTGCGCCTGCGCCTCCCGCTCCGTGCCGGGCACGGACGCCGCCTCGGCCACAGGCGATCCGGACCACACCCCCTCGTGGTTGAGGTCGAACCGTGCCGTGGCACCGCCCCAGCACATCGCGCCCAGCCGTCCGTTGCCGAGCGGGAGCGCGTGCAGCCATTCCGTGGCCGGCCCCGCGTACTCGAGCACCGTCATCGCGCGGCCGGGGTGGTGCCCGTAGGGGCAGCGACGGTGGGGGAAGCGGGAGGCACGGGCATGCCGTGAGCCTAGTGTCCGGCCGGTGACCTGCGGCCGCGTCCAGATGCGCACATGTGCTGGAGGTCTTGTCAGGATGGACGGAGGCGACTCCGGATGGCCGTAATGTCTGCACCGTGAGAACACCGAGAGCTGGGATCGTTATCGTCGCGACCGCACTGCTCGTGAGTGGCTGCGGCACCGGCGCGGCACCACGTCAGGGCCCGCCGGTACTTGAGTTCCCACCCGCACCGGTCCAGCTGGTGCCCGAGTCCGCCGACGACCCCTCCGCCGACACCGACGACGTCCCCCTCGCCGACCTGGCCCGGCCCGGCTGGATCCAGGACGTCGCCGAGCGCACGGCGATCCCCGAGCGAGCCCTTGCAGCCTACGCCGGTGCCTCTCTCCGGCTGGCGCGGACCCAGCCGGAGTGCGGCGTCGGCTGGAACACGCTGGCGGGGATCGGCGCCGTCGAGACCATCCACGGCAGCTACGGCGGCGCGAGCGCGGCCACCGACGGCACCGTGAGCCCGTCCATCATCGGCATCGCGCTGGACGGCAGGGAGGGTGTCAAGGAGATCCTCGACACCGACGAGGGCGAGCTCGACGGTGACGAGGAGTACGACCGCGCCGTGGGCCCCATGCAGTTCATCCCGACCACCTGGAAGGACTACGCCGAGGACGGGAACCTGGACGGCGAGGCGGACCCGAACCAGATCGACGACGCCGCCCTGACGGCCGCGCTCTACCTGTGCGAGAGCGGCGGCGACGTCACGACCGACGACGGCTGGTCCATGGCTCTGGGGACCTACAACGAGTCGGTGTCCTACGCCCACAAGGTGGCGGAGCTCGCCGAGTCGTACATCCCATAGGGGATCCAGCCCGTAGGGGGATCCAGCCCGTAGGGCCGCGGCCCGCCCCCGCTGTGATTCGCGGCACCTGGCATTGCGACGGCATGCGGCCCGGACTAGGTTCGAGGCCCTGCTGGATCGAGAGCTGACCGCTGACGAGCGAAGGTGCACCCACATGGCCAATGTCGCCGAGACCGTCGTGGAGATCATCAAGGACGCGGGCGTGCGACGCGTCTACGGCCTGCCCGGAGACTCCCTGAACGGGTTCACCGACGCGATCCGCACCAGCGGGGGCGTCACCTGGGAACAGGTGCGGCACGAGGAGTCGGCCGCGTTCGCGGCGGCTGCCGAGGCCACCCTGACCGGCGAGCTCACGGTGTGTGCGGGGAGCTGCGGACCGGGCAACCTGCACCTGGTCAACGGGTTGTTCGACGCCAACCGCAGCCGGGTGCCGGTGCTCGCGATCGCGGCACAGATCCCGACGACCGAGATCGGCAGCAACTACTTCCAGGAGACGCACCCGCAGGACCTCTTCCGCGAGTGCAGCGTCTACACCGAGCTGGTGAGCATCCCGGAGCAGCTGCCCCGCGTCCTCGAGATCGCCATGCGCACCGCGGTGGAGAAGCGGGGCGTCGCCGTCGTCGTCATCCCTGGCGAGGTCTTTCTCGCCGAGAGCGTGGGCCGCAAGAAGTCGGCGCCGATCCGCGCTACGCGGAGCATCGTACGGCCGGCGGACGACGAGCTCAGGCGGGCCGCCGACATCCTGAACTCGGCCAAGAAGGTGACGATCCTCGGCGGCGCGGGCACCGAGGGCGCCCACCGGCAGGTGGTCGCGATCGCCGAGAAGCTCAAGGCGCCCGTGGTGCACGCGCTGCGCGGCAAGGACTTCCTCGAGTACGACAACCCCTACGACGTCGGCATGACCGGGCTGCTCGGCTTCACGTCGGGCTACCGCGCGATGGAGGACTGCGACGCGCTGCTGATGCTCGGTACGGACTTCCCCTACCAGCAGTTCTACCCGTCGAAGGCGAAGATCGTGCAGGTCGACCTGCGCGGTGAGCAGCTCGGGCGGCGCACCCCGGTCGACCTCGGGCTGGTCGGCGACGTCGGCGACACCGTCGACGCCCTGCTGCCGCTGCTCGACGACCGCACGAACCGCAGGCACCTCGACGCCTCGCTCAAGCACTACGCGAAAGCCCGCAAGGACCTCGACGAGCTGGCGGACAACGACCGCAACCGTGCGCCGATCCACCCGCAGTACCTCGCGCGGCTGGTCAGCGAGCTGGCCACCGACGACGCGGTGTTCATCCCGGACGTCGGCTCCCCGGTCGTCTGGGCGGCCCGATACCTGACGATGAACGGCAGCCGCCGCCTGCTCGGGTCGTTCAGCCACGGGACCATGGCGAACGCCGTACCGCACGCCATCGGCGCCCAGTCCGCGTTCCCGGACCGGCAGGTGATCGCCCTGTCCGGGGACGGCGGCCTCGGGATGCTCTTCGGCGAGCTGCTGACCATCCGGCAGAACAAGCTGCCCGTCAAGGTCGTCGTGTTCAACAACTCCTCGCTGAACTTCGTCGAGGTGGAGATGAAGGCGGCCGGCTTCGTGAACTTCGGCACCGGGCTCGACAACCCGAACTTCGCCGACGTCGCCAACGCGATGGGTATCCACGGTCAGCGGGTCGAGCAGCCCGACGATCTCGAGGGTGCCCTGCGCACGGCCTTCGCCCACGACGGCCCGGCGCTGGTCGACGTCGTCACCGCCCGCCAGGAGCTGTCGATCCCGCCGGCGATCTCGGCCGAGCAGGTCAGGGGCTTCACGCTGTACGCGATCCGTACCGTCATGTCGGGGCGCGGCGACGAGCTCATCGACCTCGCGGACACGAACGTGTTCAGGCGCCTGTTCGACTGAGGGAGGCACGGCCGGTCACCGTGCCGTGTCAGTCGCCGTGCCGTGTCAGTCGCCGTGCCGTGTCAGTGGCTCGTGCCACCATCTCGGGCATGGAACGCATACAGCGACTTCGACCCGAGGGGCTCGTCTCGAGCCCGGCCTTCAGCCACGTCGCCGTCGTGCCGCCGGGCGCGACCACCGTCTACGTCGGCGGGCAGGACTCCGTGGACGCGGAGGGCGCGCTCGTCGGCGCGGGCGACGTCGCCGCACAGTCGACGCGTGCCCTGCAGAACGCGGGGACCGCGCTGGCCGCGGCCGGTGCCACCTTCGCCGACGTCGTGCAGTGGACCGTGCTCTTCGTCGACGGCGTCGACCTCGCCGCCGCGTACGGGGCGATCGCGCCGCTGCTCGCGTCCGACGAACCGCCGCTGGTCCTCGCGGCGCGCGTCGCCGGGCTGGGGGTGCCCGGCGCGCTCATCGAGGTCAGCGCGATCGCGGCCGTGGTGCGCTGACGGGGCCGGCCAGCGACCAGCTCGCCAGGAGGCTCAACGCCCGCTGGGACGGCGAGCCCGGCTCGGCCGAGTAGACGTACAGCGTCGTGTGGGCGTCGCCGGGCGGCGTGAGCGTCTCGTACTCGACCGTGAGGTCACCGACCACGGGATGGCGCAGCCGCTTGGAGCCGTGCGTGCGCTGGTTGACCCGGTGCTCGTCCCACCAGCGGCCGAACTCGGTGCCGGCCCCGCGCAGCTCCTCGACCAGCTCGGCGGTGGCCCGGTCGGCGGGGTCGTTCCCCGCCTCCAGCCGCAGGTTCTGCACCGAGACCCGCGCCTGCTCCTCCCAGTCGACGAACAGGGTGCGCGCCTCGTCGTCGAGGAGCATCCAGCGCGCGTAGTTGCGGTGCGCCGCCGGGAACCGCTCGAAGTCGGTGAACAGCGCCCTGCCCATGCGGTTCTGCGCGAGCACGTCGGCGCGGCGGCCGAGCACGAGCACCGGCACGTCCCCCAGGGCGTCGAGCAGCTGGTAGAGGCCCGGACGCACCCGTTGGACGGGACGCGTGCGGGGCCGCGGGCTCGTGGAGCTCAGGTCGAGCAGGTCCGCGAGGTGGGCCCGCCCCGCCTCGTCCAGCCCCAGCGCACGACCGACGGCGTCCACCACCGACGGGGACGGGACGATGCGCCTGCCCTGCTCGAGGCGCGCGTAGTAGTCGGTCGACACCCCGGCGAGGAACGCGACCTCCTCGCGGCGCAGCCCGGGCACCCGGCGCACCCGGCCGTCGGCCGGCAGGCCGGCGCGGGTGGGGTCGCACTGGCTGCGCGCCCGGCGCAGGAAGTCCGCGAGCTCGGCGTTCCTCTCGGTCATGCCTCCATTCTGGGCGTCCGTCCTGCGGGGCGGCACCGGTACGGGTAGGACTCCTGGTCCTCGTCCTGGCGTACCCAGTACGCACGGGACCGGCTATGGAGCGTTCCGGCGCCCGCGCTACCAGGAGGGTTGAGGCGTCGGCACGACGTACCGACGTCCACCTCCCAAGGAGCACACCACCATGACCTACCCCACCGACCGTCCCGCCACCTGGTTCGTCACCGGCGCCTCACGAGGCCTCGGCCTCGCGCTGGTCCGGCAGCTGCTCGAACGCGGCGACAACGTCGCGGCCACCACCCGCTCGACCGACCGGCTGACCGCGGCGCTCGACGGGACCGACACCTCTCGCCTCCTCGCGCTGGCTCCGGACCTCGCCGACGAGGCTCAGGTCGCGCGGGCGGTCGCCGCGGCGACCGAGCGGTTCGGCACCCTCGACGTGGTCGTGAACAACGCCGGCTACGGCTACCTCGCCGCCGTCGAGGAGGTCTCCGACGCCGACGCCCGCGCGATGTTCGACGTGCAGGTCTTCGGCGTCTGGAACGTGCTGCGCGCGGTGCTGCCGGGATTCCGCGAGCGCAGAGGTGGCCATGTCATCAACGTCTCGTCCATCGTGGGGCTGGTGCCCTTCCCGGGCTGGGGCCTGTACGCGGCCGGCAAGTTCGCCCTGGAGGGGCTGACGGAGTCGCTGGCCGCCGAGGTCGGTGACCTCGGCATCCGCGTGCACCTGGTCGAGCCCGGCTACCTGCGTACCGACTTCCTGCGCCCGGTCTCGATCGGTCTGCCGTCGTCGACCAGCGACGCCTACCCGGCTGTCCGGGAGATGGTCGAACAGCACCTGGCGATGCCGGGCACGCAGCTCGGCGATCCGGTGAAGGCCGCGGCGGCCGTCATCACGGTCGCGACCACGGACGTGGCGCCGCTGCACCAGCTGCTCGGCTCGGACTCCCTGGCGCTTGCCGACGGGCGCCTCGCGGCCCTGGGCGCCGACTTCGAGGCATCACGCGGCCTCGCCGTGACGACCGACGTCACCACGGCCGAGGCCGGCGCCGCCGCCTCCTGATCCCGGCCCCTGGACATCCGTGCCGCTCCACGCCGTACGCGCGGTTCGTTGCCATGATGGTCGCCGGCGCGGGTGTGCCGGGACAGACTGGAGGTCTCGGCGCAAGCGTCGTCGTGGAGCGGCACGGAGGGAGAGCGTGATGCAGAGGACCGGATCAGGTGGGCTCGGCGGCCGCGGTCACCTGCTGCGCCTCGGGGCGCCCCGCGACACCGCGGCGGTGCGGCACCTGGTGACCTTCCTCGTGGCGAGCGTCGTGACTGTGCTCACCACGCGGGCGGCGCTGGCCGCGACGGGCTACCCGCAGATCGGTGGGGGCGGCCTCCATGTCGCCCACGTCCTGTGGGGCGGGCTCCTCATGGCGCTGGCGATCATGCTGCTGCTGTCCTACGTGGGCCCGGCGCCGCGGTCGCTCGGCGCGGTGCTCGGCGGTGTCGGCTTCGGGCTGTTCATCGACGAGGTCGGCAAGTTCGTCACGGCCGACAACGACTACTTCTACGCACCCACCGCCGCGATCATCTACGTCGTCACGGTGCTGCTCGTCCTGGTCGTCGAGGGGCTGCACGGTCGCAGGGCGCACCACCCGGCCGAGTACCTCGCCGTGGCGGCCGACCGGCTCACCGCCGGTCTTGCCGGTGGCTTCACCCCGGCCGCCCGCGAGGAGGCACGCATGCTCGCCGCCAAGGGCGCCGGTGAGCCCGGTGCGGAGCGCGTCGCGAGCCTGATCGACGCGGTGCCCGACGACGACACGGATGTGCCCGACCCGGTCCGCGGCGGCGTCGACCGCGTGGTCAGGTGGCTCGACACGCTCGTGGACCGGGCCTGGGCCGCGTGGCTGGTGGTCTGTGTGCTCCTGCTCGTCGGCACCGCCCAGGCGCTGGTGGGTGTCCGGGTGGCGCGGGGGCTGGTCCCGGGGCTGCCGGAGTGGACGGGGGTCGCGATCCTCGCGGCCGTCGGGGCGTCCTTCGCGCTGCTCGCCGTGGGGGTCTCCGTCTGGCGACGGGACCATCTGCGCGGCGCCGTCTGGGTGCGTCGCGCGGTGCTGATCAGCCTGCTGTTCACGCAGCTCCTGGTGTTCCGCGCCGTGCAGTGGACCGCGGCGTTCGGGCTGTTCCTCGACGTGCTGGCGTACGTGGCCCTCGAGGTCGCGCTCCGCGAGGAGCGGATGGCGCGAGCCCGCAACGCCGGCTGAACGGGGCCTGCCGCGCCGGCCTCCGCCGGTCAGGCCCGGGTGCGGCCCAGCAGCCACACGAAGTAGGGCGCCCCGAGCAGCGCGACCGCCAGCCCGGCGGGCAGCTGGGCCGGCGCGATGACGGTCCTCCCGAGCGTGTCGGCCAGGCCGAGCAGGACGGCCCCGAGCAGCATCGCCACCGGTAGCACCCGCGCGTGCCTGCCGCCCACGAGGGCGCGCGCGGCGTGCGGGGCCACGAGGCCCACGAAGCCCACGACGCCGACGGCCGTCACGCTCGTCGCGGCCAGCACGGCCGCGACGGCGAGCACGAGCAGCCGGCTGTGCTCCAGCCGGACCCCGACCAGGCGCGGCGTGTCGTCGTCGACCGCGAGCAGGTCCAGCTCACGCCGCACCAGTACCGCCAGCGGCACGGCGAGCGCCAGCACCACGAGGACGGGCACGATCTGGGAGAAGGAGCGCCCGTACGTGGTGCCCGACAACCAGGTGTAGATGCGCGGGGTGTTCCACGGGTCGGAGTTCAGCAGCAGGAAGGTGGTCAGAGCCGTGGTCAGGTAGCCGAGGCCGATACCGACGAGCACGAGCCGGTCGGCGTGGAGCCCGCCGCGCCAGGCCAGCAGGTAGACGGCGGCGAAGGCCAGCAGGCCGCCCGCGACGGCGGCCACGAGCATCGAGCCGTCGCTCGCCGCGATCCCGTTGCCCCAGGCGGTGCCCGCGACGGCCGTCACCACGATCACCGCGCCCAGGCCCGCTCCCCCGGTGATCCCGAGGATGGCGGGCTCCGCCAGGGGGTTGCGGGCCGTCGCCTGCACCATCGTCCCGGCGAGGGCGAGGGCCGCCCCCGCGGCGACGGCGGCCAGCACGCGCGGCGCACGCTCGTCGAGCGCGAACTGGACCACGGCGGGCCCCTGCCCCTGCAGCCACAGGGCGATGTCGCCGGTGCGGAGCCAGGTCGACCCGGCGAGCAGACCCAGCAGCGCCACACCGACGGCGAGGGCGGCACAGACGCTCAGCACGACGACGAACCGGCGTGTGGTGCGGGGCCCGGTCGTGGCGGCAGCCGGCCGGCGGGACGGTCCGGCGTCGCGCAGGTGTCGCGCCAGCAGCACCATGACCAGGGCGCCCGCGAGCGTCGTCGCGACGCCGGTCGGCACGGACAGCGCCTCCTCGGCGCCCAGCACGGCACGCACCACGACGTCGGCGAGCAGCACGACGAAGGCCCCGAGCAGGCCGGCGGCCGGCAGCAGGATCGCGTGCCGGTGCAGTGCCGGGACCACCCGCGCGAGCAGCCGGGCGACCACGGGCGCGGCGAGACCGACGAACCCGAGCGGGCCCGCGAGCGTCACCGCCGCCGCGGTGAGCAGCACGGCCAGGAGCACGCCGAGCACGCGCGTCGAGCGCACCGGCACGCCCAGCGCACCAGCGGTGTCGTCGCCGAGGCCCAGCACGTCCAGTCGCCGGGAGAGCGCCAGCCCCGCCACGGTCACGAGCACGACGACGGGCAGCACCCGCCAGAACGCGGTGAGGTTGAGCTGGCTCAGCGAGCCGCTGCCCCAGGCGAACAGCCCGGTGGTCTCGGCCTCGAACAGGATGAGCAGCGCGGAGGTGGCGGCCTGCAGCGCGAGCGCGACCGCGGAGCCGGCCAGTACCAGTCGCGTGGTCGACGTCCCGCCGCCGCCCGCCAGCCCGAGCACCAGGCCCGCTGCGGCGATGCCGCCGGCGAACGCGACGGCCCCCGAGGCCCAGAAGGGGATGGTCAGCCCGAAGGCGGACACGACGACGACCGCGAGGTAGGAGCCCGCTGTCACCGCGAGCGTGTCGGGCGAGGCGAGCGCGTTGCGGGCGATCGACTGGAAGAGCGCACCGGCCACCCCGAGCGCGAACCCGACGGCCACGCCCGCCGCGAGGCGCGGCAGGCGTGAGCCGACGAGGATGTCGCGGACCGCACCCGCGTCGTCCGTGCTCTGCCCGGTGGCCAGGCGCAGCAGGTCACCGAGACCGACGCCGGACGTGCCCTGCGTCAGGTGCCACGCACCCACGACGAGCACGGCCAGCGCGAGCACGACCAGGGCGGCGGCACCGGTCGCCCAGGCGGCGGGCCGGGAGGCGGGGGCCTGGGGCAGGGTGTCCGCGGGGGACGGCGACCGGGTGACGGTCATCGCGTCACTTCGCGAAGACGTCGACGTACGCGTCGACGATCTTCTCGGCGGAACGCGGGCCGCCGAACGTCCAGATGTGCTCGGGGAACGCGTGGGAACGGTCCTCGGCGACAGCGGGGAGGTTGGCCCAGACGTCGTTCTTGACCAGCTCGGTGGCCCAGTCGTCCTCGCCCTCCTTGGTGCCGGTCCGCAGGAGAGTGGCCGACCCGACCTTGGTCATGCCCTCGATGTCGGACTGCCCCAGTCCGTAGGCGGGGTCGACCTCGCCCTTCCAGGCGTTGGTGAGCCCGAGCTCCTCGCCCAGCTCGCCGACCAGCGAGCCCTGGCCGAACGGGCGCAGCGCGACGTTGCCGCCGTCGACCGAGCCGTCGAAGTACACGAACTCGGTGTGCTCCGGTGCGGCCTCCTCGATCGTCGCCGCGGCGTCGGCCACGTGCTGCTCGAACTCCTCGGTGACGGTCTCCGCGCGCTCGGTGCGGCCGGTGGCCTCCGCGATGAGGTCGAAGGTCGAGAACATGTTCGCGATCGGGTCCGCGCCGTCGCCGCCCTTGGTGGCCAGCACGGGTACGTCGTACGCCTCGAGCTTGGCGATGATCTCGTCG
The DNA here is from genome assembly GCF_054782895.1 of Promicromonospora xylanilytica. Lineage (NCBI taxonomy): Bacteria > Bacillati > Actinomycetota > Actinomycetes > Micrococcales > Promicromonosporaceae > Promicromonospora > Promicromonospora xylanilytica. Next base: position 787,904 of record NZ_BAAGRP010000007.1, read on the forward strand.
TCCGGTGTGTACGCCTCGATGACGACGAGGTCGGGGTCCGTCGCGTAGAGGGCGTCGAGGTTGGGCTCGCCGCGCGTGCCGACGTCGGTCACGCCCTCCGGCAGCTCCTCGGCGTCGTTCCAGGTGGTGTAGCCCTCGATGTCGGCGACGGCCACCGGGTTCACGCAGAGGCTGAGGAGGTCCTCCGTCTGCTGCCACTCCAGCACGGCCACCCGCTCCGCCGGCTTGTCGAGCTCCACCGTGCGGCCGAACGAGTCGGTCAGCGACACCGGACCGCTCGAGGTCGACGCGTCGGCGCAGTCGCCGGAGGCCGCCTCGGTCGGGGCCGGCGCTGCCGCGCTCGGGTCGGTGGTGCCGCAGCCCGCCAGCAGGAGCGGGAGGATCAGGGCGGCGCCCGCCAGGGACGCGGTGGAGCGCGGGGACATGGGTCTCCTTGAGGTTCGTGACACGTCGTGTCTGTGCGTTCCGACCGTGCGCGGCGCGGCCGGTGGGATGGTGGTGGTCTCAGCGGGTCCGGCCGTGGTGACGGCCGCGTGGATGCACGCGGACCCGCCCGGTGCCGGGGTCGGTGGTGACGTCGATGGGCAGGCCGTAGGCGAGCGACAGGTGCTCGGCCGTGAAGACCTGCGCGGGCGGCCCGGCGGCGAGCACGCGGCCCTGGTGCAGCAGGACGACGTCGTCGGCGACGGAGGCGGCGTGGTCCAGGTCGTGCAGCACGATGCCGACGGCGGTGCCGTGCTCCTCGGCGAGGTCGCGCACCAGGTCGAGCGTCTCGACCTGGTAGCGCAGGTCGAGGTGGTTGGTGGGCTCGTCCAGCAGCACGACGCCGGTCTCCTGGGCCAGGCAGGTGGCCAGCCACACGCGCTGCAGCTCGCCGCCGGAGAGCTGGTCGACGCCCCGGCGCGCCATGGCGGCGACACCCGTGATGTCCATCGCCCGGTCGATCGCGGCGTGGTCGCCATCGGCGAGCGGGGCGAACCGCCGGCGGTGCGGGTGCCGACCGAACGCCACGACGTCGCGCACCTCCAGCCCGGCCGGGTGCGGACGGGACTGGGCGAGCAGCGTGACGCGGCGGGCGAACTCGCGTGCGGACAGCGGCGCGGCGTCCACGGCGTCGTCCGCGGTGGCGCCGAGGTTGACCGTGCCCTGCAGCACCGGGTGCAGGCGTGCGAGCGAGCGGAGCACCGTCGACTTGCCGGACCCGTTGGGTCCCACGAGGGCGGTCACGACGCCCGGCGTCAGGTGCACGGCGACACCGTGCACGACGGTGGTGCGCTGGTAGCCCAGCACGAGGCCGTCGCCACGGAGAGCAGTAGGAGTCACGCAGGTAAGCCTAACCTTATCCGCGAGTGATCCGGACAAGCGTCCATCACGGGCAGGTCTCAGCTGGTCCGAACGGCCTCCGACCCGACCGTGGCGGTCCGGTAGCCGTCGAGCGTGCCGGTGACCTCGACGGTGATCTCGTGGCCCTTCCAGCGCCCGATGAGGTGGAACCGCTCGCCGGTCGCTCCGTCGATCGGCGCACCGTCCGCCAGCCACTGGTAGGAGAGGTCCGGAGCCGGGTACCAGTGGCCCACCTCGACCGAGAGCCATGCCCCCGGCCTGATCCGGCCCTTGCCGTCGTCCGACGTGATCACCGGGACCGAGGTGCGCAGCGGCGGCTCGAAGCCACTCGAGTACCGCGCCTCGGCGCCCTCGGAGTTCGCCGCCAGGTCGTAGCCGCTCGCGTCACCGTCGGGCAGCACGATCGAGATCTCCGCGTTCCCGGCCTCGTCGAGCGTGACCTCGTTGAGGTACACGACCGACTCCGCCGTGGGGCGCTCCAGGTCTGAGCCACGGTCCTGGACCAGTACCGACAGCTGCTGTCCCGCTGCGGCGGCGCCCGCCCGCAACGCCAGCGTCACGGCGGGCCCGTCGGCCGCGATCACCTCGTGCGAGATCGCGACGCCGTCGGCGTCCACCACCTGCACCGTGCGCGGAGCCGACATCGGTGCCGTCGCGCGGACCGTCCCGGCTCCCTCGGTGCCTGGTGCGCTCGGGGAGACGCCGCGCAGGACCGGACGCCGCAAGTTCTCGTCCCACCGCCACACCGACTCGAAGTCCCAGCCCAGCCCCTCGTCCCACGTGGTGACGTCCTGGGCGGCCGCGACGCTCTTGGTCTCACCGTTCAGCGTGGCCGGCCCCGTCGCGGGCACGGACTGCACGCCCCACGTCATCGACTCGACGGCGTAGTTGTTCGCGAGCGTCGCCGTCTGGCCACCGGCGGCGCGGGCGACGACGCGGTGCGCGATCGACGACGCGGTCACGCTCGGGTTGAGCGCGAAGCTGTCACGCACCTCGCAGGTGGAGTCGCGGCAGTACCCGGTCAGCCCGCCCGCCGTCGTGCCGCCCGAGGCCACCGTGCCGGTGGCGTAGCTGTTCTCGAGCAGGCTCCGTGAGTCGTCGACGCCGATGAGGCCGCCCGCGTAGTTTCCGGTGGTCGTGGCCACCGCGGCGGTCGAGTAGACGTCGCGGATGGTGCCGAACGACGATCCGACGAGGCCGCCCGCGTACGTGCGTGCGGTGACGGAGCCGGTGACGTACACGCGCTCGACCACACCGTCGTCCGCGAGGCCGGCCGCGAGGATGCCCGCGCCCTGCCCGTCCTTGGTCACCGACGCGTCGACGACCGCCAGGTCGTGCACGTAGCCGCCGACCGTGCCGAGCAGTCCGCCGGTGCTGCTGGTCAGGCCGGTGATGGTGTGGCCAGCGCCGTCGAGCTCTCCGAGCAACGGCACCGTGGGTGTCTCGTACGCCACCTCGGACAGGTCGAGGTCCGCTCCCAGCACGTAGTCGTACGCGCCGAACTCGCGCAGCTCGGCGAGGTCGTCGGGGCTGTCGATCACGTGGAAGCCGCGCTCGTCGGTAGGCAGGTCCGGGGCCGGGACCGAGGCCACCTCCTCCGGCACCGCGCGCAGGACGGGCCGCAGACCGGTGGCACTCCAGTCCCACACGGTGGCGAAGTCCCAGCCGCGGGCCTCGTAGAACGCCCGCGTGCGGACCTCGGACACCGGGGCCACGCCGCCCTTCCAGTTCGTGGGCGAGCCGGGCTCGGTGAGGTACGGCGCGGAGACGGGGGTGGCAGCGCTGGTCCAGTTGTCCTGGAGGTCGGCCACCTGGCCGTCACCCACACGCCCGACGACGCCGTGCGTGAACGACGGCGAGGTGACCGAGGCGTTGATCGAGACCACGTGGTGGACGGCCGTCTCGTCGTAGCCGTACCCGACCACGCCGCCGGCGTTGCGGGTGTCGGCGGAGACGTGGCCGGTGGCGAACACGTTCTCCGTCACCGAGCCGCCCATGGCGATCGCGACGACGCCGCCCGAGTACAGGGCGGCGGCCCGGACGTCGGCCGACGAGTAGCTGTTCCGCACGACGCCGTAGGAGTCGCCGACGATCCCGCCGACGCGCTGCCTTGCGGTGATCCGGCCCGCGGTGCGGACGTTCTCGATGATGCCGTGGTTCAGGTCGGCGAGGAGCCCCGCCGTGGTCTTGTCGTTGGTGACGTCTCCCTCGACCGCGAGGTTCCTGATCGTGCCGTGGTTCGCGGCGAACAGGCCGGTGCCCTGGTCGGCCGGGGCCGTATAACCCCTGATGGTGTGGCCGGCGCCGTCCAGCGTGCCCTCGAAGTCGGCACCACGGCCGAGCTGGTCCATGGCGACGCCCGACAGGTCGAGGTCGGCCTCCAGCCGGTAGTGGCCGGCCGGGTCGTTCGCGATCTTCGGCAGGTCGTCGGCGGTCTCGAGCAGATACGGGTCCTCGGCCGTCCCGCTGCCGGCGATCCCCTCGCGGACGGTGACGGCGGGCCGCAGCGGCATACCGCCCGCAAGGCTGTCCCACACGAACGCCTTGACGGTGTCGCTCGGGTCGACCGGCAGAGGCGTGTCGAGCTCGACGTACTGCTCCCGGCCGCGGTGGTCGAGCTCGACCTGCGTCACGCGCAGGTCACGCAGCCGCTCCTGGTCGGCGTCGTACGTGCCGACGGCGACGGCCAGCGAGTCGCGGCTGCCCTCGAAGGAGCGCACGCCCACGCCGTCGACGGTCCGGGTCCGGGGGTCGACCTCGACCGAGCCGAGCGCCCACTCCCCCGTGGGCTTGCGGACCGTGTGACTGTCGACCACGCGGCCGTCGAGCGTGTAGGTGGTCAGCTCCAGGCCGTCGTCGTCGGCTGTCATCACGGTGCCGACCTGGGTGTCCTCGTCGAAGACGACGTCGTCCCACCAGTGCGCCGTGTTGTCGTAGAACTTGGGGCCGGCCGAGCCCAGCGTGACGTACGTGGTGCCGAGCACCTCCTCCCGCTCGGTGGCGGCGAGCCGGCCGTCGTAGATCGTGGAGCGCTTGTAGACGTGGTCGTGCCCACCGAGGTAGAGGTCGACGCCGAGATCGGCGAGGACCTTGGTGACCTCGGACCGGTCGGCCGCCACGCTCGCGTCGTCGGCGTGGCGGCCGCCGTAGTAGGAAAAGTGGCCGGTGACGACGTTCCACCTCGAGGTCGAGGAGCGGATGTCGTCCTTGAGCCAGGTGAGCTGCCGGTCCAGGTCGATGTTCGAGTTGAGCACCGCGACGTGCACGTCGCCGCGGTCGAAGGAGTAGTTGCTCTCCCCGACCACGCCGTTGTCGGGCGTGGCGAACATGTTCGAGAAGATCTTGGCGCGGTCCTCGGTGAACGAGTCGTAGTCCAGGTCGCCGTAGGTCTCGTGGTTGCCAACGACTGGCGCGTACTGCAGGTCCAGGCCGTCGAAGACGTGGTCGGCGGCCTCGTCCCAGTACTGTCCCCGGCCCCCGTTGTCGACCAGGTCACCGGTCTGCACGAGCGTGGTACCGCCCGGCGCCTCGGTGCGCAGCCGGTCCAGCACGTCGCGCAGCAGCCCGACGTCGGCGGCGTCGTGGCTGCTCGCCTGGAGGTCGCCGAGCCAGTACAGCGGCTCGTCGGCCGCGCCACCGGCGACGAGCTCCCCCTTGATACCCGTCCACGCGCCGGCATCGTCCGCGGCCGGCGCCTGCCCCTCGACGGCGACGCCGAAGCGGTACTCGTAGGACATGCCCTCGACCAGACCGGTGACGTCGAACTCGTGGCCGCGCAGGGTCTGCCCGGTGATCGAGTGCTGGTACTCCGGCTCGTCGTTGCCGACGGCGTCGACCTCGTACGCCTCGTCGTCCACGGAGGTCAGCACCTCGGCGTCGGACCAGGAGCCTGCTCCGGCCTCGCGCACCTGTGCGTAGACCGTGGCGATGCGGCGGTCGGTGGAGACCGCGAGGCCGGCGCCGCCCGGCTGCTGGGCGACGACGGCGGTGGAACCGAAGTGCTGGAAGACGCCGGCCGGGTCGAGCTCGTCCTGGGCGACCGTGACGCGGACCAGCTCGGCGGAGACGTTCCCCTGGTCGTCGGTGGCCTTGACGACCACGAACGCGTCGTCGTACGAGCGGATCTCGAACGCCCCGTCCACCACGGGGACCTCGCCGCGCGAGTCGAACACCTCGTAGGCGACCGTCGGCTTCGTACCGGAATCGTCGGTCGCGGTCGCGGCGGGCAGCTCGATGGTGTCGCCGTAGCTCGCGGTCGCCGGGACCGTATCGGGGACGGTGATGGTTGGGGCGTAGTTCGCGCCGCGCACCCTGTCGCCGACCCAGACCGGCGCCGAGATGACGTGGTTGCCGTCGGCCTGTTCGGCGCGGACGTAGAAGAAGTCGCCGTCGTCGGCCGGAATCGTCACGTCGAACGTGACGTCGTTGCTGCCCGGGTCTCCGAAGTCGTGCGCGACCGCGCCGTCGTTCGTGATCAGCGTGACCGAGGTGAACCGGTCGGCCGCGGCGGTGTCCGGGTCCTTGAGCCAGACCTCGACGTCGATCTCGGGGGTGTCACCGGGCAGGATCGAGCCCATGAGGCGGCCGTTCGCGCCGAACCCGAGCTGGGCGTTGACGTCGAGCGTGGAGTACGTGCTGCGGTTCCGCATCGCCGCGTAGAGGCCTTCGGGCGACTTGTCCGTCGCCCACACACCGGTGATGGCAGGGTTGCCGGAGACCCACGTCGCACTGTGCTCGTCGCCGCTGTAGACGGGCCCGAGATGCCATCCCTTGTCCAGGGCGTCCTGGTACTGGGACGCCTGGCCGGCCGACTTCACCTCGATGAGCCCCATGCTCGCGTCGACCTGCTCAGTGAGGCCGTTGAAGCCGAAGAAGTTGCCCTTCGACGTCGGGCTCGGGTGGTTGAACTGGCCGATCGCGTCCTGGTCCTGCTTGAGGCGGGCGAAGTAGGTGTACAGGTCATACTTCATGTCGCCGGTACCGAACGAGTTCGTGAACCCGTCGACGGAGCCCTTCGACGTCGCCCGGGCGGTCACGTGCCAGGGGGCGTTGAACGTGTTGATGTGCCCGGTCCCGTCGTACCAGGTGTTCTCGATGGACGGGATGGCCACGAGGTCGTCCTGCGCCGCGTTGAACTCCTCGGCCTGCTCGTGCACCCGCCGCCACTCGGTGGAGTCGGCCTGGGCCGGGTCGGTGATGAAGTCGTCGCCGTTGCGGATGTCCCACATCACGTCGTGCTCGGAGACGGTGAAGAAGTCCGCGTCGGTCTCCTCGTGCACGTGGCCGAAGGCGTCGGGGGGCAGCTGCACGCCGTCGCTGACCGAGGTGTGCGAGTGGAACTCACCGGTGTACAACGTGCTGCCGAGGAACGTCGGGTGCGCCGCGGCGTCGTCGGGCTCCGCCGCGACCGCCCCGGCCACCGGGTTGAGCGACGTGAGGACGAAGGCCCCCGCGAGGCCAGCCCCCACCCCTCGGGTCCAGCGGCTTGCCGCACGACGATGACCGAACATCCCAGACTCCTTGCCGCTGTGCAATGGGGGCAGGTGGCGCACGGGCCACGAGCGTCCACAGCATCGGCAGGCCGGGTGAACCCGGGATGAACCGGTCCCGAAAGGGCCGGTAACACTCGGGCTGCCGGGCAGACTTCACCCGCTCCCGCGCGGTCCGGGTCGGACAGGCGCCTACTCCAGGTGCCAGACCTCCCGCATGTCCCGCCACGTGTCGCCGGGAGCGGCGTCCTTCCCGAACGGGGTCTGGCACGGGTCGGTGTGCGTCCACCACTCCCGCGTGACCGGGTCCTGCGCGATCCGCGCCATGTCGGCCGCGTGGTCCGAGCCCGTGTACTCGTAGTAGGCGAACAGCGTGTTCTCCAGCACGAAGATCGTGTAGTTGTGCACGTTGCAGGCCTGGAGGGTCGCCTCGACCTGCGGCCAGACCGCCGCGTGCAGCCGCAGGTACTCCTCGCGCTTCTCCGGGACCACGTCGACCACGAGTCCGTGTCGCTCCAACGCCATCGTCGAGATCACTCCCCTTCGGGCCGCCGACCGTGTCGCCGGTTCGGTGAGGTCGGCACGCTACCAGGCGGGCAGAGCGCCATTCAGCACCCGTTCACGACCACGCACGGGGCAGTTCACGTCCGCGGCCTAGCGTCCGGGTCGACCTGATCTCGAACGACCACGGGGGACGTCCCACCATGCGTCTGACCTTCGCACGCGCCACGCACGCGGCGGCAGCAGCCGCTGCCGCACTCGCACTGACCGCCGCGCTCGCGGCCCCCGGCGAGGGCACGCCGCCCGCCAGCGGGTCCGAACCACACACGAAGCCGGACGCGCCGGTGGTCTGGGCGCACCGTGGCGCGTCGAAGGTCACGCCGGAGGAGACCACCGCCGCCTACCAGCGCGCGCTCGCCGACCGCGCGGGCGTGCTCGAGGGCGACATCGCCCAGACCAAGGACGGGGAGCTCGTCGTCATCCACGACGACACCCTGAGCCGGACCACCGACGTCGAGGAGGTGTTCCCGGACCGCGCGCCGTGGAACGTCCGCGACTTCACCCTGGAGGAGATCAGGCAGCTCGACGCCGGCTCGTGGTTCTCCCCCGCCCACGCCGGGGAGAAGATCCTCACGATGCGCGAGTGGTTCGCCCTCAACGACGGACGGGCCGGGCTGGCACCGGAGATCAAGAACCCCGACCTGTACCCGGGGATCGTGCGCAACGTGGCCGACGAGCTGCGGCACTGGGGCTACACGCAGGATCTGCGGGCCAGGAACGGCGCCCCGCTCATCTACGTGCAGTCGTTCAGCGAGCCCGCCCTGCGCGAGCTCGACGCCCTGCTCCCCGACGTGCCGCTGTTCGCCCTGGCCAGCGGCTACACCTACTTCAACGCCGACGACGACGTGCTGGCGGAGCTCGCCACCTGGGCCGATGCCGTCGCTGCGCACCCGGCGCGGACCACCGCGACGCAGGTCGCCCGCGCGCAGTCCTTCGGGCTGGAGGTGGTCAGCGAGGTCGACGACAGCCCCGTCCTGATCGAGATGGCCGCCGACCAGGGGTACGACGTCGCCTTCACGAACGTGCCCGACGTCGCCCGTGCCGTCCTCGCGGGCAAGGACCCGTTCCGGCGCGCCGGCGACGTCGTCATCGACAAGATCGTCGCCGACGCGCCGGGGGACGACCTCCAGCCCGAGAACGGCGAGCACGTGGTGCTGCGCAACACCTCCGACCGTCCCGTCGACCTCACCGGCTACGTGGTCCGCGACTACGGCAACGCCGTGCTGCGCGTAGCCGACGGTGCGGTGATCGACCCCGGCAGCCTCTACCGGGTCTACGTCGGCCCGGGAACCGACCGCGCCGACGCGACGTACGACGGGCGGACGAGCGCCGTGCTCGGCAACAGCGGCACGGAGCACGCCTACCTCTACGACCCCAGCGGCGACATCGTGAGCATCACGCACGTCACGGCGCCCTGAGCCGGGACGGCAGCCTCGGCCTGTCGTCGAGCCGCCTGCCCGCCCGGCGCACCGGGCGGGCAGGCGGTGGCTCACGGCGTGAGGACCCGCGCCCCCCGCTGGGCCAGCACGCTGAGCTCGGCGGCCTTGAACGCGTGCTCCTGGGTCATCGCGGACTCCGTGCGCTCGAGGCAGTCGAGGATGAGCTGGCCGAAGAACGGGAAGCCCACGTTCCCGTCCGCGACGAGGTGGTGCTCACCCTTGCCGTCGACGAGGAACACGTGACCAGGGCCCTCGTCGGTGCCGATGTTGGCGTACTTGCGCAGCTCGACGTACCCATCGGTGCCCAGCACGAAGGTACGTCCGTCGCCCCACGTGCTCAGGCCGTCCGGGGTGAACCAGTCGACGCGGCAGTAGCCGCTGGCCCCGTTGTCCATGACGATCGTCGCCTCGCCGAAGTCGTCGAGCCCCGGGTGCTCGGGGTGGTGGTAGTTCGCGATCGCCGAATACCCGACCTCGGCGTCCTTGGCGCCGGCGAAGTGCAGCATCTGCTCGAAGTTGTGGCTACCGATGTCACAGAGGATCCCGCCGTACTTCTCCTTCTCGAAGAACCAGTCGGGACGGCCGGTGCCCAGGCGGTGCGGGCCGAGCCCCATCACCTGCAGCACCCGGCCGATCGCTCCCTGGTCGATGAGCTGGCCGGCCAGCACCGCTGCCTCGACGTGGATCCGCTCGGAGTAGTAGACGGCGTACTTGCGCCCGGTCCTCGCGGTCGCCTCCCGAGCCGCCGCGAGCTGCTCCAGGGTCGTCAGCGGTGCCTTGTCGGTGAAGTAGTCCTTGCCCGCCTCGATGGCGCGCAGGCCGAGTGCGCACCGTTCCGACGTGACCGCCGCACCGGCGACGAGGCGGACCTCGTCGTCGTCGAGCACCTCGTCCTCGCTGCGCGCCACCCGCACGTCCGGGAACTTGTCGCGGAACGCCGCCACCTTCGCGGGGTCCGGGTCGTACACCCACTTGAGGGTCCCGCCGGCGCCGGCAAGGCCCTCGCACATGCCGTAGATGTGCCCGTGGTCCAGGCGCACCGCGGCGAAGGGGAAGTCGCCGGACTTCACGACCGGATCGGGGACAGGCTCCGGCGCGTAGGCGGCGCCGCTGGTCTTCGTCATGAGGCCTCTTTCTCTCGAACGTCTCTCGGAACGGGTCAGTCGTCGCTGCTGCTGCCGACGGTGATCTCGCCGGGCAGGGCGGCCACCGCCGCCGTCTTCTCGAAGAAGCGCGGGGCGCGCCGGACGAGCGTTCCCGCGCGATAGTAGAGGTCGGCCGCCGGCAGGGGCAGGTCGACGGTGCGCCGCTCGATCCCCGCCACGTAGATCGCGGTGACGAGCTCGATGGCGCGGCGGCCCTCCGATCCGTCGACGGCGGGACGCCGCCGGTCCCGTACCGCCCCGAGCATGTCGCCGATCTGTCCCGCGTGCCCCTCGTGCTCCAGCGGGGTGTGCGAGGCGGCGAGCGCCTCGATCTTGGCGACGCGCGCGGGGTCTCCGCCGGAGGCCGGGAAGCCGTTGGGCTCCGCGACGTCGGCGACCACCTTCCATGGTTGGGACACCCGCGCGTGTCGGCCCTGGACGACGATCGCCTGTTCCTCGCCGTGGTGCACCACCGAGCTGGTCACCTCGGCGAGCGCGCGGTCGTACTGCAGGACGGCGACCGACAGGTCCTCGACCTCGGAGTTCTCGTGCGCGGCGTTGGTCAGTACGGCGGTGACGGCGCGGGGTTCGCCGAGCATCCACGCGGTGAGGTCCAGGTGGTGGATGGCGTGGTTGAGCGTGCACCCACCGCCCTCCGACTCCCACGTGCCACGCCACCACAGGTCGTAGTACGCGGTGCCGCGCCACCAGGCGGACGAGACCTGCGCGTGGGAGACGGCGCCGATCAGGCCCGAGTCGAGCACCTCCTTGAGCGTGGCCAGGTCGTCGCGGAACCGGTTCTGTGCGACGACGGACAGGATCCGGTCGTTCTCGGTGGCGGCCGCGATCATCGCGTCGCACTCCTCGAGCGACGGCGCCATCGGCTTCTCGACGAGCACGTCGACGCCGGCTCGCAGGGCGGCGATCGTCAGCTCGGCGTGGGTGGACGGCGGCGTCGCGATGCTGACCAGGTCCAGGTCCTCGGCCGCGAGCAGGTCCTCGGCCCGCTCGTACGTCCGAGCCGCCGGAAGGCCGAGCTCGGCGCGGGTGGCGTCGGCCTTGCCCGGCGCGATGTCGCACAGGGCGACGACCTCGCACTCGGCGGGGAACCGTCGATAGCCGTCGATGTGGGTGCGGGCGATCCCACCGGTCCCGATGATGCCGATCTTGAGCACGTTTCCTCCGGTCACTTGGCAGCCTGGGTGGAGCTCTGGACCTCGGCGATCATCGCGTCGGCCGCGTCCAGCGGTGTCAGCTCCTCGAACATGACCTCCTGCAGGTAGCGCTGCAGGATCGTGTCGATGTCGGAGGCGCCGTTCGGGACGATCGCCGGCGCCTCGCCCAGGTGCGGCGCACGCTGCTCGGCGAAGTCGGCGGCCTTCCGCTCCTCGGGCGTGAGGTCCTGGCCGAGCGACTCGAGCGTCTGGGCGTTGGCCGGGATACCCCGCTCCGTGCCGATGATCTTGGCCGCCTCGGGGTCGTTCACCAGGAAGTCGACGAGCAGCGCTGCCTCGGCGGGGTGCTCCGACTTGGACGACACCGACCAGTACATCCCGGGCTTGAAGTAGTCGTACTTCGTGGTGTCCTCGTCGGGGGTCGGCAGGGGTACCAGCTCGAGCTCGGCGCCGCTGGCCGCCGCGTACGCGGTGATCATGGTCGAGGGCGTGAAGACGGCCGCGGTCTTGCCGGTCGCGAACGGTGTCTGGTCGAGCGCCAGGCCGGTCGACTCCGCCTGGTTGGACGCCGGTGCGGCGGCGCCGCCCGACGTCCAGTCGAGGGCGAGCTGGAAGAAGGCGGTCAGCGTCTCGGGCTTGATCACGATGTCGTCCTCGGAGAACAGCCGGTCTCCGTGCTGGCGGGCGAAGAGCTGCAGGGCGAACTCGTTGTTCATGATGCCGGTGCCGACGGTGTCACCCGACGACTTCTCGGTGACCTCTTGTGCCCAGGTCTCGAACTCGGTCCAGTCCCAGGTGGAGGTGTCGGGCAGCGGGACCCCGACGTCCTCGATCAGGTCGGTGTTCACGAGCAGGCCGGTCGAGGTGGTCGAGATCGGCATCCCGTAGAGAGCCCCCTGCCACGCGCCCATGTCCAGCACCGGCTGCTCCAGGCCCGACGTGTCGAGCTGGGGCAGGGTGCCGAGGTCGACGAGACTGCCACGCGAGGCGTACGAGGCCAGGTAGAGCTGGTCCATCTGGATGACGTCGGCCGCGTTGCCCCCGGCAGTGGCGGTCGCGAGCTTCTCCCAGTAACCGGTCCAGTCGGAGAACTCCGGTTCGACGGTGATGTTGGGGTGCTTCTCCTCGAAGAGGTCGAAGACCTCCTGGGTACGCGCATGGCGGGTGTCTCCGCCCCACCACGTGGCGCGGAGCGTGACGGGCTCGTCGGCGAGCTCGGTCGATCCCTGTGACTGCGCGACGCCGCACGCGGCGAGCGTGAGCGTCATGGTCGCGGCGACGGTGCCGACGACGGTCCGGCGGATCCGGTTCATGGCGGGGTTCCTTCGTGTCCGGGGGCTCATTTGAGCCCGGTGGTGGCGATGCCCTGCACCAGGTACTTCTGGCCGAGGGCGAAGGCGAGGACGAGAGGCACGATGGCGACGACGCTCATCGCGAACATCCCGCCGAACGACGAGCTCGACTGCGCGTCGATGAAGGAGCGCAGAGCGATCGGGACCGTGTACTGCTGCGGGTCGGTCAGGTAGATGAGCTGGGAGAAGAAGTCGTTCCACGTCCAGATGAACGTGAAGATCGCCGTGGTGGCCAGAGCCGGCTTCATCAGCGGCAGGATGATCAGGAAGAAGATCCGGCCGTGTCCTGCCCCGTCGATGCGGGCCGCCTCGTCGAGCTCGCGGGGCAGCCCGCGGATGAACTGGACCATGAGGAAGATGAAGAACGCGTCGGTCGCCAGCAGCTTGGGCACGATGAGCGGCCAGAACGAGTTCACCAGCCCCGCCTGCGCCCACAGGATGTACTGCGGCACGATCACGACGTGCACGGGCAGCATGATCGTGACGAGCATGTAGGCGAACGCCGGTCCCTGGAACCGGAACCGCAGGCGGGCGAACGCGTAGGCCGCCATCGAACAGCTCACGAGGTTGCCGATGATCGAGCCGATCACGACGAGCGCCGAGTTGAGCAGGTACACGCTGAAGGGCCTGCCCAGTGCCGTCCAGCCGTAGACGTAGTTCTCGACGTGAAACGTCGTCAGCAGCAGTGACGGGTTGCCGAAGATCTCGCCGTCCGGGCGCAGCGAGCTCACCACCATCCAGAGCACCGGGTACAGCGTGGTGATGACGCCCAGGACGAGCAGCGCGTGCTTCGCGACCCTGCGGAGCACCTGCCGGACCTGGCGGCCCTCCGGACGCCGGTCCGTGACCGGACGTGCTGCCCTCGCGATGGCGGTGGGCCGGTGCGGCTGGGGTCGGGGTCGGGTAGTGGACTCAGTTTTCATAGTGCACCCAGTACTTCGAGAGCCAGAAGTTGATGGCGGTGAACACGCCGATGATCAGGACGAGCAGCCAGGCCAGCGCCGACGCGTAGCCCATGCGGAAGGACGAGAAGCCCTCCTGGTAGAGGTAGAGCGTGTAGAAGAGCAGCGAGTCGGACGGCCCGCCGGTTCCACCCGAGACGATGAACGCCTGGGTGAAGGACGAGAACGAGTTGATGGTCGCCAGCACGAGGTTGAAGAAGATGATCGGGGTCAGCAGCGGCAGCGTGACGGCGCGGAACCGGCGCCACGGCCCTGCCCCGTCCGTTGCGGCGGCCTCGTAGAGCTCGACCGGGATCTGTCGCAGGCCGGCCAGGAAGATCACCATCGGCGACCCGAAGGTCCAGATGTGCAGCAGGATGATCGTTCCGAGGGCCGTGTCGGGACTGCCGATCCAGCTCGTGGTGGTGTTGATCCCGACGAGGCCCAGCATCGCGTTCACGAGCCCTTCGCCCCCGAACACCAGGCGCCACAGCACCGCGATGGCCACGGAGGCGCCCAGCAGGCTGGGCAGGTAGAACGCCGAGCGGTAGATCGCGCGGCCACGGAGCCCGCGGTCGAGCAGCAGGGCGAGCGCGAGGGCCACCAGTAGCTGGCCAGGCACCCCGACGAGCACGTAGACGAAGGTGACCACCAACGACTGATGCAGCCGGACATCGGTGAGCATGCGCTCGAAGTTGGCGAGTCCGACCCAGCTCGCGTCCTGCAGCAGGTTGTAGTCGGTGAACGCCAGGTAGAGGGACGCAAGGACCGGGCCGAGCGTGAGCAGGAGCGCGCCGAGCACCCATGGCCCGAGAAACGCGAGCGCCGCCTTGTTGTCCGGCGTGGCCTGCGAGGTACGCGGGGACCTGCGCGCCAGCTTGTGCAGCTCGACGACAGACATGGACACCTCCTCCTTGAGGGTCGCGGCCCAAGATCCGGGCCAGGTGATACGTGTCACTGATACGTGTCACTATGGTTGGGGGCTGCCGGGACCACTGTCAAGGGGATGGAGAATGTGAGCGTGTCAATACCGCCTACGAGCCGCGACGTCGCGCGCATTGCCGGCGTCTCGCAGACCACCGTGTCCTACGTCCTCACGGGAAAGGGCGCGATCTCCCCCACCACCCGCGAGCGCGTGCTGGAGGTCGCCGACTCGATCGGGTACCGCCCGAACCTCGCCGCACGGTCGATGCGCACCCGCCGCTCCGGCAGGCTCGCCGTGATCATGGGCGTCGCCTTCGACAACCAGATGCGCATGCTCAACGGCGCGAGCCAGGTGGCCGACGAGGCCGGCTACGTCATGGAGACCCACAGCGTCGAGGGCACCGTGGAGGACCGGACCGAACGGGTGCTCGAGCTGGCCGCCGGCGGGCAGTACGAGGGCATCCTGACCTTCGTGCCGGTGCTCGGCTCAGCCCTGTCGGACGGCCGGGAGACGCCGCCCGTCCTGGCCGCGACGGCGTTCGACGACCAGATGCGGAGCGTGGGCGAGCTGGCCGACGCCGGCCTGATCGAGGTGTTCGTCCGTGCGCTCGCCGCGGCAGGTCACCGCCGGTTCGTGCACGTCGCGGGGCCGCAGGGGTTCTCGTCCGCGCGTGCCCGGCAGGAGACCTACCTCGCCGCCGTCGAGCGCCTCGGCGTCGAGTCGCTCGGTGTGCTCGGCGGGGAGTGGCCGCCGGAGACCGGCCGGCAGGCTGTCCTCGCGCTGGCCGAGGACACGCCTCCCGTCGCCGTCATCGCGGCCAACGACGACCTGGCCATCGGTGTCCTGCGCGGCGCCGCCGAGCGCGGATGGTCCGTACCGGGGGACATCGTGGTGACCGGCTGGGACAACGCCCGGTTCGGTGCCTACACCCTGCCGTCGCTCACCACGGTCGACGTCGACTTCCGGGCCGCCGGCCGCCACGCGATGCGGTTCCTCGTCGCGGCACTGCGCGGCGAGGAACCGCCGGAACGGGGGCCTGCCCTCCAGCACATCGTCTGGCGGGAGTCGACGGGCACCGCGGTGCCGCCGGCCTGACCCGACCCCGGCCCGACCCCGCCTGACCCGGAAATCCGCGCCGGACCGGGCTTGACCCAGGCCGCCCGGCGGCGGAGCGTGAGAAGGGACGGCGGCGCCGTCCGGACGCTGCTGACGAACACAGGGAGTCCGCCATGTACATACGCACCACCGAGATCCACGGCGAGCCCGCCGCTGTCGACGACGGGCTGCGGATCGTTCGCGAGGAGATCTTCCCCGCCGTCTCCGCGATGGACGGCTGCGTCGGGATGTCCATGCTGGTCGACCGCGAGTCCGCCCGTTGTGTCACCACGACGGCGTGGTCGTCCCAGGACGCGATGCAGGCGAGCGCCACCTCCGTGCGTCCGCTGCGTGACCGTGCCGAGCGCGCCCTCGGCGCCGCGTCCGGCAGGTACGTCCACGAGTGGGAGGTCGCCGTCGTCCACCGCGACCACGCCGTTCCCGACGGCGGTTGCGCCCGCCTCACCTGGCTGAGCTGCGACCGGGACATGGTCGAGAACGCCATCGACACGTACCGGATGGTGGTGCTGCCGCAGATCCAGGACCTCGACGGGTTCTGCAGCGCCAGCCTGATGGTCGACCGGGAGGCCGGCCGGGTCGTCAGCACGGCGGCCTTCGACGACCGCGACGCCGTCGCGGCCAGCCGTGCGCTCGCCGCCGGGCTCCGGGAACGGGTCGCCGGAGAGCTCGGCGCCAGGATCGACGACGTGGAGGAGCTGGAGGTCGCGTTCGCGCACCTCCACGTGCCAGAGATGGCGTGACGCCGCCCACGGCCGCGAGCGCGGTGGCGCGGTCAGCCCTCGCGCCCCACGCCGCGGTCGGGCGCGGCCATGTCCCCGGTCGCCGGGGTGCCTTCGGCCAGCCCGTAGCGCAGCTGCACCCCGCCCTTCGGGCCCGCCTCGGGCGGCTCGAGGAGTGTCAGGTTCGTGGGCACCTCGCCGCCGTCGAAGACCTTCTTGCCCTCACCGAGCACGATCGGGTACAGCCAGAGGTCGAGCCGGTCGAAGAGCTGCTCGCGCAGGAGCGTCTGGACCAGGTCGAGGCTCCCGACGACCTTGATGTGCTCGTGCCGGTCGCGGATCTTCCGCACGGCCGCAGGCAGGTCGGGGCCGAGCTGGGTGGACCCTGCCCACGGCAGGTCGGGCGTACCGCGGGAGGCGACGTACTTGGGCACGCTGTTGAAGAGCGTGGCGATCTGGTTGGCCTGGCCGCCCTCCTGGTGCGGCCAGTAGGCGGCGAAGATGTCGTAGGTCCGGCGGCCGAGCAGCAGTGCGTCGGTGCCCCGGTACGCGGCATCGATCTGCGCACCGGCGACGTCGTCCAGCAGGGGTGCCTGCCAGCCGCCGAACCGGAACGCAGCCGGGTCCTCGTCGGGGCCGCCGGGCGCCTGCGCGACCAGGTCGAGGGTGGCGAACAGCTCGATCTCGATGAGGCCCATCATGTGCTCCCGTGCTCGTCGATGCGGTCAGGAGGTAGACGCGGGAGCGCGGACGGACTCATCGGTGCCCGTCAGGGCAGCCGCTCGTCAGGTCATCGGACGAGCTGTCGCAGGTGGGCCTCGTCGGGCAGCGGGACGCCGAAGCCCGGGGAGCCGTCGAGCCGCAGCACACCGTCCACCGGACGGAGCAGCCGTCGGTCGACGCCGGCCACGTCGCCCGGCACACCCTCGACGATCTCGACGTTACCGAGTCCCGCCGCGAGGTGTGCGGCGTAGCGGGTCTTGAGCGGCCGCCCCCACGCGTGCGGCGAACCGTGGACACCCGCCGCCGCGAGGTCCGGCATCAGCCGCCGCCACGCCGTGAGGCCGTATGACAGCACGTCCATCAGCAGCACGTCGATGGACCCCGCCGCTGCGAGGGGAAGCAGCGCGCCGACGTCGGGCGAGGTCTCCCCCTCCGCGATGCGGGTCTCCGGCGACTTCGCGTCGAGCCACGCGCGGAGCGCGGCGAGGTCGTCCGCGTCGTCGAGGAACGGCTCCTCGACCCAGAACAGCCCGACGTCGGCGACGGCCTCGAGATACGTGACGAACCCGTCGAGGTCGTACCCGTCGTTCGCGTCGACGAGGATCCGCGCGTCCGGGAACGCGTCGCGGACGGCACGCGTTACCTCGATGTCACGGACGTCGCCCTGGGCACGAGGCAGCCACCGGTTGCCCCGGCCGATCTTGAGCTTGAAGTCGCGGTAGCCACGAGCCGCGTCGGCCCGGCACTCCTCGAGCAGGACCTCGATCCCGCGCGGCGTGTCCTGCGGGTCGAGGTCGTCGAAGTAGATCGCGCCGTCGTAGACCGGGACGTCCACCGAGCCACGCCCGCCGAGCAGCGCGTGCACCGGAGCGTCCAGCACGACTCCGAGCAGATCGTGCAGGGCGATGTCGAGCCAGCGGTCCGCGTCGTCGAGGACACCGGTGCCCGCGCCGATCAGCTCGGAGAGCAGGCGGCCCTCCACCCGGCCGACGTCGCCCGGTGGGCCCTCGAACAGGCCCCAGCCGGTTCGGCCGTCCTCGGTGACCAGCACCGCGACGTCCGAGTCGGGGCCGCTGCCGTGGCTGCCGAGCCGGGCGTTGCGCCCAACGGTGCGTGGATAGCGCGTGTCGAGCCGAGCGAGCCGGACGGAACGGATGCGAGGGTCGGAGGTGCCCATGGAGTCCAATCAGGTGTCGTGATCAGGTGTCGTGATCAGGTGTCGTGATCAGGTGTCGTGAGAGAGCGGGTGGGACGGTGGCGCCGCGCCGAGCGCGACGGAGATACGGGCGGCGGTGCGGACCACCGCCGTGACGATCGCGGGCTGGGCGGCGACGATGCGGTCGCGCGGCCCTGCCACGCTGATCGCGGCGACCGGGAGCTCGCCGGCGCCACGGATCGGCGCGGCGATGCAGCGCACCCCTGGCTCGCGTTCGGCATCGTCGAGGGCCCAGCCCTGGTCGCGGATCCGGTCGAGCTCCGCGTGCAGCGCTGGTGCGGTGGTGAAGGTCGTCGCGGTATAGCCGGTCAGGGGGATGCGCTCGACGACGAGTCCGCGCTCGGCCTCGGGCAACGCAGAGAGATAGGCCTTGCCGAGGCCCGACGCGTGCAGCGGGGCCCGGCCGCCGAGCTTGGAGAGCACCCGGACGACCTGCGGTCCCTCCTCCTGCATCACGTAGCACATCTGGTCGTCGTCGAAGACGGCGATGAACGCCGTCTCCTCGGTCTCTTCGACCAGTTCGCGCAGGTACTCGGGCCCGACGGCGTGGATGTCGAGGCCCTCCAGCGCCTGCAGTCCGAGCCGCATGATGACCGGCCCGAGGCGCAGCTCTGTCTCGCCGACCACGTAGCCGCGGTCCTTGAGCATGCCGACGATGCGGTACGCCGCGCTGCGGCTGAGACCGAGGTCCGCCGAGAGCCGCTGAACTGTCGCGCCCGGCGTCGCGGCGACCCATTCCACGATGTCGAGGCCACGTGCGAGGGTGCCGACGGTCCCACCGTCGGCGGAGGTCCGGTTGCTCGTGTCATTCACGCGGCCATTCTCTCCCGGTGTCCGTTCATCCCTTGAGACCGGACCTGGCGACGCCGGCGATCACGAAGCGCTGCACGAAGGCGAACAGGATCAGCACCGGGATGCTCGCGATCGCGGCTCCGGCCATGACGGCGGGGAAGTCGGTCGCGTAGGCGCCGCGGAGCGTCGCCAGGCCGGCGGGCAGGGTCAGCTGCGACGGGTTGAACAGCACGTACAGCGGCCAGAGGAAGTCGTTCCAGCTGGCGAGGAAGGACAGGAGCCCGAGGGTCGCGAGAGGTGCCTTGGAGAGCGGCAGCACGACGCGGAAGAAGATCTGCCAGCGGTTGGCGCCGTCGATGAGAGCCGCCTCCTCGAGCTCCGCCGGGATGCTCGCGAAGAACTGGCACAGGAAGAAGACGCCGAACGCACTGGCAGCGCCCGGCACGACCAGCGCCCAGAGGCTGTCGAGCCAGCCGAGCCCGTCGACGATCAGGTAGTTCGGCATGAGGAAGACGAATCCCGGGACGAACAGCGTCGCGATGATCAGCGCGAACACCACCCGCCTGCCCGGAAACCGCATCCGGGCCAGCGGGTAGGCCGCCATCGAGGCGGTGACGAGCACGAGCGCAGTGTGCAGCACGCCGACGAGCACCGAGTTCCCGAGCCACCGCAGCAGGGGCGCCTGCGCGTCGGCGAACAGCTTGGTGTAGCCCTCGAGGGTCGGCGTCGGCGGTATCCACTGCGGCGGGAGAGCCGTGGCATCACCGGTCGTCTTGAACGACGTCGACAGCATCCACAGCATCGGGGCCAAGATGATCACGGACAGGATGAGCAGCATGGCGTAGAGGAGCAGGGTCCCGACGACGCCGCGGCCGCTCGCCCTCTCGCCGCTCCGGCGGGCCGTGGCCGGCCGCGGTGCCGCAGGCCGGTCGGTGCTGCCTGGCCGCTCGATCGTCGTTGCCATCTCAGCTCTCCTTCTGTCGCAGGAACAGGAAGTTCAGCGCGCTGACGGCGATCAGCAGCAGGGCGAGCAGGTAGCTCATCGCTGCGGCGAGGCCCATGCGGAACTGCTCGAGCCCGACCTCGGCGATGAACATGATCGCCGTGCGCGTCTCGTTCGACGGGTTGCCAGAGGTGAGCAGGTACGACTGGCCGAACATGTTCGCCGAGGCGAGCACCGTCATCGTGAGGACGAAGAGGAGGACCGGGCGCAGCTGCGGGATCGTGACGTGCACGAACTGGGCCCAGCGGCCCGCGCCGTCCACCTTGGCCGCGTCGTAGAGCGCCTCGTCGACGTTCTGCAGTCCCGCGAGGTAGACCACGGAGTTGAAGCCCATCGTCCACCAGACCGTCACGCCGACGAGCGACACCCAGACCCACGGGGTCGCGGTCAGCCACGGCACCGCCTCCGTGATGCCGAGCTCCGCCAGGTACCCGTTCACCAGACCGGTGTTGCCGTTGAGGAGGTACTGCCAGAGCAGGCCGATCACGCTGACGCCCAGCACGTACGGCGCGAAGAACACCGCCCGGAAGAAGGTGCGCCCGCGGAAGCGCTGGTTGAGCAGGAGGGCGAGGCCGAGCGGGATCGCCATCAGCAGCGGGACCGAGAACAGCACGAACAGGCCGGTCGCCCGCATGCTCTCCCAGAACTGCTGCGCGACGAGCGCGTCGGGCGTGAACAGGTCCACGTAGTTCTGCAGCCCGACGAACGGCCGGTCGGGCAGGAAGAAGTCCCAGTTGTGCAGGCTCATCCAGATCCCGGACACTGCGGGCGCCAGCACGAACGTCCCGAAGATCAGCAGGAACGGCGCGAGGAAGAGGTATGGCGTCCAGGGCCGGGGCCGGTGCGGCGAGCGCGCGGCGGACCGAGCCCGCGCGGAGCCGGCAGAGCGCTGGGGGCGACCCGTGCGCGGCGAGGCGATGGTGGTCATGTCAGGCCCTCCCGTACTTCTCGACGTTCTCCTGGAGCAGGAAGGACGCCTGGGTCGTCGCGGTGTCCAGCGCGCCGCGCGGGTCGCCGAGCGAGAGCAGGGCGTCACCGACCGCCGGGTACAGGATGGTCGTCTGCACCTCCGCGATCCCCGGCACCAGCGGGTAGAACCGGATGTGCTCGACGCCCTCGGCGACGTGCGCCTGCGCGGGCAGGTCCGCCAGCTCCGGCGAGGCCAGGATCGGCAGCCGGGCGGGCACCGGTCCCGCCGTCGCCCAGCCGATCGAGTTCGCGAGGATCCACCCGAGAAACGTCACGACGGCGGCGAGGCGGTCAGCGTCGAAGCTCGGCTGGCGGGAGACCACGAACTGGTGCGAGCCGGAGAACGCCGCGCGCTGACCGCCGATCTGCGGCAGCGGGGCGACGTCCCAGTCGAGCCCGTCGACCGACCCCAGGTCGTTGATCAGGGCGCCGGGACCGCCCCAGAGGAACGCGTTCTGGTCGTTCTTGAACGCCATGGAGGCGTCGGAGCCGCTGACGTTGCGCGGGCTCCAGCCCGCACGGATCAGGGACTGCTGCCATACGAGCGCGTCCACACCGGCCTGCTCGGCGAACGTCGCGGTCCTGCCAGCGCTGTCATAGTGCTCGCCGCCGAACTGCCAGAGCAGGGAGTCGAACCCTCTCCCCACGCCCTGCGGGTCCACGGCCGGGAGCCAGTGGCCCTGGACCCCGGACGACGCCAGCGCGTCCAGCGCGAGCTCGTACCCGGCACGGTCGACCGGCGGCGCGTCCGGATCCAGCCCGGCCTGTTCCAGCACCCGGCGGTTGTAGAACAGCGAGTCGGGCCACATGTCCAGCGGGAGCGACCAGCGCTGGCCCCGGTAGACACCGGAGTCCCAGACGACCGGAAGGTAGTCGGCCTCCACGAGGCCGACGGTGTCAAGCACCTCGTCGACGGGCATGATCACCTTCCGCGCGGCGTTCGTCGCCACCTGGAAGTTGTGCATGAGTGCGAAGTCCGGCGCCAGACCACTCGTGACCGCGGCGGGGAACTTCTGGTAGAAGTCCGTCCACGGCAAGGCGTACATGTCGATGGCGATGTTCGGATGCTCGCGCGCGAACTCGGCGATCAGTGCCCGCATGACCGGACCGTCACCGCCCGTGAGCCCGTTCCAGAACCGCAGCCTGATCGGCGGGCCGTCATAGGCGGCGGCGATCCGCGGGAGCTCGCCGGTCCCGATCGTCGGCGCGCAGCCTGCGACCGCGGCCGCGACACCGGCGAGCCCGGCCGTCCCGATCGCCCGCAGGACCGTACGGCGCGTGAGCGTACTCATCTCCACATCTCCACCCCATTGTGTGCGGTCCCACTGAACGGGACTGCTGTGTCGATGAACGGGAACACTAGCGGAGGCGGTCGAGCGCGTCAACGGTCCGCACGATAGCCCGGGTCGTTGCCGCGGCTAACTATCTGGCAGGATGTTGGCGTGACCGGAACCGGCGACCCAGCTGACGATCCGGCGTTCCGCTTCCGCGACATCGCCGTCGTCGCCTACCTGCCGTCCGTGGTCAGCTCGATCGGCCACGGCGCAGTGCTGCCGATCCTGGTGATCCACGCCGCCAACCTCGGGGCGAGCACAGCCGTCGCGGCCTTCGTGGTGGCGCTCCTGGGGATCGGACAGCTGGCCAACTCCCTCCCCTCGGGCGCGCTGGTGGCGCGACTGGGCGAGCGGCGCACCCTCGTGATCGCCGGGATCATCGACGCGGTGGCGATGACGGCCGCGTTCCTGGTGCCGTCGGTCTGGCTGCTGTGCGTGTGCGTCTTCGTCAGCGGGATGAGCTGGACGGCGTTCCTGCTGGCCCGACAGGGGTTCCTGATCGACGCCGTGCCGGTCAGCCACCGCGCGCGCGGCATGGCGCTGCTGGGCGGCTCGATGCGCCTCGGGGTGCTGATCGGCCCGCTGCTGGGCGCCCTGCTCATCCACCTGCTCGGGGTGCGCTCGGTGTTCGTGCTCGCGGCGTGCGCGTCGTTCGCGTCGGCGCTGATCGTGACCCGGATGCCCGACTTCGGGCGCGTGGCCCGCACCGCCGCACCGCTCCCGGTGCACTCGGTGCTGTGGCAGCACCGGCGCACGCTGCTCACCCTCGGCGTGGCCGTCATCATCATCGGCGCCTCGCGGTCGGTGCGCACGGGGCTGCTGCCGCTGTGGGCCGACCACGTGCACATCTCGGCCGCCGTGGTCTCGCTCCTGTTCGCGGTCGCCGCGACCATCGACATCGCGCTGACCCTGCCGGGCGGCTGGCTGCTGGACACCCGTGGCCGGCAGGTCGTGGCGGTGCCGGTGGTGCTCGCGGTCGGCGTCGGGTGCCTGCTGCTCCCGCTGACCGACTCCGCGCTGGGCGTCGGCCTGGTGATGGCGGTCATCGCGCTCGGCAACGGGCTCGGCTCCGGGATCGTGATGACCCTCGGAGCCGACGCCGCGCCGCAGGAGGGTCGCGCGCAGTTCCTCGGCGGCTGGCGACTGTGCGGGGACATCGGCAACACCGGCGGCCCCCTGCTCGTCTCGGCGGTGGCCGCCGTCGCGCCGCTGGCCGCCGCGCCGGTGCTGATCGGCGTGCTGGCGCTGCTGGGCGCCGTCTGGGTGGGGCACTGGACAGGCAAGGCCGACCGCCGACGGCGCGGGTAGCCGCCTCGGCCACGTCGACGTGTCAGGGCGCTCCAGCGCGCGTACGTTCGGCGGCCGCCGCCCGGCTCGTGCGCAGGTGCTCGCGCGCGAGCCGGGCAGCGGTCTCCTCGTCACCGTCACGGACGGCGTCGAGGAGCGCCCGGTGCTCGTCCGCGATGCCGGCGAGGTCGGAGTGCTGGGCCAGCAGCCACCGCACCCGGCTGGCGGTGACGGCGTGCAGCTCGGCGAGCACGGGGTTGCCGGCGGCACCCACCACCGCCTCGTGGAAGTCGGCCGCCGCCCGGCGCGCGCCCGGCCCGTCGCCCTCGGCCGCCGCGGCGGCCTCGCGTTCCCACGCCTCCGTCATCGCGGCGAGCTGGTCCGGTGCACGGCGCCGGGCGGCGAGCCGGAAGTGCAGCGGTTCCGTGGCCTCGCGCACCTCCTGCAGGTGCGCGACGTCGGCATCCGTGAACTCTCGCACGACCGCCCAGCTGCGCGGGCGCGGGGTCACCAGTCCCTCCGCGGCGAGCGCACGCAGCGCGTCCCGCACCGGGATGCGGCTCACACCCAGCTCCGCGGCGAGGTCACGCTCGACGAGCCGGCTGCCGGGCTCGCGCGTGCCGTCGACGATCTGCTCGCGCACGACACGTGCGACGCGCGCCGACTCGGGCGCAAAACCTCTCTGCCCGGAGGACTCGGCCGGCGGCGTGGTCATGTCGCCATCCTGCCAGGGGTGCCCGCCCGGACGGGGGGCCAGGCCCCGCTACCCGCAAATGGGATACCATTTGTCCTGACGATCGTCCCGGTCACGCTCCGCGCCCGAGAGACCACAGTGAGAGGAACCCGATGAGCACCACCACCGGCACCGTCCTGCGCGACGTACGCCCCTGGGGCGGCGCGCGCAGCGACCTGCACTTCGAGGACGGCCAGATCACGGCCATCGTCCCGCACGACCCGGCCGGACCCGCGGCTGCCGAGTCGAGTGAGGGCGATGCGGGTCGGGATGGCGCGGGTCGGGACGGCGCGGGTGACGGCGTCATCGAGGGCGGTGGGCTGCTCGCGCTGCCCGGGCTGGTCAACGCGCACGCTCACGTGGACAAGTCGTGGTGGGGCAAGCCGTGGGTGAGCTACGGCGGCGAGGGCGGCGTGCAGGGCCGCATCGCGCACGAGCGGGCGCACCGCGACGAGCTCGGCATCCCCGGCGTGGACGTGACCCTCGCCGTGCTGCGCGAGTCGGTCCGCACCGGCACCACGGCGGTCCGCACGCACGTGGACGTCGACCTGGGCGTGGGCCTGCGCGGCATCGAGACGGTACGTGCGGCGGTCGCGGCGCTGGGCGGCGCCGTGACCGCTCAGATCGTGGCGTTCCCGCAGGACGGCGTGCTGCGCCGACCGGGCGTGCTCGAGCTGCTCGACGCCGCCGCCATGGCGGGCGCCGAGCATGTCGGCGGCCTCGATCCAGCCTCCGTCGACCGCGACCCGGTGGGCCAGCTCGACGGCCTGTTCGCGATCGCGGAGCGGCGCGACGTCGGTATCGACATCCACCTGCACGACGGCGGTGACCTGGGCGCGTTCCAGATCGAGCTGATCATCGACCGGACGCTGCGCACCGGCCTTCAGGGTCGGGTGAACGTTGCGCACGGCTTCGCCGTCGGTCAGCTGGCCCCGACGCGCCAGGCCGAGCTGGTCGCCGCGATGGGCGAGGCGGGGATCACCATGACCACCGTCGCACCGATCGGCGGGGCTCCCCTGCCCCTGCACGCGCTGCGAGACGCCGGGGTCGCCGTCGGCCTGGGCACCGACGGGATCCGCGACCTGTGGTCCCCGTACGGCACCGGCGACCTGCTGGCACTGACCACGCAGCTCGCCCGGCTGTCGGGCTTCCGGTACGACGAGGACCTGGTCACCGCGGCCCGGATCGCCTCGGCCGACGCCGGGCGGTTCGTGGGCCGCGCCGTGCACGACCTCGCGGCCGGCGCCCCGGCCGACGTCGTGCTCGTCGACGCCGAGAACGTGCCGGACGCCGTGGTCCGCGCTCCGCGCCGGGCGCTGGTGGTGGCCGGAGGCCGGGTCGTCGCACGCGACGGCGAGGTACTGGTCTGACCGCCGGCGACACCTGAGGACCGGATGCGGGTGACTGTGGGCGGGTACGAGCGACTTCGGTCGGTTGCCATGAGATCGGTCGGTTGAGATCTGACTTCGGTCGGTTGCCATGAGATCGGTCGGTTGAATGACCGATCTCATGGCAACGGACCGAAGTCGTTCCGAGGGCGGTGCAAGAGACCGAACTCAGGCACTGCCCGCCCTCACCTACCTCATTGATCAAACCAATCCCCTCATCCGCCACTCCAACACCTTGACCCTCGCGCCAGTCCTCCGTAGATTGCTGGCAGTTCATCCGATGTTTGCGAAGGAGCGGGCATGGCCACGATCAGAGGTGTCCGCGTCGAGGACGTGCGGTTCCCCACGTCGGTCACGGCCGACGGCTCCGACGCGATGAACAAGGACGCCGACTACTCGGCGGCCTACGTCGTGCTGGAGACCGACGCCCCCGACCCGGACGACCCGGGTGGCGCACACCTGAGCGGCTACGGCCTGACGTTCACCATCGGCCGCGGCAACGACATCGTCGCCGAGGCCGCGCGCCAGCAGGCCGCGATGCTCGTGGGCCGGGACGTCGACGAGCTCGCCGCCGACATGGGCGCCGTCTACCGCGGCCTGACCGCCGACAGCCAGCTGCGCTGGCTCGGGCCTGAGAAGGGCGTGGTGCACCTGTCGCTGGCCGCGGTGCTCAACGCGCTCTGGGACCTGGTCGCCCGCCGGGCGGGCAAGCCGCTGTGGCGCCTGCTGGTCGACATGACGCCGGAGCAGCTCGTCGACGTCGCCGACCTGCGCTACCTCTCCGACGCCCTGACCCGCGAGGACGCACTCACGATCCTCCGGGAACGGGAGGGCACCAAGCAGGAGCGGCTCGCGCACCTGGAGCGGACCGGCTACCCGGTGTACACGACGTCGGCCGGGTGGCTCGGCTACAGCGACGACAAGCTCCGGCGGCTGTGCCAGGAGGCCGTCGACGCCGGGTACCAGCACGTGAAGCTCAAGGTCGGGGCGAGCCTCACCGAGGACGTGCGCCGGCTCACCATCGCACGTGAGGTGCTGGGCCCGGACCGCGCGCTGATGATCGACGCCAACCAGGTCTGGGACGTGCCGCAGGCGATCGAGTGGATGGGGGTGCTGGCCCGGTTCGACCCGCTGTGGATCGAGGAGCCGACCTCGCCCGACGACATCCTGGGGCACGCCGCGATCCGCCGCGCCGTCGCGCCGGTGGGGGTGGCCACGGGCGAGCACTGCCACAACCGCGTGATGTTCAAGCAGCTCTTCCAGGCCGGCGCGATCGACTACTGCCAGCTCGACACCGGGCGGCTGGCGAGCGTCAACGAGATCGTCGCCGTGCTGCTGCTCGCGGCGAAGTTCGGGGTGCCGGTGTGCCCGCACGCGGGCGGCGTCGGCCTGTGCGAGATGGTGCAGCACGTCTCCGTGCTCGACTACGTGGCGGTCGGCGGAGACCTGACCGGCCGCGTGACCGAGTACGTGGACCACCTGCACGAGCACTTCACCGACCCGTGCCTCGTCGCCGACCGGGGCGCCGGCACCGCGTACGTGCTGCCGTCCCGCCCCGGTTACTCGACCCGGATGTACGAGGCGTCCCTGGACCGGTTCAGGTTCCCGCACGGGACGTACTGGGTGCGCGATACTGCGGACCATGTCCCGCACTGACGAGGTCGTCGACGGCATCCGCAGGATGATCCTCGACGGCCGGCTCCGCCCCGGCGACCGGCTGCCGATCGAGAAGGACCTGGCCGACACGCTCCAGGTCTCGCGCGGCTCGCTGCGGGAGGGCGTGCGCGCCCTGTCGATCCTCGGCGTCGTGCACACCCGTCAGGGCGACGGCACCTACGTCACCAGCCTCGACCCCGGCCGCCTGCTCTCCCCCATGGCCCTGGTCCTCGACCTCCAGGACGACGGCGCCATGCCCGCGTTCCACAGCGTGCGCCGCGTGCTGGAGACCGAGGCCGCCGGGCTCGCGGCGAGCCGCATGCCGGACGCCGCCGTGGCCGAGGCGCGGGCGATCCTGGACCAGGTCAGCGACGTGCTGCACGCGAATCCCGTGGACCACGACAAGTTCATCGAGATCGACATCGCGTTCCACCGGGTGATCGCGGCCCACACCGGCAACCCCGTGCTGGAGGCGCTCATCGAGTCGTTCGCCGGCCGCACCGTGCGGGCGCGCCTGTGGCGGGTGCTGCACACGGAGGGCATCGAGGAGCGCACGCACGACGAGCACGAGGCCATCTGGCGGGCGCTCGCCGCGCACGACCCGGAGGCGGCCCGGATCCGTATGGCGAGCCACCTCCTGGGCGTGGAGGACTCCCTCCCCAGACCAGAGAACCTGAACGAGGTCCCCTGACCCACCGACCTGTCAGCCCCTCCCGTACGTGTCAGGCCGTACGTGTCAGAAGCACAGGTCACCGGAGTGACCTGTGCCTCTGACGCGGGTAGCCGGCTCTGACACGTCGCGGGGCTACTCGTAGAGGACCGCGGCGATCTCCTCGTCGTCGATGTTCTTCTTGTCGTACCAGTAGAAGCCCGAGTCGATGACCGGCTCCAGCTCCTCGTCCTCGATGGCCGCCACCGCCGCCCTGACGGTCTCGTAGCCCATCTTGATCGGGTCCTGGGTGATCGCCCCCGCCATGAGGCCGTCCCGGATCGCGTCGGTCTGCGCCGTGCCCGAGTCGAAGCCGATCACCGTGAGCTCGCCCGCCTTGCCGGACTCCTGCACCGCCTTGACCACGCCGATGGCGGAGCCCTCGTTGGTGCCGTAGATGCCCTTGAGGTCGGGGTGGGCCTGCATGATCGCCTTCGCGGCGTCCGCGGACTTGAGGTGGTCGCCCCCGGCGAACTGGGTGTCGACGATCTCGAGGTCGGGCGCGTTCTCCTCGACGTACTGGGTGAACCCCTCGACCCGCTGCTGGCCGGTCTGCGACGTCTGGTCGTGCCCGACGATCGCGATCTTGCCGCTGCCGACCAGCTCGGCCATGTGCTTGGCCGCCTCGGCCGAGGCGGCCAGGTTGTCGGTGGACACGGTGGTCACCGGCACGTCCGACTCCACGCCGGAGTCGAACGCGATGACGGGGATCCCCCGCGACTCGGCGTCGGTCATCATCGGGATGGACGCCTCGGAGTCGAGGGCGGCATAGCCGAGCGCGTCCGGGTTCTTGTCCAGGGCGGTCTGCAGCATGGTGAGCTGCTTCTCGACCTCGGTCTCCGTCTCGGGGCCCTCGAACGTCACCTCGACGTCCAGCTCGGCCGCCGCGTCGTCGGCCCCCTGCTTGACCGCCTGCCAGAACTGGTGCTGGAAGCCCTTGGAGACGAGGGCCACGTAGGGCTTGTCCCCCGCTCCCGGCTGCTCGCCCTCCGAGCCGCACGCGGCGAGCGCGAGGACCGCGGCCACGGACGCGGCGGTTACGGTGGCGAACCTTCGGCGCGTGCTGGTGTTGCTGTTCATGTGGGTCCATCTCCTTCGGTGGTCACGGTCACGTCAGGCTTCCTTGCCCCGGCGCAGGATGTCGGCGTAGACGGCCAGGACGATCACGATGCCGACGGCGACCTTCTGCCACTCCTGCGGGATCGACATGATCCGCAGGCCGTTGGTGAGCGTCGCCATGATCAGCGCACCGATCACGGTGCCGAGGATCGTCGCCTTGCCGCCCCGCAGCGAGGTGCCGCCGATGACGACGGCGGCGATCGCCTCGAGCTCGTACCCGAGGCCCAGGCCGGGCTGCGCGGAGTTGAGCCGCGAGGCCATGACGACGCCGGCCAGGCCCGTGAACAGTCCGGCGACGGTGTAGATGACCACCTTCCACCGCCGCACGTCGACGCCCGAGATCGCCGTCGCCTCCTCGTTGGAACCGATCGAGAGCGCGTAGCGGCCGGTGAGCGTCCTGCTCAGCGTGACACCGGCGATGACGGCGGCGACGAAGAAGATCAGGACGGCGTTCGGCAGGCCGGGCACCAGCTCCCCGGCGGCGAGCTGGTCGAACCCGCCGACGTCGCTGAAGTAGATGGGCTTGGTCCCCGAGATGACGAGCGAGAGGCCCTGCGCCACCATCATCATCGCCAGCGTCGCGATGAACGGCGGCAGCCGCAGGTACGAGACGTTCAGGCCGTTCAGCAGACCGATCAGCGCCCCGATCGCCAGGCCGCCCAGCACGCCGACCACGAGCGGCAGCCCGAGGTTCGCCAGGAACACGCCCGTCATCACCGAGCACAGGGTCATGCCCGTGCCGACCGACAGGTCGATGCCGCCGGTCGCGATGACGAACGTCGCGCCCAGCGCCATGATCCCGGTGACGGCGGTGGCCAGCAGGATGCCCTTCACGTTGGCCCAGTCCAGGAAGTACGGGCTGGCGATCGAGAAGAAGGCGAAGATCACCACGAGCCCCGCGAAGGCGAGGACCTGCTGGAGCTGTTGCCGGTTGCCGAACCGTGCGGGCCTGCGGGTCGTCGTGGACGTCGTCGTCATTGTGCGTCTCCGGTCATTGTGCGTCTCCG
Source organism: Promicromonospora xylanilytica (assembly GCF_054782895.1). Classification (NCBI taxonomy): domain Bacteria; kingdom Bacillati; phylum Actinomycetota; class Actinomycetes; order Micrococcales; family Promicromonosporaceae; genus Promicromonospora; species Promicromonospora xylanilytica. Next base: position 818,046 of record NZ_BAAGRP010000007.1, read on the forward strand.
GTCGTGACGAGCGAGCGGTCGGCACCGAACCGCGTCGCGAGCTCCATGATGTCGTGCTGGGTCGCGTCGGCGTTGGCGAGGGTGCCGGTGACGCGGCCCTCGCACATGACGACTATCCGGTCGGCGAGCCGCAGCACCTCCGGCAGCTCGGACGAGATCACGATGATGGACTTTCCTTGCGCGGCCAGGCTCGTGAGCAGGCCGTAGATCTCGTCCTTCGCGCCCACGTCGATCCCGCGGGTCGGCTCGTCCACGATCAGCACGTCGCAGTCGCGCACGAGCCACTTGGCGAGGACCACCTTCTGCTGGTTGCCTCCCGAGAGGTTCTTGGCCGTCTGGGTGACCGACGGCGTCCTGATCGCGAGCCGGTCCACCATCTCGGCGGCCACCTGGCGCCCTGCGGTGTCGCGGACGAAGCCCGCCCGGGTCATCCCCGGCAGGGAGGACAGCATCACGTTGCGCACCACGTCCTGGTCCAGGAGCAGGCCGTAGCGCTTGCGGTCCTCCGAGAGGTAGCCGATGCCGTGGCGCACGGCGTCAGCGGGGTTGCGCACGGTGACCCGGCGGCCGTTCACCTCGATCGCACCGGTCGAGCGGTCCGCGCCGATGATCGCCCGGGCCACCTCGGTGCGCCCTGCGCCCATGAGCCCCGCGAAGCCGAGGATCTCGCCGCGGTGCAGCTCGAAGGACACGTCCTTGAGGAGCTTGCGCGTGCTCAGCCCGCGCACCGCGAGCGCCACCTCCCGCTCGCTCGTGCCGGACGCCGCCGGGTCGGGCCGCACGCCGGTCTCGAGCTGCCTGCCCACCATCGCCGCGATGACCTCCCGGGTGTCGGTCCGGTCGGTCGGCAGGGTGTCCACGTAGCGGCCGTCGCGCAGCACGGTGATGCGGTCGGAGATCTCCTTGACCTCGTCCATGCGGTGCGAGACGTAGATGACGCCGGTGCGCGGGGAGACGAAGTCGCGGACGATCCGGAACAGGGTGGCGACCTCGGTCTCGGTGAGCGCCGCCGTGGGCTCGTCCATGATCAGCACGCGGGCGTCGAACGAGAGGGCCTTGGCGATCTCCACCATCTGCTGCCCGGCCACGCTGAGGTGCGCGACGGGCTGCCGCGGGTCCAGCGGGATGCCGAGGCGTTCGAAGAGCGCGGCTGCCCGGCGGACGAGCTCGTCGTCCCGGATGAGGCCGGCCCGCCGGGGCTCGCGGCCGATGAAGATGTTCTGCGCGACGCTCAGGTCGGGCATCAGGTGGAACTCCTGGTGGATCACGCTGATGCCCAGCTCGTTCGCCTGCCGGGGGCCGGCGGGGCTCATCGGCGTGCCGTCGAGCTCCATGGCCCCGGCGTCCGGCTGGTAGATGCCGGACAGGAGCTTCAGGAGGGTCGACTTGCCCGCTCCGTTCTCGCCGACGAGCGCCAGCACCTCGCCGTGCCGCAGGTCGAGGTGCACGTCGTCGAGCGCGCGGACCCCGGGAAAGGACTTGCTGATCCCCGTCGCGCGCAAGAGGGCTGGGCTGTCCGACACGTGATGCTCCTTTGCCTCCGTGTTAGTCGCATTCATACCGCAGACATCGGATGCATCTCAAGATCCCTGGCCAGATCGACACCGAACTGACCCCTCGAGCCGCCTCGGGACCACGATAGATCAGATGACTCGCCTGTCCTACGGATGTACCGGAACGGCCGCGGCGGCGAGCAGGCCCGCGTCGGCCAGCGCGCGCCACAGGTCCGCCGGCACGCGTGCCGCCGCTCGCTCCCCCGCCTGTCGCGCCTGCTCGGGCGTCCCGAGACCGACGACCGTGCTCGCGACCGCCGGGTGCGTGCGCACGTAGGCGAGCGCCGCCTGCGGCAGCGTCACGCCGTGGTCGGCGCAGACCGCGGCGATCCGGCGGGCCCGGTCGAGCAGGCCCGCCGCGGCGGGCGCGTAGTCGTACGTCGCGTCCGACGGCGGGGAGTCGTGCGCGAGGATGCCCGAGTTGTAGGCGGCCGCGGCGACGACCGCCACACCCCGCTCGGCCGCCGCGGGCAGCAGGTCGGCGAGCGCGGGCTGCTCCAGGAGCGTGAACCGCCCGGCGCACATGACCACGTCGACGTCGGTCTCGCGCACGAACCGGGTGAGCATCGCCGACTGGTTCATCCCGGCACCGACCGCCCCGACCACCTTCTGGTCGCGCAGCTCCAGCAGGGCGGGCAACGCCTCGTGCGCGGCCTGCTCCCAGTGCTCGTCGGGGTCGTGCAGGTACACCACGTCGACCCGGTCCAGGCCGGTGCGCTCCAGGCTCGACTCCAGCGACCGCAGCACGCCGTCGCGCGAGAAGTCCCAGACCCGGCGCGCGGTGGCGGGCACCTCGAACATGTCGGGGTCGCGACGGTGCGCCGTCCCGGGCGACGGCACCAGCAGTCGCCCCACCTTGGTGGAGACCACGAGCTCGGCGCGCGGCCGGGTGCGCAGGAACGCGCCGAGCCGTCGTTCCGAGAGCCCGAGGCCGTAGTGCGGCGCGGTGTCGAAGTACCGGACGCCCGCGGCCCAGGCGGCCTCGAAGGTGGAGTGCGCCTCCTCGTCGGTGGTCGCCCGGTACAGGTTGCCCGCCGGGGCGGCGCCGAGGCCGAGCGTGGTGAGCCGGACCCCGGTGGCGCGCACCGCCGTCGTGTCCATCTCGGCCCGCCCCCGGCCTAGCCCTGCCCGGGCGCTCGGGTGCGCAGGGCGTGCGAGCCGCCGTCCACGGCGAGCACCGCGCCCGTGGTCGCGGCGGCGAGCGGGCTCGCGAGGTAGCAGACGGCGTGCGCCACCTCGTCGGCGCTGACGAGCCGGCCGGAGGGCTGCCGCGCCTCGAGCGCCGCCCGTTCGGCGGCCGGGTCCTCGGCGGCATCGAGCAGCCGGCTCACCCACGGGGTGTCGGCGGTGCCCGGGTTGACGCAGTTGACGCGGATGCCGTCCCGCACGTGGTCCGTCGCCATGGCGAGCGTGAGGGCCTGCACCGCCCCCTTGGAGGCCGAGTACAGGGCGCGGTTCGGCAGGCCGGTCCACGCGGCGATGGAGCAGGTGTTCACCACGGCGGCGTGCGGGGACTCCCGCAGGTACGGCAGCGCGGCGCGGGTCACGCGCACGATCCCGAGCACGTTCACGTCCAGCACCCGCAGCCACTCGGCGTCGTCGTTGTCCGCGACGGTGCCCTGCGCGCCGATCCCCGCGTTGTTGGCGACGACGTCGATGCCGCCCATCGCCCGCGCGGCGGCCTCGACGGCGGCGCGCACCGCCGCGTCGTCGGTCACGTCGGCGACCTGGGCGCCGGCGCCCGGCGGGACGCCGTCGGTCACGCGGTCGAGGGACGTGACCCGCGCGCCCCGCGCGAGCAGGGCCCGCACGATCGCCGCCCCGATGCCCGACGCGCCGCCCGTGACGACGGCGCGGACGCCCGCGAGCTCGCCCGCGGGCACGGCCCCTGCTGTGGTCCCGGCTGTCATACGTGCCCTTCGTCGAGGTCCTGCGCGTCGTCGAGGTCGTGCGCGCGCCCCAGGTGGTACGCACGCCGTGCGGTCCCCGCCCACACCGCCGCGGACTCGGCCGCGCTCAGCCCGGCCAGCAGGTCCCCGAGGGCCGCCATCCACGCGCCGTAGTCGCTCGCGAGGAGCACCACGGGCCAGTCGGAGCCGAACATGAGCCGGTCCGGCCCGAACACCTCGAGCGCGTGGTCGACGGCGGGCCGCAGGTCGTCGGCCCGCCAGCCGTCCCAGCGGGCCTCGGTGACCAGACCCGACAGCTTGGCCGTCACGTTCGGCCGGGCGGCGAGCTCGGTCAGCCCTTGCTCCCAGGCGGCCAGGGCGTGCGCTGCGCCGGGCTCGGCGGCGTCGAGGCGCGGCTTGCCCAGGTGGTCGAGCACGAAGGAGACCTCCGGCAGCGCCGCGGCGAGCCGCGCGCACGCCGGGAGCTGGTCGGCACGCACCACCAGGTCGAACACGAGACCGGGCCCGGCCCCGGCGCCGCAGGCCGCCGCGATACCCCTGCGGACGTCGGCGCGGTCCAGGTAGTCGGGGTCCGGCTCGGCCTGCACCTGGGTCCGTAGCCCGGCCAGCGCGCTGCCGCCGGGCCCCTCGCGCAGCGCGGCGACGTGGTCCCCCACGCCGGGGTCCAGGAGGTCGGCCCAGGCGACGACGCCGCGGATCCGGGCCGCGCGCCCGCCGTCGGACGCCGCGATCGCCAGCAGCTCGCGACTCTCCGACCACAAGCTCGCGGACTGGACCACGACCGTGGCGGTCACCCCGTGCACGGCGGCGGGCAGGTCGGCAGGAGTGAAGTCGGCGTCGATCGCGGCCATGGTGACTGGGTCGATCCAGTCCTGGGGCGCGCGCGAACGCACCCACAGGTGATGATGTGCGTCCACGACGTCGTGCGGCACCGTTGCTCGCTTTCCGGAGACGTTCGAGCGAAAACATCCGATGTATATCACGATGCCCGGCAGACGAGAACGGCCCCGACCGGCCGGGTGCCCGACGGGTGGCGACCCGCCCGCGAACGGCAGGAGACACGCGGGCGGGCAGGATGCAGGATGGGTCCCATGAGCCACGCCGAGCGCACGACCGACATCAAGCCCCGTTCCCGCCAGGTCACCGACGGCCTGGAGGCCACGGCGTCACGCGGGATGCTCCGGGCCGTCGGGCTCGGCGACGAGGACTTCGCCAAGCCCCAGATCGGCGTCGCGAGCTCGTGGAACGAGATCACGCCGTGCAACCTCTCGCTCGACCGGCTGGCGGGTGCCACCAAGGCGGGTGTGCACGCGGCGGGCGGCTACCCCCTGGAGTTCGGCACCATCTCGGTCTCCGACGGCATCTCGATGGGCCACGAGGGCATGCACTTCTCGCTCGTGTCCCGCGACGTCATCGCCGACTCCGTCGAGACCGTGATGCAAGCCGAGCGCCTGGACGGCTCGGTGCTGCTGGCCGGCTGCGACAAGTCGCTGCCCGGCATGCTGATGGCGGCAGCGCGCCTGGACCTCTCCAGCGTGTTCCTCTACGCGGGCTCGATCATGCCGGGCTGGGTCAAGCTCGAGGACGGTACGGAGAAGCAGGTCACGATCATCGACGCCTTCGAGGCCGTCGGGGCGTGCTCGCGCGGACTTATGAGCCAGGGTGACGTCGACCGGATCGAACGGGCGATCTGCCCCGGAGAGGGCGCGTGCGGCGGCATGTACACGGCCAACACGATGGCGTCGGCGGCCGAGGCGCTCGGGATGTCGCTGCCCGGTTCGGCGGCCCCGCCGTCGGCCGACCGGCGGCGCGACGTCTGGGCGCACCGGTCCGGCGAGGCCGTGGTGAACCTGCTGGAGCAGGGCATCACCGCGCGCGACATCATGACCAAGGAAGCGTTCGAGAACGCGATCGCCGTGGTCATGGCGTTCGGCGGGTCCACGAACGCGGTGCTGCACCTGCTGGCGATCGCCTACGAGGCCGAGGTCGACCTGACCCTCGACGACTTCTCCCGCGTCGCCGACCGGGTGCCGCACCTGGGCGACCTCAAGCCGTTCGGGCAGTACGTGATGAACGACGTCGACCGGATCGGCGGTGTGCCGGTGGTCATGAAGGCCCTGCTGGACGCCGGACTGCTGCACGGTGACGTCATGACCGTCACCGGCCGCACCATGGCCGAGAACCTCGCCGACATCGCCCCGCCCGACCCGGACGGCAAGATCCTGCGTGCCCTGGACGACCCGATCCACAAGACCGGTGGCATCACGATCCTGAACGGCTCGCTCGCGCCCGAGGGCGCCGTCGTGAAGTCGGCCGGCTTCGACTCCGACGTGTTCGAGGGGACCGCGCGCGTGTTCGAGCGCGAGCGCGGTGCGCTCGACGCCCTGGAGGACGGGACGATCCAGGCCGGCGACGTCGTCGTCATCCGCTACGAGGGACCGAAGGGCGGGCCGGGCATGCGCGAGATGCTCGCGATCACCGGCGCCATCAAGGGCGCGGGCCTCGGCAAGGACGTGCTGCTCATCACCGACGGCAGGTTCTCCGGCGGGACCACCGGGCTGTGCGTGGGCCACATCGCCCCGGAGGCCGTCGACGCAGGGCCCATCGCGTTCGTGCGCGACGGCGACCGCATCCGGCTCGACGTGGCGTCCAAGACGCTGGAGATCCTCGTGGAACCGGCCGAGCTCGCCGCGCGCGCGGCGGGCTGGGCGCCGCTCCCCCACGCGTACACGCGGGGCGTGCTCGCCAAGTACTCCAAGCTGGTCCAGTCGGCGTCGAAGGGTGCGGTGCTGGCGTAGGGCCATCTAACGATCCAGATTCGGTTGTGTCGATGACGACGGTCGCCAAGATTTCTTCGTGCGAGACTTCCGGGCTCAAGGACCAACGCACGTAATTTTCTTCCGCAACGAACTGGAGCGACTCCATGACCCCCGAGGCCTGGAAGACGATCGCGATCGTCGCGTACCTCGCACTGATGCTGGGTATCGGCTACGCGGCGTTCCGCCGGACGGACGACAACCTGGACGACTACATGCTCGGCGGGCGCCGGCTCAGCCCGGGCGTCGCCGCGCTGAGCGCCGGCGCGTCGGACATGTCCGGCTGGCTGCTGATGGGCCTGCCGGGCGCCATCTACCTGAGCGGGCTCGTCGAGTCCTGGATCGCCATCGGCCTGACGATCGGCGCGTGGCTCAACTGGAAGTTCGTGGCGCCCCGCCTGCGCGCCTACACGGAGACGGCGAAGAACTCGATCACCATCCCGAGCTTCTTCGAGAACCGCCTGCACGACACGTCACGGCTGCTGCGCGCCTCGTCCGGCGTCATCATCCTGGTGTTCTTCACGTTCTACGTCTCGTCCGGCATGGTGGCCGGCGGCACGTTCTTCGAGGGCTCGTTCGGCCTCGACTACACGACGGGCATCTGGGTCGTCGGCGGCGTGACGCTCGCCTACACGCTGTTCGGCGGGTTCCTCGGTGCCACCTGGACCGACGTCGCGCAGGGCATCCTCATGCTGATCGCTCTCATCGCCGTGCCGGTCATGGCCTTCATCGACATCGGCGGCTGGGGTCCGGTGCGCGAGGGCCTGCTCGCCGCCGAGACCAGCGGCGCGACGAACCACCTGTCGTTCCTCGCCGGCGCCTCCGTCACCGGGGTCGTCTCGGCCGCGGCGTGGGGCCTCGGCTACTTCGGCCAGCCGCACATCATCGTGCGCTTCATGGCGATCCGGTCCCCGCAGGACGCCGTCGCCGGTCGCCGCATCGGCATCAGCTGGATGATCCTCACCGCTCTCGGCGCCGTGCTGACCGGTCTGATCGGCGTCGCCTACGTCAACGTCCAGGGCGACACGCTGGAGAACCCCGAGACGGTGTTCCTCTACATGTCGCAGATCCTGTTCCACCCGCTCGTCGCGGGCCTGGTCCTGGCCGCCGTGCTCGCAGCGATCATGTCGACCATCTCGTCCCAGCTCATCGTCTCGTCGTCCGCCCTGGTCGAGGACCTGGTCAAGATCACCGGCCGGGCGATGACGGCCCGCACCGAGGTGATGCTGGGCCGCGCCGGCGTGCTGCTGGTCGCCGTGGTGGCCGCGATCATCGCGTTCGACCGCACCGACACGATCCTGGACCTGGTCGGGTTCGCCTGGGCCGGTTTCGGCGCGGCGTTCGGGCCGATCGTGATCCTGAGCCTGTACTGGAGCCGGCTCACCCGCTGGGGCGCGCTGTCCGGCATGGTCGTCGGCGCGGTCGTCGCGTTCGCCTGGGGCCGGTCCCCGCTGGCCGACACGCTCTACGAGCTCGTCCCCGGCTTCGTGCTGGGCGCCCTCGTCGCGATCGTCGTCAGCCTGTTCACCCCGGCGCCGTCCGCCGCGGTCCGGGAGGAGTTCGCCGAGGCGACCCGCCTCGCGTCGGCGAAGTCCGCCGCCACCCCGTGACGGCCGGGCCCACCCGTGCGGCGCCGCCGCGCGGGTGGGCCGGACGGGAACCCGGACCGGCGTCGCTCAGCGCGCCTCGGCGAGCCACGCGCGGGGAGAGCGGCCCAGCTCGCGCGTGAACGCCCGGGAGAACGCCGGCGAGTTGGCGTAGCCGAGCTCGGTGGCGGTCCGGGCGACGGACGCCCCTGCCCGCAGACGGTCCTGGGCGATCGTGAGCCGCCACCCGGTGACGTACTCGGCCGGCGGACGCCCTACCGTCGCCTTGAAACGGGCGGCGAACGCGCTGCGCGACATGTTCGCCTCACGCGCCATCGTGGCCAGCGTCCACGGCCGGCCCGGGGCCTCGTGCACCGCGACGAGCGCGCGAGCGAGGCGCTCGTCGGCGAGCCCGGTCAGCAGCCCCGCGGGCAGTGCGAGCTGGTCCGTGTGGTCCAGCACCCAGCGGAAGAGCTGGATGAGCACCACCTCGAACAGCCGGTCGGCCAGCACCCGGCGGCCGCAGCGCACGTTGTCGATCTCGGCGAACAGCAGGTCGAGCGACGGGCCCAGACTGTCGACCGCCTCGAGCGGCAGCACCAGGACGGGCGGGAGCGTGCGCACGAGCGGATGCGTCACACCGCCGTCGAAGTCGAGCGTCGCGCAGGCGAAGTCGGACTCCTCCGTCGGCGCGTTGTGGAACGAGTGCTCCAAGGGCCGCGGGTAGAGGAGCAGGCTCGGCCGGTCGACCTCCATGCGTTCCAGCCGGCCGGCGGGCCCCTGATAGGTCAGCGCCATCTCGCCGCGCCGCAGCACGTGCAGAAAGCCCCGGCCCGGTGTCGCGGCGAACGTCGTCACGCCGCACAGCGGGCCCGTGTGGAACACGTGCGTGCGCACCCGGAACTGTTCGAGAAGCGGCGAGAGCCGGTCGATGGAAGCCACTCGACCAGTGTGCCAGACGATCTGGTACGAACCACGGACGATTGTGCGCCATCCGTCCATCTGCGGCGGCCAGTCTAGGAGCACGCCACCGCGGCACCTCGCGGGAGGCGGTCCAGATCACGGCTGAAGGAGCATCTCCATGTCCACTGTCCACCTTGTTGAGCACGAGTCGACCACCGGCAGCGTCAAGGACCAGCTCGACCAGATCCACGCCGCGTTCGGCACGGTGCCCGCGATGTTCCGGGCCGTCGCGAACTCCCCCGCAGCACTGACGAGCATGTGGTCGTCGTTCGGGGCGTTCGCCGGTGGAACGCTCGGGCCGGCGCTCGGCGAGCAGGTCGCCGTCGCCGTCGCGAACCGCAACTCGTGCGAGTACTGCCTCGCCGCCCACACCGCTCTCGGCCGCAAGGCCGGCCTCAGCCGGGAGGAGCTGACCGCCGCGCAGGAGGGTGCGTCCGACGACCCGCGTACCGCCGCTCTCCTCGGCTTCGCCCTGAAGGTCGTGGAGCAGCGCGGGCAGGTGACCCCCGAGGACGTCCAGGCGGTCCGCGACCAGGGCTGGGGCGACGAGCACATCGTCGAGGTGATCGCGCAGGTAGCCCTGAACCTGTTCACCAACTACGTCAACATCGCGCTCGACGTCCCGGTCGACTTCCCGACCGTCGCGCTGCGCCGCGCGAGCTGACCCTACGTGCCCGGCTCGCCCGGGCGGCGTGAGCACGAGGTGGCCTCCGCGATCGCGGAGGCCACCTCCTCGAACCCGGTGTCACCGATCCGGCGGGCGTAGTCGGCGTCCCTGAGCGCCCGGTAGCGGGCGAACAGGTACGCCCGGCCGGGGTCGCACCCCGCGGCCGCGACCAGGGAGTCGAGGCGCTCCCGGATCCCCGGCAGCAGACGCGGCCCCGCCGGATACTCCGCGAAGCGGTTCCGCAGCAGCGGCACCAGGTCCCACTCCCGCGGGCCGTGCACCGGCTTGGGGTCGATGGCCTTCCAGGACGCGCCGGAGCGGAGCACGTTCTCGTAGTGGAAGTCGCCGTGGAGCAGCACGTGGGGCACGCTCCGGAAGGCCCGCACGACGTCGGGGCGCAGCTCGCGGATGCGCTCGCCGTACGCCTCGCCCGGCTCCAGCACCTTCGACTCCAGCCCGAGCGCGTCGTCGAACCCCGACCGCGGCGGAACGTGCAGGAGGTTCAGCAGCCGGGCGGCGACCTCGACGGCCGTGCCCATCGGGGCGGACGTCAGGCTCGTTCCCGCGTCGAGCCGTTCCAGCAGCAGCGCCCCGGCCTCGTCGCGCGACGCCAAGAGCCGCGCCGCGCCCCTGCCGTCCCACCGGCGCAGCGCCGCGGCCTCGCCTCGGGTCTCGGCGTCCCGCCAGCCCACCTTCAGCACGCAGCGGGACCCGTCCCCGCGTCGCACCTCCCACACGAGGCCCACGTTCCCCGCGACGGGCGGGCCGGCGAGCGTGAGGTCCCACTCCTCCAGGAGCCGCCCGACCACTCCGGGGAGCCGGTCGATCCACTGCCGCCCTGCCGCTTGCTCACGCCGGACGGTCCGGGCCGCGAAACCGGCCGGGACGGTGAGGTAGTCCGATGCCACACCGGCTCCGTTCCGTGCGGCACCCTCGGCCGGCACCGGATCAGGCTGCCAGAGCCGCGGCCCGCGGGGCATGCCATCGTGGTGGCGGGGGTCCGTGCCACGCGCGCCCCGCCACCGGAGGTGACAGGGATGACCAGACCGGAGACGCCGGACGACGCTCGGCTGTGGACGATCGGCCACTGGACCTGCCCGGAACCGGAGTTCCTGCGGCCGCTCGACGAGGAGGGGATCGAGCTGATCGCCGACGTCCGGGCCCAGCCCGGGTCACGGCGTACCCCGCACTTCGACCAGGACCGGATGCCGCGGTGGCTGGCCCGCGCGGGGATCGACTACCTCCACCTCTCCGAGCTGGGCGGACGGCGTCCCAAGCAGCAGGTGGATCCCGGCATCAACGCCGGCTGGCAGAACACGAGCTTCAGGAACTACGCGGACTACACCCTCTCCGCCCCGTACCGGCAGGGGGTCGAGCGGCTGACGAGGCTGGCGACGGACCAGCGCGTGGCGGTCCTCTGCGGTGAGCCGATGCCCTGGCGCTGCCACCGCCTGCTCATCGCCAACACGTTCGCCGCACGGGGCTGGACGGTCTGGCACCTCGTCGTCGGCGCCGCGCCCCGACGTCACGAGCTGGGCCGGTGGGGCGCGGCGCCGTCGGTGGACGCGGCCACGAACGTGACCTACCCGGCGAGCGACGAGGCCGGCCGGTAGACCGGACCTCCGGGTTTCCTGTGAGCCGGCCCTCCGGCGGCGCGGTATCCGGCGCACGGCGCGCCGGCGCCGCGCCCGACTCACCGGAACCTCACAGAGGTCCCCAGAACCCGGCCAGCACCGCCCGGCACCGTCTCCCCCATGAACAGGATCGACGTACACGGACTGACCAAACGCTACGGACCCGACACCGTGGTGGACGACCTCTCGTTCACCGTCGAGGCCGGCCACGTGACCGGGTTCCTCGGCCCCAACGGCGCCGGCAAGTCCACGACCATGAAGATGATCATGGGCCTGGCCACGCCGACCCGGGGCTCGGTCACGATCGGCGGCCGCGACTATCGCGACCTGCCCGTGCCCCTGACCCGCGTGGGTGCCCTGCTCGACGCGGGCGCCGTCCACGGGAGCAGGACCGCCCACGACCACCTGCTGGCACTGGCGGTGAGCAACGGTCTACCGGCCGGCCGGGTCGGCGCGGTGCTCGAACGGACCGGCCTGACGAGCGTCGCCCGCAAGCACGCCGGCGAGTTCTCGCTCGGTATGCGGCAGCGGCTCGGGATCGCGGCGGCCCTGCTCGGCGACCCGCGGGTGCTCATCTTCGACGAGCCGGTGAACGGGCTCGACCCGGAGGGCATCCGGTGGATCCGGGGCTTCATGCGCTCCCTCGCCCACGAGGGCCGCGCGGTGCTGGTCTCCAGCCATCTGATGAGCGAGATGGCGCAGACCGCCGACCACCTGGTCGTGATCGGCCGCGGAAAGCTGATCGCGGACACCAGCATGAGCGACTTCATGGCCGCCAACGGTCAGGGCACGGTGCTGGTCCGGTGCTCGGAACCGGCCGACTTCGCCCGCCTGCTCACGGCCGCTGGCGCCACGGTGCGCGACGGGCTCGAGTCCTCGCTCGTCGTGGTGGGCATGACCAGCACGGAGATCGGCAGGCTCGCCGCCTACCACGACGTGGTGCTCAGCGAGCTCGCCCCGCAGCTCGCCTCGCTGGAGGACGCCTTCATGGAACTGACCAAGGACAGCCTCGAGTACCTGGGAGCCACCTCATGACCACGCTCGCCCGAGCCCGCGGCGCGGCCGCGCCCGAAGCCTCCGCCGCAGCCCGCACGGTGCCCTTCGCGCGCACCGTCCACGCCGAGTGGATCAAGTTCCGCAGCCTGCGCTCCACCTGGTACACCCTGGCCTGCCTCGGCTTCGCCGGGCTGGGTATCACCGCTCTCGGCATGAGTACCGCCGGGGTGGAGTACGCGGACCTGACCGCCGCGGAGCGCGCGGACTGGGACCCGACCAACCAGAGCCTGACGACGTACCTCATCGCCCAGCTGATCCTCGGTGTCCTGGGCATCCTGGTCGTCACCTCGGAGTACGCGACCGGCCTCGTCCAGACGTCGCTGGCCGCCACACCCCGCAGGCACCGGCTGCTGGCCGCCAAGGCGGTGCTGCTCACCGGCGTCGCGGCGGTGGCGGGGCCTGCTCTCATGTTCAGCTCGTTCCTCCTCGGGCAGTCCATGCTCGCCGCGCAGGGCGTGCCGAACGCGAGCCTCGACGACCCGGGGGTCCTCTCCGCCGTTCTGGGTGGCGGCGTGTATCTGACGGCGATCGCACTGCTCGCGGTCGGCCTCGGCACGATCCTGCGGGCCACGGCGGGCGCGATCGTCGCTCTGGTGGCCATCGTCTTCCTGGTCCCTGGGTTCTCGGGCCTGTTCCCCGGGTGGCTCGACTGGGTCCTGGACTTCTGGCCGAGCCAGGGCGCGGCCGCCGTCCTCGCCACCGTCCCCGACCCCGCCTACCCGGACCCGTGGCTGAACCTGGCCGGGATGTGCCTCGGGGTCGCGGCGGTGGTGACGGTCGCGTTCGTCCTCTTCCGGCGGCGTGACGTGTGATGCCGCCTGCGGCACGGGACCGTTCGTCCGCCGGCCGCCCCCGGGAACTCCGTACCCTGAGCGACGTGGAGCGAACAGGTGGGGCACCCAGGCCGCCGGCGGGCGCCCAGCGCCTGCTGGTGGTCGACGACGAGGACACGGTCCGCGAGCTGCTCTCCGCGACCCTGCGGTTCGCCGGGTTCGAGGTGTCGTCGGCGGCCACCGCCGGTGCGGCGGTGGCCGCTGCCGTCGCCGAGCCGCCCGACCTGGTGCTGCTCGACGTCATGCTGCCGGACATGGACGGGTTCGAGGTCGTGCGGCGCCTGCGCGAGCAGCACCCGGGCCGCGCACGCCCCGTACCCGTCCTGTTCCTCACCGCGCGGGGCCGCCAGGCCGACAAGGTCACCGGGCTGTCCCTCGGCGCCGACGACTACGTGACCAAGCCGTTCGACCTGGAGGAGCTGATCGCCCGGATCCGCGCCATCCTGCGCCGCACCGCGGAGCACCCGGCCGACCTGCTGACGGTCGGCGCGCTCGAGCTCGACGCGGAGGGGCACCAGGTGACCCGGTCCGGACGGCCTCTGCGGGTCTCGCCCACCGAGTTCCGGCTGCTGCGCTACCTGATGGAGAACGCGGGGCACGTGGTGTCCAAGGTGCAGATCCTCGACCGGGTATGGAGCTACGACTTCGGCGGCGACGTCAGCATCGTCGACACGTACATCTCCTACCTGCGGCGCAAGGTGGACAACGAGGAGCCCAAGCTCATCCACACCGTGCACGGGGTGGGCTACGTGATGCGGGAGCCGCGGCAGTGAGGCCGCGGCGGCGGTCCTCCCCGGAGCGGTCGGGTCGGTTGTCCCTGCGGCGGTCGTCCCTGCGCGCGCGGCTCCTGGTGATCACCACCGGTCTGCTGCTGGCGGGCCTCAGCCTCATCAGCGCGCTGCTCTCCCAGCACCTGGAGCGGTACCAGCTCGACCGCGTCGACGGCCAGCTGCGGTCCTTCACCGAGCTCGTCTCGCGCGCCTCGCCGGGTACGCCCCTGCGGCTCGACGCGGCCCACGACCTTTTCGGTCCCGCGCTCGACCTGCTCGGCGCCCCGTACCTCGTATATCTGGACGCGGACGGGCAGGTGGACCAGGACCTCCGCTCCGCCGAGCTCGACGGCGACACCCTGCCGGCGCTGGACGACCTGCGTACCGTGCCAACCGACGGCGAGGTCGTCGGCCTCCCGGGCGCCGACGGCGCCGAACGGTGGCGCGCCGCCGCCCGGCCGACCCTCGGCCAGGACGGCACCGTGATCGCGGCCGCGCCGCTCACCGAGAGCGAGGCCACCATCGCAGCGCTCCGCCGCAGCAGCGTGCTCAGCGGCGGCGTGCTGCTCGTCCTGCTGACGGCGGTGGGCTGGCTCGCCCTCGGGCGAGGCCTGCGTCCGCTGCGCCAGATCGAGCACACGGCCGCCTCGATCGCCGGCGGTGACCTCACCCAGCGTGTGCCCGAGCTCGCGCCGCCCGGTACGGAGATCGGCCACCTCGCCGGCTCGCTGAACACCATGCTCGGGCAGCTCGAACAGGCCTTCGCCGACCGCGCCGCGTCCGAGACGCGGATGCGGGACTTCGTCTGGGACGTCAGCCACGAGCTCCGGACCCCGCTCTTCGGCATCAAGGGCTCCACCGAGCTCTACCAGATGGGCGCGCTGCCCGACCGGGCCGACGTCGACGACGCCATGCGACGGATCAACCGCGAGGCCACCCGCCTGGCGGCGCTCACGGAGGACCTCCTGGTCCTCGCCCAGCTGGACGAGGCGCCCGACCAGCTCGACCGGACGCCGATGGACCTGCGCACCCTGGCGAGCGACGCGCGGCTCGACGTGCGGGCGCTGGACCCCACCCGCTCGGTCGACCTCACCGGACCGGGCGGCGACGGGGCGGCGGGGCCCGCCCCCGTCCGCGCCGACGAGGCCCGGCTGCGCCAGGTCGTCACCAACCTCGTGGGGAACGCCGCGGCCCACACGCCCGCGGGGACCGCCGTGCGCATCGGCGTCGGCACCTGCGGTGGCCGCGCCGTGCTCGAGGTCGCGGACGCGGGACCGGGGATGAGCGCCGAACAGGCCGACCGCGCCTTCGACCGCTTCTACCGGGCCGACCGCTCCCGCAACCGGGAGGGCGGGGCGGGTGCCGGACTGGGGCTCGCCATCGCGCGCTCGATCGCACGGGCCCACGGCGGCGACGTCGAGCTGGAGAGCGGCGTCGGGGAGGGCGCCTGCTTCCGGCTGACGCTGCCCCTTGCGGCCTGATCAGAGCATCCGGCCCACGACCCTGCGTCGTACGACCACGCCGACGTGCACGAGGAGCGCGGCGTAGAAGCACAGGTGCGCCACGGCATGGAGCGGGACGAGGTCGCCGCCGCCGGCCACCAGCACGATCCCCGTCGCCGGGACCACGAAGAGCAGCGCGAGCAGGACACGCTCGGTCCGGTGCAGCACCACGCGGTCGGTCTCCGTGAGCCGGTCGTCCCAGGGTGGCAGCGGCGTCGTCCGGCGCCACACCACGCGCAGGACGCCCACCGCCACGATCGCCAGCCCCAGCAGGACGTGCCACCCGGGAAGGGTCAGCCCGCCGCCCGTCAGGTCGCCCGCCCACAGGTCCGACCACGCCGCGCCGACGGCGTCGTCCGCGCGCTCCTCCAGGGCCTCCTGGGCCCCTTCGCACCGGTCCTCGGTTCGGTCGAGCCGCTGTTCCTCGGCATCGGACGTGTCGCCGCCGCTGCGGTCCTCGCCGGCCGGGTCGCAGTCGACGTCTGCCGGGTCGGCCTCGTCGTCCATCACGTACCCGACGGCGAGCTGGGCGAGCAGCAACGCGACGGTCGACCAGTGCAGGACCTTGGTGACGATGCCGTACCCGTGCTCGCCGTTGCGCCACCTCATGCCCGCAACCTCACCGCACCGCGCCCGTGCCGTCCACCCCGAAACCCGCGTGGTCGGTAGAACGTCAGAAGATCGGCAGCTCGGAATGCCGACCTCCTGACGTTCTGCCGACCACGCGGGACGGCTCGGTCGCCGCCGAGTGCGAGCCACCCGGTCCCGTGACACGGTGCGAGAGGGAGCCCAGCGGTCCAGTACCGGCCACGCCCTACCGGACAGGAGACGACGATGACCGACCAGCCCGGCTACGACCCTGCCGAGGACCCGGACGCCGACCCCGCCCAGCTCAACCCGCGCACCGGCGCGGCGGCGGGCGCCGGCCGCGAGGCGAGCGAGAACGCGGGCACCGCCCGAGGCGGCGGTGACGCCGACCAGGGCTACGACCCGGACGCCGACCCCGACGCCGACCCCGACGCTGACCCCGACTCCATGAACCCGAGGACGGACGACCACGCGCACCCCGGGAGCTGACCGCCGATGCGCTCCACATGGTTCACCGACGCGGTCATCTACCAGCTCGACCCGCGCCTGTTCGTCGACTCGGACGACGACGGCTGGGGCGATCTGCCGGGCGTCATCGAGCGCCTGCACTACCTGCGCGGGCTCGGCGCCACCTGCGTGTGGCTGCTGCCGTTCTACGAGTCGCCGTTCCGCGACGGCGGCTACGACGTCGTCGACCACCTCGCCGTGGACCCGCGCCTCGGCGACCTGGCCGACGTCGCACGGCTGCTGGAGACGGCCGACGACCTGGGGCTGCACGTGCTCGTCGAGCTCATCACGCAGCACACGTCGGACCAGCACCCGTGGTTCCAGGAGGCGCGGCGCGACCGGAGCTCGCCGTACCGCGACTACTACGTGTGGTCGGACGAGCCACGCACCGACATCAAGCCGATGTTCCCCGACGTGGAGCCGGACACGTGGACGTGGGACGAGGAGGCGCAGCAGTTCTACCGGCACGCGTTCTACGCGCACGAGCCGGACCTGGCGCTCGACAACCCCCGGGTGCGGGACGAGCTGCACCGGATCGTGTCGTTCTGGCTGCGGATGGGTGTCTCGGGCTTCCGGGTGGACGCGGTCCCCCTGATGCTCGAGCGCGCCATGGCCGCCCGCCCGGACACGGACGGGCAGTGGCTCGTCCGCGACCTGCGTGCGGCGGTGTCCGCGCAGCGCACCGGCGCGGTGCTGCTCGGCGAGGTCGACGTCGAGCCGGACCGCTACGCCGACTACTTCGGGGCCGACGGCGAGCACGGCATGACGATGCTGCTCGACTTCTGGTCGAACAACCACGTCTTCCTCGCCCTGGCACGCGGCGAGGCCGAGCCGCTGGAGCGGGCCCTGCGCGAGCAGCCGGCTCCCCCGCCGGGGTCGACGTACGCGCACTGGCTGCGCAACAACGACGAGCTGGACCTGGAGCGGCTCACCGAGGACGAGCGCCAGGAGGTGCTCGACACGTTCGCCCCGGAGGACTCGATGCGCGTCTACGGCCGGGGCATCCGGCGTCGCCTCGCCCCGATGCTCGGCGGCGACGCACGCCACCTCGCCCTGGCGCACGCGGTGCTGCTCTCCCTGCCGGGGCCGCCCGTGCTGCGGTACGGCGACGAGATCGGGATGGGCGAGAACCTCGACCTGCCGGAGCGGGAGGCCGTCCGCACGCCCATGCAGTGGTCCACGACGCCGTCCGCCGGCTTCTCCCGCGCCCCGCAGGACCGGTTCCAGGCGCCCGTGGTCACCGGCCCCTTCGGCCCCGACCAGGTGAGCGTGGACGAGCAGAACGTGCGCGCCGGGTCGCTGCTGCACCGGGTCGGCGGGCTGGTCCGGGCCCGGCTGGGGATGAGCGAGCTGGGCAGGACCCGGCCCGAGCCGTGGGACGTGGGCGTCTCGTCCGTCCTGGCGCTGCGGTACCAGGTCGAGGAGTCCAGCGTGCTGCTGCTGGCCAACCTGGCCGACGAGGACGTCGAGGCGGTCCTGCCCGCCCAGGAGATCTCGGCCCTGCGCGCGGGGGCGGCACGGTACGTCGACGTGCACGTGGACCAGGACTACCCGCCGGTGGAGACGGACGGCACGATCCCCCTCGCGGGGTTCGGCTACCGGTGGCTGCGCCGCACCATCGACGGCGAGGCGGGCAGCGCGGGCAGCTCCGCCGGCGGCGGGGGCGGCGCGTGACGGTCGTCGGCCTTCACGTCTCCCACGAGCAGCTCCCGCCGGACGAAGGGCTGCGCGTGGCCCGGCTCGCGCAGGACGCCGGGTTCGACGCGGCCATGTGCTCCGACCACCTCGCCCCGTGGAGCGAACGGCAGGGCGAGTCCGGCCTCGCGTGGCCGTGGCTCGGGGCCGCACTGGCGAGCACCCGGCTGTCGTTCGGCACCGTGTGCGCCCCGGGTCAGCGCTACCACCCGGTGGTGGTGGCGCAGGCGGTGGCCACCCTCGGGGCGATGTTCCCCGGCAGGTTCTGGGTGGCCCTCGGCTCGGGCGAGAACCTCAACGAGCACGTGACCGGGCATCCGTGGCCACCGAAGGCGGACCGGGACGCGCGGCTGACGGAGTGCGTCGAGGTGATCCGCGCCCTGCTGCGCGGCGAGGAGGTGGACCACTCCGGTCTGGTGGTCGCGCACCGCGCGCGGCTCTGGACGCTGCCCGAGGTGGTGCCGCCGCTCCTGTGCCCTGCCCTGACGCCGGCCACGGCCGCCCGGCACGCCGCCTGGGCGGACGGCCTGATCACCGTGAACAAGCCCGTCCCGGAGCTGCGCCAGATGGTCGAGGCCTACCGGGAGGCGGGCGGCCGAGGCGAGGTCACGGTGCAGGTGCACCTCTCGTGGGCCCCGGACCTGGCCGAGGCGGAGGCCGTCGCGCTGGACCAGTGGCGCACCAACACCGGCCCCCCGGAGGCCGCCGCCGACACCGCGACGACCGCCGCGTTCGACGCCAGGGCCCGGGACGTCGGGATCGCGGAGGTCCGGCGCGCCGTGCTGGTCTCCGCCGACCTCGGGGAGCTGACGGCGCGCCTGGCCGCCCTGCGCGACGCCGGAGCCGACCGTCTCTACCTGCACCACGTGGGGCGCCGGCAGGACGCGTTCGTCGAGGCGTTCGGTGAGCGCGTCCTGCCTGCGCTGCGTCAGCCCGGCGCCGGTTAGCGTGGTCGCATGGCAGGCACCCTGCCCGACTGGCTCGGCTGGTGGACGAGCGCGGACTACGACGTGGCGCGCACGGTGCTCCAGCGCGGCTTCGGTGCGCTGTACGCCCTCGCGTTCTGGGGCGCGCTGCGCCAGTTCCGGCCCCTGCTCGGGGAGCGCGGGCTCCAGCCGGTTCCTGCCTACGTGGCGCGCACGCACTGGCGCGACGGTCCCTCGCTGTTCCGCTGGCGCTACTCGGACCGGTTGCTCGTCGGCGTCGGGTGGTGCGGCGTGCTGCTGGGGGCGAGCGTCGTCGTGGGGCTGCCGCAGGCGGGACCGTGGTGGGTGCCCGCGCTCGTGTTCCTCACGCTGTGGTGGCTCTACCTGTCGCTGGTCAACGTGGGGCAGACCTTCTACGCGTTCGGCTGGGAGACGCTGCTGTGCGAGGCCGGCCTGCTGGTCGCCTTCCTCGGGTCCGGTGCCGTACCGGTGCCGTTCGTGATGGTCGTCGCGGTGCGCTGGCTGCTGTTCCGCCTGGAGTTCGGCGCCGGCCTGATCAAGTGGCGCGGCGACCCCGCGTGGCGCGACCTGACCGCGCTGTACTACCACCACGAGACCCAGCCGTTGCCCGGCCCCTTCTCGTGGCACGCGCACCACCTGCCCCCCCGGTGGCACCGGTTCGAGGTGGTGGGCACCCACGTGAGCCAGCTGCTGGTGCCGTGGCTCCTCTTCCTGCCCCAGCCGCTGCCGTCCGTCGCCGGCGTGGTGTTCGCCCTCACCCAGGGCTGGCTCGTGCTGACGGGCAACTTCGCGTGGCTCAACTGGGCCACCATCGTGCTCGCCCTCGGGGTGGTCGACGACGGCACCTGGGCCTGGCTCGGCGGGCTGCTCGGCGGGCTGCTCGGCCTGCCCGACGGCGCCGCGGCGGCTCCCGCGGCCGCCGCACCCTCAGCGCCGCTCGCCTTCGTGGCCGTGGTCGGCGCCGTGGCGCTGCTGCTGCTCGTGCTGTCCGTACGGCCCGCGCTCAACCTGGTGTCGCGCCACCAGCGGATGAACGCGAGCTTCGAGCCGTTCCGTCTGGTCAATGCCTACGGCGCCTTCGGTTCGATGACCCGGCACCGGGACGAGATCACCGTGGAGGGCTCCCTCGCCGAGCACCCGGGCCCCGACGACTGGGCCGAGTACGAGTTCCGGGGCAAGCCCGGTCCCCTGGGCCGGCGTCCGCCGCAGGTGGCGCCGTACCACCTGCGGCTGGACTGGCTCATGTGGTTCCTCCCCCTCGGGCACCCCGCCCGGTGGTTCACCGTGTTCCTGCGGCGGCTGCTGGAGGCAGACCCTGCCACCCTGCGACTGCTGCACCGCGACCCGTTCGACGGCCGGCCGCCGCGCACCGTCCGCGCCGTGCTGCACCGGTACCGGTACACCACGCCGGAGGAGCGCGGGCGCACCGGGGACTGGTGGGTGCGCGAGCGGCTCCAGATCGCCGTCGACCCGGTGCGCCTCCCGCGGGCGTAGCTCTGGCCGGCTCCCGACGAGAGGCCTACCGGCCCGAGCCGCCGCCCGCGCGCCGCTGGACGTAGAGCCGGTTGCCCTCCGGCCCTGTCCACTCCAGCCGGACCACGCCGGCCACGGCGGCGTCGTCGACGCGCGACGGGTCGGCCCAGTAGCCCTGCGCCGGGTTGCGGAAGAACGTCGCCCAGGGCTTGCCGCTGCGGTCGAGGAAGATGTTGTTGTGCCCGGCTCCCACGCCGGCGGTCCAGCGCTCGGTGAACGGACCCTCGAAGCTGTCGGACACGGCGACGATGAGGTCGTACTGGTACTGCACGCGGCCGGGCCCCGGCGGGTCGTAGGCGTTCCGCGTGCTCCCGTCGGGGTTGGTCGACGTGCGGTCCCACGCCGCGTGCGACAGGTAGTACCTGCCGCCGTGCTTGAACATGTACGCGCCCTCCAGGTACGGCTCGGGCGTGTACGGCGTCTGCTGGAACGTCGGCAGGTTCGTGGCCGGGACGATGTCCTCCATGTCGTCCCGGAACTTCGCGTAGAGATCGTTGTGCAGCACCAGCCACGCGTCGTCGCCCTCGGAGAAGAGGCTGCCGTCGATGTGGTGGTAGGCACCCGGCTCGATGAAGCGCGGCCCGCCGATGAACGACTCGCCGAACGGCTTCTCGAGGTTGCCCTCGACCAGGCGGTACGGACCTTCGACACCGCCCTCGCTCACCAGCATGAACGAGCCCACCTTGCGCGAGTGGTCCCCCATGCAGGCCACGATGTACCAGGTGCCGCGGAAGTAGTGCACCTCGGGGGCCCAGGTGTTGCCCCGCTTGCCGAACTGGCCGGAGTCGTGCCAGTACTCCTGCCACGGCGCGACGACGGTGCGCCCCGGCCGGTTCTCGTCCACGAACTCGGGCGACCACACCTTGCCCTTGTCCGCGTCGGGCCGGATGCCGGTGGTGTCGACCAGCTTCCACGGTCCGCGCAGGGAGCTGGCCACCCACACGAAGATGCCGTCGTTCCACGGCCCGGCCGCGGACAGTCCCGGAACGCGCGTGGTGCCCGTCGCGACGTAGACGGGCCGCCCGTCGACGACGAAGCAGTTCACGTACGTGTCGCGGATCCAGACCTGACCGCGCTCCTCGTCACGGGGACGAAGCTCCAGCGGCAGGATGAAGGAGTTGTCCTCACGGGGCCACAGGTCGAGCCGGGTGTCCGCGACACCGTACGGCTCGGGGTCGGGCCAGTTGTCCGGGTAGCTCGCGGGGTCGCGGTGCGGTGCGCCGGCGGCGGCTGCCCCCGTGCCCGCCGCTCCCGTGCCCGACGCCGCGGCAGCGGGCTGGGCCCACCCCAGCGCCAGCGAGCCGGCAAGGCCCGCGGCGCCCGCGAGGACCGACCGCCGGTCGACAGGGAACTCGTTCTCGAAGCCAGTCATCTCAGGCGTTCTCCTTCCACGCACGGCGCCGGTGCCGCGCATCGAGAGGGACGCTAACCACAGTCATTTCAACGCTCAAGACGCGACAGAAAGGTTCGTGCATCTGCTGGATCCGTGCGTCTCCTGGTCCTGGCCGAGCCCGCCGCGGCTCATCGCCCGCGTGCCGCCCGCCGACGGCGGCGTGCCTCCGCGGCGCGCTCCACGGCGTCGTCGAGCTCGTCCTCCACGGCGGTGAGGTCGGCTCGTGCCTCGTCAGCGCTCTCCCGCGCGTCGTCGAGTGCCTGGCGGGCCTCGTCGCGCTGCGCCGTGATCCGCTCGATCTCCTGGTCCAGGTGCTCCACGTCGCCCTGCCCGCTCTCGATCGCCTCGGCGGCCGCGCGCAGCCGTTCGCGGACCGCGTCGCGCCGCGACTCCAGCTCGTCGACCCGGGCGGAGGTCTCCTCGACCGCCTGCTCCGCCGCGGCCAGCTCGGCGTCTTCGTCGGCGGTGGCCCGGTCATCGGCGGGTTCGTCGGCTTCCACGGGGTGCAGCGTGACGAGGTCGGCCTCCTCGCCCTGCTCGTCCACGATCCCGAACCCGACGTGCTGCAGGGCCCGCGAGAGTCGCCCGGCCCGGACCGCCGTGGCGGCGTCCGGGTCCATCACGGCCGCGGTGAGCGTCTCCGTCAGGCGGTCCAGCACGGCGGACGACACCGCCCGCCCACGCACCTCGCCGGCCTCGCGAACCGTACGGACCAGGGCGTCGGTGCGCTCCCGACGCAGGTGGTCCAGAGCCCGGAGACGGCCGCGGTCCCGGTCCTGGGTCGCGGACCGCAGCTCGTCACCGAGGTCGGCGAGCGCCGCGATCTCCTCGGGGTGGTCCCGTGCCACCTGGTTGACCACCCATGCGGCGACCGACGGCTTCGGCAGACGCTTGACGCGCTCGGCACCGACCCGGTCGCCGCTGTCGGTGGCCTGCCGGACGGCGGCGTCGCGGGCAGCGACGAACTCGTCGAGCGCTCGGGTGTAGAGCGCGTCGACGGCAGCGTCGAGATCGGTCGGGTCCTGCGCTGGCACGCTCCTACGGTGGCACGACGGTGCCGCCCCACGCGACCGCCGGGCGCCGGTCGGGTGCCGGTCGGAGGGCATGCTGTCCGGGCAGAGCCGGCCCTACAGCGTCGGCACCAGCAACGTGCTCAGCTCGCCCGAACCGAGATGGACCAACGCCTTACCGGGGGCGACCTGGGACTGGACCGCCGACCGCGGCAGGCTCACCCCGACCAGGTCACCGTCGAACCGGTCCTGCGGGCTGAGCAGCGCGCCCCGGCGGCTCTTCTTGGCGTCGACCTGCCAGCCGGAGAACCCTCCCGCGATCTCGGAGGCGTCGCCGCCGAGGATCAGCCCGCGCTGGTTGTCGGAGGCGGTGCGCAGGTAGGCCCGCAGCCACGTCTTCGCGGGGGCGTCGGTCACCAGCTCGCCGTCGTCGACCACCAGCACCACCGGCGTGCCGTCGGGGTCGAGGTGGGGCGCGAGGTCCTCCTCGGTGACCTCGGGGTCGGTGAGGACCGCGCGCACACCGTCCCGGCCCGCGAAGTCGCGCAGGACGCTCGCCCGTGGCGCCAGCACCACCACCTGGGTACCGCCGCGCAGCAGGGACTCCGTCATGACGGCGAGCATCGTGGACCGACCGGACCGGGACGGCCCTGCCACGAGGAAGGCCGGCGCGTCGTTCGCCAGGTCCATGCCGAACGCCGCCAGGTCGTCACCGCCCACGCCGAGCAGGGCCCACATCGGCTGGGCCGCCTCCCGGCCGACGTACTGGTAGGCGGCGTCCACGGTGATCGTCGACGGCAGGTCGTCCACGCGGAACGGTCCGGTGCCGGGGGCCACGTCCGAACGTTCACGGATCTCGGCCGCCGTCCGGCGGGCCGCCGCCGTCTGCGCGCGACCCGACGGGTCGTCCCCGAGGATCGCCACCTGGACCTCCAGCCCGTTGCCGGACCTGAAGCCGCGGCCCGGCTGGATCTCCTCGGGCAGCTTCTTGTGGTTGATGCCGGCCATGCCGTAGTCGAAGCGGTCGGTGAGGCGCAGCACGACGGCGTCGTCGGTCAGCACGCTCATCCGGCTCGAGAGCAGGCTGCGGTCGCCGGCCACCAGGAGGTGGATGCCTGCGCCCGCGCCGTCGCGCAGGAGCTCGTGGACGGCCTCGACGAGCGCACCGCTGTCGACCTCCCCGTAGCTGCTCATGAAGCTTTCCCAGCGGTCGATCAGCACGAGCACCCGGGGCAGCCGCTCAGCGGGGTCGGCGAGCTCGCGCTGTTCGGTGACGCTCGCGTAGTTCCCTGCCGAGAGCACCTGCTGACGGTGCCCGAGCTCGGTCAGGAGCCGCGCGAGGAGTCGTTGGGTCCGGTCGGTCTGCCCGCGCTGGACCACCGCGCCGGTGTGCGGCAGCTCGTTGAGCACCATCAGCGCTCCGTTGCCGCAGTCGATCGCGTACAGGTGCAGGTCGGCCACCGGCATGGCGGACGCCGCGGCGAACGCCGTGGTGCGCAGCGTGGTCGAGCGCCCGCTGCCCGACGCCCCGATCACGTACCGGTGACCGAAGCTGTCC
The DNA here is from genome assembly GCF_054782895.1 of Promicromonospora xylanilytica. Lineage (NCBI taxonomy): Bacteria > Bacillati > Actinomycetota > Actinomycetes > Micrococcales > Promicromonosporaceae > Promicromonospora > Promicromonospora xylanilytica. The sequence goes on from NZ_BAAGRP010000007.1 coordinate 842,567, forward strand.
AGGTCGATGACGGCCGGGCCCTGGTGCTGGGCCGCCGGCGAGTCCTCGACGGCCCAGGCGAACGCCGACGGCGACGCGGGCTGCTCGATCTCGGAGAGCTGCAGCAGGTCTGCCAGCGGCGGCAGCCACGGCCGGCGGGGTTCCGGCCACTCGCCCGCCCGCGCCGTCTCCCGCAGGGTCTCGACGAGGGCGGCGAGGTCGGTCTCGACGTCCTGCTTGCGCTTGGTGCGCGGCCGCATCGGCGGGGCGCCCCCGAGGTCGGCGACGGCCACGCGCGCGACGAACGGGGCCTCCACCTGCCCGACGTCGGTCAGGGACAGCCGGCGCCCACCCACGCGGGCCGACTGGAAGGGGATCACGGAGGCGTGGCCGAGGCGGGCGTAGGCCCGCCCGGGCTGCGACTTGGCGATCTCCGCGGCCTCCGGCGCGTCGATGACGTCCTTCGACTCCCCCTTGTCCGTCATCCGCAGGGCGACCCGCAGGTTGGTGTTGGCGCGGATCTCGGGCGAGATGACGCCGGAGGGGCGCTGCGTGGCGAGGATGAGGTGGATGCCGAGCGACCGGCCCCGCTGGGCGATGTTGACCAGACCGGAGACGAAGTCGGGCAGCTCCCGTGCCATCGAGGCGAACTCGTCGATGACGATCAGGAGCCGGGGCAGCGTCGGGCCGACGTACCCACGGCTCTGCGCGTCGAGGTAGTCCTCGAGGTCCTTCGCACCCGCGTCCGCCAGCACGTGCTCCCGGAACGTGAGCTCGGCCTTGAGGGAGTCCAGGGCACGTTCCACGAGGTGGGAGTCCAGGTCGGTGACCATGCCGACGGTGTGCGGCAGCTGCTCGCACTGGCTGAACGCCGCGCCGCCCTTGTAGTCGACGAGCACGAAGTTCATGGTCTCGGGCGTGTTCACCACCGCGAGCGACGCGACGACGGTCTGCAGGAACTCGGACTTGCCCGAACCGGTGGTGCCGCCGACCAGGGCGTGCGGCCCGTCACGCACCATGTCGAGGGCGAACGGCCCGTCCAGCGACACGCCGATCACCGCCTCGGTGCTGCCCTTCCCGCCGTTCGAGATGGCGCGCCACCTGGCCACCATCTGCTCGGCGTCGACCTCCTCGATACCGAGCACCTCGACCAGGCGGGCCGAGTCGGGGATCAGGCCCTCGCCCTCGGCGGCGGTCACGTCGTGCACGGCGGCGACGGCGCGCGCCACGGGTTCGAACCAGTCGTCGGTCACCTCGTCGACCAGCACGGAGCGCAGGTCGTCGGCGTCCTGCCTGCGCAGCGTCATACCGCCGTCGACACGGGCCAGCGCGACGGCGGTGCACTCCTCGGGCAGGAGCTGCTCGTCGCCGTCCAGGCACACGACGCTCACGCCCACGCCGGGGCCGTCCCGCAGGATCGACACCACGCCGGGCAGCGCGCGCAGCCGCCGGGCGCCGTCGAGCACCACGACCACCTGCGGGCCGGACAGGACCTTGGCGCTCGACGCGTCCATGGCGGCCCGGCGCTGGGTGATCAGGGAGGTCACCTCGGCGACGCGGGCCGCCAGTGTCTCCGTGGTGGTCCCGAGCAGTGCGACGGCCGCCTGCCCGAACGCCGGGCGCACGTGCGGCAGCCACGCCGCCCAGGCCCACTCCTGCACGTGCTCGGAGCTGGTCAGCACGTAGACCTGGACGTCGCGCGGGCTCTGCAGCACCCCGAGCTGACCCACGATCCAGCGGGCACGACGCCGCGGCCAGTCCCCCGGACCGGCGAGGCCGACCACGCCGGCCTCCCGGAGCGGCACCGTCACGGGCACCGACCGCACGGTCGCGCGCGTCTTGCGGCGGTGCTCCGGCTCGGCGCTGTCCTCCACCTCGACCCGGCTGGTCGCGTCGGCGAGACCGAGCCGGACGACCAGGTGGTCGCCGTCGGTACTGCGACGCTCCCAGAGACGCCGCGTCGGGGTGGTGGCGATCAGCCGCAGCTCGGCGGCTCCGGGGCTGGAGACCCGGCGCCGGTGCTGCTCGCGCCGCACGGCGTCCAGGACCTCCTCCTCGAGGGCCGCACGCTCCTCGGCGTGCTCCTTCAGGCGCTCCTTGTGCGTGGTGACGCCGTTGCGCTTCTGCATCCACCAGTTGCCCCATCCCATCAGCGGTGAGGCCAGGGCGAACAGCAGGTAGTACGGCGACTGGAACACGAACGCCATCGTGATGCCCAGCACCGCGGGCATGGCCATGGCGAGCCACGGCAGCGGGTTGCGGGCGGGCGGGGAGGGCTCGGCGGGCAGGCGGAAGTGCGTCGCTGGCATGGGGGGCAGCAGCCGCGGTGGCCGGTTGTAGTCGAGGTGGCCGGGCTGGGCGGCGGGACGCAGGTCGGCGTCGGGCCGTGTGGCCGGCTGGACCGTGAGCACGCAGCCGCCGATGCGGAGCTGCGTGCCGGTGGCCCAAGGGGCCTCGTCCTCGCCCAGGGGATCATCCAGCCGGTCCAGGTGGACCTGCGACGCGGCGGACCGGGGATCCGGCACGCGGCGCACCCGCACCCCGCCGTCCAGCGCGACGACGACGGCGATCGCGGCCAGCCCGCCCTCGCGCGGCTCGTCGACGCGGACCCGCCCGTCGTGCCCCACCTGCACGACGGACTCCCCGACGCCGAGCCGGACCACCGCGCCGGCGCTGGCGCCGCCCGTGACGCACAGGTCGACGGGACCACCCGTCACGCCGTGCGCCCCGGCCGGGTCGGCGGTGAACGTGACCACGGCGCCGTCCCGGACCCCCGACGACGCCACGAGCACGTCGTCGCCCGTGCCGTAGCGCGTGGGCACGGGGAACCCGTCCACGTACATCGTGCTGCCTCGTGGCGCGCCCACCTCGGCGGCCAGTCGTTCGCCCAGGTCCTCGGCCGTCGTGCGCTCGTCCAGGTCGAGGGACAGCAGCACGTCGCGCACCCCGTACCGCGCCGTGATCAGTGCCTGCATCTCACTCGCCTCCCCGCCGCACGGCGGTCTGCTCGTCGTAGCGCACGTCGGGCAGGAACCCGCTGCGCAGCCAGCCGTCGTCCCCCGCGGTGAACCGCCACCGCGCCGACGGCGCGGAGCCGAGCACGATCACCACCCACGTGAACTCCGCTGCGGTGAACCGGGCCGCGAGCATGTCCTGCTGCGCCGCGGAGGGCGCCTGCGACAGGACCAGTACGCCGCCCTGCCCCACCTCCAGCTCGGGGGCCACCTGCTCGATCCCCGCGAGATGCTCCACCTGCTCCGGCTGGGGCAGCCCGTTGCCGACCATGACCACGCGCGGGTCGTCCGACCAGGGGTTGCCGGTCAGCTCGCCGAGCCAGCGGCGCAGCACCTCGTGCCGGGCCCGCGTGGGGCCGTCGAGGCTGATCACGCCTCGTGCCGACGCGAAGTCCACCAGCACCCGGCCCGTCTCGCTCATGCCCACGTTGACCAGCCGGGCGAACCGTGCCGTCGAGCCGTCCGACGCCAGCCCCGACTGCAGCCGCGCCAGCGGCGCCGCCCAGCTCTGCCCGTCCTCGCTCACCGCCCACGGCTCAGGGGCCGGGGCCGCCGGGTTGGTCAGCCGCAGCCGCAGCGAGCTGCCCTCGATGAACACGCCGGTGATGGCGGGCAGCTCCAGCCCGTCCCGCTCGCACGCGGCCATCAGCACCCGTAGCGACCGGTCGACCGTCCACGCGGCCGAGGTGTCGGTGCGCAGCAGGCTGTCGTCGAACGGTTCCTGGCGCTTGCGGCGCCGCAGGAGCCAGACGGCCAGCCAGACCAGCGCCGCGAGCGCCAGGCCCGCGCCGACCACGTACCAGGCCGGGCCGATGGGGGTAGCGCTCGTCGCCTCGTCGATGCCGGCCACCTCGACGGTCGGCTCGGGGGACGGCTCGGCCGACGGAGACGCGGAGGCCGACGGAGACGGCTCCTCGAAGCCGGGCAACGGGCCGAACGTCAGCTCCTCGCCCGACGCGTCCTTGGGCATCTTGAGCACCCACCCGGCCGTCAGCGTGCGCGGATCGGTCAGGAACTTCCCGTCGGGCTGCCGGTGCCCCTCGGTCAGCTCCGCGATCTCGGGCCACCGGTTCCGGTCCCGGAGGAACCGCTCGGCGATGTCGTTCAGCTTCTCGACCTTGCCGTCCGGCTCCTTGCCGACCACGTAGTAGAGGACGGATCCCGGCGGGCCGGTGCGCTCCGGCACCAGCGGGGCCGACGTCACCGGTGCCGGGGCGGCCGCTGGTGCCGGCGACGACGTCGACGGCTCGGCCTCCGGCTCGGAGGCCGACGGCTCGGGTTCCGCGACCTTCTTGGACGGCGTGGGCTCAGGTTCCTTCTTCGGGGGCGCCGGGTCGCCGTAGACCCGCATCTCCCAGATCGAGTTGCCCGCGGTACCGACCCTGGCGGTGGAGTACATCCGCACGAACCGGCCCTTGCCCTCGATGAGGATCACGTCCGTGCCGCCGTCGGCGCCGGCCGTGGACCAGTGCTGCTCCCAGATCTCGCCGTCCGCGGACAGCTCGATGGCGTACGCCGTCGAGTGGGACACCTCCCAGTCGATCTCGACCCGGCGCACCACCGTGGACCGCCCCAGGTCGACGCGCAGCCACTGCGGGTCGCTGAAACCGCTGGACCAGCGCGTCCCGGGGTCGCCGTCCACCGCCTGGCGCGCGGGAAAGTCGGGCTTCTCGAGCGACGACGCCACCGCGGGCCTGCCCTGCGAGAGCAGGACCGGATCGGGCACGTCGGCCGCCGCAGGCAGCACGGGAACCAGCACAGGGGCCAGCAGGACCGTCAGGGTCGCGGCCACGAGGGCGCGCAGGGCCCTGGTTCCTCGCACGTCACTCACCCGCACGTCGCACCGCCGTCTGCTCGGTGTACCGCACGTCGGGCAGGAACCCGCTGCGCAACCAGCCGTCCTCGGTCGCCGTGAGCCGCCACTTCGCCGACGCGGTCTCACCCAGCACGATCACCACCCAGCCGAAGCCGGGGGTGGCGAACCGGGCGGCGAGAAGGTCCTGCTGCGCCGCCGACGGCGCCTGCGAGAGCACCAGCACGCCACCGCCCACCGCGTCGAGCTCCGGCACCACCTGCTCGATCGCGGACAGCCGCTCCGCGAGCTCCGGCTGGGGCAGTCCGTTGCCGACCATGAGCACGCGCGGGTCGTCGGACCACGGGTTGCCGGTCAGCTCACCCAACCAGCGGCGCAGCACCTCGTGCCGCGCACGGGTCGGACCGTCCAGGCTGATCACGCCACGCGCCGACGCGAAGTCCACCAGCACCCTGCCGCTCTCGCCCACACCGATCGTGACCAGGCGCGCGAACCGCACGGTCGAGTCCTCCGACGCCGGTGCCGACTGCAGTCTCGCGAGCGGCGCCGACCAGCTCTGCCCGTCCTCGTTCGCCACCCACGGCGCAGGCGCGGGCGAGGCCGGGCTGCCGAGGCGGAGCCGCATGGCCGCGCCCTCGATGAACACCCCGGTGACCGACGGCAGGTCCAGGCCGTCCCGTTCGCATGCGGCGACCAGCACCCGCAGGGCCCTGTCCACCATCCACGCGGCCGACGTGTCGGTCCGCAGCAGGCTGTCGTCGAACGGCTCCGCCCTGCCCGCCCGCCGGCGGCGTACCAGGAGCAGACCGCCGAAGGCAGCGGCGCCCAGCAGCACGACCGCACCACCGGTGACAAGGACGGGCAGCAGCCAGGACGGTCCGCCCGCTGCGTCCGCGACGCCCGCCGGAGCGCTCGCCTCGACCGGAGCGCTCGCCTCGGCGGCCGGACTCGGTCCCGGCAGCGGACCGCGCCGCAGCCCCGGGCCCTCCGCGTCCGGCGGGAGCTGAAGCGCCCAGCCGACCTCGACGACGTCCATGTCCGTGAGCGCCCCGCCGTCCGGCTGGGTACGGCCCTCGTTGAGCCGGAAGATCTCCGGGTGCCGCTCGCCGTCGCCCAGAAAGCGCTCGGCGATCAGGTACAGGTACTCCGTCTCGCCCTCCGGCGTGCGGCCGACCACGTAGTACGGCACGGCGGGTGCCGCCGTCGCCTCCGCCGCGCCGCCCCCGATCGACGGCGCCTTCGGCAGCGCACCGAGCTCGACGCCCTCCCCCGTGGCGTCGTCGGGCAGCTGCAGCACCCAGCCCGGCAGGAGGACGGCGGGGTCGGTGAGGGAGCCGCCGTCCGGCTGCGTACGTCCCTCGTTGAGCTGGAAGATCTCCTCGAACCGGTTGCCGTCGCCGAGGAGCCGCTGGGCGATGTCGAACAGGAACTCCTGCTCGCCGTTCGGCCCGGTCTTCACCACGTAGTACTTGACCGTGGCGCCGTCGTCGTCAGCGGCTTCCCTGCTCAGGGCCGGCCGGTCCAGGGCGGGCGCGCCGCCAGGCCCCGCCGTGGCCGGCCAGGCCGCGCCGGCCGTCGTGAACAGGGCGGCCGCCGCGAGTGCAGCAGCGGCTCGTTGGGCGTGGTGCACGGTTGCTCCGTCTTCAGATGTGTCGCGTCGGGCAAGAGGTTCGGTCGGTCGTCCCGGTCGTCCGGGCTCACACGGTGGTGCCGGGGACGCCTCGCTCGGGCAGGTTCAGCGGGGTCGTCCCGGGGCCGGCCCACCGGAAGGTCGTCATGACGGCGTCGAAGAAGAAGACGAGGGCCTCGGCGAGCCGCTCACCCTCGTCGCTGTTCCAGACGGTGCTGAACGAGAGGGCGAGCCATTCGCCCTCCGCGTCGTCGCGGGACACCACGTACACGACCTGCCGGGTCGACACCTCGGGCAGGTCACCCTCCGGGTGCGCGTCGATCGTCGTCTCGACGACGCGGACGCCCGGCCGACCGTCGACCTCGACCAGCTCGCTCTCCTCGTAGTCGTCGGCCACGACCTCCGACACCACCTCGAGCGGGTTGGCACCGGGATCGCTGACCAGCTCCAGCTCGGTGAGGGAGGCGGGGACGATCACGCCGTTCATGGGTTCGGTCGGCAGGTAGACGGCGCCGGCTCCCGCCGCGCGCGCATCGGCGAGTGACGCACGCAGGCCGTCGGCCAGCATGCGCCGGTGCGGTTCCGCCGAGTCGCGCGGCAGGTCGGCGGGCAGCGCCCTGGCGACGACCTCCTCGATCGCCTCGTCCAGCTCGCGGAGGTACTCCTCGGCGGTCGGGAAGCGGACCCAGCCGGGCGGGAGCAGGAGGGCCCACGAGTCGGTCGGCCGTCCGTCGGTGAGCCGTGCGTCGGTGGTCGTGTCGGTCACGGGGTGCTCCTGGTGATGAGTACGGCCGGCAGCAGCTCGTCCAGCAGCTCGACCATCGCCGGGCCGTTGAGCAGGTCGTGCGAGCGCCACTGGAGCACCGTGTCGACCACGGCGTCCGGATGCTCGGTGCGCCGGCCCAGTGCCACGCTCATCCAGGCGGCGCCCGTCTCGGGGTCGAGGTCCATCCGGATCACGCGCATGCCGTCGCCGTCGGGCAGGGCGAGGTGCTCGGTCCTCGGTGGGGCCACCGGGCTGCCGCCGGTCGCGCCGAGGGCCGTCATCAGGTCGTCCCCTGGGTCGTCCGGCGGCTCGACACCAACCGTGACCAGCACAGGGACGGGCGCCTGGTCCAGCACACCCCAGGTGGCCACGACGACGGCGCCCGCGTCGATCACACCGTCGGCGAACGCACGCAGGCCGGCCACCGACTCGGTGGCGACACGGTCACGGAGCGCCTCGAGGACCTCGTCCGGTGCCTCGTCACCCTCGGGTGCGGGGCCGTCGTCGAACGATGCCCTGACGATGGCTGCCGCCTCCGCCTCCCACATCGCGATCAGGTCGGGGGGCAGGGCACCGGTCGCAGGGACGAGCAGCCAGCCCTCTGGCGGGTCGACCCGCCAGGTCCATCCGTCGCGCGCCATCAGACCGGGTTCTCACTGGTCGGCCCGGAATAGGTGGCGTCGTGCCAGCCCGAGTTGCTGTTCCGCTGGTCGTTCGGGTTCAGGACGGACGGGTTCAACATGCTGAAGGGCCGCCCGAACCAGCCGAGCGTGTACGAGATCGGGCCGACGTACATCCACGGCTTGATCTGGAAGATCGAGCCGAACAGGCCGACGTTGCCCGCGATCTTGCTCACGTCCCTGATGTCGCTGATGCCGATGAGGCGGTCCCAGCGGTAGTTGCCAGGGATCCCCTTGAAGCCGTCGGCGAACTGCGCCTTGAAGCGGCTGACGTCCACCCTGAACACCCACTTCGGATCCTTGAAGACGTGCCACCAGCCAGGACTCACCTCGGTCTTGGCGAGAAAGGCCTTGATGTTCTTGGCCTCGAGCACCACCTTCGACAGCCGCTCGCTGATCATCGCGCTGATGTTCGGGCGGCCCGCCTGCGTGCTGACGCGCAAGATCCGCAGGTTCTTCAGGATGTCGATGTTCAGCCGGTCCAGCTTCGCGGTGGCCCCCTTCGTCAGCCCGAGCTTCTGCACGTGCTTGAGGTTGCTCGCCATCTTCGCCGCGATACCGATCCCGACGAGGCTGAGCACGCCGAAGATCACACCGATCCAGCTGCCCTCACCCTGGGCGGCGAGGATGAAGCTCGCGGCGAGTGACACCACGGCGACCCCGATGCCGATGAACGCGATGAAGTTCAGCCCTGGTACCAGGATCGCCAGCACCGCGAGCGCCAACCCGATGTACGTCAGGATCTCGACCAGCTTCTTGAGGAACTTGTTGAGCCGGTGCACGAAGGCGTCCCAGCCCGAGGTGTGCAGGCCGTCGACGTGCCAGTTCTCACGGATCTTGGCGGCGGCCGTCTCAGCGGCGACCCGGAGCGCCTCGAGAGCAGAGGCCACCTTCTGCTTCGCCGCCGCGATGCCGGAGCCGGCGTTGTCGATGGCAGCCTTGCGGTCCGCCGACTCCTTCTTCTCCGTGTCGGTCAGCGGCTTGGCGTCGTCCGGCCGCGGCGCGCTGACCGGATCGGGCATGTTCTCGGCGGCCTGGAGGTCACTGCTGGCGCTCTCCGCCTCGGTCAGGGCGTTCCAGGTGTCGGTACGCGCCGTGGTCAGCGCCGGCTCGTAGCCGTCGAGCGCCGTGTACACGTCGGCGTACCGGCCGGCCGCCTTGTCGAGCGCCCCTGCGCTCTCCCGTGCGCGCTTGCGCAGGGCGTCCGCCGACTGGCCCTTGAGGAGACGGACGTCGCCGTCGCCGATCCTCTTGAGCAGGGCTGCCTGCTCGGTCATCGCCTCGGAGATCTTCTTGTAGTGGGCGATGACCTTGTCCAGCTCCGATGGATCGGCCGGGACCGGGTCCGAGTCGTGATCGACCAGCGACCAGTTTCCCTGGCGGGCGGCGCTCATCCGTCTCCTGTTCTGCTGCTCTACTTCTTGTCGAAGGTGGAGGTCAGCTGGTCCTCCGTGTCGGTCCAGGTCTTCGCGGCCTCGTCCATCTTCTTGGTGAGGTTGCTGAGCTGTTCCTGGAGCTTCTCCCGCTTGACCCACCAGTCGTCGATGAAGTCGTCCATGGCTCGCTTCACGACCTCATGACCCCAGACGGCGCCGCCGTCCCACAGCTTCGACATGTCCTTGAACTCGTCGTTGATGGCCTTGAGATCCCTTGCGGAGTCCTCGAGGACCTCCTTGGTGACGACAAGGTCTGCCACGGCTACTTGTTCAGGGCGTTGGCGAGTTCCTCATCGGTCTTGCGCAGCGCCTCGGCGGCCTGCTTCAGGTACTCGCCGATGCCGGTGAGGCCCTCCATGACCTGCTTGCCACCCTTGTCGAGCTCCTTGTAGGACTCGTCGAACCGCTTGGAGGACTTGTCGGTGACGTAGCCGTCCTGCACCAGGTTGTCCACCATCGACCGAAGCTGGTCCAGCTTGGCCTGCATGTCGTCCGACTCCTGCTTGATCCGCTGTGCGGCGTCTTCCATCTCCTGGAAGGTGACCTTGATGTTGGCCATGGCGGGACCCCTTGTTCGTGTCGTGGACTGTTCATGTGTCGTGGACTCGTGCTTCGCAATCGTCACCAATCGGACCAACCGGACGGCCAATCAGACGTGAACGCCGAGCCAACGGCGCACGACGCACCGACGACGGCCCCCGGTTTCACCCGAGGGCTGTCGTCGTGATCCAGAAAAGCGCCCCTCACCAGGGGCTTTGTCAAGGGCTGTCGAACAGTCCGGTCAGCAGTGCGCCAGGAACGGACGGTCCTTGAACCGCCGGTCGAGGAACACCAGCACACCGGGGGCAGCGGTCACCATCGTCGTGACGTGCTCCCCGAGGTGCCACTCCCACCGCACGTCCGCACCCGCCGCGCAGTACTCGTCGCGCAGCGTCCGTGCCTGCCTCGGAGCGACGATCTCGTCGAGCGTGCCGTGATAGAGGTGGATCGGGACGTCCGGCGGGTTCGCCCCGAGCCGGTTCTCGGCGGCCCGCGCCTGCCAGGCGGGCGTCAGCAGCGGGTTCGTCGTCGTGAACATGCCGATGTTCTGGAACGCGTGCCCCAGGACGGCGTCCACGCAGGCGTCCTGCTCCCTCTCGTACGTCTCGCGGCCGCGCTCGTTGAGGTAGTCCTCGAGATCCAGCTCGGGGTAGGCGGCGTCCAGCCCGTAGGCGGCCATCAGCAGAAAGCCGAACCCGACCCCTCCGTCGAGCCCCTCGGCCACCTCGTTGAGGTCGGCAGGCACGCCGCCCGCCGCGACGCCGACCAGGTCGAGCTCCGGCGCGTAGCTCGGCTGGAGCTCACCCGCCCACATCGCTCCCCCGCCACCCTGCGAGTAGCCGGAGAACGCCACCTTGCCGCCGGCCTCGAGCCCGGTGGCGGGCAGGTTCGTGGCAGCCCGCACCATGTCGATGACGGCCCGCCCTTCCGACTGCCCGACGACGTAGGTGTGCATGCCCGGCGTGCCGAGACCCTCGTAGTCGGTCACCACCACCGCCCAGCCGGCCAGCAGCATCGGCTCGATGAAGGGGCGCTCGTAGTCGAGCCAGCGCGACGGCGCACACGCGTCACCGACACCACGCGTGCCGCTCGCCACCGAGACGATCGGCCGCGGGCCCTCGCCGCGCCACGGCGTGTTCGGCACGAGGACACGCCCCGTCACGGGGACGTCCACGCCGGTCGCGTTCGTCGAGTGGTACATCAGCAGGTAGTTGCGCGCAGTGAGCCACCGCGGCTCCTCGCGCCACCGGACCACCTCCCCGTCCTGCCCGTCCGGCAGGGGCGACGGCGGGGTGTAGAACGCGTCGGCGGTGGTGGCCTGGTCCGGGATGACGGGGACGTCGGGCACGTCGGTGCCGGGGAGGGCTGTGCCGGGGAGGGCTGTGCCGGAGAGGGCGGTACCGGGCGCGGCTGTCGCGGGGGCCGCCGCGAGGGCTGCCGCGGGGGCCAGGGGTGCGATCGCGGGGGCCGGGGCTGCGGTCGCAGGGACGGCGGCCACGGCCGGCAGCGCAACCGCCGCCAGCGCCGCGACGACGGCGGTCCAGCGGCGCGCCCTGCGACGTCGGGCAGCCGGCGGAGGCGCGAACTGGGCGTGCGAATCGGTGTCGAGCGGCATCGGATCTCCTCGTTGAGGTCCACCGGCGTTCGGTCCTGAGCGCCAGGGTCCGCGCGCGGACCGCTACTGACTGTAACCGCAATAGTGCCGCAGCAGAAACGCTGAGTGCTCTTCCCGCACCAGGGCGGCCGAGAACTGGGGCCCGTTGCTGTGCCCGGCCCTCCTGACTTCGGTCAGTTGCCCGCCCGCAGAGATGAGTTCGGTCGGTTGCGATGAGATCGGTCATTTGATTGACCGATCTCATCGCAACCGACCGAACTCAAGGTGTCGGCGCAGCAACCGACCGAACTCAAGGAGCCGGCGCGGAGCCAGCGCGGAGCGGGCGCGGAGCCAGCGCGGAGCCAGCGCGGACCCGGCGCGGGCGCCGGCGCGGAGTCCCTAGCCCTTGACCGCCGCCGGCGCCGCGACGGCAGCCACCTCGGCGCGCTCCACCAGCGAGGCGACGAGGGCCGCGAGCGGAACGAGCACCAGGTTGCCGAGCAGCATGGTGCGCAGGAACGGCAGCCCGGCCACATAGCTGGCGAGCAGCCCGTCCGGCGTCGCCGGGTACATCCCGTCCATGAGCCAGACCCCGAAGTTGGTCCAGGCGAAGAACCAGAGCGAGCCGCCCACGCCGAGGCCGAGCGCCGCGACATACCGGCTGGGGCCCCGCAGGTGGCGGGCGAGGATCGCACCCGCACCGACCACCGCCCAGGCCGACCAGGTGAACCACATGATCTGGGTGTTGCCGAGCACGGCGTCGCTCACCGCGACCACCGCGAACGGGACCACGGCGGCCCACCGGTTGCGCAGCAGCAGCACCGCGAGGAACGTCGCGGCGGTAGCGATCTCGAGGTTCGGCGGCGCGCCCAGGTCCGGGGCGACCAGCCGCCACAGCACCGCGACCGCCAGCACCAGGACCACGGTCGCCGGCCGCCACCAGCGGTGGGCCAGCTCCCGGACCGTCAGGTCACGACGACGGGCCTCCGGGTTCAGCGGTTCCGCGTTCAGTAGGTCTCGAGCGTCCACGTGATCTCCTGACCGTCCGTCGTCTCCAGTGTGCCCGCTCCGACCTGCGCCGGCTCGCCGTCCACCGACAGCGACCAGAACTCGCTCTTCCCGTCGTCCGCCGCACGACCGCCGATGGCTGTCACGAAGGCGTTCTCGCCCTTGCCTGTCACCTCGGCCGACGGGTCCGCCTCGAGCAGCAGCTCCAGGGCGGTCGACCCGGTGCGTCCGGGGTAGGAGAGGGTCTCGGCGCCGTCGGAGGCCGTCGCGCTGGGCGACGCGCTCGCGGAGGCCGTGTCCGACGGCGCGCCGACCGTCGCGGAGGTCGTCGCGGACGTCGTCGTCTCCGGCTCCGCCGTGCTGCCGCAGGAAGCGAGCAGGCCCGTCAGGAGCAGGGCGGAGGCTGCCGCACGGGCAGCCCAGAGCGGACGGCGAGAAGTCGTGTTCACGCCGGCGAGTGTAGGTCGGACGGCGCCACGCGCGCCGACCGTCCCAGCACTCGGGTCAGATGTCGATGCGCGAGCGGTCCAGCTCGGCCGCACCGGCGATGAGGAACTCCTTGCGGGGGGCCACGTCGGTGCCCATCAGGAGCTCGAACGCACGCTCCGCCGCCTCCGCGTGCGCCGCCGTGACCCGGCGCAGGGTGCGGTGCCGCGGATCCATGGTGGTCTCCGCGAGCTGGTCGGCGTCCATCTCCCCCAGACCCTTGTACCGCTGGATGTCGGGCTTGTACCGGCGGCCGGCCTTGTCCAGCTTCTTGAGCGTCGCGACCAGCTCGGCCTCGGAGTACGTGTAGATGTACTCGTTCTTGCGCCGGCCGTTGCCGATCACCTCGACGCGGTGCAGCGGAGGGACCGCGGCGAAGACGCGGCCGGCCTCCACCATCGGCTTCATGTACCGGTAGAACAGCGTCAGCAGGAGCGTGCGGATGTGCGCGCCGTCCACGTCGGCGTCGGTCATCATGATGATCTTGCCGTAGCGGGCCGCCTCGATGTCGAAGGACCGGCCGGAGCCGGCACCGAGCACCTGGATGATCGCCGCGCACTCCGCGTTGCGGAGCATGTCGCTGATCGACGCCTTCTGGACGTTGAGGATCTTGCCGCGGATCGGCAGCAGCGCCTGGAAGTCGCTGGACCGCGCGAGCTTGGCGGTACCGAGCGCGCTGTCACCCTCGACGATGAACAGCTCGGAGCGCTCCACGTCGTTCGAGCGGCAGTCGGCCAGCTTGGCGGGCAGCGAGGAGGTCTCCAGCGCGTTCTTGCGGCGCGAGATCTCCTTCTGCTTACGGGCCGTGATACGCGCCCGCATCTCGGCGACGACCTTGTCGAGCAGCAGCGAGGCCTGCGTCTTCTCGTCGCGCTTGGTGGAGGTGAGGCGCGCCTGGATCTCCTTCTCGACCACCCGGGAGACGATCTGGCGCACCGGTCCGGTGCCCAGCACCTCCTTGGTCTGTCCCTCGAACTGCGGCTCGGACAGGCGCACGGTCACCACGGCGGTCAGCCCGGCGAGCACGTCGTCCTTCTCGATGCGCTCGGCGCCGTCCTTGGTGGACACCTTGAGCTTGCGCGCGTTGGTCTCCACGCCCTTGCGGATCACCTTGAGCAGACCCTGCTCGAACCCGGTCAGGTGGGTGCCGCCCTTGGGCGTCGAGATGATGTTGACGAAGGAGCGCACCTCGGTGTCGTAGCCCGTGCCCCAGCGCAGCGCGATGTCCACCTCGCAGTCGCGCTGCAGCTCGCGCGGCGACATGTGGCCACGCTCGTCCAGCACCGGGACGGTCTCCTTGAACGTGCCGGAGCCCTGCAGCACCCACGTCGCCGTGACCGGCGAGTCGGGCGCGAGGAACTCGACGAAGTCGGCGGCGCCACCGCTGTGCTTGAAGACCTCCTCGTGCGGCCCGCCCTCGCCGGGCGTGCCGGGCAGCCCCCGCTCGTCGCGCACCGTGATCTCGAGGCCGGGCACCAGGAACGTCGTCTGGCGCACGCGGGTGACCAGCTCGTCGTAGCTGAAGACCGCGGACTTGGGGAAGATCTGCCGGTCGGCCCAGTAGCGCACGCGGGTGCCGGTGCGGCTGCGCGGCACCTTGCCCACCACACCGAGCTCGGAGTGGTCCACGAACGGCTGGAACGCCGCGTCGGGGTTGGGCCCGGAGTCCGGGTCGGAGAACTTGCCCGGCTCGCCGCGGTGAAAGGTCATCCGGTACGTCTTGCCGCCGCGGTCCACCTCGACGTCGAGGCGCGCGGACAGCGCGTTCACGACGGAGGCGCCGACACCGTGCAGACCACCGGACGCCTGGTAGGAGCCGCCGCCGAACTTACCGCCGGCGTGCAGCTTGGTGTAGACCACCTCGACACCGCTCAGACCCGTCTTGGGCTCGATGTCGACCGGGATGCCGCGACCGTCGTCGGTCACCGTCACCGACGTGTCCGCGTGCAGCACGATGCCGATCTTCGTGGCGTACCCGCCCAGGGCCTCGTCGACGGAGTTGTCGATGACTTCCCAGAGGCAGTGCATCAGGCCACGGGAGTCGGTGGTCCCGATGTACATGCCGGGACGCTTACGAACCGCCTCGAGACCCTCGAGGACGGACAGGTGGCGAGCGGTGTACGACTCGGACGTTGCGGTCACGGCGACAGCGTAGACGAGGTCACCCACAACCTCGGCGAGGCGCTCCCTGGACACCTCCGGTGACACCCGGATTCACCCCATGACGAAAATTACCCTTTCAGCGCAATTGGGGGCCGAGTGGCACCAACACTGTGAGACACGCCGCTATGCTCGCAGCGAACCGGCCACCCGGGCTGGCATGAACCGCGCGAGCGAATGGTTGGATGGAGATGTGACGACCTTGACGACCGAACCGCTCACCGCCCTCGACCGCTGCGACCGCTGCGGCGCCCAGGCCTACGTGCGTGTCGTTCTGCCCGTAGGCGAGCTGCTCTTCTGCGGCCACCACGCCCGTGCACACGCGTCCGCCTATGCGGACATCGCCACCCATGTCCAGGACGAGACGGACCGGCTCCACGCGGAGCACGGTCAGGCCTGAGCCCAGGCCGGACACCCACCGGACCCAAGACGACAAAGACGGCGGTGAGTCACCCTGTGAGGTGACTCACCGCCGTCGTCATGCCCGGCCGGGGTCCGGCAGGGGCCCGTAGGACCCCCGCCGGAGCACGTCAGCCCGCGGCGAGCTCAGCCACCTCGGCGTCGGACAGCGCCCGGTCGAAGACCCGGACGTCGTCGACGTCACCGCGCAGGTGGTCCACCTCGTTGCCGCCGTACTGCGCCCGGCCGATCACCAGCGACCCCTCGGTGGCCGGAACCGTGCACACGTCCTGCGTGGCCACCCGCTCGCCGTCCACGTAGAGCGAGAGGGTGCCGGTCTCGGCGTCCCGCACGCCCGTCAGGTGGTACCACTGGCCCGGCACGGGCTTGGTGGGCGACAGCGCGCGCATGCCGACGAAGCTCATCGCCCATCGCTGGTCCTGCCCCGAGTACTGCAGGAAGAACGCGCTGTTGCTCCCGGTGTCCTGGCTGACCACCGTCTGGAAGCCGCCGTCGGCCACGTCGAGCTTCGCCCACGCCGAGACGCTGTAGGAGCCCTCCGTGCGGACCAGCGTCTGCCCCGTGTCGGCCTCGCCGGCGCCGTCGAACGACAGGCCGCCGCCCGCCACGCCGTCGGTCCAGGTGGTTCCGGTCAGGGTGGCGTCGGCGTCGCCGACGCCGTCCGCCGCGGTGGTACCGCTGCCCTCGTCGAAGCCCCACGCGTGCACGCCGTCCAGGCCGGGCGTCCCCGGGTCGACGACCGGCGGCTCACCGCCCGAGCCGTCCGCGCCCTCGATGATCCGCTCGTTCACGGCGCGCACCTGCGCGAAGTCCATCTTCTCCACCTGCCTGTCATAGGTGAAGAAGCCGTTGACCTCGTGCTCCACGTCGGTGATCTGGGTGTAGATCGAACCGCTGATCCCGCACTGCAGCGCGGCGGTCAGCACGTCCTCCTGGTTCTCGACGTACCGCCGGGTGAGGGTGGCGACGTCGGGCGTCATCTCGTACGCGTGGCCCTCCCCGAACCACATGTGACCGTCCACCTCGAGGCCGAACCCGCCGTGCTCGCCGTCGATCGAGGCGCGCGTGGCGTCCGGCACCGGCTGCGCCGGGCCCACGTACTGGTGCCAGTCGATGATGTCGCCCTCACCACTGTCCCCGAGCGAGTCGCAGCAGTTCACGCCCGAGTGGGCGTTGACCAGCCGCGTCGGGTCCTGCGCCTTGACCTCACGGGCGATCCGGCCGGTGGCCTCCCTCGACCACTCTCCCCAGCCCTCGTTGAACGGGACCCAGCCGATCACGGACGTCCAGCTCGAGTGCTGGTCGACCATCTCCCGCAGCTCGCGCTCGAACCGCTCCTGCCCCTCGACCGGCGGGCGGCCGGTCTTCATCGACGGCATGTCCTGCCACACCAGCAGCCCGAGGCGGTCCGCGTGGTAGAACCAGCGGTCCGGCTCCACCTTGATGTGCTTGCGCACCGTGTTGAAACCCAGATCCTTGTGCTTGACCAGGTCGAACGCGAGAGCCTCGTCCGTCGGCGCCGTGTAGATGCCGTCCGGCCAGTAGCCCTGGTCGAGGGTGGACTGCAGGAACAGCACCTCGCCGTTGAGCGTGATGTGGTTGCGCCCGTCCTCCCCCTCGGCGATCCCGATCTCACGCATGCCGAAGTACGAGCCGACGGTGTCCACGACCTTTCCACGCGAGTCGCGGACGCGTACCTGCAGGTCGTAGAGGTACGGGTCGTCGGGCGTCCACAGATGGGCGCGCGGGACCCGCACGGAGACCTCCTCGCCGACGGTGCCGACGGTCCGCGCCACCACCTTGCCCTTCTTGGCACGGTCGTCGCCGGTCGCGACACCGCCCTCGCGCACGACGACGTCGACGGTGCGACCGTCGGCCGCCTCGCTGCCCTCGACCGTGAGAGCGAGGGTGCTGGTGTCGATGTCGGTGGTCATGTCCAGCTTCTCGGCGTGCGCGCCGGCCACCGGCTCCATCCAGACCGTCTGCCAGATGCCGGAGGCGGCCTCGTAGAAGATGCCGCGGTCCGGCACGTTGCGCTGCTTGCCCACGGGCTGCCAGGTCGCGTCCGTGCGGTCGGTGACGCCGACCAGCACCTCCTGCGGGCCCGACGTCGTCAGGGCGTCGGTGACGTCGGCCGAGAACCGGCCGTAGCCGCCCTCGTGGTGGGCCACCTCCTGGCCGTTGACCCACACCGTCGCGGTGTGGTCCACGGCGCCGAAGTTGAGCAGCACGCGCTGGCCCCCGGTGCGCCAGGTCGCCGGCACCTCGACCGTGCGGCGGTACCACATGTGGTCCTCGTGCCGGTCGATGCCCGAGAGCTCGGACTCCGTCGGGTACGGCACCAGGATGTCCTCCGCGAGGGTCTCGCCGAAGGGCGGCGCCTCACCCTCCGCGGCCCCCGCGAACTCCCACAGCCCGTTGAGGTTGGCCCAGCGGTCCCGGGTGAGCTGGGGCCGGGGGTACTCCGGCAGCGCGTTGTCAGGCGTGACCTCGTCGGTCCACGGTGTCGGCAGGTGCGCGTCGGTGATCGGCCACGCGGCCTGACCTTCGCCCGTGGACTCCGCGGCGGGCGCGGAGGTGCTCGGCACGACGGCGAGCACCGCGCCGGTGGCGAGTGCCACGAACGCAGCGCCGACGCGTCGTCGGGCGGTACCTGGCGGGGTGGGTGTGGAGGGGTGTCTGCGGTGCGACCTTGCTAGCGACATCGGCGTCACCTTCCTGGTCCGAAACACGGCCGGCTTCGTTGCCAGGAGCTACCGTAACGTCCGCCGGCGGCGACGAACAGCGGTCGCAACGCCCTTTTTGTCCAGCGCTGTCATCCGCAGCAGGGCACCCGCGGCACGACAACGCCGGGCGGGTGAAACTTCGGAGAAAGTTCACCCGCCCGGCGTTGGGGTCAGGCCCAGGTCGGAAGACCGGCCAGGACCGTCGGAGCTCAGTCGAGGTAGTCGCGCAGCACCTGCGACCGCGAGGGGTGGCGCAGCTTCGACATCGTCTTGGACTCGATCTGACGGATGCGCTCGCGCGTCACGCCGTAGACCTTGCCGATCTCGTCGAGCGTCTTGGGCTGGCCGTCCTGCAGGCCGAACCGCATGGAGACCACTCCGGCCTCACGCTCGGAGAGCGTGTCGAGCACCTGGTGCAGCTGCTCCTGCAGGAGCGTGAACGACACCGCGTCGGCCGGCACGACGGCCTCGGAGTCCTCGATGAGGTCGCCGAACTCGCTGTCGCCGTCCTCGCCGAGCGGCGTGCTCAGCGAGATGGGCTCGCGGCCGTACTTCTGGACCTCGACCACCTTCTCGGGGGTCATGTCCAGCTCCTTGGCCAGCTCCTCCGGCGTGGGCTCGCGGCCCAGGTCCTGGAGCATCTGGCGCTGGACGCGGGCCAGCTTGTTGATGACCTCGACCATGTGCACCGGGATGCGGATGGTGCGGGCCTGGTCGGCCATGGCACGCGTGATCGCCTGCCGGATCCACCAGGTGGCGTAGGTCGAGAACTTGTAGCCCTTGGTGTAGTCGAACTTCTCGACCGCACGGATCAGACCGAGGTTGCCCTCCTGGATCAGGTCCAGGAACAGCATGCCGCGGCCCGTGTAGCGCTTGGCCAGCGAGACCACGAGGCGGAGGTTGGCCTCCAGCAGGTGGTTCTTGGCCCGCTTGCCGTCGTGCGCGATCCACTTGAGGTCGCGCTCGAACCGGCGTTGGTCCTTGTCGTTCCGGTCGAACTCGGTGGTCGCGAGGCGCTCCTCCGCGAACAGGCCGGCCTCGATCCGCTTCGCGAGCTCGACCTCCTGCTCCGCGTTCAGCAGCGCGACCTTACCGATCTGCTTCAGGTAGTCCTTGACCGGGTCGGCCGTCGCGCCGGCCGTGACGACCTGCTGCGCGGGCTGGTCGTCGTCGTCCGTGTCGGAGACGACGAAACCGGAGTTCTCGTTCTCCTCCTTGGCCGCCTTGCCACCGCGTCCACGAGTCGCCTTGGTGACGATCTCGGGACCGGCGTCGGCCTCTTCCTCGGAGTCGTCGACGGCGACGCCGTCGGGCTCGATGTTGTCGTACTTCGACTTGCCGCGAGCAGCAGGCTTCTTGGCGGCGGTCTTCGCCGCCGGCTTCTTCCGCGTGGTCGCGGCAGCCTCGTCGACGTCGTTCAGCTCGGTCTCGTCGACCTCGTCGACCTCGTCGACGTCCGCGGGCTTCGCGGCGGACCGCGCGGGAGCCTTCTTGGCGGTGGTCTTCGCGGCCGTCGAGCGGGTACGCCGAGCGGGCTTCGCGGAGGTCTCGTCACCGTCGGCGGGCGCCTTCGCGGCGACCGCGGTGGAGCGCGTGGCCGCGGCGGCGGCCACCTTCGTCACGGTAGGTAGTCCGACCTGCACACCGGCGTTGGCCAGTGCGCGCAGCACCGCCTTGAGCCGCTTGGCGTCACCAACCTCCGCGGTCTCGCATGCTCGCCGGAAGTTCTCGGCGTCGACCGAGCCGTCGGCGGCGCCGCGAGCAAGGAGCTCCTGCAGGGCAGGATGCTCGAACTCACGGGGCAGGTTGTCGCGTGCAGGGACAGGAGCGATGTCCTGGGGGGCTTTCAGCGGAGTGGGCGCCACAAACCGACCTTTCGGCATTCGAGGGGGCGGTGTACCGCCGACGGGGCCTTCACTGGACCTTCTGCTTCCGTCGGCGAACATATATATTGTACCGTCGACCTCCATGTCTGCCGCGACGAACGCGGCGATATGGACAAAGTCAGTGCGAAGTCACGTCCGGCGGGCGTGCCCCGCAGGTGTATCTGATCTCGCGTGCCAAGAGTCAACGAACGAGGCGCCCACACCATTCCCGGCCCCGCGAATCCGCGCCGGATCAGGCCAGGGCACCGGCCCGACACCGGCCCGGCGGACACCGCCCGGGCGGCGCGTCGGACGACAGCCCGTCAGACCTTGACGGCCAGCACCGGGCACGGCGCCTCGACCAGGATCCGCTGGGCACCCGCGCCCAGGATGAGCTTGCCGACGGGGCTGCGCTTGCGCAGGCCGATCACGATCAGCTCGGCACCCGTGCTCGTGGCGGTACGGATCAGGTCCTCGGCGAGGTCCGCCGCGCCGTGCTCGACGCGCACCTCCACGTCGCCGGCGAGCCGGCCGACCAGCTCGTCGGTCTCGGCCTGACACTCGTCCGCCGGCTGCTTGCTGTTGGTGACGACGACCAGCGGCACCGCACGCTCCCTGGCCTCGGTGACAGCGGTACGCAGAGCCTCTTGGCCCTCGGGCGTGGCGAGGTGGCCGACGACGATCGTCATGTCCACCGACGCTACCCCACGCGGCGCCCGGAACGTGCCCTCACACGGCCGCCGCTTCCCCCGGTTCCTGCTCACCGGGGAACGGCACCCGCTCCCGCCGCACCCAGCCAGGCGGGACTCCACCGACGATCGCCCCCCGCAGGAGCAGCGCGAGCCGGTAGCCCGGGTCCACGCCGAGCGCGTCCGCCACCCGCTCGGCGGCCAGCCCGCCGTCGCCGTGCCACCACGCGACCAGCGCCAGCAGCAGGTACGCCGGGGCGCGCCGGTTGCGTGGCACGTGGGTGACCACCGCCTCCAGCACGTCGCGAGCCGCACGCGTGAGCTTCTCGTCCGGAGGAACTCCCAGCTCCGGGTCGACGATCCGCGCCATGACCGCCCCCGTGGCCGTGTCGGTGTCACCGTCCACCTGCCGACGGGCGGTACGCGACGCCGTCTCCTCCGTACCCGGCGCCAGGCTCAGCAGCACGGCGTCCCGCACCGGTGTGTCCGCGAGCGCCGCGCCGATCTTCCCGAGATCCACCGGCGCCAGTGTCGCCTTCTGCCCTGGACCGGCACCGGCTGCCGCACGGACCGCGGAGCGCCACAGATCGAGGCTCTGGGCGCCCCACTCCGCCAGCTCCCGCTCGGCGCGCAGGGCCTGCGACGACGACGCCAGAGGGCCGCGCGAGCGCCGCGCGGGGGCGTCGACGGGTGCCGTGCCGTCGACGGGCCCGCCGCCGTCGGGAAATCTCGTCCGGTTCAGGAGGCGCCGGTGAGTGTCGCTCCAGCGGGCGGCTGCCCGGCGTGCCTGGGTCCTGGCCGCCTCGGGCGCCGGCCGCAGGGCGTACCGCTCCTCCCGGGTGCCGGCCACCGTGCGCCCCTCCAGCACCATGTGGGCGGCGATCCTGCTGCCCTGCAGCGTGGTCAGAGGGCGCCCCTCGGCGGGGCAGCACGTCGGGTCGGCGCAGTCGAGCGCGCGGTACCCCGTAGGGGTCACGAGCCATGCCTCGGTGCCGGGGAGCCGGCGCTCGAGGCGTGCCCGGAGCAGGTCGACGGCCCGCCGGGCTGCTCCGGTCGGCACGGTCGGGTCGGTGGCGGTGTACAGGACCACCACGGCGCGGTCGGCGCCGTCGGCGACCACGTGGTCGGCGAGCCAGCGGGCGGTGGCCGCGCCGTCCGGTCCGCCGGGGTCGTCGGGCTGCCGCAGGCGCAGGTCGTCGAGGTCGACGCGGGCGACGAGGCCGACGCGCTGACGTGGTCCGGTCAGGCTCACGGCGACGAGGGACTCGGCGGGCTCGAAGCCGAGCCGGTAGGGGATGTAGGCGAGCAGGTCCTCGGGTCCGGCGACGCGGACCACCGTCGCGTTCGGCACGGCGGATCGCCGGCCGAGGTTCTGGGCGGGAGTGTCCTTGGGGTTCATGTCCTCGATCCCAGCCGTCCCGCGGGGCCGCGGCGCGCTCAGGAGGCCGGTGTGGACGACGGCTCACCCTGTGGTCGGGCTCCGTCCCTTGCACTGTCCTCACGAGGGTCTCTCCGGCTACGGTGTCCGACGTGCCTCGTCTCGCCCCCACCCGTCGCACGGCCGCGCTCGCCGCCGCCGTCGGGCTGGCGCTGGCGACAGGGGCTTGCGGCAGCGGGGCCGAGCCGCCGGCGTCGGCCGCCGCGGCGGCGAGCACCCCGGAGCCTCGGTCCGACGTGTCGGGCGGGCCCACCGAGTTCCCGAGCTTCGACCCGGCGTCCGCCGTCGGCACCTATGCCGAGGGGTTCCCTCCCGACCTGTTCCCGGTGCCGAAGGGCGCCCTCCTGCTCGCGTCGTCCGCCAGCCCGGCGCCCGCGCCACGCGACGCCAAGGCCAAGGGCATCCGGATGACGCAGGTGACACTCAACCTCGCGTCGAACCTGCCGACCAAGAAGTTCGTGGCGCAGGTCGAGCAGATCCTGGTCGACCAGGGCTTCGAGCAGATCGAGGCACCGGAGTCGAGCGGGCTCTCCGCGCAGACCGCGTTCCTGCGGGTCTCCGAGACCAAGTCCGGTGAGGTCCAGGAGTCGCTCATCGTGGGCGTGCTCGACGACGGCGAGCGCCGTCTCGCCTCGATCAGCGGCACGGTTCGCACCGCATAGGCTGGGCCCGTGTCCGTCTCACCCGCGCGTACCGGCGCCCTCGACCCAGCCGCCCTGCTCGACACCGAGGGCCTCCGAGCCGACGTCGACGCCGCGGTGACCGCTCACCTCGACCGGCTGGCGGCGGAGGTGAGCGCGATCAGCCCGAGCGCCGAGGCCCTGGTCGAGGAGGCAGCGGCGCTGCTCATGGGCGGCAAGCGGCTGCGGTCAGCGTTCTGCTACTGGTCCTTCCGGGCGCACGGTGGCGCCGCCGATCGGGCGGACCCGGCCCGCACCGCGACCGTGCGGGTGGGTGCGGCGCTCGAGCTGTTCCAGGGGGCCGCGCTGCTGCACGACGACGTGATGGACAACTCCGACACCCGCCGCGGCCGCCCCACCGCGCACCGGACGTTCAGCACCCGGCACGCCGGGGCCGGCTGGTCCGGCGAGTCGGTGCGGTTCGGCGACGCCGCCGCGATCCTCCTCGGTGACCTCGTGCTCCTCGCCGCCCAGCGCGAGCTGTCGGCTGCGCTCGCACCGCTGCCCGCCGACGTCGCCGAGGCGGTCCGCGCCCGCTTCGACGCCATGCAGAGCGAGGTGGTGGTGGGCCAGTACCTCGACGTGCTGGTCCAGGCCGAGCCGTGGGGCGACGACCCTGCCTCCGACGAGGAGCGTGCACGGAGGGTGCTCCGCGCCAAGACCGCCAGCTACTCGGCCGCCGCCCCGCTGGCGCTCGGCGCGCTGCTGGCCGGTCGGGGTGCGCAGGCGGCCGCCGGGATCGAGGCGGCGGGTCTGCCGCTCGGCGAGGCCTTCCAGCTCCGGGACGACGTGCTCGGGGTCTTCGGTGACCCTGCCGTCACGGGCAAGCCCGCGGGCGACGACCTGCGCGAGGGCAAGCGCACGGTGGTCGTGGCGCGCACCCTGGCGCTGCTGCCCGACCCCGGGGGGCCGGAGGCCGCCGCGCTGACCGCCGCACTGGGGGACGCCGACCTGTCCGAGGAGGACGTCGCCCGCGTCCGCGAGATCATCGTCGGCTCGGGCGCGCTGGACGCGGTCGAGCACCTCATCGCCGACCTGTCCGTCCGGGCACACGCGCTGCTGGACCTCGCGCACCTCACCGAGCCCGGCCGGGGCGTACTGACCGACCTGGCCCACGCGGCGGTCGACCGGGCCTCCTGACGCCGCCACCCGACGGGCTCACCGAGCCCGGGCTCGCCGCGTCCAGACTCACCACGTCCAGACTCACCACGTCCAGACTCACCAGGTCCAGACGGTGACCTCGCCGCCCTGCTTCAGCCGCTCGCCCGCCGCCGGCTCCGTCTCGGTGACACCGTCACCGAACAGCTCGCCGAAACCGCGCACCACGACGGTGTAGCCGGCCTCCTCGAGGGCGGTCTGGGCATCCTCGACGGACATCCCCACGACGTCGGGCACCGCACCCTCCGGACCCTTGCTGACGAGAACCGTGACGGTGTCCCCCTGCTGCGCGCCGGCCCCGCCGGCCGGATCGGTACCGAGCACCGTGCCGGCCGGGGCCTCCTCGTCGAACCGCTCCTGCCGCTCGACGTCGAAGGCCTCTGCCTCCAGCGCCGCCGTGGCCTCGTCGGCACCGAGTCCGGCGACCTCCGGAACCGTCACGGGCGGCGGCCCGTCCGACACCGTGAGCCGAACCCGTTCGTCCGTCGGCACCATGTCGCCGTCGCGGACCGAGGCCCAGATGACCTCGTCCTGCGCGCCGTCGTTCGTGTACTCACGGGAGACCTCGACATCGGCCAGGCCCGCGTCCCGCAGCGCGGTCCGTGCCGTCTTCTCGGTCATGCCGACCAGGCCCGCCGGGACCTCGGCCAGCTCCTGCCCGAGGGAGACCACCAGGCGCACCGGCTCGTCGCGGTTCCAGCGCTCCCCCTCGTCGGGGACCACGGAGATCACGTCGCCCTCCGGCACCTCGGAGTCGTGCTGCTCCACGCTCGACGGCGTCAGGCCCGCCTCGGTCAGTGCCTCCTGCGCGTCCTGCGCCGCCACGCCGACGACGCCGTCGGGCACCACCGCGTAGGCGCCGGGGCCACGCTCCGTGTACCACCAGGCGCTGAGCAGGACCGCCACGAGTGCGACAGCCAGCAGGACCTTGCGCCCGCGCCGGGGCTTCGTCGCGGGCGGCGCGGGAGGTTGTGGCGGCTGCTGCGCCACCCAGCGCCCCGCGGCCGGCCGCTCCACCACCGCGGTACGTGCCGCCTTGACGGCGGCCTGCGACGGCGGCGGCGCCGCGCTCGCCGGGATGTCCAGCACCTCGTTCGGGATCTGCTGGAAGGTGTTCCGCAGCGCGTCGAGCGCCACGGCCGCGTCACGCGGACGCCGGTCCGGGTCCCGAGCCGTGAGGGCACGGACCAGGAGGTCCAGGGGGCGGCCCAGGTGCCCGGCGAACGCGCTCACGGGCGGCACGTCGCTGTTCACGTGCGCGTACGCGACCTGGATGGGCCCCTCGCCCGCGTGCGGCAGGCGGCCGGTGAACATCTCGAACGCGAGGATCCCCACGGCGTACACGTCGGCGCGCGCGTCGACGTGCCCCGTGGAGATGGTCTCGGGCGCGAGGTACGCGACGGTCCCCAGCACGGTGCCCGTCGTCGTGTTGGACACCTCGGAGATGGCGCGGGCCAGCCCGAAGTCGGCGACCTTGGGGCGGCCGGTGCCCTGCTCCAGCAGCACGTTCTCCGGCTTGATGTCACGGTGCACGATGCCCTTGGCGTGCGCGGCGGCGAGCGCGGAGAGCACCACGTCGAGGACCGCGAACGAGCGGCGCAGCGTGAGGTCGCCGTCGCGGATCAGCTGGCGCAGGTTGGTGCCCGGCACGTACTCCATGGTCAGGTAGCGCATGTCGCCGTCGGTGCCCTGGTCGTAGACCGCCACGACGCCGTGGTGCTGCAGGCCGGCCGCCGAGCGCGCCTCGCGCTCGAAGCGTTCCCGGAAGCTCGCCGCCTGCTCGCCCTCCGCGAGGTGCGGGTGCATCACCTTGAGGGCGATCTCGCGGTTCAGCCGGTTGTCGTGCGCGCGGTACACCGTGGCCATGCCACCTCGCGCCACGCGCGCGACGATCTGGTACCGCCCGTCGACCAGGCGGCCGATGAGAGAGTCTGCCGTCACCTGAGCCACGCTCGGAGTGTACGGGTGACCGCCCACGCTCCGAATGAAACTCGCATAGTGGACAGGATGCCGTTGCCGGATCGTTGCGGCGTCGCGGCCCCCGCCTCGTCGCATACCCTTCTACCGTGACAGATCTCGACGCCCTCGTTGGCGAATGGCTGACCCTGCCCGACCTCGCCGAGGCCCTCGACATCGAGGTAGGCAAGGCACGCGGCCTCGTCCGCGACCAGCACGTCGTCGGCATCAAGCGTGGCGAGCGCACCACCTTCCAGGTGCCCGCCAGGTTCGTGCTGCCGGAGGTCGACGGCCGCCCCGGTGTGATCCCCACCCTGCGCGGCACCGTGATGGTGCTGTCGGACGCCGGGTTCAGCGAGGAGGAGATCCTCGAGTGGCTGTTCACGCCGAACGACGAGCTCGGCGAGAAGCCCGTGGACGCCCTGATCAACGGCAAGCGGGCCGCCGTGCGCCGGGTGGCGCAGACGCTGCTCTGACCTTCGTCGTGAGCGCGTCAGCCGCGGAGCATCTCCGCGACCTGGAAGGCCAGCTCCAGCGACTGCTGGTGGTTCAGCCGCGGGTCCACGAGCGTCTCGTAGCGCAGTGCGAGGCCGGCGTCGGAGATCTCCTCCGCACCGCCCAGCACCTCGGTCACGTCGTCGCCCGTCAGCTCCATGTGCAGGCCACCGGGCACCGTGCCCAGGGAGCGGTGCACCTCGAAGAAGCCGGCGACCTCGTCGAGCACGTCCGTCAGGCGCCGGGTCTTGTACCCGCTGTCCGAGGTGATGGTGTTGCCGTGCATCGGGTCCGTCACCCAGGTGACGTTCGCGCCTGACCAGGTCACGGCCTCGACGATGTTCGGCAGCACGTCCCGGACCTGGCCGGCGCCCATGCGCGTGACGAACGTCAGCCGGCCGGGCACGTTGTCCGGGTTGAGCCGCTCGGTGAGCGCCAGGGCGTCGTGCGGGGTGGTCGTGGGGCCGAGCTTGACTCCGATCGGGTTGGCGATGCGCGACATGAAGTCGACGTGGGCGCCGTCGAGCTGGCGCGTGCGCTCACCGATCCAGAGAAAGTGCGCGCTGGTGTCGTAGGCACGGCCCGTGCGCTGGTCGGTGCGGGTCATCGCGCGCTCGTAGTCGAGCACCAGTGCCTCGTGGCTCAGGAAGAACTCGACGGAGCGCAGCGCGTCGAAGTCGGCCCCGCACGCGTGCATGAACCGGATCGCGCGGTCGATCTCGTCCGCCGTCTTCTCGTAGCGCGCGTACGCGGGATTGCGCATGAATCCGCGGTTCCACTCGTGCACCTGGCGCAGGTCGGCGAAACCGCCCTGCGTGAAGCCACGCACCACGTTCGCCGTCGCCGCCGAGATCCGGTACGCCTGCTCGAGCCGCTCGGGGTCGGGCGTACGGTCGGCCGCCGTGAACGGGAACCCGTTGATCATGTCGCCGCGATAGGCGGGCAGCGTCACGCCGTCGCGCGTCTCCGTGTCGCTGGAGCGCGGCTTGGCGTACTGGCCTGCCATGCGGCCCATCTTCACCACCGGCGTGCTGGCGCCGTGCGTGAGCACGACCGCCATCTGCAGGATGGTGCGGACCTTGTTGCGGATGCGGTCGGCGTTCGCCTCGGCGAACGTCTCCGCGCAGTCCCCGCCCTGGAGCAGGAACGCCTCGCCCCGGCCGGCGGCGGCGAGCCGCTCGGTCAGGGTGTCGGCCTGTGCGGGCACCACGATGGGCGCGGCCTGCGCCAGGCGGCCCGTCGCGGCCGCCAGAGCGACCTGGTCCGGCCACGTCGGCTGCTGGAGCGCCGTGAGCGTGCGGTAGTGGTCGAGGCCCGTCAGGCCCGCCGACCGTTCGGCCGGGTCGGTGACCGTGCTCATCGGCTCACCGTCAGTGGTGCCCGCACCGTGCTCAGTGCTCCGTCGGGGCGGCCGGCACGAGCGGCTGGCCGATGTCCGCCAGGAGCTCGCCGAACCACTCCTGCGAGACGTCGAACGCCTTGCCGCCGGCGATCCGCGGGAACGCGATCGCCTTGAGCTTGTCGCCGTCCTCCTCGTCGTGGCCGATGACGCCGGACTCGCCGCGCAGCGCGCACTCCACCGCGTAGTCGGTCATCGACTTGATGAGACGCAGGTCGTCGCTGTTCGCGGCCGCGGCGCGCGAGTAGTAGCCCGACTTCTGCACCATCGTCTTCTCGGCGCCCAGCTTCTCCGCGAACTGCTTCGCGAACCACTGGCCGGGGTTGATCGTGTCGAGCTTCACGTGCCCGAACGGGTCGCGCTCCACCGTCTCGCCCGCCGCCTCGAGCTGGGCCACGATCTCGTGCATGCCGGCACCCTCCGACAGGAAGATGTTGACGTTGCCGATCTCGTCCATGACGCCGCGCAGGCGCTTGGCCTCGCCCTCGAGGTCGATCTCCAGCTCCGGCAGGAACACCGCGTGCACGTCCCAGCGCTCGCGCGACAAGCCCAGCGCAGGGGCCCACTCCTGCTCGTCGAGCCACTCGCGGTACTTCCCGGCCGTCGCGGCGGTCAGCCAGCCGCAGTGGCGACCCATGACCTCGTGCACGATCAGCATGCGCGGGCCCACGCGGTTCTCGCCGATGACGTTGGCCGCGAACCTGGCACCCTCCTCGGCCGCGGTCCACGCGCCGAGCGACTGCTTGATCGGCACCACGTCGTTGTCGATGGTCTTCGGCAGGCCCACGACCGTGAGCTCGTAGCCGTTGTCGTGCAGGTAGGCGGCGAGGTCGGCGGCCGTCGTGTTCGTGTCGTCGCCACCGATGGTGTGCAGCACGTCCACGCCGTCGGCCTTGAGCTGCTCCGCGGCGACGTGCAGCGGGTCCTGGCCCTCCTTGACGAGGCCGCGCTTGACGGCGTCCTTGACGTTGGTCAGCTTCACCCGCGAGTTGCCGATCGGCGAGCCGCCGAAACGGTGCAGGATGGGGGCCTGCTTGCGAGCCTCCTCGTCGATCTCGATCTTGTTGCCGGTCAGCAGGCCGTGGTAGCCGTGCAGGTAGGCGATGATCTCGATCTCCGGGTCGAGCTCGGTGTAACGCTCGATCAGACCGCCGACCGAGGACGACAGGCAGGGCGCGAAGCCGCCGGCGGTCAGCAGGGCCACACGACGAACAGCCATCTTCAGGAGCACCTCTCATCGGGAAAAGTTCACGGGAACCACGGCCGGCGATCGCCCGCGCGGAACCCTTCGTCGTCATCCTACTGACGGCCGGCGACCACGCCCGGCGCGTCCGGTGAATGAGCACCTGATGGCCCAGCCGCAACCCGCACGTGCCCACGCGAAGTTGCTGCTCGACTCGGGCACACAGCGCGTGAGAGGATCTCCAGGAGCCTCCCGGTGCCTAGCGGCCCGGGAGGCTTTCTGTTATGACGATCCGTTCTTCGGCGGCCCGCCCGCCTCGCCTGAGCATCCGCCCGACCACGCCCGCCGACCGCCCCGTCCTGGAGCGGCTCTGGCTCCTGTTCCGGCACGACATGTCAGAGGTGTCGGGCGCGCTCCCCGACGCGAGCGGCCAGTTCCGGCGCGAGCGGCTCGACGCCGCGTTCACCGAACCCGGGTGGCGCGGGCTGGTCGCACACCTCGAGCCCGCTGACGGCGGCCCGGCATCACCCGTCGGGTTCGCACTGGTGCGCGGCCTGGACGGCCGGATCCGGGTGCTCAGCTCGTTCTTCGTGGTGCGGGGCGCACGGCGGGCCGGCATCGGGCGGCAGCTCGCCGCGCACGCGCTCACGAGCTTCCCCGGCCGATGGGAGATCGCGTTCCAGGACACCAACCCGCCTGCCGTGCGGTTCTGGCGGGAGGTGGCGACCGCCGCCGCCGGGCACGAGTGGAACGAGGAGCACCGCGCCGTGCCCGGTCGCCCGGACCTGCCGCCGGACACCTGGATCTCGTTCACCAGCCTGCCGAACCGGCACGCATAGCTGCCGCCCGCCGGCCGGCCTCGAGCCACCCGCCATCCTGGCGATATTTATCGATAAAGTACCCGGCATCGACAAGGGCGTCAACAGGCGCGGCCAGCAGGCCCCGCGGGCCGGAACAGCCCTTGTCGCGCCTCAGGTTTAACGATAAAGTTCCGCCGACCGATCAGACCGTGCAAGGAAGCACGCAGATGACCCGAGGCGGTCCGGGGCACGGCACCGTGCCGGACCCGACGCCGACGTGACAGAGGCACCCGCACGGTGACCGGTCAACCGCGAGGTACGGCATGGCGCCGGTCCTCGTGCTCGACGACATCGAAGTCCGAACGAGAGGCAAGTCAATGGCGATGGAATCTCAGGCAAGGCCGGCCCACCCGGTCCGGCGAGGACGACAAGCGCTCGCGGCCGCGGCTGCGACCGCGGTGGCGGTGGGGGCGATGCTCGTCGCGCCGTCCGCTGCCGCGCAAGCGGTCAGCGGTGACCCGTGGGTGAGCGAGGTGCCGGACAACCCGATCTCGGACGTCTACCGCTTCACGGTGCCTCGCGCGGCGGTGACCGAGGCGACCGGCCTCGGGGACGGGCCCGTCGCGGTGCAGGGGAACTTCGGCCCGGGCAAGGCGTGGACCGACCTCAACATGGGGACCAGCGGGGCGAACCTGACCGCCACGCTCGGCCCTCTCGAGCCCGGCCTGTACTACTACCAGTACGCCGCGCGCCCCGCCGCGGACCAGGACGCGGTCGCGTTCCGCAACCCCGACGCACCCCAGGAGGTGACGTCGAAGCCCACCTACAGCACGATGTTCGTCCCCGGGCCGGGAGCGGAGTGGCTCGACGACGTGGCGGGCGGCGGCGAGCTCGAGACGCTCGAGTACGGCAAGGGTCCGGAGCGCGGGAAGGAGGCGCTCGTGTGGACGCCCCCTGGTTACGACGCGGACCGTGCGGAGCAGTACCCGGTGCTGTACCTGCTGCAGGACGAGGGCCAGAGCTACCGCGAGTGGGTCGAGCTGGGCCGGCTCGGCCAGATCATGGACAACCTCACGCTCGACGGGGACGCCGAGCCGATGGTGGTCGTCATGGGCGACTCCGACACAGCGGGCCCGGCCGGCGTGACGAAGGAGCTGCTGCCGGCCGCCGAGCGGGCGTTCAACGTCTCCGACGAGGGGTCGGGCCGCGCGCTCGCCGGGATCGGTCGCGGTGGGGAGCTGGCTCTGAGCACCCTGGTCGCCACACCGCGTGAGTTCGGCGGCGTGGGCTCGTTCTCGGGCGGTTACGACAAGGCGATCTCGCGGGGAAAGGCCAAGCAGATCAACGCCTCGACCGACGTCGTCCGGCTGTACGCGGGCAACGTCACCGACCCCGCGTACGACGACACGGTCGCGCTGGCCGACCGGCTGACGAAGGCGGGCGTGGAGTTCCAGCCCGACGGGTCGGACCCTGAGACCGGCGGCACGTGGGACACGTGGCAGAAGAACCTGCACGACTTCGCCGGACGCGTCTTCCAGGAGGTCGACGACGAGGGCCCGAGCGAGGGGCACCTGCCGTTCGTCGAGCACGAGCTGCCGGCGCCGGGCACGACCCCGACGCCGTGGGTCGACGAGAACAGCGTGGTCACCTTCGAGCTCGGCACCGAGTTCGCCGACGCGAACAACATCACCGTCTGGGGCAACTTCGGCCCGGCCGGAAGCTGGCCGCGCACCCACATGGTCAAGCAGGCCGACGGGTCGTGGCGCCTCTCGCTGGCCCTCGAGGGCGGCTCGTACTACTACAAGTTCGTGGTCGACGGCGTCGACCACAAGGACGCCGACAACCCCACGACGGTGTTCTCGGAGCCGACGTGGAGCACCTTCACCGCCGAGGGTGACACGATCCGCGGTCGGTACACCGCCCAGGTGCCGGCCGACGCGCGCGGCGAGGTCAGCGTCATGAGCTACCCGAGCACCGCGGGCGGCGGCACGCAGCGGTCGGCGTACGTGTGGACGCCGCCGGACTACGACGAGGACCGTGCCGAGGAGTACCCGGTCTTCTACCTGCAGCACGGCGGCGGGCAGACGTGGACCGACTGGGTCGAGGTGGGGTACGTCCAGCGCATCCTCGACAACCACTACCTGCGGGGCACCATGGAGCCGATGGTGGTCGTCATGGCCAACGGGAACGGCGTGGACTTCCCCACGGAGATCACGACCCGCGTCGTGCCCGCCGCCGAGGAGCAGTTCAACATCAGCTCCGAGGGTGACCGGCGCGCTCTGGCGGGCCTCTCGATGGGCTCGGGCCACACGCTCAGCACGCTCTGGGCGCACCCGGGCGAGTTCGGCTACATCGGCGCCATGTCGGCGTTCGGTGCGCCGCCGGCCACCGCGGACGTCGAGGCCATCAACGAGGGCACGAAGCTGCTGCGCGTCTACTCGGGTGACGTGCAGGACTTCACCTACGGCGCGACACTGCAGCTGGTCGCGGCCATGGAGAACCGCGGCGTGAACCACGAGTTCGCGCCCATCATCCCGGGTCCGCACAGCTGGGACGTCTGGCAGAAGTCGCTCATCGACTTCCTCCCCCGACTGTTCACGGAGAGCGCCGGCGCCTAGCGGCGGGGCCGGACGGCCGCACCGCGTGACTTCGACCGGTTGAAGTCACGCGGTGCGGCGCCCGGGGAGGGCTCAGCCGATCAGGTGCAGGCTCTCCTTGTTCTTGTCCGCGTACAGCCGCTCGACGTCGGCGTCGAAATCCTTGAGGAACACCGCGCGCTTCACGCTCTGCTTCGGCGTCAGATATCCGTTCTCGATGGTCAGGTCGCCCGGCAGCACGGTGTACTTGCGGATCGACTCCGCCTGGGAGACCGCCTTGTTGGCGCGCTGCACGGCGGAGTCCAGCGCGGCCAGCACGTCCGGGTCCTTCCGAGCCTCGTCGACGGACAGCGCCGGCTTGCCGTGCATCTTGAGCCAGCCCGGCAGCCCCTCGGCGTCGAGCGTCATGAGCGCACCGATGAAGGGCCGGTTGTCACCGACCACCACGCACTGGCTCACCAGCGCGTGCGCCCTGATGCGGTCCTCGAGGTTCGAGGGCGCCACGTTCTTGCCGCCCGCGGTGACGATGATCTCCTTCTTGCGGCCGGTGATCGTGAGGAACCCGTCGTCGTCCAGCACCCCGAGGTCTCCGGTGCGGAACCAGCCGTCGTCGGTGAACGCCTCCGCCGTCGCCGCCTCGTTCTTGTGGTAGGCCCGGAACATGTGGTGGCCCTTGAGCAAGATCTCCGAGTCGGCGGCGATCTTGACGCCGCAGCCGGGCAGCTGCAGGCCGACCGAGCCGATCTTCGTCGCCGACGGCCGGTTCACGCTGGTGGGCGCCGTCGACTCGGTGAGCCCGTAACCCTCGAGCACCTTCAGGCCCAGCCCTCGGTAGAAGTGGCCGAGCCGCTCACCGAGCGGCCCGCCGCCCGACACCGCGAACTCCGCCTGGCCGCCCAGCCGGGCGCGCAGCTTGGAGAACACCAGGGCGCTGGCGACCTTGTGCTGCAACCGCAGGCCCAGGCTCGGGCCCGACGGCGTGTCGAGCGCTCGCGACCAGGCGATCCCGGTCGCGGTGGCCCAGTGGAAGATCTTCGCCTTGCCGCCGGCCGCCGCCGTCTGCTCCGCGGTGTTGTAGACCTTCTCGAACACGCGCGGCACGGCGAGGATGAACGTCGGCTTGAACTCGCCGAGGCCGTTGACCAGCGTCGACGTGTCGGCCCAGTGGCCGGTGACCACACCGCCCGCCACGGCGAGCACGTGGATGTAGCGGGCGAACACGTGCGACATCGGGATGAAGAGCAGGGTGCGTCCGCCGTCCTTCGCGAACACCTCCGGCACCGCCTCGACGGCGTTCACCGCGAGCGACGCGAAGTTGCGGTGGGTCAGCTCGGCACCCTTCGGCCTGCCGGTCGTCCCCGAGGTGTAGATGATCGTGGCCAGGTCGTCCAGGTCGGCGATGGCCCGGCGACGGGCGATCTCCGTGTCCGGCACGTCGGTGCCCTGTGCCGCCACCGCGTCCAGCGCGCCGTCGTCGATGACGAGCACCTCGGACAGGAGCGGGCAGGCGTCACGCACCTCTGCGACCGTGGCGGCGTTGCCGGCGGTCTCGGCGAAGACGAGCTTCACCTCGGCGTCGGACGCGATCCACTCGACCTGCTCGGGCGAGGACGTCTCGTAGATCGGCACGGGCACGGCTCCGGCGGCCCAGACCGCGAAGTCCAGCACCGCCCAGTCGTACCGGGTGCGGCACATGATGCCGACCCGGTCTCCCGGTTCGATGCCGCGGGCCACGAGACCCTTGGCCACGGCGACCACCTGGGCGTCGAACTGGCCGGCCGTGACGACGCGCCAGGGCTCGCCCTGGCCGCCGGGTACCTCCATCATCGGCTTGTCGGCACCAGCGCCGACCCGCTCAGCGAGCACGTCGTTGAGGTTGGAGGTGGGGGGCAGCTCGATAAGGATCGGGCTGAAGATCTCGTCCATTCTGACTCCAGTGGCAGTACTGACCGTGCCTGCAAAGATACCGGGAAACGGACGCCGCGTGTTGCATCCCGAGCGGTCGCTACCCTGGTTGTGCGCACCTACTCGGTGCAGCCTCCTTTTCGACGGTCGGTACGACCGTCGTGCAACGAGAGAACGTGAGGACGAATGCACGCCATCGGGGTCGACATCGGCGGCACGAAGATCGCTGTGGGAGTCGTCGACGAGGAGGGCAAGATCCTCGCCCAGGTGCGGCGGGAGACCGACGCCGACGACGTCGCGCACATCGACAAGGCGATCGCCGACGCCTGCAACGAGCTCGTCAAGGAGCACGAGGTGGGCGCGATCGGGCTGGCGGCAGCCGGCTTCGTGAGCCCGGACCGCACCTCCGTGAACTTCGCCCCCAACATCGCCTGGCGGGAGTACCCGCTGGCGGCGAGGGTCGCGGAGCTCGTGGACGCCGACCTGCCCATCGTGGTGGAGAACGACGCGAACGCTGCCGGCTGGGCCGAGTTCCGGTTCGGCGCGGGCCGCGACGCCACCGACATGCTCATGCTCACCGTCGGCACCGGTCTCGGCGGCGCCGTGATCTCCGAGCGGGAGCTCGTGCGCGGCAAGTGGGGCATGGCGGCGGAGGTCGGGCACATGCGCGTGGTACCGGACGGCCACTACTGCGGCTGCGGCCACGAGGGCTGCTGGGAGCAGTACGCGTCGGGCAGCGCGCTGGAGCGCGACGCGCAGCACGCGGCCGTCGCGCGCGTCGACCAGGCCGCGCGGCTGCTGGAGCTCGCCGGCGGTGACCCCGAGGAGATCCGGGGCAAGATGGTGACCGAGGCAGCCCAGGAGGGCGACCAGCTGGCGGTCGAGCTGCTGGCCACCCTCGGCCGCTGGATCGGTGAGGGCTCTGCGTCCGTGGCGGCCCTGCTCGACCCCGAGCTCATCGTCATCGGCGGCGGCGTCGGCGCGGCCGGCGAGCTGCTGCTCGGGCCCGTGCGCCGCGGTTTCGAGGCGCAGCTGTCCGCCATGGGGCACCGGCCGGTCGCGAAGATCGAGCTGGCCGAGCACGGCAACGAGGCAGGCATCGTGGGCGCGGCGGACCTAGCCCGCCGCTGACCGTCCCAGAACCCTGCCGAGGTAGTCCCGTGGCGAGGTAGTCATCTGGCGAGGTAGTCGCGTACGTGACTACCTCGCCAGATGACTACCTCGCCACGGGACTACCTCGGCGGGGGTTGTTGGTCAGACGACGGCGCCCGGTCCGTCGTCGTCAGGGTCCCGCTGGTGCGGCATGCGCCAGATCAGCACGCCGAGCCCCGCCACGAACAGGCCGACGCCGATCTGCCCGACCAGCGGCGGGATCGCCACCGACGGCATCGCCGCCGACACGACCATCCCGACGAGGGCCAGCGTGGGCACGCCCACGACGAAGCTCCAGGCCATCGTCAGCAACGGGTCGCGCGAAAGGAGCGGGGGTGGCTCCGGCGGGGTGAAGTGTGACTCCGCCTCCTCGAGCGCCTCGGACTCCGGCGACAGCGGCCAGTCCCGCGGCCCGGCAGGCATGATCAGCCGCGGCCCGCCCGCCTGGTCGTCGCCGGCCCGGTCGGTGTCAGCCCGGTCGGTGTCGGCGCGGCCGGAATCGAGGGGCTCCGCGGCCGACGCGTCGGAGCGTGCGCCGGCGACGTCGTCGCGGTCGTCAACAGGGCTCTCGGCACCCGGCCGCGAAGTCTGAGAGGATTCGGCGGGCTCGTCAGGGTCGGCGGCCGCGCCGTCGGCCCGCGAGGAGTCCAGGTCGCCGAGCGTGGCGACGATGTCGGCCCAGCGCGAGGCCACGTCGTCGTCGCCCAGCTCGCGTGGGGTGTCGCCGGGCACGTCGTCGTCTCGGTCGTCGGTGTTCGATGCGGCCATGGGCACACTCTATTGTCGTCAGGGGCCCGCGGGGCCGGGTCTTGAGGAGGAATCTTGTTCTACTGGGTGATGCGGAACGTGTTGGTCGGCCCGCTGCTGCGCCTCGCGTACCAGCCATGGGTCGTCGGCGCGAAGAACGTGCCGCGGACCGGCGCCGCGATCGTCGCCAGCAACCACCTGGCGGTGATCGACTCGTTCATCCTGCCGCTCCTGATCCCACGCCGGGTGACCTTCCTCGGCAAGTCCGACTACTTCACGGGCAAAGGCCTCAAGGGCAAGATCGTGGCCTGGTTCATGACGGGCATCGGCGTCATCCCCGTGGACCGGTCCGGGGGCGCGGCCAGCGAGGCGGCGCTGCGCACCGGCCTGCGCGTGCTGCGCGAGGGCACCCTGTTCGGCATCTATCCCGAAGGGACCCGAAGCCCCGACGGCCGCCTCTACAAGGCGAAGACGGGCGTGGCCCGGATGGCTCTCGAGTCCGGCGCGCCCGTGATCCCCGTCGCCATGGTCGACACCGACGTCGCGCAGCCGCCCGGGCGGGGGCTGCCCACCTTCATGCCGCTCGGCGCGGTGATCGGCGAGCCGCTCGACTTCAGCCGGTACAAGGGTATGGAGACCGACAAGTTCGTGCTCCGCGCCGTCGCCGACGAGATCGAGTACGCGATCCTCGCACTCTCCGGCCAGGAGTACGTCGACGCGTACGCGGCCAGCGCCAAGGAACGCGTCGCCCGGGGCGAGGCCCCGATCCCCGCGTCGGAGGAGGGTCCGGGCGGCCTGCCGCTGCCCGAGGTCGAGAAGCCGAGGCGCCCACGGCGCTGACCGCCGGCCACCACGGAGGTGGGCCGCGAGGTCAGCCGACGATCCCCGCCGGGACCGGCTGGCGCGGGTGCGGCTCGTCGCCGACGGCGGCCTGCGCCTCCCACAGCGCCACCTCGAGCCGGGCCCGGGCCTCCGCGTACCGGGGGTCCTCGGCCACGTTGTGCAGCTCGTCCGGGTCCCGCTCCAGGTCGTAGAGCTCCCACTCCCCCGGGTACCGGCCCGGCCCGGTGCCCGGGAGCCCGAGCCCGTCGTTGTAGAAGTAGATCAGCTTGTACCGGGAGTCCCGGTACCCGTAGTGGGCGGCCGCGAGATGGTTGCCGTCGTCGTGCTCCCAGTAGCGGTAGTAGAAGCCCTCCGGTGCGTCGCCCGGTTCCCCGTCCCCCGCGAGGTCCGCGAAGAAGCTGCGGCCCTGCATGCCCGGGTGCGCCGGCACGCCCGCCGCCTCCAGCACCGTCCTGGCCAGGTCCACGTTCGTCACGATCCCCGCGTGCACGCCGCCGGCGGGCAGACGGCGCGGGTAGGACAGCACGAACGGCATCCGGATCGACTCCTCGTACATGTACCGCTTGTCGAACCAGCCGTGGTCCCCGAGGAAGAAGCCCTGGTCGGACGAGTACATGAGCAGCGTGTCGTCGAGCCGGCCGCGCTCGCGGAGCCAGTCGGTCACCCGGCCCACGTTGTCGTCGACCGACGCGACGCAGCGCAGGTAGTCCTCCATGTACCGCTGGTACTTCCACAGCGCCAGCTCGTCGTAGCCGAGCCCGGCGGGCGGCTCGGTCTTGAGGTCGTCCAGCGTCAGGTGGTCCGCCACGCGCATGGCGGAGCGGCGTGCCGAGGACGTGCGCGTGGCGTAGTCGTCGGTGAACGTCGCGGGCACGGGGATCGGGCCCGAGTACAGGTCCTTGTGCCTCTCGTCCGGTTCCCAGGAACGGTGCGGTGCCTTGTGGCAGATCAGCAGGCAGAGCGGCGCGTCGTCGTCCAGGCTGTCCGCCCACCCGAGCGCCAGGTCCGTGATGACGTCGGTCGCGTACCCGGGAACGGTCCGGCGTCCTTGCGCGGACAGGAACGTCGGGTCGAAGTACTCCCCCTGCTCGATCAGCACGTCCCAGTAGTCGAACCCCTGCGGGTCGTGCCCGTCGCCGTGCCCCATGTGCCACTTGCCGACGATCCCGGTGCGGTAGCCGGCGTCGCGCAGCTGCGTCACGAAGGTCGGCAGGCTCGCGTCGATCGGCGTCGAGAGCGTGGTCACGCCGTTCACGTGGCTGTACGTGCCGGTGAGGATCGACGCCCGGCTCGGGGTGCACAGCGCGTTCGTCGCGTAGCAGTGGTCGAGCCGCCAGCCCGCGTCCGCGATCTCGTCGATCCGGGGCGTGGTGTTGACCACCGATCCGTACGCGCCGACCGCGTGCGCCGCGTGGTCGTCGGTGAGGATCAGGACGATGTCGGGCTTGCGGGCGGATGCGCTCATATGCCCTGCCTACCAGACTGTCCCCATACCGACGAAGGAGCAGACCGTTGACCTCCACCGCCGTCGACCTCGCCGCGCGCCTGGGTCGTACCGTGCTGTACCAGATCTACCCGCAGTCCTTCGCGGACGCCGACGGCGACGGGATCGGCGATCTCGCCGGGATCGCCGGTCGGCTCGACTACCTCGCCTGGCTCGGGGTGGACGCCGTCTGGATCAGTCCGTGCTTCGTCTCGCCGTTCGCCGACGCCGGGTACGACGTCGCGGACTTCCTGCGGATCGCTCCCCGGTACGGCACGAACGACGACCTCGCCCGGCTCACCGAGGACGCCGGCCGCCGCGGCATCTCGGTGCTGCTCGACCTCGTGGCGGGCCACACGTCCGACCAGCACCCGTGGTTCCGTGCGTCCGCCGACGACCCGGACGACCACCGGTTCGTGTGGAGCGACGCGCCGGTCGACGGCTTCGAGCCGGGTCCGGGTACGCGCGGCGGGTTCTACCTGCCCAACTTCTTCCCGGTCCAGCCTGCGCTGAACTACGGCTACGCACGCCTCGACCCCGCGGAGCCCTGGCGTCAGCCGGTCGACGCTCCCGGTCCGCTGGCCAACCGTGCGGCGCTGCGCGAGATCATGGCGCACTGGTTCGAGCTCGGCGTCGCAGGCTTCCGCGTCGACATGGCGTCGTCCCTCGTCAAGGACGACCCCGGGCACGTCGAGACGGGCAGGCTCTGGCGCGAGATCCGGTCCTGGCTGGACGACGCCTACCCCGGGCGGGTGCTGGTCAGCGAATGGGGCAACCCCCGGGTGTCCGTCCCCGCGGGCTTCCACGCCGACTTCTTCCTCCAGTTCGGCGGCGACGACAACGGCCTGCCGATGCGCTCCCTGTGGAACAACAGCGCCGGGACCGTGAACCCCGCCTGGGCCGAGGTGCCGGCCTGGGCCGCCGCCGACGCGCGCGGGGACGCGGAGACGTTCGCCCGTGCGTGGCGCGAGGCGGCCGAGGCGATCGCGACCGCCGGGCGTGGCGGGGTGGTGGGCCTGCCGACGTCGAACCACGACTTCACCCGGCTGGTCGCGGGCGACCGGGACGCCGAGCAGGCGCGCGTGGGGCACGTGCTGACCATGACGTGGCCCGCCATGCCGTCCGTCTACTACGGGGACGAGATCGGCATGCGCTACGTGCCGGGCACGCCGACGCTGGAGGGTTCCCGCCTGAGCCCGACCTACGACCGGTCCGGCTCGCGCACCCCCATGCAGTGGGGCGACCTTCCGGACGGCACGCTGGGCCCTGGAAACCCCGGCACGTCGACGTACCTGCCGCAGGACCCCGACCCGGGCCGGCCGACGGTCGCCGCCCAGCTCGACGACGAGGAGTCGCTGCTGCACCTCGTGCGCGAGCTCATCGCGCTGCGCCACGGCGACCGCCGGCTCGACGTCGAGTCGCCCGTCGAGGTGCTCGCCACGGCCTACCCCATGGCGTACCTCCGGGGCGGCACCCTCGCGGTCGTGCTCAACCCGGGCCGGGCCGCGGTGCGGCTGCCGCTCGACGGCGCGGCGGGCGCACGGGAGGTGCTCGCCCGGCGGTGCCGCGTCGAACCCGGTGACGGCGGGCACGACGTGGTGCACCTCGACGGCCACGGGTACGCCGTGCTGGACCTGGACGC
Source organism: Promicromonospora xylanilytica (assembly GCF_054782895.1). Taxonomy (NCBI): domain Bacteria; kingdom Bacillati; phylum Actinomycetota; class Actinomycetes; order Micrococcales; family Promicromonosporaceae; genus Promicromonospora; species Promicromonospora xylanilytica. The sequence continues at coordinate 882,851 of NZ_BAAGRP010000007.1, forward strand.
GCCCGACGGACAGCGGCCGGCGGGTTAACCTTGGCCGCGTGGAACTGATCCGTAAGGGCAAGGTTCGCGAGGTCTACGCGGACGGCGACGATGTGATTCTGGTGGCTTCCGACCGCGTGTCGGTCTACGACGTCGTGCTGCCGACGCCGGTACCCGACAAGGGCGCGATCCTCACGCAGATCTCGCTCTGGTGGTTCCGCCAGTTCGCCGACCTCGTGCCCAACCACGTGATCAGCGAGGACGTCCCCGAGGAGTGGAAGGGCCGCGCAGTACGCTGCAAGCGCCTGGAGATCGTCCCGGTCGAGTGCATCGTGCGCGGCTACCTGGCCGGCGGTGGGCTGGAGAGCTACCGCGAGACGGGCAGCGTCTCCGGCGTCGCGTTCCCACCCGGCCTGGTCGAGGCGGACCGGCTCCCGCGGCCCGTCTTCACACCGTCGACCAAGGCGGACGAGGGCCACGACGAATACATCTCGGTCGAGGAGATCGCCAAGGACCTGGGCGAGGAGACGACGAACCAGCTGCGGGACCTCTCGCTCGAGATCTACGACCGGGGCGCCGAGATCGCGCGCGAGCGCGGCGTGCTGATCGCCGACACGAAGTTCGAGTTCGGCACCGACGCCGACGGCGTACTGACGCTGGCCGACGAGGTGCTCACCCCGGACTCGTCGCGCTTCTGGAAGGCGAGCGAGTACGAGCCGGGCCGTGGCCAGTGGTCGTACGACAAGCAGTTCGTCCGCGACTGGTCCTCCACGCTGACCGGCTGGGACCGTACGTACCCCGGCCCGGAGATCCCCGCCGACGTCGTCGCGGAGACCCGCGCCCGCTACGTCGAGATCTACGAGCAGCTGACGGGCGACACCTGGACCTGACCCGCTCGGTGGGAGTGTCAGTGGCGCCAGCTAGCGTGCACGCCGTGAGCACTACCGCTTCCGCCTACCAGGCCACCTTCGAGGAGCTCGGCACCCCGCTGCGGGACGTGACCTTCGTGGTGGTGGACCTGGAGACCACCGGGACGAACTCCACCGAGGGCGGCATCACCGAGATCGGGGCGGTGAAGGTGCGCGGCGGCGAGGTGCTGGGCGAGTTCCAGTCGCTCGTGAACCCTGGGCAGCCCGTCCCCGCGTTCATCGCGCGCCTGACCGGTATCACCAACGCCATGGTCGCCACGGCGCCGGACATCGCACTGGTCCTGCCGAGCTTCCTGGAGTTCGCGCGCGACACGGTGCTGGTGGCCCACAACGCGCCGTTCGACGTCGGCTTCCTCAAGGCCATGTGCGCCCGGCTCGACTACGAGTGGCCGGGATTCCCCGTCGTCGACACGGTGCCGCTCGCCCGGCGGCTGGTCACACGTGACGAGGCCCCGAACCACAAGCTGTCCACCCTCGCGAACCTGTTCCACGCGAGCGTGTCCCCCGACCACCGCGCGCTGGCGGACGCGCGCGCGACCGTCGACGTGCTGCACGCTCTCTTCGACCGGCTCGCGCCGATGGGCGTCACGCACCTCGAGGACCTGGCGACCGCGGCCGACCCCGTGCCGCCCGAGGTGCGCCGCAAGCGGCACCTGGCCGACGACCTGCCGGACGCACCCGGCGTCTACCTGTTCCGGGGGCCGGGCGACGAGGTCCTGTACGTCGGTACGTCCGTCAACATCCGCAAGCGCGTGCGCTCGTACTTCACCGCCGCGGAGAAGCGGAAGCGGATCACGGAGATGGTGCGCATCGCCGAGCGGGTCACGCCGGTCGCGTGCGCCACCTCTCTGGAGGCCCAGGTGCGCGAGCTGCGGCTCATCGCCGAGCACGCCCCGCGCTACAACCGGCGCTCGAAATTCCCGGAACGGCACTCCTGGGTGCGGCTCACCGACGAGGCCTATCCTCGGCTCTCGGTCGTGGGCGGCGTGGTGGCGGGCGCCGCGCACATCGGCCCGTTCGTGTCCCGGCGCACCGCGCAGGAGGCCGTCCACGCCCTGCACGACGCCCTGGACCTCCGTCAGTGCACCGCGCGCATCCCCCTGGTCTCCAAGAGGCCGGGCAGCCCGTGCGCCCTGGCCGGCATGGGACGCTGCTCCGCCCCGTGCGTGGCGACGCAGGCACCCGACACCTCGTACGCCCGGGTAGCCGACGCCGCTCGCGCCGCGCTGACCGGTGACCCCGCCCCGGTGGTGCGTGCGCTCTCGGACCGGATCGCGACGCTCGCGCACCAGGAACGGTACGAGGAGGCGGGCGAGGTCACCCGCCGCTTGCGCGCCTTCGTCTCGGGTGCGCACCGGGCGCAGAAGCTGGCGCCTCTCGCGACGTGCGCGGAGCTGGTCGCGGCGCGCCCCTCGGGCATCGGCGACGCGCCGGGCCGGCCGGGCGGCTGGGAGATCGTCGTGATCAAGCACGGCCGGCTGGCCGCTACCGACGTCTCCGCGCCCGGCGCCGATCCCCTCCCCCTCGTCTCGGTGCTCCGCACGACGGCGGAGCACGTCGAACCCCCGGTCCCGCCGGCGCCCGCCGCGCACCCGGAGGAGACCGACCTGCTGATCGCGTGGCTCGACTCCCCCGGCGTCCGGCTGGTGCACGTCAGCGACACGTGGGCGTGCCCTGTGCGAGCGGCGGGTGCGCATGCGGACCTGGCGTGGGCCTCGGACCGGGTCCGCACCTCGATAGAGCCCACGCCGCCCGAGAACTCGCAGCACGTGGATACGATGTCGGCATGCTGACCGCGATCGTCCTCATCGACGCCGAGACGTCCCGCATCCCCGAGGTCGCGCAGGAGGTCGCGAACATCGACGGGGTGAGCGAGGTCTTCTCGGTCACGGGCAAGACCGACCTTGTCGCCATCGTGCGCGTACCCGAGCACGACCAGCTCGCCGGAGTCGTGTCCGACACGGTGAACAAGGTGCCAGGGGTGCAGAACACCGAGACCCTCATCGCCTTCCGCGCCTTCTCCAAGGCAGACCTGGAGCAGGCGTTCGCCCTGGGGCTCGACGACTAGCTGTACCGGCCCTGTCCGTACCGGCCCGGCCGGGTACGCGCCCCACGGCTGGGTCTAGGCGCCGTCCCGCCCGCTGACCGCACCGGCGCCCGTCGGGGTCCTCGGCTCGATCTCGTCGTGGCGGCCGTGCGAGTGCGCGGCCTCGAGCTCGGCGGGCGTGACCGGCGACACGCGATCCTCGTAGAAGAAGCGCGACAGCCGCTGCCAGCGCCGGTCGGACCTGTACCCCGGGCGCCGCACACCACGCCCGTCGGTGAGGGGCTGGATCTCGAGGGGCGCCGGCGACTCGTAGTTGACGCGCAGCCAGCGTTCCTCCGGGTCGAGAGGCGTGTGCACCTCGATGTACTCGCCGTTGGCGAACCGCACGATGCGACCGGACTCGTGCCCGTGCAGCACCAGTTCACGGTCTTTGCGCTGCAGCCCGAGGCACACGCGCTTGGTCACCCAGAAACCGAGCACCGGGCCCAAGAACAAGAGCACGCGCAGCGCCCAGGTGATCGCGAAGATGTCGAGGGAGAAGTGCGTCGCGATGAGGTCGTTCGTGGCGGCGAGGGCGCAGACCACGAACGCGATGAGGATCGCGACCCCCATCCCGGTACGCACCGGCCGGTTGCGCGGGCGGTCCAGCACGTGGTGCTCCCTGTGGTCCCCGGTCACCTTGGCCTCGAGGAACGGCCACCCGAAGAACAGCGTGAACAGGATGCCCGGCACCACCAGGGCAGGGATCAGCAGGTTCATGCTCAGCGTGTACCCGCCGATGACCCACTCCCAACCCGGACCCGGCATGAGCCGCAGCGCGCCGTCGACGAACAGGATGTACCAGTCGGGCTGGGTACCCGCGGACACCGGCGACGGGTCGTACGGGCCGTAGTTCCACACGTTGTTGATCGCCAGCGTGGACCCCATCAGGGTGAGCACGCCCGCGATGATGAAGAAGTTGCCGGTCATCTTGGCGACGTACACCGGGAGAGCCGGGTAGCCCACCACGTTCTTGTCGGTGCGGCCACCACCCGGGTACTGCGTGTGCTTCTGCAGCACCATGAGGAACAGGTGCAGCGCGATGAGCGCGATCAGCAGACCGGGGATCACGAAGATGTGGAGGGTGAAGAGCCGCGGGATGATGTGGTGCCCGGGGAACTCGCCGCCGAACACGACCATCGACAGCCACGAGCCGATCACCGGGATCGACTTGACCACGCCGTCGATGATGCGCAGACCGTTGCCCGACAGCACGTCGTCCGGCAGCGAGTAGCCGGTGAAGCCGGCGGCCAGCGCCAGGATCAGCATCGTGGCACCGACGATCCAGTTGATCTCGCGCGGCTTGCGGAACGCCCCGGTGAAGAAGATCCGGAACATGTGCACCACGATCGAGGCCACGAAGATCAGGGCCGACCAGTGGTGGATCTGCCGCATCAGCAGACCGCCGCGCACCTCGAACGACATCTCCACGGTGGAGCTGAACGCCGCCGACATCAGCTGGCCCTGCATGGAGGCCGGGTGCTCCCCCTCGTAGTGCACCAGTGCCATGGACGGCTCGAAGAACATCGTCAGGAAGAAGCCCGAGGCGATGAGCACGACGAACGAGAACAGGGCGATCTCGCCCAGCATGAAGGACCAGTGGTCCGGGAACACCTTGCGCGCGAACTCCTTGACCAGCACACCGATGCTCGTGCGCTGGTCCAGATAGTCGGCGGCCCTGCCGACGCCGGTCGGACGCTGCTGCTTTGCCACGCCATCACTCCTGGGGTAGGAGACACGTGTCTACCAGTCCTCCCAGTAGACACCGTGCCAGGTGCTGCTTCCACCCCTATGACGAATGAGCCGTCCGATCCGTGACACGACAGATCCGGCGCACCCCGGGAAGCCTGTCCCCGAGGGTGCGCCGGATCTGGTCAGCGGGTCAGGCCGACGGGACGACGAGGCCCGCGGTCTGCGTCTTGGCCCGGGCCAGGCGCTCGGAGACGTTGCTCCAGGACACCAGGTTCCACCAGGCCTTGATGTAGTCCGGGCGCACGTTCAGGTAGTCGATGTAGTAGGCGTGCTCCCAGCAGTCCAGCATGAGGACCGGGGTGAGCGCGAAGGGGATGTTGCCCTGCTGGTCGAACAGCTGGACCACGACCAGCTTCTGGCCGATGGAGTCCCAGGCCAGGACCGCCCAGCCGGAGCCCTGCACACCAGCCGCGACGGCGGTGAAGTGCGCCTTGAACTTCTCGAACGAGCCGAAGTGCTCATCGATCGCCGCGGCGATGTCGCCGGTCGGCTCGCCGCCCGCCTCGGGCGCCATGTTCGTCCAGAAGATCGAGTGGTTGATGTGACCACCGAGGTTGAACGCGAGGTCCTTCTCGATCTTGTTCACGTTCGCCAGGTTGCCCGACTCACGGGCCTCCTCGAGCTGCTCGAGGGCAGTGTTCGCGCCCTTGACGTACGTCGCGTGGTGCTTGGAGTGGTGCAGCTCCATGATCTTGCCCGAGATGTGCGGCTCGAGCGCGGCGTAGTCGTAGGTCAGGTCAGGGAGCGTGTAAACAGCCATTGCTGAGGTACCTCCAGGATCGGGCCGCACACCGGACGGTGTGCGGGGGGAAGACGCCGTCCTGGTCGTGCGCCGCAGTGGTGCCCGCCGGGACGGCAATGGCCCGTGTCCCCGGCCGCAGTCGCGGACCGGGAGACACAGGCCATCGCTTGGTGTCGCAGGTCGCTCAGTGCTCCCGCGAGGTGGTTCCCGCACCGGCCTCGACGGCCTGGTGCTCGGAGTCACCATGATGCTCGGACCCGGCCAGCTGGTCGTGCTCGCCGTGCGAGTGCGAGGCCTCGATCTCCGCCGGAGTCACGGGCGCCACGCGGTCCTCGTAGAAGAACCGGGACAGACCGTGCCACCGCTTGTCGGCGCCGTAGCCCTTGCGCTTGACACCCCGCGCGTCGGTCTTCGGGGCGAGCGTCAGCGGTGCCGGAGCCTCGTAGTTGACGCGCAGCCAGCGCTCCTGCTCGTCGAGCGGGGTGTGGACCTCGATGTACTCACCGTTCGCGAAGCGGACGATGCGACCCGACTCGTGGCCGTGCAGCACCAGCTCCCGGTCCTTGCGCTGCAGCCCGAGGCAGATGCGCTTGGTGATGTAGTACGCGAAGACCGGCCCGACGAAGAACAGGACTCGGAACACCCATGTGATCGCGTTGATCGACAACGCGAAGTGCGTGGCGATGAGGTCGTTCGACCCGGCGAGCGCCAGGATGATGAACGCCGCGAGGAACGCGACACCCAGGGCCGTACGCACCGGCTTGTTGCGCGGGCGGTCGAGCACGTGGTGCTCCTTGTCGTCGCCCGTGACCCGCGCCTCGACGAAGGGGTAGACGAACAGGAACGTGAACAGGATGCCCGGGATGACCATCGCGGGGATGATCACGTTCATCGGGATCGTGTACCCGAAGATGACCCATTCCCAGCCTGGTCCTGGCATGAGTCGCAGCGACCCCTCCAGGAACAGCATGTACCAGTCCGGCTGGGCGCCGGCGGAGACCGGCGACGGGTCGAAGGCGCCGTAGTTCCACACGTTGTTGATGGAGAGCGTGGCACCCATGAGCGCCAGCACGCCGAACACGATGAAGAAGTTGCCGGTCATCTTGGCGACGTACACCGGGAGGGCCGGGTAGCCCACCACGTTCTTGTCGGTGCGGCCACCACCCGGGTACTGCGTGTGCTTCTGCAGCACCATGAGGAACAGGTGCAGCGCGATGAGCGCCAGCAGGATGCCCGGCACCACCAGGATGTGCATCGTGAACAGCCGCGGCACGATGTGGTGCCCCGGGAACTCGCCGCCGAAGATCATGTACGACATGAACGAGCCGATCACCGGGATCGCCTTGACCACGCCGTCGGTGATACGCAGACCGTTGCCCGACAGCACGTCGTCCGGCAGGGAGTAGCCGGTGAAGCCGGCGGCCAGGCCGAGGATCATCAGGATGAGGCCGACGATCCAGTTGATCTCGCGCGGCTTGCGGAACGCGCCGGTGAAGAACACGCGCATCATGTGCACCACGATCGACGCCATGAAGACGAGCGCCGACCAGTGGTGGATCTGCCGCATCAGCAGACCGCCGCGCACCTCGAACGACATCTCGACCGTCGAGGCGAACGCCACGGACATGAGCTCGCCGTGCATGCTCGCCGGGTGCTCTCCCTCGTAGCGCGTCAGCGCCATCGACGGCTCGAAGAACATCGTCAGGAAGATGCCCGAGATGATCAGCACCACGAACGAGAACAGGGCGATCTCGCCCAGCATGAAGGACCAGTGGTCCGGGAAGACCTTGCGCGCGAACTCCTTGACGGCCACGCCGATGGAGGTGCGCTGGTCGAGGTAGTCAGCGGCCTTGCCGACGGGCGTCGTCGGCTTGGCCGGTGCCTCGCGCTTGGTGTCGTCGGTCGCGGTGCTCACTTCAGGCGCTCCCAGAAGCTCGGGCCGATGGGCTCGGCGAAGTCGTCCTGCGCCACGAGGTAGCCCTCGGAGTCGACGGTGATCGGCAGCTGCGGCAGCCGGCGGTTGGCCGGGCCGAAGACGACCTTCGCGCTGTCGGCGATGTCGAACGTCGACTGGTGGCAGGGGCACAGGAGGTGGTGCGTCTGCTGCTCGTAGAGCGCCACCGGGCAGCCCACGTGCGTGCAGATCTTCGAGTAGGCGACGATGCCCTCGTACGACCAGTCCTCGCCCTCGGGCGACTGGTCGGTCCGGAGGTCCTCCGGGTTGAGGCGCACCATCAGCACGACGGCCTTCGACTTCTCCGTGATCCACTCGTGCGTCTCGCGGTACTCCTCGGTGGTCTCCGGGACCACGTGGAAGACCGAACCCACGGTGACGTCGCTGGCCTTGATGGGGCGACCCGACGGGTCGATCGCGAGGCGCGTGCCCCGCTGCCACATCGTGTGCTTGAACTTGGAGATGTTCCAGTCGCCACCCACCGAGCCGATCAGCGGCACGGCGATGGCGAGCGGGAACAGCGCCAGGGCACCGAAGAACGCGCCCTTGAGCATGCCGCGGCGTCCGACGACACCGGAGTCCGCGAGGCCCTCGTCGAGGTCCTTGATCGCGGTCTCGCGGTCCTCGCCCTGCGTCGCGAGCGTGTGGCGCTCCTGCACGAACTCGCGGTCGCCCATGAGCGTCTTGGCCCAGTGGATGCCCGCGATGCCGATGCCGAGCAGCGACACGGTGAGGCCGAGGCCGATCAGGAGCGTCGACAGCCGGACGCCCGACGTCGTGCCGTCCGGCGGAACCATCACGTAGGCGACGATCGAGCCGATGGTGCCGAGGATCGACAGGACGAACAGGATCGTCACCGTGCGCTCGGCGCGCTTGGCCGCGCTCGGGTCGGTGTCGGTCAGGCGCTTCTTGTGCTCCGGAACACCCGGGTCCTGGAACCGGTCGGCGGGCCCGACGGCGGAGCCCGGCTCGCGGGACACCGTCACGTCGGACGACGCGTCGCCCAGGGTGTTCTGGTTCTCGTTCTGGTTCTCGCTCACGAGGACTTCGCTCCGATCCACACAGCGGCGCCGATCAGCAGGCCCATGCCGATCACGAACGCCCACAGGCCCTCGGACACCGGTCCGAGAGAGCCGAGTGAGACGCCGCCGGCCGAACCTTCACGCTGCTCGACGAGGAAGGAGATGATGTCGCGCTTCTCGTCAGGCGTGATGTTCGCGTCGTTGAACACCGGCATGGACTGCGGGCCGGTGAGCATCGCCTGGTAGAGGTTCCGCTCGGACGTGTCCCACAGCGCGGGCGCGAACTTGCCCTCCGAGAGCGCACCGCCCGCGCCCACGGCGTTGTGGCACATGGCGCAGTTGGTACGGAACAGGGCCATGCCGTTGGCGGCATCGCCCTTCGAGGCGTCCACCTGCTCGTCCGTGGGGATGGCAGGGCCCGCGCCCAGCGAGGCGACGTAGGCGGCAAGGGCCGCGGTGTCCTCCTCGCCGAACTGCGGCGGCTTGGCCTCGGCCTGCGGGCCGTTCATCTGCATCGGCATGCGACCGGTCGACACCTGGAAGTCGACGGCGGCTGCGCCGACGCCAACCAGGGACGGCACGCCGTCGGTGCCCTGGGCGTCCGGGCCGTGGCACGTCGCGCAGTTGGCCTGGAACAACTTCTTACCGGTCTCGATGTCCGCGGTGCTGACGGTCTCGGCCTGAGCCGTACTCGGAGCCAGGGCGGCATAGACGCCGCCCGTGGTCAGCAGCGCCAGCAGCAGGAGCACGACCGGAGCCAACCGGTGGTGCCTGCGGGCGGCGAGTGCCTTCACGAAAATGTCCTCGTCTCGCTGTGAGTGTTTGAGCTTCTCTGTTATGAACCTATGCCACCGCACGGGCCGCGATGGACGCACGCCACGAGGCGTGCTCGCTACGGGGTCACTGCAGCAGGTAGATCACCGCGAACAGCGCGATCCACACCACGTCGACGAAGTGCCAGTAGTAGGACGTGACGATCGTGGTGGTGGCCTCGTGGTGGCCGAAGCGCTTGGCGGCGAAGGAGCGGCCGAGCACGAAGAGGAATGCGATCAGACCGCCGGTCACGTGCAGGCCGTGGAAGCCGGTGGTCATGTAGAAGACCGAGCCGTACGCGCTGGACGAGATCGTCAGGCCCTGGTGGACCAGCTCGGTGTACTCGAAGATCTGGCCGCCGATGAAGAACGCACCCATCACGTAGGTCATCGTGAGCCACTCGTGCATGCCCCACGTCCAGAACTGGTACAGCTTCCCGGAACGCGACGGCTTGAACTGCTCGGCCTTGAAGACCGCCCACTGGCAGGTGAACGAGGACAGCACCAGGACGATCGTGTTGATCGTCGAGAAGGTGATGTTCAGCTTGTCCGTCTGCAGCGCCCACTCCTCGGCAGGCATCGTCTGCCTGACCGTGAAGTACATCGCGAAGAGCGCGGCGAAGAACATGAGCTCGCTCGCGAGCCAGACAATCGTCCCGACCGAGACCGGGTTCGGGCGATTGACTGTCACGTGCTGGTGCGTGGGGGTGGCTGCAGCCGTTGCGGTCGACACGACAGCCATTATGGCCGACGTTCGGGAGTCCCGAACGCCGAAGCGCCCCGGGCGCTCGCGTCGAATCTCACAAAGTCCATCCAACGCCCTACCTGCGGCGTCTCTTGCTGACGGGATTCGGCAGAGTGCCATGAAAAGAGGGTGGACATGTCTGCCGTCCGAGCGGGGACTGTGCCACGATCGACGCATGACCGGCATGACGACGGATGTGACCAGCGCAGGTGCGAACGGTGTGGCGACGTCGAGCCCGCGAGTCCTCCTGTACAGCGACGACCGCACAGTACGTGAGCAGGTACGGCTCGCCGTCGGCCCGCGCCTGCACGCAGGTGCGCCCGACATCGACTGGACCGAGGCCGCCACCCCCGCCGCCGTGGTGGACAAGGCCGACAACGAGACGTGGGACCTGCTCGTCCTCGACGGTGAGGCCGACCAGACCGGCGGCATGGGCCTGTGCCGCCAGCTCAAGAACGAGATCTACGAGTGCCCGCCGGTACTCGTCCTCACGGGCCGCCCTGAGGACGCCTGGCTCGCCTCGTGGTCCCTGGCCGACGGCGTGGTGGCCCGACCCCTCGACGCCATCAAGGTCCAGGAGGCAGTCGCGCAGCTCCTGGCGGGCGCCGCGTGAACCTCGAGGCACCCACGTGGTCCGGCCTGCTCGCCGGGCTGATCACCGGGACGGACCTGAGCCAGGCCGAAGCCGCCTGGGCGATGGACCAGGTGATGACGGGCGAGGTCTCCCCCGTCCAGCTCGGCGGGTTCCTCGTGGCGCTGCGTGCCAAGGGTGAGACCGTCGAGGAGCTCGCCGGGCTGACCGACTCGATGGTCCGGCACGCGACCCGGATCGAGGTGCCTGGCCCGTCCGTCGACATCGTCGGCACCGGCGGCGACCGCGCGCACACCGTGAACATCTCCACGATGGCGTCCGTGGTCATCGCGGGTACAGGTCTGCGGGTGGTGAAGCACGGCAACCGGGCGGCCTCGTCGTCGTCGGGCAGCGCGGACGTGCTCGAGGAGCTCGGCATCCGGCTGGACCACGCCCCGGACCGCGTGGCGCAGATCGCCCGCGAGGCCGGCATCACCTTCTGCTTCGCCGCGGCCTTCCACCCGTCCATGCGGCACGCGGGCCAGACCCGCAGGGAGCTGGGAGTGCCGACGGCGTTCAACTTCCTGGGCCCCCTCACCAACCCCGCCCAGCCGCGCGCCGCCGCCGTCGGGTGTGCTGACGCGCGGATGGCGCCGCTGATGGCCGGCGTGTTCGCCGAGCGGGGCAAGTCGGCGCTCGTGTTCCGGGGCGACGAGGGCCTGGACGAGCTCGCCGCCACGGCGGGCGCCACGGTGTGGGAGGTACTCCCCGGGGACGCGGGCGGCACGGTGGTCGAGCACCGACTCGACCCTGCCGCCGACCTCGGTCTCACCCGCATCAAGGTGGAGGACCTGCGTGGCCACGACGCCGCCTACAACGCCGGGGTAGCGCGCGCGGTCTTCGCGGGCGAGGACGGTCCGGTGCGCGAGACCGTGCTCCTCAACGCGGCGTCCGGCCTCGTCGCCGACGGCACGCTGCCGGGCACCGGCTCCGGGACGCTCGCGGAGCGCCTCACCGCGGGCATCGAGCTGGCGGCGCAGGCCGTGGACTCCGGCGCCGCACAGGCCGTGCTGGACCGCTGGGTCGCCGCGAGCCGCTGATCACGAAGCTCGGGCCGGACACCCGACGGGTGTCCGGCCCGAGCCGTCATCGCGGACCGGTCACTGCGGACCGGTCACTGCTCGACGATCTGGTCCGCCGGAGGCGCCTCGATCCCGAGGTCCTCGCCCCACCGGCTGAACTCGGACGTGGAGACGAGCTCCTGCCCGTCGATGGACATCGTGACCTCGACCCGAGCCGGACGGTCGCTCTCGTCCAGCGCATAGACCACGGTCATCTCACCCATCGCGTCGAGCATCTCCGGGTCGAGCTGCTCGACCTGGGGACCGGTCACCTTGGCGGGGTCGAGGACCAGGGTGTACAGGTCGACCTCCGTCCCGTCGACGGTGTCCGTCCCGCTCGCCTCGAACGACACGATGGCGTCCTGGAAACCCTCGAGCTGCGCCTTCGGGTCGGGCGCCTCGGACATCGACTGGAACGAGCCCATCGAGGGGTCGCTCATCAGTTCTTCCTCGGTGGCCTTGATGTACTTGCCCTGGCTGAGCTCGCCCATCGAGATGTAGTAGGTCTTGTCCACGAGGATCATCGAGAGCTCCATGCCCTCGATGTCCATGGACATCGACATCCGGGGCGACTCCGGGTCGCTGGCGTCGACGTCCATCGGGATGGTCCCACCGGCCATCCCCCCGGCCTCGGCCAGCGCGCCGCTGTAGGACGACTCGATGTGCATGCTGGTCGCAGTCTCCTGTGCAGCGCCGACACGCTCCACGAACGTCGCCTGCGTGATCTCGTCCTGTGCCGGCTCCGCGGCGTCGGAAGCCGCGCTCGACGCGGTGTCCGGTGCGGTGTCGGACGCAGTGTCCTCGGCGGCCGCACCACAACCCGCCAGGCCGAACGTCAGCACACCGGCAGCCGCCAGCGACACGATCCTCTGAGTAACTCGCACGCCATACCTCTCTTGGTTTTCGCCACCGTGGATGCCCTGGGCGCACCCGTGTCCGGTGGGCGACCTTCGATCCAATCAGCCGAGCGACGCGCGCGGGTCGCGGAAGAGGGTGAAGTAGCGGGTGAAGTCTCTGGTCCGGAGCACACGAAAGCCGGTCGGAGTGCCCTGGGGCGCTCCGACCGGCTTTGGTGGTCGGCCAGTACGAGCCGTCAGTGCGAGTGGATCCCTCGCGAGTACTCGAACACCCAGCCCACGAGCGCGATCGCCGCGACGCAGAAGCCGATGTAGAAGACCCACCAGCCCACGGCGAGGCCGAGGAAGCAGATCGCGGTAGCACTAGCGATCGCCAGCGGCCACCAGCTCCAGGGCGCGTACACGCCCTGGTCGCCTGCCGCGTCCTCGATGTTGCCGTTCGGGTCGTCCTCGGGGCGTGCGTCGATGCGCCGGGCCGTGAGGGCCAGGTAGGCACCGATCATCGCCACGAGGCCACCGACGAGCGGCATGCCCAGGTAGCCCACCGGCTCTTCCCAGTTCGTCATGAACCCGTAGACGACGCCGGCCAGGACGAAGAAGGGTGTCCCCCAGAGGAACAGTCGTGCCTCGATCTTCACTTGCTGGTCCCCTCGTCCGGCGTGTCAACGACCGTCGTGCTGCTCTGCTCCGGTGAGCCGCCGCCGTCCGCGGCACGCTGCTGCGCCTGCGTGTCCTGGCCTCGGCGGTCCGCCTCGCCGTAGACGTTGTCGAGCACGCCCCGGTTGTACTCGGGGTGCTCCATGGCGACGACCTCCGGGTGGTGCAGGTCGAAGGCGGGCGACTCGGAGCGGATGCGCGGGAGCGACGTGAAGTTGTGGCGCGGCGGCGGGCAGGACGTGGCCCATTCCAGGGAGCGGCCGTAGCCCCACGGGTCGTCGACCGTGACCATCGGCGCCTTGCGCCACGTGATGTACACGTTCCACAGGAACGGCAGCGTGGACGCGGCGAGGATGAACGCGCCGATCGTGGAGACCTGGTTCTCCCAGGTGAAGCCCTCCTGCGGCATGTAGTCCGCGTACCGGCGCGGCATGCCCTCGACGCCCAGCCAGTGCTGGATGAGGAACGTGGTGTGGAAGCCGACGAACAGCAGCCAGAAGTGCCACTTGCCCAGGCGCTCGCTCAGCATCCGGCCGGTGAACTTGGGCCACCAGAAGTAGAAGCCGGCGAACATCGCGAACACGACCGTGCCGAACACGACGTAGTGGAAGTGCGCCACCACGAAGTAGGAGTCCGACAACTGGAAGTCCAGGGCGGGGCTCGACAGGATGATGCCCGTCAGACCACCGAAGAGGAACGTCACGAGGAACCCGATGGACCACAGCATGGGTGTCTCGAACGTGAGCTTGCCGCGCCACATCGTGCCGATCCAGTTGAAGAACTTCACACCGGTAGGCACCGCGATCAACATCGTCATGAACGCGAAGAACGGCAGCATGACCGCACCGGTGACGTACATGTGGTGGGCCCACACGGTCACCGACAGGGCCGCGATGGCGATCGTCGCGTAGACGAGACCCGTGTAGCCGAAGATCGGCTTGCGGCTGAACACCGGCAGGATCTCGGTGACGATGCCGAAGAACGGCAGCGCGATGATGTACACCTCGGGGTGGCCGAAGAACCAGAACAGGTGCTGCCACAGGATGGCGCCACCGTTCTCCGGGTTGAAGATCTGCGCGTCCAGGCGCCGGTCGGCACCCAACGCGAACAGCGCGGCGGCCAGGGGCGGGAACGCCATCAGGACCAGCAGGCTGGTGACCAGCGTGTTCCAGGTGAAGATCGGCATCCGGAACATCGTCATGCCCGGGGCACGCATCGTGATGATCGTGGTGATGAAGTTGACCGCACCGAGGATGGTGCCGAAGCCCGCCATCGCCAGGCCGAACACCCAGAGGTCTCCACCTAGCCCCGGACTGTAGGTGGTGGTCGACAAGGGCGCGTACGCGAACCAGCCGAACGACGCGGCGCCCTGCGGCGTGAGGAACCCTGCCGTGGTGATCAGACCGCCGAACAGGAACAGCCAGTAGGCGAACATGTTCAGCCGCGGGAACGCGACGTCGGGCGCACCGATCTGCAGCGGCATGATCACGTTCGCGAAGCCGGCGAACAGCGGGGTCGCGAACAGCAGCAGCATCACGGTGCCGTGCATCGTGAACAGCTGGTTGTACTGCTCCTTGCTCTGCACCAGCTGGATGCCCGGCTCGAACAGCTCGGCCCGGATCAGCAGGGCCATCAGGCCACCGATGCAGAAGAAGATGAACGACGTGATCAGGTACAGGTACCCGATCGTCTTGTGGTCAGTGGACGTGATCCACTTGATGACGGTCCGGCCGAGCGTCTGGCGCCCGGGCGCCAGGCCCGGGATCAGCTCGGTCGTGGTCGCTGCGGCCATCAGTGCCCAGCCTCCTCTTCCTCGGCGTCGACCGGGCCTTGTGTGCGGGAGAGGTCCATCCCGAGCTCGCCGGTCTGCCCCTTCGCTGCCAGGTCCGCCATGTGGGCTTCGTACTCGTCGGCGGACACGACCTTCACGTTGAAGAGCATGCCGGAGTGGAACTCACCGCAGAGCTCGGCGCACTTGCCGGCGTACGTGCCCTCACGGGTCGGCGTGACCTGGAACGTGTTGGTCCGGCCCGGGATCATGTCTTGCTTGTACAGGAACGCGGGGATCCAGAACGAGTGGATGACGTCACGCGAGTCCAGCGTGAACTCGACGGTCTCGTTCACCGGCAGGTAGAGCGTCGGGAAGGACTGCGAGGTACCGGGCGCGCCGTCGACCTCGTCCTCCTTGGTGAGCTCACCGACGTTGGCCTCGTGCTCACCGGAGTCGTAGACGTCGGCGTCGAGGTAGTTGAAGTCCCAGCTCCACTGCTTGCCGATGACCTGGATGTGCTCGGTCGCGGTGCCGTCGACGGTCGTGATCTCCGTCACGTCGCGGTCGGTGTACCAGAACAGCACGAGCACCATGATGATCGGCACGGCCGTGTACATGAGCTCGAGCGGCAGGTGGTAGCGCGTCTGTACCGGGAGCTGGTGGTCGTCCTTCCGCTTCCGGTACGCCGCGATGCACCAGAGCATCAGGCCCCAGGTCAGGATGCCCACGGCAAGGGCAGCGATCCACGAGCCCACCCAGAGGTCGGTGATGCGCGCAGTCTGGTTCGTCACCTCCCCGTCGGTGTAGCCGGGCAGGTATCCGCGCTTGACGGAATCACTGGCACAGCCGGTGGCCAGGAGTGCGACGCCGACGGCAAGAGCCGACGCGCGCATGATGGCCCGCCGGGTGCGGGTAGGTGGCTGCGAGTGCAAGGGAGGCCTTTCACGTCTCGTCCGGCGCGTCGCACCGGTTTCCTCCCGAGCTCCACGCAGAACCTTCGTCCTCGATGGGTGCAGCCTAGCGCGCTCCGGAGCCGGATGATGCCCTGAGCGGGGCCTCCCGGACGTGATCCTCTCCGCATCCGGGTCGCCTATCGACGCTGTTCAGACACGGACCATGGAGGTGTCATAACGATCCGGGCCGCGTACCGGCCGGTACCGGTGCGAGGATCAGGCGAAAGACGGCAGCAGGATGCCGTAACCACCGTCGGTACCGCGTCACCGGGACCGACGGAGCCGGCGACGCGCGGCAGGCCGGTGATCCCGAGCCGCGACGAACAGGAGCAGGAGGACGTGTGAGCCACGCCACCCCGGACGCCCCCGACCGGGTGCACCTCGACAACGGCGGCCGTGCCCCGTGGCACCCCCTCGCCCGGCAGGCGTTCGAGCAGGCCCTCGCCGACGGCTGGGCTGACCCCCGACGGCTGCATGCGGAGGGCCGGCGCGCCGCCCGCCTGCTGGACGGTGCCAGGGAGGCGGTCGCGGCCGTGCTCGGCGCACGGACCGAGGAGGTCCACTTCACCCCTGGCCACACGGCGTCGCTCCACGCCGCGGTTGCCGCGGCGGCCGCCGCCCGACGGCGTGCCGGCACCGGGATCGTCACCAGTGCCGTCGAGCGCTCGGCCCTGCTCCACGCCGCCCGCGCGGCGGGCCAGCAGACCTCCGTCGTCGTCGATCGCCACGGCCGGGTCGACGACGAGGCGATGATCGCCGCCCTCCGCGTGCCCGGCGCGGCACTGGCCGCGCTGCAGCACGCGAACGGAGAGGTCGGCACGATCCAGCCGGTCGAGGCCGTGCACGAGGCGGCCCGCGGGGCCGGTGTCCCCCTGCTGGTCGACGCCGGTGCGAGCATCGGGCACGTGGCCGTGCCCGGGAGCTGGGACCTCCTGGCCGCCGACCCCGCCGACTGGGGCGGGCCCGCCGGAGTCGGTGTGCTCGCGGTCCGGCACCGGGCCCGCACCGCACCGGTCGGGCCCGAGGACGAGAACCCGTGGGCCCCGGGCGGCGTCAGCGTGCCCCTCGCGTTCGCCGCGGCTGTGGCGCTGCAGGCGGTCGAGGCCGACCGGGTCGCCCAGGAGGCCCGGCGACGGGAGCTGGTCGACCACGTGCGCGCCCAGGCGTCACGCATCCCCGACGTCGAGGTGGTGGGCGACCCTGATGCCCGGCTGCCCCACGTCGCCACGTTCTCCTTCCTCTACGTGGACGGCGAGGCGCTCGTGACGGAGCTGGACCGGCACGGGTTCGCCGTCGGTTCGGGCTCCGCGTGCACGGCGAGCACCCTGGAGCCGTCGCACGTGCTCGCGGCCATGGGCGTGCTCACGCACGGCAACGTACGCATCGCGCTGGACCGCGGCACCACCGCCGACGACGTCGACCGCTTCTGCGCGGTGCTGCCGGACGCGGTGGCCCGGGTCCGGGAGATGCTGGGCGTCGGTGGTCTCTGAGACGGCCGGCCCGGTGGCTCCGCCCCGTGGCTCCGGCCCGGTGACTAGGGTGGCTGGTGTGCCAGACACCTTGGTGGACGCGCGAGGGCTGCGCTGTCCCCTGCCCGTGATCCGGCTCGCGGCGGCCGCGAAGGGCCTACCTTCCGGCACCGAGCTGACCGTGCTGTCGACCGATCCCGCCGCGAGGCTCGACGTGCCCGCGTGGTGCCGCATGCGCGGCCACGAGCACGTCGCGACCGTCGAGCACCCGGCAGGGTCAGGCGACGGTGCCGACGGCTGGGCCGTCACGGTGCGCCTGCACTGAGCGGTGCGCCTGCACCGAGCGGGGCGTCTGCACCGAGCCGGGCACACGGCGCAGGAGAACGGGCCGGTCACCGCGAAGGTGACCGGCCCGCCGTCGTGCAACGCCATGGTCGGCGCAGCAAGCTTCGATCAGGAGAACGAGCCCCCGCAGGCGCACGCGCTGCCCGCGTTCGGGTTGTCGATCGTGAAGCCCTGCTGCTCGATGGTGTCCTTGAAGTCGATCGTGGCGCCCTCGAGATACGGCACGCTCATCTTGTCCACGACGACCTCGACGCCGTCGTAGTCACGCAGCGCGTCCCCGTCGAGCACACGCTCGTCGAAGTAGAGCTGGTAGATCAGTCCGGAACAGCCACCCGGCTGCACCGCGACGCGAAGGCGCAGGTCGTCCCGGCCCTCCTGCTCGAGCAGGCTACGGACCTTGCCCGCGGCGACGTCGGTGACGTTGACGCCGTGGGTCCCGATGTCCGTGGTCGTGTCGGTCATGTCATCTCCCGATCGTGTTCGACATACCGGTAGTCGATGTCTCAGCGGTGCCAACCCGTCGGGCCGTCCGTCTGTTCCCGTCGCCGGTCTGTTCTGACGATCGTACGCCCACGGGCCGTCCAGGCCGAGCACCCGTCCGGATCTCAGCGCGCCCAGCCGGGCGTCCAGGTCCTCGCCACGCGGGCGACGTCGCCGTCGGCCACCTCGTGCACCCCGCTGAGGCCCGCCGTCGACCACTCGCGCCTGGTCACCTCGCTGCGCTCGGTGACCACGACCACGGGGACGGCGTGCGCCGCCGCCGCCGCGGCGGCCTCGACGACGACGCCCCGGTGCAGCGCCTCGCCGTCGAGCCGCGTGACGTACGCCACGACGACGTCGGCGTCCGCGGCGGCCTCGGCGAGCGCGGCTCCCTCCGCCCGCGGCAGCGCCGACGGCGACGGGCCCGGCGCGCTCGGGCCCGGGTGGGCGGGGCCGACGTCCTGCGGGCCGACGGCGTCGGGCCGTCCGACGGGGATCGCCGGCCCGGCCAGCAGCACGCCTCCCCCGCTCGGGCCGTGCCCCGGCACGCTGCCGAGCGCCGGACCCTGGCTCAGGGCTCCCGCGGTCGCGCCGAGGGAGCCGGGTACGCGCACCGCGCGGGCCTCGGTGTCGGTGTGGGGCGCGGCGTCGCGCCACGCCGAGGCGAGTCGCTCGGCGTCGGGCAGGGTCTCGGCAAGCAGCAGCACGTGCACCCCGGCATCGTGGCACGTCCTGACTTCGTGTCACCACCGCGTGTCATGATGGTGACCGTGAGCACCCTGCTGGCTGAACACTCCGGTTTCTCCGAACCCGCCCCGTCGCCGCTGCTTCTGCTCGGCCAGGGCCGTGACCTGGCCTCCGAGCGCGGTGTGGAGTGCGTGGGCGAGCTACCAGCACCGAGCGACCCGAACCTCGTCGAACGGGCCCGTGCCTCGCGGGCCGCCCTCGGCAGCCGGGCGTTCGTGCTGGGGCACCACTACCAGCGGGACGAGGTCATCGACTTCGCCGATGTCACGGGCGACTCCTTCAAGCTCGCACGCGAGGCCGCCGCCCGCCCCGAGGCCGAGTTCATCCTGTTCTGCGGGGTGCACTTCATGGCCGAGAGCGCGGACATCCTCACCTCGGACCAGCAGCAGGTGGTCCTGCCCGACCTCGCGGCCGGCTGCTCCATGGCAGACATGGCGGCGATCGGCCAGGTCGAGGAGGCCTGGGCTGTGCTGCAGGACGTCGGCATCGCGGACTCGACGATCCCCGTCACCTACATGAACTCGTCCGCCGCCATCAAGGCGTTCACCGGGCGCCACGGCGGCACGGTGTGCACCTCCTCCAACGCCGAGGTCGCGCTGCGCTGGGCGTTCGACCAGGTGGGCGGCGTCGACGGCACCGGCAAGGTGCTGTTCCTCCCCGACCAGCACCTGGGACGCAACACCGCCGTCCTCCAGCTGGCGATGTCCCTGGACGACTGCGTGATCTTCGACCCGCGCAAGCCGAACGGCGGGCTCACCGACCAGGAGCTGCGGGACGCCCGGATGATCCTGTGGCGCGGCCACTGCTCGGTGCACGGCCGCTTCTCGGTGCAGAACGTGGACGACATCCGCGCGGCGGTGCCGGGCGTCAACGTGATGGTGCACCCCGAGTGCAAGAACGAGGTCGTCACGGCGGCCGACTTCGTGGGCTCCACCGAGTACATCATCAAGCAGCTCGACGCGGCCGAGCCGGGGTCCTCGTGGGCGATCGGCACCGAGCTGAACCTGGTGCGCCGGGTCGCCAAGGCGCACCCGGACAAGAACGTGCACTACCTCGACTCGACGGTGTGCTTCTGCTCCACCATGAACCGCATCGACCTGCCGCACCTCGTGTGGGCCATGGAGTCGCTCGTCGAGGGGCGCATGGTGAACCAGATCGTCGTGGACGCCGACGACGCCCACTGGGCCCGCGTGGCGCTCGACCAGATGCTGGCCCTCCCAGGAATCTGACCGGGCTGAGCACATGACCGGCAACGGCGGGCTGCGCATCGGGATCTTCGTCTTCGACGGAGCCGAGGAGCTCGACGTGGTCGGGCCCTTCGAGGTGTTCGCCGAGTGGGGCTCCCACTCGCAGCTGCGGCCGTCGGTGAGCACGTTCTCCTGGGACGGCTCCGGGGTGCGCCTCGCGAAGGGTCTACGGATCCTGCCGGCGCACGGCGCGGACGACGTCGGGCCGCTGCACCTGCTCGTCTATCCCGGCGGGCTCGGCACCCGCCCGCTCCTCGCCCAGCCCGGGCACCTCGAGTGGCTGCGCCTGATCCGCAAGCAGACGCCGATCATGGCCAGCGTCTGCACGGGTGCCCTGCCGTTCGCGGCCGCCGGTCTGCTGGCAGGGCGACCGGCCACCACGCACCACGCGCACTACGACGAGCTCACCGGCCTGGACCCGAGCATCCTCGTGGACACCGAGGCGCGCTACGTGGACGACGGCGACGTGGTCACGTCCGCCGGCGTCTCGTCGGGGATCGACATGGCACTGCACCTCGTCGAACGGCTCGAGAGCGCGGCGGTGGCCCGTGCGCTGCGGCGCGAGATCCAGCACCCCGCGAACTGACCCGCCGCGGGGCCGTCGGGGCAGGGACCGAAGTATCTGATACTGCCGGTTCTCGGTATAGCCTGCGACGTATGGCTCGCATGCTCCAGCTCACCTGGACCGGACTCTTCCCGCGCAAGGCCCGCCCCGGACAGCACCTGCTCGACCCGTCGGTGACCCGGATGCGCGTCGGCCCCCTGGACCTCGACTCGTACCTGCACGTCAACAACGGCACGTACCTGCAGATGATGGACGTCGCCCGGAACAACCAGATCGCCGACCTCGGCATGTTCCCGATCGCCCGCGAGAAGGGCTGGGCCCCTGTGGTCGCGGCGTCGACCATGAAGTACCGCCGGTCCCTGCAGCCGTTCGACCGCTTCGAGATCACCACCCGGATCCTCGGCTGGGACGAGCGCGTCTTCTACCTGGAGCAGGTGTTCACTCGCGCCGGCAAGCTGTGCGCCCGCGGCATCGTGGCCAGCCGGTTCCTGGACCGCAAGGGCAACCGGATCTCCGCGTTCGACGTGGTCCGGGACGCGACGGGCGAGGACCTGCCCTCCCCCGAGCTCCCCGCGGACGTCGCGGCGTGGGCTCGCGCGATCGACGTCGCGCCGCGCGAGCCCTCCGCCACGCGCTAGAGGCCCTCGCCGACCTTCGTCAGCAGCAGCGCCTCGGCCAGGACGACCTTCTGGAGCTCGCCGAGGTGCACCGACTCGTTCGCGCCGTGCGCCCGCGAGTCCGGGTCCTCGACGCCGGTCACGAGGATCGCGGCCTCCGGGAAGACCTCGAGCAGGTCGGCGATGAACGGGATGGACCCGCCCATCCCGACGTCGACGGGAGCCGTGCCCCACGCCTCCGTGAACGCGGCGCGCGCCGCGCGCATCGCCGCCGAGTCGCCCGGTGCGAGGAACGGCTTGCCCTGCTCGCCGCAGCGCCAGGTCACCTGCGCGCCGAACGGCGCGTGCTTCGCGACGTGCGCGGCGAGCGCCTCGTCGGCCGCCACCGGGTCCTGGCCGGGCGCCAGCCGCAGCGAGATCTTCGCGCTGCAGCTCGGTGCGAGCGTGTTCGAGGCCGCGGCCACCGACGTGACGTCCATGCCGATCACGGACAGCGCGGGCTTGGCCCACAGCCGGCCGGCGACGCTGCCGGTCCCCACGAGCGCGGCGCCGTCGAGCAGCGACGAGTCGGCCCGGAGATCGGCCTCCTCGTAGTCGACCTCCGGCTCCGGTGCGACGACCAGGCCGTCGATCGCGACGTCGCCCGCCTCGTCGTGGAACGTGGCGACGAGCCGCGACATCAGGGTCACCGCGTCCAGCACAGCGCCACCGAACATGCCCGAGTGCACCGCATGGTCGAGGACCCGCAGCTCGACCTCGCCGTCGACCAGGCCACGCAGCGACGTGGTCAGTGCGGGGACGCCGATCTTCCAGTTGCCGGAATCGGCCACCACGATGACGTCGGCGGCGAGCAGGTCGCGGTGCGCCTCCAGGAAGGCACGGAACGACGGCGACCCCGACTCCTCCTCACCCTCGAGGAACACCGTGACGCCGACCGGCAGGTCCGCTCCGTCCGGCAGCCCGAGCGCACGCAGCGCGCCCAGGTGGGCGACGATGCCCGCCTTGTCGTCAGCCGCTCCCCGGCCGAAGAGCCGCTCGCCCACCTGGGTCGGCTCGAACGGGTCGGACTCCCACGTGGCAGCGTCGCCCGGCGGCTGCACGTCGTGGTGCGCGTAGAGCAGGACGGTCGGCGCGCCCTCAGGTGCGGGGCGGCGAGCGACGACGGCTGGCGCGCCCGGCGTGCCGTCAGGGCGCGGTGCGGACAGGATCTGGACGTCGGGCAGGCCGGCGTCACGCAGGAGCTGCTCCGTTGCGGCCGCGCTGGCGGCGACGTGCGCCTGGTCGAACGCTGCGGCCGAGACGCTCGGGATGCGCACCAGCGCCTCGAGGTCGGCCTGCAGGGCGGGGAACAGCTCGGCGACGCGGGCCCGGAGAGCCGCGGTTGTATCAGAGGTCACCGCCCCACGTTAACGGCTCGCGGCGGTGCACCGCCGCGAGCCAGTAGGCTGGGGAGGTGTTCTCCCGCAGCAAGACTCCGACCCCCGACGGCGTGACCCCCGTGGGCGACTCACCCGACGAGGTGACGCCCGCGTCCGAGACGACGCCGGACGGCGCCCCCAAGAAGGGGCGCCCGACACCCAAGCGCAACGTCGCGCAGGCCGCCAACAAGCGACCCCTGGTCCCGGACGACCGCAAGGCGGCGCGGAAGGCTCAGCGCGAGAAGTCGCGCATCGACCGCGAGCGCGCCTACCAGGCGATGCAGACCGGCGACGAGAAGTACATGCCGGCCAAGGACAAGGGCCCGGTGCGCCGGTACGTGCGCGACTTCGTGGACGCGCGCTGGAACCTCGGCGAGTTCTTCCTGCCGGTCGCGTTCATCTTCCTGTTCGCGACGTTCTTCACCTCGCAGTACCCGGAGCTCAGCATCTTCGTGATGCTCGGCCTGTACGGGTTCCTGTTCCTGACGATCATCGACGCGTGGCTCCTGTGGCGGTCGCTGAAGAAGCGCCTGACCGCGAAGTTCGGCGAGGTCCAGCGCGGCCTGCTCATGTACACGATCACGCGCGCCTACCAGCTGCGCCGGTCCCGGCTGCCCAAGCCGATGAGCAAGAAGCGCGGCAACTACCCGGAGTGACCCCGCCGAGCTCGAGCTCCGGCGAGGTAGACATGCAGCGAGGTAGTCACCCAGCACGAACCGGGTGACTACCTCGCTACATGTCTACCTGGCCACCTGACTACCTGGCCACCTGACTACCTCGCCGGGTGACTACCTCGCCGGGTCAGACCGGGCGGGTCTTCGGCATGCCCTCGAGAGTCCTGGCGGAGTCGCGAACGACCACGCCGGCCAGGGCGTCGTCGATCCGCTTCATCAGCTCGGCGGGGATGGTCACACCCGACGCCTTCACGTTCTCCGCCACCTGCTCGGGGCGTGAAGCACCCACGAGTGCCGCGGCGACGTTGTCGTTCTGCAGCACCCACGCGACGGCGAGCTGCGCCATGGAGAGGTCCAGCTCGGCGGCCACCGGCTTGAGGTTCTGCACGGCGGCCAGCGTCTCGTCGTCCATGAACCGGCTGATCGTCTGTGCGCCGCCCTTCTCGTCCGTGGCCCGCGAGCCGGCCGGTGCGGGCTGGCCCGGCAGGTACTTGCCGGACAGCACCCCCTGCGCCATGGGCGACCACACGATCTGCGAGACACCCACCTCCTTCGAGGCGGGCACCACCTCGTCCTCGATGACCCGCCAGAGCATCGAGTACTGGGGCTGCGAGGAGATGAGCTGGAAGCCGAGCTGCTTCGCCAGGGCGGCACCCGCGCGGATCTGCTCGGCGGTCCACTCGGAGACCCCGATGTAGAGGGCCTTGCCCTGCCGGACGATGTCGGCGAACGCCTGCATCGTCTCCTCCAGCGGGGTCTCCACGTCGTACCGGTGCGCCTGGTAGAGGTCCACGTAGTCGGTGCCGAGACGCGTCAGGGAGCCGTTGATCGACTCCATGACGTGCTTGCGCGACAGGCCGGTGTCGTTGGGGCCCTTGGGGCCGGTGGGCCAGTACACCTTCGTGAAGATCTCGAGGGACTCCCGGCGCTCGCCCTTCAGCGCGTCGCCGAGCACCTGCTCCGCGGCCGTGTTGGCGTACGCGTCAGCGGTGTCGAAGGTGGTGATGCCCGCGTCGAGGGCGGCGCGGACGCACGCCGTGGCGACGTCGTTCTCCACCTGCGAGGCGTGGGTGAGCCAGTTGCCGTACGTGATCTCCGAGATCTTGAGACCACTGTTACCGAGGTACCGATAGTTGACCATGCCGTCACCCTACGACGAACATCGAATCGAATCGGCACCTGACCGGCTCAGCGGCGGGCCACCAGACCGGACGGCGCGAACCAGCGCACGCCCAGCTGCACCACCGGGCCGACGCCGAGCGCGAACGCGACCGTCGCCCAGCCGAACGTCCCGCCCAGCAGCACGCCGATCACCACGACCGTGACCTCGATCACCGTCTTGATCAGCCAGACGGGCCACCCGGTCAGCCGCACCGCACCGGTCATCAGCCCGTCACGCGGCCCCGGCCCGAGCCGGGCACCCACGTAGGCGGCGGTCCCCAGCCCGTTGAGGACGATCCCGCCCAGGGCGAGCCCGATCGAGGGCGCCAGCGCCGGGTCGGGCAGCAGCGTCTCGAGGAGCCAGAGGGCCGGGTCGATCACCAGGCTGAGCAGGATGATGTTGGCGATCGTCCCGATGCCCGGCCGCTGCCGGAGCGGGATCCAGGCGAGCATCACGAGGAAGCTGATCCCGAGCACCACCCAGCCGTAGGCCAGGCCGGTCCGGCCCACGATCCCCTGGTCCAGCACCGACCACGGCATGGCTCCCTGGTTGGCGTGCAGCATCATCGCCATGGACGCGCCGAACACCAGCAGGCCGAGCACGAGCTGGACGCCCCGGCGCACCGGGCTCATCAGCACGGCCTGCGCCGCCGCGGGTACGGGGGCCTGCCCCGTCGGCGGCAGGGCAGGGCGCACGGTGTCGTCGGCCGGGCGGCCGCTGGTGGTGGTCATGGTCCCATGATGCGGGACCATTGGCCTTGTCTTCCATGGCCAATACCGCGAGAGTGGACCCATGTCCGCCGCGCCTCACGCCGCGATCCCCAGCGCGAGCCCCATGACGACATCCAGCACGACACCCAGCACGACACCCGCTCCGCTGCCCGGTTCGGTGACCCGGCCCAGGTCACGGCCCGCATCGTCGCCGGTCGCGCTACGCCACCTGTCCTCCTCCGCCGCCGCGCGGCTGCTCGGTACCTGGCATGCCGGCGGCCCGGCGTACGTCGCGCTCGCCGACGCACTACGCTCCGCCGTCCTGTCCGGCACGCTGTCGCCCAACACCCGGCTGCCCAGCGAGCGCGAGCTCGCGGCCGCGCTGCACGTCTCACGGACCACCACGTCCGGCGCGTACGCCCGGCTGCGGGACCTGGGGTTCGCGGTCAGCCGGGTGGGGTCGGGCACGGTCACCACGCTCCCGCAGGGCCGCGTCGAGCGCGGTCCGCGCCGCCCGGCCGGCGGCGACGCCCCCGTGGCGGACGACTCGCTCCAGCACCCCGGGCTCCGTGATGCCCGGCCGTCCGCCGTCGGGCACCTGGACCTGTGGCAGGCGACCCCGTCCGCGCCGCCCGAGCTGCACGACTCCTTCGCACGGGCCCTGGACGGCCTGCCCGCGTACCTCGACTCCGGCGGCTACGAACCGTACGGTCTCGCACCGCTGCGCGAGGCGGTGGCCGCGCGCTACCGCGAGCGCGGGGTGCCGACCACGGCCGACGAGATCCTCGTGACCACGGGCGCTCAGCAGGCGATCTCCCTGCTGGCACGCGCCCACCTGCGCCCCGGGGACCGCGCGGTCGTCGAGTCGCCCACGTACTTCCATGCCATGGAGGCGATGCGGGAGGCGGGTGGCCGCGTCATCGGCGTCCCGACCGGTCCGCTCGACGTGGACCTGCTGGCCTCCACCGTGCGCCGCACCCGGGCGCGGCTCGTCTATCTCGTGCCCGACTACCAGAACCCGACGGGCTACCTGCTCTCCGAGGGCGACCGTGCCGCCGTGCGCGAGGTCGCCGACCGGAACGGTGTCACCGTCGTGGGCGACGAGACCCTCGTCGAGCTGGGTCTGGACGGCGACCCGACGCCGCCGGCCTTCGCCGGGCCCGGGACCTCCCCGCACGTCGTGTCGGTCGGCTCGGCGTCGAAGTCGTTCTGGGGTGGCCTGCGCGTCGGCTGGATCCGGGCCCACCCGCGGATGATCGCGCAGCTCGCGCGGGCGCGGCAGTCCATGGACATCGCGACGGCGGTGCTGGAGCAGCTCGCCGTGACCGACCTGCTCGGGCGGCGCGGCGAGATCATGACGGGGCGGCAGGCCATGCTGCGCGAGCGTCGCGACCTGCTCGTCGACCGGCTCCGGGGGGCATTCCCGTGGGAGGTCCCCCGACCCGCCGGTGGCCTGTTCTGCTGGGTCGACCTGGGCCGGCCCGTCGCGCAGGCCTTCGCGGCAGCCGCCGCTGCCGAGGGGGCACTCGTGGCCGCGGGACCTCTCTTCACGCCCGACGGCGACGGGGCCGGCTCCAAGGTGCGCCTCACCTTCACCCGGTCGCCCGCGGAGCTGTCGGACGCCGTGCCGCGCCTCGTGCGGGCGTGGAGGCGGGTGGACGGCGGTCAGCGCCGGGCGAGCTCGCGGACGTAGGCGCTCAGCATCCGCTTCACCTCGGTGACGATCACCAGCCGCTCCTCGGGGGCCGCAGCGGTGATCGTGGGCATCGCCGCCTGGACGACCTGGATCATCAGCTGTCCCGCCAGGTGCAGCTCCACGGGCGACCGCTCCGGGAACCTGGTCTGCAGCAGCCCGATCACCCGGCCGTGCAGCGCCTCGTGGATGGGCCGGGTCGCCGCCAGGAGACCCGGTGGCATGTCCGGCCGCGCATGCAGCGCCTTGAAGCCGGGGTTGGCGACGTTGAAGGCGAGGATCGGGTCGATCACACGGTCGACGGTCTCCTCGGCCGTCAGTCGTGCGACGTCGGCGAGGTCGAACGCCGCGTCGTGCGCGGCGCGCAGGCCGGCCGCATAGACGGCCGCGAGCTCCGCGGCGATCTCGTCCTTGTTCCGGAAGTACTGGTACAGGGAGCCCGGTGAGATCCCGGCCTCGGCCGCTATCGCGTTGGTCGTCGTCTTCTCGTAGCCCTGCGCGGCCAGGACCCGGGCTGCCGCCGCGACGATCTCGGCGATCCGCCGCTCGCCGCGGGCCTGCCGCTTGCGCGGCGCCGTGCGCTCCTCGCCGCCGTCGGCCACCCCGGTCTGCAGCTGGTCTTCCATCCGTCCACCCTAGGCGTTGACAAACACGAGTGATCACTCGCATTATTTACGCGAGTCATTGCTCGCATTCATCCTAGACCCCGGGAGCACCCGTGCTCGGTCGCCTTGTCAGCCGACACCCCTGGCGGGTGCTCGTCACCTCGGCCCTCGTCCTGGCCGCATCGTTCGTGATGGCCGCCACCACCGTCGGCTCGCTGTCCCTCAACCGTTACGAGGCGCCGGGCTCCGAGTCCGCCGCCGCGCGCACCGCCCTCGACCGGCTGTTCGGCACCGGCAGCCCCAACGTCGCCGTCCTCGTCTCGCCGTCCACCGGCACGGTGGACGACGACGCTGTGGTCGCGCTCGGCAGTGACCTCACCGACGCCGTTGCCGCTTTCCCGGACGTCGGTGACGCCTGGTCCTACTGGAGCCCCGACGGGCCCGACACCCTGGCCGGCGCGGACCGGCGCCAGGCGCTGGTGCTCGCATGGGTGCCCGGCGACGCCGACCACGTGCGCACCGAGGTGCTACCCGCCCTGCAGGCCGACGTCGTCGAACGCTTCGACAGCGAGGACGTCGAGGTGACGCTCGGCGGCGGAGACGAGATCTTCCGGATCGTCGCCGGCCAGGCCCGCACGGACTTCCTGCGCGCCGAGCTGATCGTCGTACCCCTGGTCCTCGTGCTCCTGTGGCTGGTCTACCGGCGGCTCGCGCCGGCACTGGCCACCCTCGCCGTCGGCCTGTTCGCCGCGGCGGGCAGCCTCGCACTGCTCCGGCTGGTGCTGCCGTTCACAGATGTCTCCACCTTCGCCGCCAACGTCTCGCTCGTGATGGGGATCGGCCTGGGCGTCGACTACAGCCTGTTCATGATCTATCGCTACCGCGAGGAGGTCGCCGCAGGCCACGACACAGTGGCGGCAGTGCACCGAACCGTAGCCGGGGCCGGCCGCACGGTCCTGTTCAGCGGCCTCACCGTCGCCGCCGCCCTGGCCGTGCTGTTCGTCTTCCCGTACCCGTTCCTCACGTCCTTCGCCTGGGCCGGTATCGCCGTGGTGCTCTGCGCGGTGCTCGGCGCTACCGTGGCCCTCCCCGCGATCCTCCGCCTCGCGGGCCCGAGCATGCTGCGTCCGACCCGTCCCGGCCGGCCAGAGGACGGCTTCTGGTACCGGGTGTCCGCCACGGTGATGCGCCGGCCGGTCGTGACGGGTGGTGCGGGCCTCCTCGTGCTCCTCGTGCTCGGTGCCCCCACGCTAGGGCTGACGTTCGGCTCGCCCGACGACCGCGTGCTCAACGACGGCGACCAGCCGGTGCGCGCGATGTACGACACGATCCGCGCCGATTTCGCCGCCGAGGACGCCGACGCGCTCTTCGTCGTCGCACGGGACGCGGCTGCCGGTACGGGAACCGCGGCGGTACCTGACGGCGGCCTTCAGGACTATGCGGCGTCCCTGTCCCGGATCCCGGGTGTCGCCCGGGTCGACTCGGCCGCCGGCGCCTTCGTCGCCGGTGAGCGGATCGGCCCGGCGGGACCGTTCGGTCCCGACCGGTTCGAGTCCCGCACGGCGACCCGCCTGTCCGTCCTGCCCTCCAGCGAGCGCCTGGCCAGGGACCCGGTTGGTCTGGTCCGGGAGGTGCGCAGTCTGGACGCACCGTTCGAGGTCCTCGTCGGCGGTTACCCGGCGGAGCTGGCCGACTACCGCGACGGCATCGTCGACCGCCTCCCGCTGGTAGCACTGCTCATTCTCGTCGTGACGTTCCTCGTGCTGTTCGTCATGACCGGGAGCATCGTCGCGCCACTCACCGCGATCGTGCTGAACCTGCTCTCGCTCTCCGTCATGTTCGGCGTGGTGGTGTGGGGTTTCCAGGACGGTGCGCTCGCCGGCCTGCTCGGGTTCACCCCCACGGGCGTGGTGGAACCCAGCATCCTGCTCCTGATGTTCTGCATCGCCTACGGCCTCAGCATGGACTACGAGGTGTTCCTGCTGGCCCGCATCCAGGAGGAGTACGCGCGCACCGGCAACGTGGTCGGATCGGTGCCCGCCGGCATCGCGCGCTCGGCACCGCTCGTCACGGCCGCGGCTCTCATCCTGGCCGCGTCGTTCGCCGTCTACGCGTCCAGCGAGGTCGCGTTCATGCAACAGCTCGGCATCGGCATGGCGCTCGCCGTGGCGATCGACGCCACCTTGATCCGGGGCGTGCTCGTACCCGCCGCACTCCGCCTGACCGGGCGGGCGAGCTGGTGGTCCCCTGCTCCGTTGCGCGCCCTGCACGACCGGTTCGGGCTACGGGAGCTCCCCGTGACGCCCCCAGCAGGGCCGCCGCCGGAGCCCGTGCCCGCGTACGCCCGGCCCACACCCGAGAGGACCTCCCGATGACCGTCCTGCGCACCGCCCGTGTCGTCGCCGCGATCCTGGCCACGGTGATGCTCGTGTTCCTCGCCGTCACCGGTGCGATCCGCGCGGACAACCCGTTCCTGGCTCCCGACCTGCTGCTGAGCGTCCTGCTGCTCGTGGCCGCCTGTCTCCCGGCCCGCTGGGCGGCACCGGCGCTCCTGTTCGCCTTCGGGCTGGCCACCGGTGTGTGGACCGCGTCCCTGTCGGCCTACGCCGTGCGGGGTGAGCTCGTCGACGGTCTCGACCACCTGCCCCTGATCGGAGCCTGCGTGGTCCAGTCCGTCTTCCTCGCCCGCCGGCTGGTCCGCGGCCCGATCGCGACACCGACCGACCCGCACCTGCCACGCCGGGGGTGAAGCAACGAGGCAAGCGGCGACGAGGCTCCCGTCAGGGCGTCCGCAGCTCCACGCTCGGGGCCGCCTGGGTGCCGTCGTGCAGCAGGCGCGCCTGGACCGCACCGGCGGCGGCCAGGGCACGCCAGTGTTCGCCGAGCCACTGCTCGGCGTCGTACTGGGCGGTGAAGACGGGTGTCAGCGGTTCGCTCAGGCGGCGGCCCTCGGCGTCGTCGAGGGCCCACTCCCACTGCGGACGGATCACTCGAGCCTCCCACTAGCTGTCGAGCCGGCCGAGCGGGTCAGCGCGCGGTTGATGCGCGACGCCCACAACGGCCCCTCATAGACGAACGAGGTGTAACCCTGGGTGAGATCGGCTCCCGCACGCAGGTAGGCGCGCACGTCGTCCGCCCGGGTGATGCCGCCCACCCCGATGATGACCGGCCCCGTGCCGAGCCGCTCGCGCAACCGCGCGACCACCTCGATGCCGCGGCCCAGCAGCGGCGGGCCGGACAGCCCGCCGGGGCCGCGGTCGTGCCCGATCGTCGTGTTGACGGCCACCACGCCGTCCAGCCCGAGCTCGAGGACCAGGTCGGCGACGGCGTCGACGTCGTCGTCCGCGAGGTCGGGGGCGATCTTCACCAGGAGCGGGATCCGGCGGCCTCCCCCGGGCGACACGGTGGCGTTGGCCTCGTCGGCGGCGGCGCGCACCGCCTGCAGGATGGGCCGCAGCGACTCGGTAGCCTGCAGGTCGCGCAGACCGGGCGTGTTCGGCGAGGAGACGTTGACCACGAGGTAGTCCGCCCAGGGAGCCAGCAGGCGGGCCGACGTCGCGTAGTCGTCGGCGGCGCTCTCCGGCGGCGTCACCTTGGTCTTGCCGATGTTGGCGCCCACCACGATCGCGCGGCCCGCCGCAGTGCTCCGCAGCTCGCGCAGTCGCTCGGCGGCGGCCGCGGCACCCTCGTTGTTGAAGCCCATCCGGTTACGGACGCCGCGCACGTCCAGCTCGCGCCACATGCGCTGCTTCTCGTTGCCGGGCTGCGGGCGCGCGGTGACCGTGCCGATCTCGACGAACCCGAAGCCGAGCATCGTCAGGCCCCGGACGGCTCGCGCGTTCTTGTCGAACCCTCCGGCCAGGCCGAAGGGCGCGGGCACGACCCGGCCGAAGAGCCGTACGCTCCCCGGTCCACCGGCACGCTGCCCCAGGTAGGGCGCCACGGCACCCTGCACGACGTCGCGCAGCACCGGAACCTTGCCTACGCGCTCGATCAGCCCGAACGCGAGCTCGTGCGCGCGTTCCGGGTCCATGCGACGGAAGGCGGCGTTGAACAACAACGAGTACGGCCAGCTCATGCAGTCCTCTCCTCGGGCGTGCTGTGCGACGTCCGCCACAGCCACCACAAGCCCACGAACGGCAGGACGAGCGGCACGTAACCGTAGCCCTGGCCGAATCCTGACCAGACGGTCGACTCGCCGAACGCCTGCTCGTCGGCGAGCGACAGCGCGCCGACGGTCACGACGCCCACTGCCTCGATCCCGACGGTGATCCATGCGATCAGGCGCCACGCGGGGCTCCCGATCGCGAGTGCGAAGGTCGCGACGACATAGACGACGGCGGCGAGCGTGGACAGCGTGTACGCGACGGGCGCCTCGTCGAACTTCACGACCAGCTCGTAGGACGACCGGCCGAGCGCGGCGAACGCCAGAACCCCGTACACGGTCACCAGGACCCTGCCGAAGCCTTGTCCGGTGCGTCGTCCCGCGGTCCGCTCCGCCATCATCCCGCCGTCCAGATCTGCCACATGCGCCACTCCAGGAACGCCACCGTCAGGGACGCCACGAGGAGCACCACCGAGCTCCACCGGGTGCGTTCGGCGAACGCCCACGCGGCGGCGACCGGCAGGATCACCAGGGTCGTGGCGAAGTACCCCCAGAACAGCAGCGGGTCGGTCGCACCGGCGCCGGTGGCGCCCTGCACGATCGCGACGACGCCCTGCGCCAGGACGGCGACCTCGATCACCGCACCGCCCCACAGCTGGTTCAGGATGACCGCGCGGTCGCGGCTCACGAACCAGCCGGCCCATCCGGCGAGTGCCACGCACAGCGCGACCACGAGGAGGACGAGGGCAAGGATCACGTCCCGCAGACTACCGGGCAGCACCTGCCGTGCGGCAATCGGACGCGGCGTGACCTGCGCCTCCATGAGGCCGCCAGGGCTCACTGACCGGGAGTCAGAGGCGCGGGATACGATCGCCCTCGTGACCTCCGTTACCCTCTCCAGCAAGAATCCCACCGCGGTGAAGGCCGAAGCGCTCGTGGTGGCGACCGCCCAGACGTCGGACGGCGTGGCCGTCGTGTCCGACCAGCTTCCCACCGACCTGCTGACCCAGCTCGAGTCGCTCGCGCCCCAGCTCGGCGTCACGGGTGCCCGGGACGAGGTCCGTAAGATCCCGGCCGGTCCCCAGCTCGCCGTCGACGTCCTCGTGCTGACCGGCCTGGGCGAGCGGGCAGAGGACGGCACCTTCGCCACCGAGATCCTGCGCCGGGCGGCCGGTGCAGCGACCCGCGAGCTGGCGGGCCTCAAGTCCGCCGCGATCGCGCTGCCCGCGTCCGACGACGACGAGATCACCGCCGTGACGGAGGGCGCCCTGCTCGGCGCCTACGTCTTCAACCGGTACCGCAGCAGCGGCAAGGACGCGCCGAAGGACGCCAAGAACGGGAAGGACCCCGTCGCGGCCATCGAGGTGCTGACGCCGCTGCACAAGAACCAGAAGGCGAAGATCGCGGCCGAGCGCGCCCAGGTGGTCGCCGCAGCGGTCCACGCGGCCCGCGACCTCGTCAACACCGCGCCCAACGAGCTGTACCCGGCCACGTTCGCCGACGCCGCGAAGGCCGCCGCCAAGGACGTGCGGCACGTGAAGGTCACCGTCCTGGACGACAAGCAGCTCGCGTCCGGTGGCTACGGCGGCCTCACGGCCGTCGGCCAGGGCTCGTCGCGCGGGCCGCGCCTGGTCAAGCTCGCCTACACACCGGCCAAGCCGACCGGCAAGGTCGCGCTCGTCGGCAAGGGCATCACGTTCGACACCGGGGGCATCTCGATCAAGCCGGCCGCCGGCATGGAGGCCATGAAGTCAGACATGGCCGGTGCCGCCGCCGTGCTGTCCACGGTCGTCGCCGCCGCGCGGCTGAACCTGCCGGTCGCCGTCACCGGCTACCTCTGCCTCGCCGAGAACATGCCGGGCGGCAGCGCGCAGCGCCCCGCCGACGTGATCACGATCTACGGCGGCAAGACGGTCGAGGTGCTCAACACCGACGCGGAGGGCCGCCTGGTCATGGCCGACGGCCTGGTGTCGGCGGTCGAGGACGGCCACGACGTCGTGCTCGACATCGCGACGCTCACGGGTGCCCAGATGGTCGCGCTCGGCAGCCGTACGTCGGCCGTCATGGGCACCGACGCGGTGCGCGACGAGGTCAAGGTCGCCGCCGACGCCTCGGGCGAGCTGTTCTGGCCCATGCCGCTCCCGGAGGAGCTCACGTCGAACATCAAGTCCAAGGTGGCCGACGTCGCGAACTCCGGCCCGCGCTGGGGCGGCATGCTCAACGCCGGCCTGTTCCTGCGGACCTTCGTGGGTGACCACCCCTGGGCCCACCTGGACATCGCGGGCCCTGCCTTCAACGACGGCGGCGCGCACGACTACACGCCCGGCGGCGGCACCGGCGTGGGCGTCCGCACCCTCCTGGGCTTCCTCGAGGGCCGGGCCGCCGCGCAGAAGACGGGCGCGCAGAAGACGGAGAAGTAGAGCTACTTCGCCCTGCGCTGAGCGCTGTTCCAGTCGCGCATCCGCTGGGGGTAGCCGGTGAACCGGACGTTGTACACCGGCACCCCCAGCTGGTTCGCGATGTCGAACGCGGTGCGCTCGTCCGGCACCCGGCGCCGTGTCCACTCGCCCGTGGTCGCCACGAGCAGGATCGTGCTGGGGATGTCCGTGGTCGGCGGCTCGACGTAGGCCTCGACCCCCACCCGGGACCCGATGAACTCGCCGAGGTGCGCCACGGTCTGGCGACGCGCGTCGTTCCCGCCGGGGCGGGATCCGCTGCCGGACGAGGAGCGTCGCTGGAAGAAACGCGCGAGCGAGCTGCGGGACTGGCGGGGCATACGTCGAGACTACTAGCGCGGCCTCCACCGGCCTAGGCATCTCCACGCGATTCCAGGAAACCCACAGCTCCTGTTCACAGGCGTCTGTCCGTCCGCCGCGGCCCCCCGCCTCGCTCCAACCTCCGGCGACGCCTCCCTTCAGCCTTCCTCCACAGCGCGGGTCGGCCGTCAATGTCACCACGGTCACACCCGCCGAGCCGGGTTCACGATTGGGGCCACGCCCGCTGAAGTGTCAAGATGGCATGCGGTGCTCACTCTCCACCCGAGGGGAGCGCCCCACAGTGCCATCAGCCTGTCAACGAGGAGCCAGCACGTGCCTACGCATGACAATCCGGCCACGTTCGACGTCGTCGTGCTCGGCGGAGGCAGTGGCGGCTACGCCACCGCGCTCCGGGCAGCGCAGCTGGGCCTGAGCGTGGCTCTCGTCGAGGAGAGCAAGCTCGGCGGCACCTGCCTGCACGTCGGTTGCGTCCCCACCAAGGCGCTGCTGCACGCGGCAGAGGTGGCCGACGCTGCCACCCACGGTGCCCAGTTCGGTGTCCGCACGTCGCTGGACGGCATCGACATGCCCGGCGTGCTCGCCTACAAGGACTCCGTGGTCGCCGGCCTGTACAAGGGACTGCAGGGCCTCGTCGCCTCCCGGAAGATCACCGTCGTCGACGGTCACGGCACACTCGTCGCCCCCGGTTCCGTCGAGGTCACCTCCGCGGACGGCGTGGCGACGCGGTACGACGGCAAGCACGTGGTGCTCGCGACCGGCTCGTACGCCCGTAGCCTGCCGGGACTGGAGCTCGGCGGCCGGGTCGTCACCTCCGACGAGGCGCTGACCCTGGACACCGTGCCGAAGTCGGTGGTGGTGCTCGGCGGCGGCGTGATCGGCGTCGAGTTCGCCTCGGTCTGGAAGTCCTTCGGCGCCGACGTGCAGATCGTCGAGGCCCTGCCCCACCTGGTGCCGAACGAGGACGTCGCGCTCTCGAAGGCGCTCGAGCGGGCGTTCCGCAAGCGCGGCATCAAGTTCTCCCTGGGTGAGCGCTTCGCCCAGGTCAAGCAGTCGCAGGACGGCGTGCAGGTCGAGCTCGAGTCGGGCACGACCTTCGACGCCGACCTGCTGCTCGTCGCCGTCGGGCGTGGTCCGCGCACCGCCGACCTCGGTCTCGAGGCCGCCGGCGTACGGCTGGACCGTGGCTTCGTCCTGACCGACGAGCTGCTCCGTACCGGGGTCGCCACCCCGGCGGGCGGCCAGGTCTGGGCGGTCGGCGACATCGTCCCCGGCCTGCAGCTGGCCCACCGCGGGTTCGCCCAGGGCATCTTCGTGGCCGAGCAGATCGCGGGCCTCGCGCCGGTGGCGATCGACGAGGCCACCATCCCGCGCGTTACCTACTGCGAGCCGGAGGTGGCGTCCGTCGGCGTCACCGAGGCGCGTGCCGCCGAGCTGTACGGCCCGGAGCAGGTCGAGACGATCGAGTACAACCTCGCGGGCAACGGCAAGAGCAAGATCCTGGGCACCCAGGGTTTCGCCAAGCTGGTGCGCCGCAAGGACGGACCCGTGGTCGGCATGCACCTGATCGGCTCGCGCGTGGGCGAGCTGATCGGCGAGGGCCAGCTCATCGTGGGCTGGGAGGCGTTCCCTGAGGACGTCGCCTCGCTCGTGCACGCCCACCCCACCCAGAACGAGGCACTCGGAGAGGCACACATGGCGCTGGCCGGCAAGCCTCTGCACGCCCATAACTGACCACTTAACGACAAAGGAGACCCCACAGGTCATGTCTGAGAACGTGCAGCTGCCGGCCCTCGGCGAATCCGTCACCGAAGGCACCGTCACCCGTTGGCTCAAGGCTGTCGGCGACGAGGTCGCCGTCGACGAGCCGCTGCTCGAGGTGTCGACCGACAAGGTCGACACCGAGATCCCGTCGCCCGTCGCCGGCGTCCTCGAGCAGATCCTCGTCCAGGAGGACGACACCGTGGAGGTCGGCGCCACCCTCGCCGTCATCGGCGACGGCTCCGGTTCCGGTGCCGCGCCGGCCGCGCCGGAGGCCGAGCAGGCAGCCGCTGAGGCCCCCGAGCCGACGCCGGAGCCGGCCGAGGCCGCGCCCGCCGAGGCACCCGCAGCGGAGGCTCCTGCCGCAGAGTCCCCTGCCGCAGAGTCCCCCGCACCGGCTCCTGCCGCCCCTGCCGAGGCACCGGCCCCGGCCGGTGACGGCACCGAGGTCCCGCTGCCCGCTCTGGGCGAGTCGGTGACCGAGGGCACCGTGACCCGTTGGCTCAAGGAGGTCGGTGACGAGGTCGCCGTCGACGAGCCGCTGCTCGAGGTGTCGACCGACAAGGTCGACACCGAGATCCCGTCGCCCGTCGCCGGCACACTCCAGAAGATCCTGGTGCAGGAGGACGAGACCGTCGAGGTCGGTGCCGCCCTGGCACTCATCGGCTCGGGTGCCGCTGCTCCGGCGCCCGAGGCTCCCGCCGAGGCTCCGGCGCCCGAGGCTCCGGCTGAGGCCCCGGCTCCGGCTCCGGCCGAGGCTCCGGCCTCCGAGGCTCCCGCGCCCAAGGCCGAGACACCGACGCCCGCTCCGGCTCCGGCCCCCGCGGCAGCCGCTCCGGCTCCTGCCCCCGCCGCGCCCGCTCCGGCGCCCGCCGCTCCGGCTCCTGCCGCCGCTCCGGCGCCGGCCGCGGCCGGTCGCACCGCCGGCTCGTACCTGACCCCGCTCGTGCGCAAGCTCGCCGCGGAGAAGGGCGTCGACGTCGCCCAGGTGACGGGCACCGGTGTCGGTGGCCGGATCCGCAAGGAGGACGTGCTCGCGGCCGCCGAGGCCAAGGCAGCGCCCGCTCCGGCAGCGGCAGCCGCTCCGGCGGCGGCCAAGGCACCGTCGGCCCCGGCCAAGCTCGAGGTGTCGCCGCTGCGCGGGACCACGGAGAAGATGTCGCGCCTGCGCAAGATCGTCGCCGAGCGCATGCTCGAGGCGGTGCAGTCGCAGGCTCAGCTGACCACGGTCATGGAGGTCGACGTCACGCGCGTCGCGCAGCTCCGGGCCAAGGCCAAGGAGTCCTTCGCCGCGCGCGAGGGCGCCAAGCTGACGTTCCTGCCGTTCTTCACGCAGGCTGCCGTCGAGGCGCTCAAGGCGTACCCGAAGATCAACGCGACCATCGACACCGAGAAGGGCGAGATCACCTACCACGGCTCGGAGAACGTCGGCATCGCCGTCGACACCGAGCGTGGCCTCGTGGTCCCGGTCATCAAGAACGCGGGCGACCTGAACCTGGCCGGCATCGCCCGGCAGATCCAGGACCTGGGTGCCCGCACCCGGGCGAACAAGGTGACGCCGGACGAGCTGTCGGGCGGCACGTTCAACATCACCAACACGGGTTCGGGCGGGTCGCTCATCGACACCCCGATCGTCCCGCTGGGCCACGCCGCGATCCTGGGCACCGGCACCATCACGAAGCGGCCGGTCGTCGTGACCGACCCGGACGGCAACGAGAGCATCGCGGTGCGCTCGATGTCGTACATCTTCCTGTCGTACGACCACCGGCTGGTCGACGGCGCGGACGCCGCCCGCTTCCTCACGGCGATCAAGAACCGGATCGAGGAGGGCGCGTTCGAGTCGGAGGTCGGTCTCTGACGAGGACGTTCTCCTCGCGAAGGTAGCGTGACGTAGTTGGCTGTGGCCGGTTCCGGGTTCGGAACCGGCCACAGTCGTCCGACCGGCGGCCGACCGCCGCCGCTCCGGCCGGGCGGCGT
This sequence comes from Promicromonospora xylanilytica, assembly GCF_054782895.1. NCBI lineage: Bacteria > Bacillati > Actinomycetota > Actinomycetes > Micrococcales > Promicromonosporaceae > Promicromonospora > Promicromonospora xylanilytica. The sequence continues at coordinate 921,151 of NZ_BAAGRP010000007.1, forward strand.
GTGGGCCCGAGGGGTCACGGCAGGCTAGATTCTCCGCATGGATGTGGTGGTCGCCGGCTCACACGGCCTCATCGGTTCCGCGCTGGTGGCGGACCTCGTGGCGCGGGGGGACACCGTCCGGCGGCTGGTGCGCCGCGCCACCGCTGCCGCCGGGAGCCCTGCCCGGCCGACCACAGCCACGGTCCCCGCCGCGGTCCGCGACGTGCTGTGGGACCCACGGACCGGCGAGCTCGACCCTGCAGCGCTGGAGGGGGCCGACGCCGTGGTGAACCTGGCCGGTGCGGGGATCGGCGACCATCGCTGGACCTCTGCCTACAAGCAGACGCTCCTCGGTTCACGCACCACGACGACGAGTCTGCTCGCCCGCACCATCGCACGCCTGGACGCTCCGCCCGTGCTCGTGAACGGCTCCGCGATCGGGGCGTACGGCAGCCGCGGCGACGAGATCCTGACCGAGGCGTCGGCGCGCGGGCAGGACTTTCTCGCCGGCCTGGTCGAGGCCTGGGAGAACGCCACCGCACCGGCCGCGGAGGCGGGGGCACGTGTCGTGTGGCTCCGCAGCGGCCTGGTGCTGGCGCCCTCGGGCGGTGCACTCGGCAGGTTGCTGCCGATCCTGCGCCTCGGCGTCGGCGGGCCACTCGGCAGCGGCCGTCAGTGGTGGAGCTGGATCACCCTGCCCGACGAGGTGGCTGTGATCCGGCACGTCATCGGCACGGACGTGCACGGACCGGTCAACGCGGTGGCCCCGGCGCCCACGACGAACCGGGCGCTGACCCGCGCGCTCGCCCAGGCCCTGCACCGTCCGGCGGTGCTGCCGGTGCCTCGGTTCGCGCTACGGATCGCCCTCGGCCAGTTCGCCGGCGACCTCGTCGCCTCCCAGCGGGTCGTGCCCGGCGTGCTCTCCCGGACGGGCTTCGACTGGGCGCACACGGACCTCGACGACACGGCCCGCTGGGTGGTGGGGGCGAACGGGGTCAGCGCACCTCGCTGACGCGCCAGCCGCCGGGGGTCCACACGAGGGTCAGGTCCGCCGACTCCTTCGAGGCGGGGACCGCCGTCTCACCGGTGTCGGACACCTGCATGTGCGCGGTGATCGTGTAGTCGATCCGCACTACCGCCTCGATCGGCGCCCCCTTGTCCTTCGTCGCGACCTCGGCGGTCTCCGACGTCTCGGTGCGCGAGGCGGTGGTCGCGTTCTGGAGGGCCGATGCGGCGCCCGGGCCCAGGGTCACGACCTCCGTCTTCTGCACCTCCGCCGACGCACCGACCACCTGTGCGCCGGTCTGCTTGAGCTCGTCGAGGATCTGCTGGTCCGCCGCGTAGGCGGGAGAGCCCTCCACGTTGACGGTGCCGATGTCGGACACCGCGCCCGCCAGCAGCGCGAGCCGGCGCGTGGTGAGCTCGACGGCGGCACCCGCGGGGTCCTTGGCGTTCGCCACAGGGTTGACCCCCACCGAGAGCGACGATGAGGCCGTCGAGGGTGCGGGCGCCGACACGGCGGGCTCCTCGCTGCGGAAGACCTCCGGCGCGGCCATGGCCCCTGCGGTGATGCCCGCGACGACGCCTGCCGCGATCATGCCCGTCGCGACGACGGACACGACGGTGGTCTTCTGCTGGAGCCCCTGGCCGGTCGCGCCCGCCGCGGCGAGGCGGTCGGTGCGGGACATCGCGGCGCGGCGGCGGGTCGTGGCGACCCAGGCCCTGCCGTCCACCGCGGCGATGGACCCGGTGAGCGTCCTCGCCGCAGAGCGCCAGGCCGAGGGCGTGTGCGCGCCGAGCGGCACGTGGCCCGCGACGGACACCGGACCGCTGAGCGCCGCCGAGACCAGTGCTGATCCCTCGGGCAGGCGCACCGGCTCCTGCTTCACGGCCTCGTCGGCGAGCGCCGCGAGCGTGCCGGGCTCCGGCCGGTCGCGCGGGTCCTCTGCGCGGGCGCGGGCCAGCACGGCACGCAGCGCCTCGTCGGCCTCCGAGTCCAGGCTCGGGCCGGGGAATCCGAGCACCGACTCCACGAGCGTGGCCAGGGACGTCACGTCGACCGGGTCGTCGCTGTGGTCCGGGAGCGTCACGCGGGGGCGCAGCACGGCGCTTCCGTCGGAGCGGAGCAGCACGTCCGTCGGCCGGACGCCACCGTGGACGAGGCCGACGCTGTGCAGGGCGGCGAGCGCCTGGGCGATCGCCACGGTGACGCCCGCGCCTTCCGCGGCGGTCAGGGGACCCCGCGATCCGACGGCGGTGGGCAGGTCGACAGCTCCGGTACGCGACAGCCTGACGTCCAGGTTGTCCGGACCGTTCGGAGAGATGGCGATGAGCGGCACCAGGTGGGGGTGGTCCAGTGTCGCGAGAGTGTCTAGACGGCGCACCAGGAGGGCGCGAGCCGCGGCCTCCGTGGGGACGGCCACGCGGACCAGTTCCGCAGATTCGATGTAGTGCACCCGTTCATCAGAACCCCGTGGCTCGGAGCCCGCTCTTTATCCACAGGATTTGCCGAATCGGACGGCCTGTGGGTGAAGTGTCCGGATGCTTGACCTGCGGATGGGGTCTACGGTATGCGCCCCGTGGCCTCCCGGGCGGCCCGCGGCTCACACGTCGATCAGCCGCCCGTCCTGCGCGGACCGCCGGGCGGCGTCGAGCACCTCCGCGGTGCGGACGGCGTCCGCCGGGTCGACCGGGACCTCCGCCTCCCCGGCGAGCCAGTCGGCGACAGCGGTGTAGAAGTCGCCGTGCCCGCCGCGCGGCTGCGCCACCGCCGTCCGCTCGCGGCCACGCACGAGCCAGCCGTGGGTGCCCTCCGGTTGGTCACCGTCGAGCACGTCGAAGGGCGACGCGTCGCCCTCGAACGAGTTGACCAGGTACGCGCCGGCGTCGCCGAGCACGCGGGTACGGGGCCCCGGGGCACCGACGAGCGAGCCCGCCCAGAGCCGGGAGACCACGCCCTTGGCGGGCGGCTCGGCGCCGAACAGGACGTCGGCGCCGGCGGCGCGCCCCGGCACGACGCCGGGCTGGGTGCCGGGTGCCGCGTGGTGCAGCACGAGGAACACGTCGTCCTCCGTGGGTGTCGAGATCGCCCGGGTCTCGGCGTAGACCGCGACGACGGGCCCGAAGAGCTGGGTCGCAGAGTCCACGAGGTGCGGACCCAGGTCGAGGAGCAGGCCGCCGCCCACGGTGTCGTTCTCCTTCCACCGCTGCTGGGGCTTGGGCCGCCACCGCTCCCAGTGCCGCTCGAAGGTGTGGACCTTGCCGAGGTCGCCCCGCCGGAGCAGGGCCGCGAGGGTGAGCTGCTCGGGGTCCCAGCGCCGGTTGTGGAACACGGTGAACGGCGTGCCGGACGCCGACGCCGCGCTCACGACCCGTCGTGCCTCGGCCGCCGTGGTCCCGATCGGCTTGTCCAGCACGAAGGGCTTGCCCGCCACGGACACGGCGCCCGCGTGCTCGGCGTGCAGGGAAGAGGGGCTGGCGATCACGACGAGGTCGTAGAGGCCGGGCTCGGCGAGCATCGTCGGCAGGTCGTTGAACAGGCGTGCGCCGGGCCAGTCGCCGGCCGCCTGGACGCGCCGTCCGGAGTCCCGTGCGACGACCGCCGTCACCGTCATTCCCGCTGCTCGCGCCAGGCGGGCGTGAATTTGCCTGCCCGCACCCCCGTAGCCGACAATCCCGATCCGAAGAGCCATGGCCCCATGGTGCCCCGCGGGGCGCGCCGACGCGAGATCACTGGTCAGCGGGTTAACCGCCGTAACCCAACTCTGGCAGACTGGGGCAAGCGGTACTTTTCGCACGTTCTTAGCGTGTCCGGCCAAGTGCGTCCGGACCACAACGGCCGACAGAATGAGGGGCCCGTGTCCGCCACAGCCAACAAGTCCAGCCAGACCCGCAAGACCCTGCAGCTCGTGCTCGTCGCAGTCGCGGCGCTGGTGCTCGCCGGCAACTTCGTGCTCAAGTCCCTCGGTGACGACGTCGCCCCCGCCGAGGGCGCCGAGGGCTCGGCCCTCGCGACGCTCGACTCGCTCACCGTGCAGGAAGCCGCCACCGAGGACGGCTACGATCGCGAGGCCGACTTCGGCAGCGCCTGGCAGGACGCAGACGACAACGGCTGTGACACCCGGAACGACATGCTCCAGCGTGACCTCGAGGACATCCAGCTGTCCTCCGGCGACACGTGCGAGGTGGCCTCGGGGACGCTCGACGACCCGTACACGGGCGAGACCATCGCGTTCGTGCGCGGCGAGAACTCCGGCGACGTGCAGATCGACCACGTGGTGGCACTGATGAACGCCTGGACGACCGGCGCGGCGGACTGGGACCGGGACAAGCGCGTCCAGATCGCCAACGACCCGCTCAACCTCATCGCCTCCGACGGCCCGGCGAACATGGGCAAGGGGGCGAAGGACGCCGCCGAGTGGCTCCCGGAGAACCAGGCGTTCCGCTGCGAGTACGTCGCCCGGCAGATCGCCGTCAAGGCCAAGTACGACCTGTGGGTCACCCCCGCGGAGCACGACGCGATGGAGGACGTCCTGACGAGCTGCCCTGCGGAGCCGCTCCCGGCGGGCTGACCCGCCGGCCGCCGGCGACGCGCGGCTGATTCCGGTTCAGCAGGCTGTCTCGGACCATAACGGGGCCGATGACGGTCGTCTCACGCCTGCTGAACCCTGGTCGGTGATGGCGGGCGGCCAGAGCCGGGCATCGGGGGGCGTGGCGGACGTAGGGTGACTGGCATGGACATCCGCCACCTCACCGGGCACATCGGGTATTACGAGGGCTGGGACCTGCAGCGCAGCACGCACGAGTCCGTCCGTTCCGAGGACCTGGCCGACACGGTCTTCTTCCTCGAGCACGTCTCGGTCTACACGGCCGGCGCCCGCACCAACCGCGACGAGTACCCCACCGACGGCACCGAGGTGATCAAGGTCGACCGCGGGGGCAAGATCACCTGGCACGGGCCGGGCCAGATCGTCGCCTACCCGATCATCAAGCTCGCCAAGCCGTTCGACGTCGTCGAGTACGTCCGCACGCTGGAGCAGGCGGTGATGGACGTGTGCGCGGCGCTCGGTCTCGAGACGATGCGGGTCGAGGGGCGCTCCGGCGTGTGGGTCGCCGCCGACTCCCCCGACGTACCGAACCCGCGGCTGGAGCGCAAGATCTGCGCCATCGGCGCACGCGTGGCCAAGGGTGTGACCATGCACGGCCTCGCCCTGAACTGCGACGCCGACCTGACCGCGTTCGACAGCATCGTGCCCTGCGGCATCCCCGCCGAGGACGCCGACGTCACGTCGCTGAGCGCGGAGCTCGGCCGACAGGTCACCGTCGACGACGTCAGGCCCCTGCTGGAGGCAGCGCTCGTGGAGCGGCTGACGCCGCTGCTCGCGCGCCGTTCCGCGCCGCGTGCCGCCGTCGCCACGACCGCGTGACGACCGCGTGACGAACGCCACTGCCGACCGGTGAGACCTCCGCTCGACGCCGAGCATGCGAGGCATAGGCTGGGTGAACCCGCTGACCTGGGAGGGGAACTGCGTGACCATCGCACCTGAAGGCCGACGTATGTTGCGCATCGAAGCGCGCAACTCGGCTACGCCCATCGAGAAGAAGCCCGAGTGGATCAAGACCCGGGCGGTGATGGGCCCCGAATACCGCGACATGAAATCGCTCGTCAAGGGCGAGGGCCTGCACACGGTGTGCGAGGAGGCCGGCTGTCCCAACATCTTCGAGTGCTGGGAGGACCGCGAGGCCACCTTCCTCATCGGCGGTGACCAGTGCACCCGACGCTGCGACTTCTGCCAGATCGACACGGGCAAGCCCGCCGACTTCGACAAGGACGAGCCGCGTCGCGTCGCGGAGTCCGTGCGGACCATGGGCCTGAAGTACTCGACGGTCACCGGTGTCGCCCGCGACGACCTGGCCGACGGCGGCGCCTGGCTCTACGCCGAGACCGTCCGGCAGATCCACGCGCTCAACCCGGGCACCGGCGTCGAGCTGCTGATCCCGGACTTCAACGCGATCCCCGAGCTGCTCGACGCGGTCAACGAGTCCCGCCCCGAGGTGCTCGCGCACAACGTCGAGACCGTGCCGCGCATCTTCAAGCAGATCCGCCCGGCGTTCACCTACGAGCGCTCGCTGTCCGTGATCACCCGGGCGCGTGACGCGGGCCTGGTCACCAAGTCGAACCTGATCCTCGGCATGGGCGAGACCATCGACGAGGTCAAGCAGGCCCTGAAGGACCTGCACGACGCCGGTTGCGACCTGATCACGATCACGCAGTACCTGCGGCCCTCGCTGCGCCACCACCCGGTCGACCGCTGGGTGCGGCCGGAGGAGTTCGTGGAGCTGTCGGAGGCGGCGGAGGAGATCGGCTTCCTCGGCGTCATGGCTGGGCCGCTGGTGCGTTCGTCGTACCGGGCGGGCCGCCTGTGGGGCCAGGCCATGACCAAGTACGGCCGCCCGATCCCCGAGGCGCTCGCGCACCTCGCACAGCCGACCACCTCCCGTCAGGAGGCGGCGAGCCTGCTGTCTCGCTGATCCGGCAACCAGACCACCCGCAGCACACTAGAATTGACGACCATGGCCCGAACCTCGTCCGGGGGCGACGCGCGCAACGATGTAGCAGCGTCTGCCGCCAAGCAGAAGAAGCCCAAGAAGCGCCGCTGGTATCACCAGCTGTGGGACGTCTACAAGATGACCCGCAAGCAGAACCCGCTCGTCACGTGGTGGATGCTCGCCGCGTTCGTCGGGGTGGTCGCGGTAGCGCTGCTCATCGGCGTCCTCGCGGGACCGTGGGTCTACGCGCTCGTCATCGGCGTGCCGTTCGGTGTGCTCGCGGCGATGTTCGTGCTGTCGCGCAGCGCGGAGACGGCTGCCTACACGCAGATCGCCGGCCAGCCCGGCGCCGCGCGTGCGGCACTCGGTACCGTCCGCGGTGGCTGGACCTTCGAGGACGAGCCCGTCGCGGTCGACGCGCGCAACCAGGACTTCGTGTTCCGGGGCGTCGGCAAGGCCGGTGTGGTGCTCGTCTCCGAGGGTCCGCCCCACCGGGCGAGCCGCCTGCTCGAGCAGGAGCGCAAGAAGGTCAGCCGCATCCTGTCCAACGTGCCGATCACCCTGATCCAGTGCGGCGACGGCGAGGGGCAGGTGCCGCTCACCAAGGTCGCGCGCTCCGTCTCCCGCCTCAAGTCGACGCTGACCCGCGCCGAGGTCTCCGAGGTCGCCAAGCGCCTCAAGGCCATCGGTGGCGTCAAGCTGCCGATCCCCAAGGGCATCGACCCGACCCGCGCCCGCCCCGACCGCAAGGGCATGCGCGGCCGCTGACCAGCCGTCAACGCCGTCCGGGACCGTCCGGACGAACATCGCGAGAGGGCGCCCTGCCTACCGGCGGGCGCCCTCTTTGCTCGTCCTCGTCCGTCCGCTGGACGGACGTCGCCCGGCCGGATGATGTGACTTCTGGCACTCTGAGGCAGCACTGGCGGAGCTGCTACCAGCACATCTCCCCGGGATGACACGGCCGAGAGTCCCGAGAAACATCCCGGCAACAACCGGTAACCAAAGAGAAACCACCTGCCCATAGGTTCATGGCGATCCCAAGCGACCGTGCCTCGGAGCATCACCCCGGAGCATCACGGCATGGTCCCGACGGACTCCCCCTGAACTTATCGAGCGAGCAAGGAGCGCAGATGTTCAAGAACGCCGAGGAGGCGATCGCCTTCACCCGCAACGAGGGGGTGGAGTTCGTCGACGTCCGGTTTATCGATCTGCCGGGCGTCACGCAGCACTTCAACATCCCGGTCGAGCAGTTCGACGAGGACGCCTTCAGCGAGGGCCTCATGTTCGACGGCTCGTCCATCCGCGGGTTCCAGGCGATCCACGAGTCCGACATGAAGCTCGTGCCGGACATCACGACGGCGTTCGTCGACCCGTTCCGCAAGGCCAAGACGCTGATCGTGAACTTCTCGATCGTGGACCCGTTCACGGGTGACGCCTACGCTCGCGACCCGCGCAACATCGCGGCCAAGGCCGAGGCCTACCTGAAGTCGACCGGTATCGCCGACACCGTCTACTTCGGTGCCGAGGCGGAGTTCTACGTGTTCGACGACGTGCGCTTCAAGACGTCGGCGGAGCAGAGCTTCTACTCCATCGACTCCGTCGAGGCCGCGTGGAACACCGGCCGCGAGGAGGAGGGTGGCAACCTCGGGTACAAGACCCGCTTCAAGGGCGGCTACTTCCCCACCTCCCCGAGCGACCGCTTCGCGGACCTGCGCGACGACATGGTCAAGGTTCTGGGCGAGGTCGGCCTCTCCGTCGAGCGCGCGCACCACGAGGTCGGCACCGCCGGCCAGCAGGAGATCAACTACAAGTTCAACTCCCTGCTGCACTCCGCCGACGACCTGATGAAGTTCAAGTACGTCATCAAGAACGTCGCGTTCGAGGCCGGCAAGTCGGCCACGTTCATGCCCAAGCCGGTCTTCGGTGACAACGGCTCGGGCATGCACTCGCACCAGTCGCTCTGGAAGAACGGCGAGCCGCTGTTCTACGACGAGAAGGGCTACGGCGGCCTGTCCGACCTCGCCCGCTGGTACATCGGCGGCCTGCTCAAGCACGCGCCGTCGCTCCTCGCGTTCACCAACCCGTCGGTGAACTCGTACCACCGCCTGGTGCCCGGCTTCGAGGCTCCCGTGAACCTCGTCTACTCGGCGCGCAACCGCTCCGCCTCGATCCGGATCCCGATCACGGGTACCTCGCCGAAGGCGAAGCGCATCGAGTTCCGCGCGCCGGACCCCTCGTCGAACCCGTACCTGGCGTTCTCTGCGATGCTCATGGCCGGCCTGGACGGCATCAAGAACCGCATCGAGCCGCCGGCACCGGTCGACAAGGACCTGTACGAGCTGCCGCCAGAGGAGCACGCGCAGATCGCGCAGGTGCCGACGTCGCTCGACGGCGTGCTGGACGCGCTCGAGGCCGACCACGAGTACCTCACCGCCGGTGACGTGTTCACGGAGGACCTGATCGAGACCTGGATCGCGTACAAGCGCGAGAACGAGATCGACCCGATCCGTCTGCGGCCGCACCCGCACGAGTTCGAGCTGTACTACGACATCTGATCGCCGGTCCCCCATGACCTGCTGAGATGCCCCGAAACGGCGGCTGACCCGCACTGACGTCTCGCGACGTCGTGCAGAGTCAGCCGCCGTTTCTCGTGTCCCGCGTCAGGGGTTCCAGAAGACCGTGCTGAAGGTGCGGTCGAAGCGGCGGGCCTCCAGGTCCGCCCGCTGGATCCCCCACTGCACGTCCGCGCCCTCCCGGCCGCTGATGTCCGGGTTCCAGTGCGCCAGCAGAACCCAGTCCTCGGCCGCGGGCGACACCGGCTCACCGCCGCCCCAGCCCCTCCACCTCACCTCGTGGACCGCGTTGGCCGCGACGGACTCCAGCGGGTCCCTGGAGCTGTCCTCGTCCTTCGCGTACCCCCCGACCTGCAGGTGTCCTGTTCTGTCCGAGGCCGCGCACCAGACGGTGACCAGCTCGTATGCGTTCGGGAACCCGGGAAGCGAGTGGTACGGCAGGTCCGGTTGCGTGCTGGTTCGCAGCTCGCCCTGTGGATAGGAACCGACGATCGTCTGGTAGTAGTCGTCGCCGGGGTAGCCCTTCCAGGTGTTCTTGTCGCGTTCCTCCACCGGCGTGCCGGCCGGGACATAGATGGCCTGTCCGTAGTTGCCCTCGCCGTCCGGCTCGTCGAGCGAGGCGAAGAGCAGCAGGCGTCCGTCGGGCGGCAGGGAGATGTCCGTCGCCTCCTTCGGCAGCGCGGCGAGGTCGATGGACGCGAGGTACGGGTACTCGGGGTCCGGGACGTCGGCGGGCAGCAGCAGCGGCCCACCGTAGCTGCCCGCGACCGGCCCGTCCCCGCCGACGGTGAGGACCGCGCACGGCCGGACGTGGCCGATCCACCGGTCCACCTCGTCGGCCGGGAGGGGCTCGATGTCCTCCCACTCATCGCCCTCCTCGACTGCCCGCGTGCGAAAGGGGATCAGCATCTCTCGGAGCTTGTCATCCGTCACCCGGGCGACCCTAGTGCGCGCCACTGACACGCCCTGACCAGCCAAGCCGTCAGGCCGACCGGCGCCGGTAGTACGCGACGGTCAGCACCGCGAGCAGCGGCCCCCAGGCCAGGAGCGGCACGTAGCAGACGAGCAGCACGGCCTTCTGCACGACCGTCGGGAAGTAGAAGTCGAGGGCACCGCTAGCTGTTGCTGGTCATGACGTTGGTGACGCCGGTCGGTAGCTTCGTGGCTGGGGGCTGGTTCCCGACGGCGGTGTGGGCCCGATGG